>CAZHHG010000007.1:0-77102 GCA_964532065.1 uncultured Melioribacter sp.
TCCCGTAAATTTTAAGTCTATTAATAGGTCAGTAAACAATTCATGAAAAATAATTGCAAGGAAAAATAATAATGAAAAAACTAATCTTAATTAGTTACCTAATTTTGACAGTAACAACAATTAATGCACAAGAAAAAGAGTTGCCAAAACTGAGTGGTCCCTATCTTGGTCTAAAACCACCAGGGACGACACCAGAAATTTTCGCTCCGGGAATTGTTTCACAATCTGGCGTCCAATCTAAACTCCTGATATCACAAGACGGCTCAGAAATCATTTTTAAAAACATGATATCAAACGGAAATTCACCATCTGAAAGAAAGAGCAGTTTCATCTCCATCAAAATGAAGAGTGATGTATGGGGTCTACCTATTGATATTCCATTTTCAATGCAATACATGAATGATGAACCTGCTATTTCACCCGACGGACAAAAATTGTTTTTTGTATCCAATCGACCTGAAAAAGCGAATGGGGAACCACTAAAGATGCCGAATATCTGGATGTCGTCAAAAACAAATGATGGTTGGGGAGAACCACAGAACCTTGGCTCACCGGTTAATTCTGATGATGTCGAAGCTCAACCATTTTACAGCACAGACCACAAGTTATACTTCGGAAGAAGAGATGGTATTTATTATTCTCAATATTCTAACGAGCGTTTCGATCAACCGGTAAAACTCAATGAAGAAATTTTCAAAGAGCGAGTCAGGGGAGTTTGTATTTCACCTGATAATAAAATTATGATAGTACACTCAGATAGAGCTGGTGGATTCGGCAGTTGGGATTTGTATATAACATTCAAGAGTGAAGATGGGATCTGGGGAGAATTAATCAATATGGGGAATAGTATTAACACTGAACAGCCTGATGCCAACGCCACCTTTTCTCCAGATGGAAAGTATCTGTTTTTTTCAAGAGGTGATGATATTTATTGGGTCTCTGCAAAAATCATAGAAGAGCTACGACAGAAAAAGTAAAAATAAATAAACCTTTGAGTTGATTTTTTCTTCTTTCAAAATAAGGTGATCATTCTGATGTTGAAAACAAAAAAAAATATTATCACAGAATTACATGTATTCAAAAATCGGTTTGGACATATTCGTGCCGGATGGAGAATTCTCATTTACATTACTTTGGTTGTCATTATTTCAAAGCTATTAGATTTATTTGAGAATTCATTCTTGTTGTTACAAGGTAACAGTCTCAGTGATTACGCATTATTATGGAATCGGCTTGCTGACAAATCTCTTCAGTTGCTTGCCGTCTTCATACCCGGAATTGCGTTATTAAAGTGGGTTGATAAAAGACCGATTCCCCTTTTGGGGATTGGTTTATATAATGGAGCTTTGAGAGAACTTTCTACGGGCATGTTAACAGGTTTTATGCTGATAATTACCAGTGTAGCTATTTTGTGGTTGACTGGTGCTGCTTACTTCTCATTAAATGTATTTTCGTTAAGTTCATTTCTTTATTTAATCAGTGTATTTTTTATACTTTTTATTTCGGCAGCCTATGAAGAAATTTTATTTCGGGGGTATATTTTCCAGTCATTAATTGAAGGAAGTAACCTCAGGATAACTCTTAGTATTTACTCTCTATTATTTGGCGTAGCTCATTTGAGCAATAATGGTATAACAATTCTTTCGATTGCAATTACCATCCTTGCCGGAGCCCTTCTCGGAGTAATTTATTACAAAACTAGAGCATTATGGATGTGTATCGGACTACATTCTATTTGGAACTGGACTATGGGCCCGCTGTTTGGAATGGGCTTGAGTGAGAGCATATTTTTACGTGGGAGTATTTTCTCCTTTAATCCATCTGATTCTATTTTTATCCGGGAACAGAATGGAATGAGCGATATTGTTTTGGGCATATTGCTGCTTGCGTTAACGATATATATTTGGAAAGCATCATGGCTTAATCCATCAGATTATAACAGAAATTTATGGTCAAAATATCCACCCCAATATGGAGCCGAGCCCGAGGTGGGTTCGTAAGAAGTTTCCCCTCTTAATTTTGAATTTTAAAGCTCCAAAAAAATGCACTTTACCTGAGCCTTTAAGAATATTTTCCGAAAGTCTCCCTCATGGAAGGTTGATGCCCAAGGAATTATAAATCCAAAGTAGAGACGACTCATGCTCAAGAACAAATGAAATTAATAAGACTAATTACAATCATATCATTTTCTTTAATTCTATATAGAATCATAATAAGTAATATTTTATTTTACCAAAACAATGATTCTGCAATTGCATTGGTAGATGTAACTATCATTAACTCTTTTGCTGGTAAAAATAAAAGGATTAGCTCCGGATTATGGAAAAGTTAGTATCAGTCCACAACTTTTTGCTCTAAATTTTATTTATAAAGAAAAACTAACTTTAGCCATTGCTCGGGCAATAGGACAACGAGGTAAAACACCAGACGGCAAAGATGCAGACCTATTTAGTGATAAGCCTGATAGTTCAGGCAACCTTGTTATGAAAGAAAAAGGATGGGAAATAGTGATCTGGATTGCCGTTGAAGTTCCTAAAGATATTGATAAATTCTGGATTCGACTCCCTTCTCAGATTCACGAACCAGTTTCAAATCCCAAATACTAATTTGGTTATTGATATTTGTAAGCAATAACTACACGTCAGGAAATTAAGTTGAAATTTCCTTTCTCATTCACTCAACCAGATTCTGAATTATTTGATTTGGGATTCAATTAAACGGCTACCCCAAATATTATTTAAGATCTTAAACAGAAATAATTTTTATGAGGAATATATGATTCGTACACTATTTTATATTCTTTTAATTATTGAATGCGTTTCTTTAGAATGTCTTTCACAATATAACCAAGTTGAAAGTAATAGTATTACAATTTATTATCGAGTCATTGGAAAAGGAGAACCATTACTAATAATTGGCGGCGGACCCGGTGATAATGCAAATCGATATATAGGTCTATGTGAACTTCTATCGAAAAATTTTCAGTGTATTTTAGTAGACCAGAGAGGTACGGGCAAATCAATGCCCGCGGTGCTTGATTCAACAACAATTTCTATTGAACTAACTCTCTCTGATTTTGAAGCAATCAGAAAAGAACTTGGTTTAAATGAATGGAATGTACTTGGTTTTTCATACGGTGGTTATTTGGCATCTATTTATTCTCATTTCTGTCCAGCTTCAATATCTAAACTAATACTTTTAGGATCGCTTGGCCTCAATACAAATGTGTTTAGTTACTTTGTTGACAACATTACATCACGACTTAGCTCTGAAGAGATCTCGCAATTTGATTATTGGAATGATTCATTAAGGATTGCTGTAGACCCTCATCATGCACTTGTAGAAAGAATTCGTGCTAGAATGCCTGGATATTTTTTTGATAGAACAAAGTCTTTGCTCGTTAGTCAAATAATGAAAGATTCAGATTTCAATTTCGAACTTGGAAAATGGATATGGGGGGATATCCAAAGAAAGGATTTGAATTTGGAAAAGTTGAAATCACGATTCGATAAACCGGTTCTCATACTTAATGGAAGGCAAGATCCAGTTGGCGAATCTGTTCCTCAATTTTTATTACGATATTATAAAAACGCACAACTAATTTTTATTGAAAGGTGCGGACATTATTCTTGGATTGAACAACCGGAGCAGGTCTTTAAATTTGTATACGATTTTTTTTATAAACCATCCCTTCATGAATAAATAATGACTCGACTTTAAGTAACGTTTTTGGGGAAAACCTTTTATCGTTCTATTAGTTTCAAAATAAGTGAAAAGAAAAAATCGACCGACAAGATGGAAAGAATCTATTTTGGCGGACTCTTCTCATATCAATTCTCCCCAAAAAGCTGGATATATCTTGCTATAAACGAAGTACACGACAGGTTTAACAATACACGGTCGATGGAGTTAAGCGACAGGGTTTCGGTATTTAAAATCAAATATCTCTACTACTTCTAATTTTCTTTCCTCTATTATAAAACATACTTAAATTAATCCCGACAATGATCGGGATTTATTATGCCATACAAATTTATAGATCACACGGCGGATATTGCCGTTGAAGTGGAAGGATCTACATTAAATGAATTATTCATTTCATCCTGTTATGCCTGGCGGGAAGCGGCAATGAATATAAGTTCATTTCAAAAAGAATCTTCCAAAAAATTTATCTTCAATGCGCCCTCTCCCGAAGTTCTCCTCACTGAATTACTGAGTGAATTAAATTTTCAACTATATACAAAGAGCTGGGTCTTTGTTACTATTCAAAATCTGCTTATAGAACAGACAGAATCAGGTTACCAGCTCGAAATTGAACTGTTCGGTCAGAAACACGACCTTGATATTCATAAGTTGAAAGTTGAGATCAAAGCAGTGACCTATCACAAAATGAAAATTGAAAAAGAGGGGAATTTATTTAAGACAACGATCGTATTTGATATTTGATAGAGATAATCCGGTTATTACAACAGCTACTTTCCGGAGGACTGAATGAAGATAAAAGGAATTGAAATTGAAAAGCTGAATGAAAATCTCTGGGAGATTCCCAGAACTGGCGATATGCTTGTACCCGGACGGATCTACACATCCCGCAAAATGATAGACGAAACACTTCAATCCGACGAAGCAATAAAACAGGTTGTTAATGTGGCTCATCTCCCCGGCATTCAGAAATATTCGCTTGCCATGCCGGATATTCATTGGGGTTACGGTTTCCCGATAGGAGGAGTTGCTGCGACAGATTTGAATGACGGCGTTGTTTCCCCCGGTGGAGTCGGCTATGATATTAATTGCGGCGTCAGGTTAGCCCGGACATCTCTTCAACTCGAAGATGTTAAATTTAATATCCGCAAGCTCGTAGAAAATTTATTCGCTGATATTCCGACGGGCGTCGGCGCAAGCGGTGCAATTAAAAAATTGAATCCATCAGAAACTAAGAGGATTCTTAAGGAGGGAGCCGAATGGGCTGTATCAAACGGATTCGGCTGCAGCGAAGACCTTGAATTGACAGAAGAAAACGGGAAATTGAAAAATGCCGATCCGGATTCTGTAAGCGAACGCGCAATTGAAAGAGGTATGGATCAGGCAGGCACTCTCGGATCCGGCAACCACTTTCTAGAAATTGATTTTGTTGAAGAAATCTATGATGAAAAATCGGCCGCGGTATTCGGACTCTTCAAGAACCAGATCGTAATTCAGATTCATACCGGATCGAGAGGGCTCGGTTACCAGGTTTGCGAGGATTATCTTAAACTACTGTTAAAGTCGGAAAAGAAATTCGGATTCAGACTTCCCGATAGGCAGCTGGCATGCGCTCCAATCCGTTCTTCGGAAGGAGATGATTATCTGAGCGCGATGAAAGCAGCAGCAAACTTCGCATGGAATAACCGTCAGATAATTATGAATCTTGCCATGAAAAGTTTCAAAAGAACACTGGGTATTTCGGATAACGAACTGGGATTCAGACTTATCTACGATGTATGCCATAACATCGCAAAGATTGAAGAACATATTATAGACGGTGCAAAAAAGAAAGTCTGCGTCCACCGCAAAGGTGCAACCAGAGCTTTTCCGCCAGGAAGCAATTTCATACCGGAAAGATACAGGGACACAGGCCAACCGGTGCTAATCCCGGGCGATATGGGCAGGTACTCATTTGTATCCGTTGGAACTCCCCGGGCAATGGATGAGACTTTTGGAAGCTCCTGTCACGGCGCAGGCAGAATTCAAAGCAGGCATCAGGCGCTTAAAGAAGCTAAAGGTAAAAACCTCATTGATGAATTAACTTCCAAAGGAATTGTTATCCGGGCCAAGGGATATAAAACAATTGCCGAAGAGATGCCTCACGCATATAAAGATGTCTTTGATGTTGTGGATGTAATGCATAATGCCGGAATAAGTATGAAAGTCGCGAAATTAAAACCAGTCGGTGTAATAAAAGGATAGAATTGAAAAAGCCGGTCGTTTCGGACCGGCTTCGAAATTTTTTGTGTAAATCAGCAATCCTTTTTCAAACGTTGAATCATCTGTTCCCACTTCACTTTTTGTTCATCATTGAGGAGTGATTCTATGTCTTCGAGAAGTTTTGAATTCAATCTGCAGATCTCATCGGCAATTCGAAGCGATTCAGGATTATTTTTAATTTTATCCCTGGTGTCTTTATTCAATCTTAATAACTGTGCGGCGGCTTGCTGACGTGTTATATCACCGTTTCTAAAGCTGGCCATTACCTCTTTTCTTTTTTCATTTGCTTCTTTTACAACTGCCTCATTTGCGGTACGGAATTCAATTATAAGGGGTTTCAGGGATTCATGATAAGCTTTAATAAGTTCTCTTACAGATGCTCTCTGGGATTCATCCAGATTCAATCTTCTAAAGATATGACCGAGCTGTTTTGTAAAATCAAATTTTTCAAGCCATGAATTTCCTCTTAAAGCCGGATTGCCGGGAGTAAGATTTCCGCCCATATTCATAAAACCGAAATTGAATAAAGAGGAATTAAATTTCATATCAGAATCCAGTGTTGCATCCTCAATACCGTTTAGAATATCCGAATTATCTATTAGAATGAACTGAGGCGCTTCGATGTTATCCTGCATTTTTGGTTCAACATTATCAGGCTGATTACAACCCGCTAATGCGAGAAGAGTAAGAGCGAATAGCGAAAGAATTTTGATCCTTTTCATACTAACCTCAAATTTTAGTTTTCGGTCAAGAGACAACCGGAATTAATTACGGGTTTAAATTAGAAAAGAAATTAATCTATCCAAACAATTTTTTTTATCTCCGGATAAAACCCACATTTTGGATATTCTGTTCAAGTGGCATATTTTCGTCCAACAGGTAAATTAATTTTGAGGAGATATGAACCAGATAATAAACGGACTCTCGGTTAATACTTTCGGCAATCCGGAAAAACAACCGGTGGTCTTCGTCCACGGATTTCCATATGACCATACTATGTGGGAAAATCAAATTGAATTTTTGAAGAAGGATTATTATTGCGTCGCTTACGATGTGCGCGGCTTGGGGAAAAGTTTTGTGGGTGATGGCCAGTATACACTGGAATTTTTTGTGGATGATCTTTTAACGGTAATATCCGTTCTAAAATTAAATAATCCTGTGCTCTGCGGCTTATCGATGGGAGGATACATTGCTCTTCGTGCTGTCGAAAGACATCATGATCTATTCAAAGCAGTTATTCTGATGGATACCCGTCCGGAAGCAGATGATAATACGGGTAAATTGAAACGTGCATCGGCGATAAATCAGATCAATGTAGAGGGACTTAAAAAATTTGCGGATGCTTTTGTTACAAACTGTTTTGCCGACGAAACTCCTCAGAACCAGAAAGAAATGTTCTTATCAACTCTCAGCAAATCCTATAAGCACGACCCTATCGGAGTGAAGGGATGCATAATCGCAATTATGAGCAGAACCGATACAACCGCCTCTCTTCATAATATTAAAATTCCGGCACTCGTGATTTGCGGATCTTTCGATAGACTAACTCCCCCGCCGGTAATGCGAGCTATGTCGGAAAAAATTCCGGGAGCTGAATTCGCTGTTGTTCCCGGTGCGGGCCATATGTCCCCTCTCGAAAATCCGGAGAATGTGAACGATCTGATAGGCGGATTCCTAAAAAGAAAGCTTGGTTAGATCTTTTTCGGCAGCGGACTAATTCTGAATTACACTGTCGATATTCTTAAATTCTTTTATCCGGACCGGCTCTTTAGGTTTTTTTAGAGTGTCGCTTCCGATCTTAATACCCTCTTTAAAAGTCTGTTCAACCTTGCGAGGAACCAGTTTTAAGTCGAAGTAACCGGATGTTGAGAGGATTAATCCCGATGTTATCAGCAGCGAACAGACAACCGGGATAAAGATATCACTGAACCAGCCGAGAATTCTGAATGGAAGTTTAAGAAAAGCCGAGACGAAATTTATTCCTTCCGGGCCCAGTTTTTTATTTATGAATCTGATCCTTAATGATAATCTCAGAATTGTGAGAGTTAATCCCCACGAGATTATAGTTCCCATGGAAAGAATAATTACCAGATATGAATTTGAAAAATTTGCGGCAATAATTGCACCGGTTACTACAATAACGAAAAAGATTATAAAGAAGTGAATTCTCTGACTCAAGAGTGTTTCCGAAAAAAATCTTTCCTGATTAAGATCCGGGACTTTAGTTTGATTTTCTGCTGGTGGCGGAATTACTCTCGGCATATTAGACTCCCTTTTCTTAGTAAAACTCTACCGAATACTTCTTTAAATTGCCGTTCGAATAATCGAAGCGTGCGCTGAAAAACTTATCCTGAAAGAGCCAGGGAATAAAAATCCTGTCCCCTTCCCAGAGATTCAATTCAAGCAGTTTGTTATTCTGTATCCATTCGAGTTTACCCTCCCGGGAATCGATCAGTTTTCCTTTAAAGTCCGTTGCGGTGAACATGAAAACGTACCAGTCTTTCTTGCCGTCGAACATCGGGAATGTAATAAATCCATGGAGTCTGGGTTTTCTTATCGTTAAGCCGCTCTCCTCTTTTACTTCTCTTATAACACATTCTTCGGGTGTTTCCCCTTTTTCAAATTTTCCACCGAGGCCGTTCCATTTTCCTTCATGGATATCGTCCTTTTTCTTGATACGGTGGAGCATCAATGTTTTATCTTTATTAATTACATAACAGAGAGTAGCAAGCTGCATAATGATTATTTTTATTTTACTGAATCGCTAAGTAGAATTGAGATCTCGTCGAGTTCATCGAGAAACCATTTTACTTTTTCGGATTTAGCCCTCTTGCTGTCTCTAGCAAGTGCGAGCCATAACTTACATTCATTCGCAAATTTCACGCTGGCCAGAGTAAAATCCTTAAGTTCCTTTTTGGTAGCCGCCGCGGTTGCTTCTATATAATTGCTTATCACACTTGTACCGCTGCTGAAAATTTCATCGGCAATCCGCTGAGAGACATTATCTTTCGGAAGGAGGTCGATAAACTCAATCAGTTTGAGTGTAAGAAAATAGAGCCGTTTCCTGAATTCACCCCGGGTTGTATCTTTTACCAATTTCCCTCCGGATTATTCTTTAGTTAAACCAAGATATTGATCTTTGAGAAGATAGTTTTTTACATAATCACTTACACCCTCTTCAACATTACTTATTTTTTTATCATATCCGGTAAGTTTCAATTTTGTTGTATCGGCTTCTGTAAAATACTGATACTTGCCTTTTATCTCCTCCGGCATCTCAATAAATTCGATATTAACAGGTTTATTAAGTGCACTAAATACGGCGGTAACAAGATCGAGCCACGACTGAGCCCTTCCCGTACCAATATTAAATATGCCGTTGAAATTCCTGTGCTCAAAAAAGTGGAGGGTCATATCGACAGCATCTTTAACATAAATGAAATCTCTTTTCTGTTGGCCGTCCTTAAATTCGGGTTTATAGGATTTAAAAAGTTTTACTTTTCCGGTATCACGCACCTGTTCAAAAGATTTATGAACCACACTCCGCATATCCCCCTTGTGATATTCATTCGGACCGTAAACATTAAAGAATTTCAGTCCGACAACTTTATCGATCATCCCGTTCCGTTTCAGCCAGGTATCAAAGAGATGTTTCGAGTAGCCGTACATATTTAACGGATGAAGACCGTTAAGCAGAGAATCATTATCCTCGTAACCGGCGGAACCGTCGCCGTAAGTTGCAGCTGACGAGGCATAGATAAACCGCAGGCCATTATTAAGAGAATATTTAGCAAGCTCCTGAGAATAGTGAACATTGTTATCCATCAGGTAATCCGCATCTTTTTCGGTAGTTGATGAACACGCCCCCATATGAATAATTGAGGAAACTTTGAACGGGACTCTGCTTTGCATTATCATCGAAATGAAATCGTCCTTGTGAACAAAATCCTCATACTTCAGTCCGTTCAGATTTTTCCACTTGTCGTCCTTACCAAGTTCATCAACTATAATAATCTTATCAATGCCCATACGGTTAAGCTTCCATACTATGGCACTTCCTATAAATCCGGCCCCTCCGGTAACTACTATCATAAACTTCTCTTTTATTTATTATATTTGAGCGAAAGTTAAGTATAACTATAATTTGAATCAAAACACTGCAGCAGCCGGTAAAAAAAATCTATACCTAAACAAACCATATGAAGAGAAAGAAATAATATGAGTTCTACATTAGATAGAATAAAGAGAATACTGGAGGAGAGGATACTTGTTCTTGACGGCGCCATGGGAACACTTATTCAGCGCCACAAATTAACTGAAGAGGAATTCAGGGGCGAGCTTCTAAAGGATCACCCGGTTGAATTAAAAGGCAATAACGATTTACTTGTTCTTACACAGCCGGAGATTATTAAAGGAATTCACAGGCAGTATTTTGAAGCAGGTTCCGATATCGTAGAAACAAATACATTTAACGGGACTTCAATTTCGCAATCCGATTACCAGACCGGGCACTTAGTTTATAAAATAAATTTTGAGGCTGCCAGAATAGCAAAAGAAGTTGCCCTCGAATTCACAGGTAGAACTCCGGATAAACCTAGATTCGTTGCAGGCGCCCTGGGCCCGACTAATAAAACACTTTCACTTTCACCTGATGTAATGGATGCCGGTTTCCGTGCAGTAACATTCGACCAGATGAAAGATGCTTACAAAGAACAGGCACGCGGATTAATCGACGGCGGAGCCGATCTCCTGCTCGTTGAGACAATTATCGATACTCTCAATTCCAAGGCGGCTCTCTACGGAATAATGGAATTGATGGATGAAACAGGCAAGGATCTTCCGGTTATGATCTCCGGCTCAATAATCGATATGAGCGGAAGAACTTTATCCGGTCAGAATACTGAAGCATTCTGGATCTCGATCGCTCATACAAAGAATTTACTGAGTGTTGGTTTAAACTGTTCGCTCGGCGCCTCTCAGATGAGATCTTTTATTACGGAAATGTCCCGCATCGCAAATACGTTTGTAAGTCTGTATCCTAACGCCGGATTGCCGAATGAATTCGGCGGATACGATGAAACGCCCGGAACTATGTCCTCAGTTCTCGAGGATTATCTCAAAGATGGTTTAGTAAATATAATTGGAGGGTGCTGCGGTACAACCCCCGAACATATAAAGTATTTTTCAGAAATAGCGGCGAATTATAAACCGAGAAGGATTCCGGAAGTGGAACCTCTTCTCAGGTTAAGCGGATTAGAACCGCTGATATTGCGTCCCGATTCAAACTTCATAAATATCGGTGAACGAACGAATGTGACCGGCTCGAAAAAATTCGCACGATTAATAAAAGAGGGTAATTTTGAAGAAGCACTCTCGGTTGCGAGAGACCAGGTTGAAAACGGTGCGCAGATCCTTGACGTGAATATGGACGAGGGATTGATTAACTCTGAAGAAGCGATGACAAAATTTCTAAACCTGCTTGCTGCCGAACCGGATATTTCGCGAATCCCGGTAATGATCGATTCATCCAAATGGAGTGTTCTCGAAGCCGGTTTAAAATGTCTTCAGGGTAAGGGAATCGTAAATTCTATTTCACTGAAGGAAGGTGAGGAAATTTTTAAAGAGCATGCCTCAAAAATTTTAAAGTACGGCGCCGCTGTTATAGTTATGGCGTTCGATGAGAACGGCCAGGCCGATTCATACGAGCGGAAAATAAAAATATGCGAAAGAGCTTACAGAATTCTTACCCAAGAAGTAGGATTACCACCGCAGGATATTATTTTTGATCCGAATATTTTTGCCGTGGCTACTGGTATTGAGGAACATAATCAGTATGCTCTTAATTATTTCGAAGCGGTTAAATGGATAAAGAAAAATCTTCCGCTGGCAAAAATTAGCGGCGGTGTTAGTAATGTTTCGTTCTCCTTCCGCGGAAATGATAAAGTCCGGGAAGCGATGCATTCGGCATTTCTTTATCACGCAATAGAATCCGGTATGGATATGGGAATTGTAAATGCGGGACAACTGGCCGTTTATGAAGAGATCCCTAAGGATCTGCTGGAACTGGTTGAGGATGTTCTCTTAAATAGAAGAAATGATGCTACCGAAAGGCTAGTTGAGTATGCTAATAAAATTGTTAAAGAAGATAAGATTGAAAAAGAAGAGATTGAATGGAGAAAACAAAACGTTGAAGAGAGACTGAAGTATTCATTGATTAACGGTGTAACGGACTATATCGATCAGGATTGCGACGAGGCGCGAATCAAATACAGCTCCATACTCGAAATAATTGAAGGGCCTCTGATGGCGGGGATGAATGTAGTCGGTGATTTATTCGGTTCGGGGAAAATGTTTCTTCCTCAGGTTGTTAAAAGTGCACGGGTAATGAAAAAAGCTGTTGCATACCTTATACCTTATTTTGAAACGAAATCAACGAATAACAATACAAATAAATCATCATCAACCGTTCTGCTCGCTACTGTAAAGGGCGATGTTCATGATATAGGGAAAAACATTGTCGGCGTTGTTCTCGGCTGCAACAACTATGATGTTATCGACCTGGGTGTGATGGTTCCGTCGGATAAAATCCTTTCTGCGGCAATTGAAAAGAATGTAGATATTATCGGCTTAAGCGGATTGATCACGCCTTCACTAGATGAAATGGTTCACGTAGCTAAAGAGATGGAACGGATGGGATTAAAGATTCCTCTCCTTATAGGGGGTGCAACAACTTCAAGGATTCACACCGCCGTTAAAATTGCTCCGGAGTATTCGGAAGCAACCGTTCATGTCCTCGATGCTTCTAAAAGCGTTAATGTAGTCAGCAATCTGGTTAGCAATGAGAATAGGGATCAATTCATAAGTAATACCAGATCGGAATATGAAAAGCTGCGGCAGGAACACAATAAAAGAAAAATTGTGCGGGAATATATTCCTATCGATCAGGCAAGAAAAAATAGAGTCAAAATTGACTGGGATAAATTTTCCGTCCCGAAACCATCTTCAACCGGAGTTTCTGTTGTTGAAAATGCAGACCTTTTGCAGATAAGAAAATATATCGACTGGACTCCATTCTTTTCAATTTGGGAACTCAAAGGCCGGTTTCCAGATATTTTTGAAAATGAAAAGTACGGTGAAGAGGCTAAAAGAATTTATAACGACGCAAACAGACTGCTCGACCGGATAATAGAAAGCAGACTGTTAAAAGCCAATGGGATTGTTGGAATCTTTCCGGCAAACTCTGTTGATGATGATATAATTATTTTCCGTGATGAAAAAAGAGACGGAGTTCTTGAAACGCTGCATACAATCCGTCAGCAAATGATAAAATCGGAAAACCTGCCCCACATTTCTCTATCCGATTTTATTGCACCCAGGGAAACCGGTAAAGTGGATTATATTGGAATGTTTGCTGTTACAACCGGTATCGGAATCGAAAATATTATTGAAGAGTATGAAAAAGAACACGACGATTATAATGTTATAATGACAAAGGCGGTTGCCGACCGTCTTGCCGAAGCTTTTGCAGAATATCTTCACGAGAAGGTAAGGAAAGAGGTCTGGGGTTATTCGAAGGACGAAAATTTTGTTAACACGGATTTAATTGCCGAAGAGTATATCGGTATCCGTCCGGCACCCGGTTATTCAGCTCAACCGGATCATTCTGAAAAACTGACTATTTGGAAATTACTTGATGTTGAGAAAAGGATTGGCATCAGTCTTACAGAGAGTTTTGCAATGTATCCGGCAGCATCGGTATGCGGTTTATATTTCGCACACCCGGATGCTAAATATTTCTCTGTCGGCAAAATAAGCAAAGATCAGGTGGATGATTACAGAAAAAGGAAAGGGATCAGTTTGAAGGAAGCTGAAAAGTGGCTGCGGCCAATTCTGAATTATGACGGGAGTGAATAAGATTTTTTACTATTTTCCGAACGTGTTTAAAGAAAAACTTAACTAAATCAATTAATGACAAAGAACTCTCTCCGCACCGGAGCTATCGGCGCATTAATGGACGAGTATGAACGCGCCGCGTCTGATCTAATCAGGATTCTGGAAAACCTTCCTCCGGAAAAATTCGATAGGATTTACGACGCTAAAACAACCGACGAAGACTGCCGATCAATAAAATCGATAATTACCCACGTCGTAAGCGCTGCTTACAGATATGCAAACCAGATCAGGATCTTTTTAGCACTTGTTCCGGTTAATCCCGAATTTAAAATTGAAAATTCAAAGTCCGCCGTTAGAGCAATCAATAAAGCGCTCACATTTACGGCAAATTCAATTGAGGGTTTCTGGAATATGACCGATAAGCAGATACTGGCAACAAGACAGGAAACACGTTGGGGTCTTTATGATATCGAAATGATGTTCGAACACGCAATTGTACATATACTCCGCCACCGAAGGCAGATAGAAAAATTTATTAATTATTAAGAGGGTTATCATGTTAAAAAAATTCTACACATTATTTTTTCTCCTGCTCATTTCATTTGTTTCAGTAGCCCAGGAGAAAATTGACCACCAGGTAATGCAGAGAATTAAAAGAGAAGGTCTTGAGAATTCCAAAGTGATGGAGTATTTAAGCTATCTGACCGACATCTACTCCCCCAGATTAGCCGGTTCCGACAAATATAGAGAGGCCGGAAAATGGATAGTATCCAGTATGAACGAGCTTGGTCTTCTGAATGCCCGGATGGAACCGTGGGGTACATTCGGACGCGGATGGGAATTGAAAAAATTCTACTTCGCAATGACCGAACCTCAGTATATGCCGATAATCGGGTATCCTAAAGCATGGACTCCGGGATTAAACGGTACTGTAGCGGGGACACCTGTCCTTATGGAAATTAAAAAAGAGGAGGACCTTCAGCAGTTCAAAGGAAAACTGAAAAACGCGATCGTATTCGTTCAGGGAGAACAGGAAGTACAGACTTCATTTGAACCTGACGCAAAGAGATATTCTGATGAAGAACTGAAAGAGCTGGAGAATCTACCGGAACCGGGCGGACGTTCCCCGTTTGCGAACAGGATGGAGGAATTTATGGCACGCAACCGTCTTCGTCAGGCAATTTCTTCATTTCTTATAAGTGAAGGCGCTGCCGTTACGGTTGAACCGGCTCAGGGAAGATACGGAACTATTTTTGTTCAAAGCGGAGGTTCATACAGAAAAGGCTCGCCCGATGTTATTCCCCAGATTGCAATTGCTGTTGAACATTATAACCGGATTGTAAGAATTCTTAAACAGAATGTACCGGTTAAACTTGAAATGGAATACAGAGCGGATTTTATTGATTCCGATTCGTTAGGATATAATATTATTGCGGAGATCCCGGGCACCGACAAAAAATTAAAAGACGAAATTGTAATTCTCGGCGGTCACTTCGATACATGGCATGCAGGAACCGGTGCAACGGATAACTCTGCGGGTTGTGCCGTCGCCCTTGAGGCTTTAAGAATCCTTAAAGCTATCGGCGTTCAACCGCGAAGGACAATCAGGATTGCTTTGTGGGATGCCGAGGAGGTCGGCCTTGTCGGCTCAAGAGAATATGTAAGGAATCACTTCTTCGATCGTGACAAGAAAGAGAAAAAACCTGATTACGATAAACTCTCTGCCTATTTTAATTATGATAACGGTGCAGGTAGAATCCGGGGGATTTACACACAGGGTAACGAAGCCGTTCTTCCGATTTTTCAGGAGTGGCTAAAGCCGTTCCACAGTTTAGGAGCTACAACAGTAACTATAAGAAACACCGGCGGAACAGATCATCAGTCATTCGACGGTGCCGGACTTCCCGGATTCCAGTTTATTCAGGATGAACTCCACTATGATACCAGAACACATCACTCTAACATGGATGTTTATGATCTTACTATACGCGGAGACCTGATGCAGTCGGCGGTTATTATGGCCGCATTTGTGTATAACGCCGCTATGCGGGATGAAAAACTCCCCAGGAAATATTTCGATCCTAATGAGGAGAGACCGAGGCGTCCGAGGTTTTAAGTAATTTAAAAAGATTATTTAACAATTGGAATGTACAAACGCATTGGAGTTCTAAATGGGTATATTCGACAGAAATCCGAGACAACCTTTAATCGCTTCCTATAAAAATTTCGGAAAAAAAATTGTTTGCCCTAATTGCGGTAATGACAAGTTTGAAGCCAGGGATGTTTTATTGAATACCACCGCCATGACATTCTTCGGTTTCGACTGGGCAAATAGAACTGCTTCGGCTTTAATATGTACGCAATGTTCCAGAATTGAATGGTATTTTAATCAACCTGAAATTTCGAAATAGTGAATTATGGATGTAAGAAATAAACTGGAAAATCTATTCGGGAAGTGGTCGGATGAAAAACCAATTTCATTTACACCTCTTCCGGAATCAGGATCGGTAAGGAAATATTACCGGTTGAGGGGAACAGAAATTTCCGCTATTGGAGTATTCAATCCCGATAAAAGGGAGAATGTTGCATTCACTTACCTCGCAAAACATTTTTTGAAAATGAATCTGAATGTTCCAAAGATTTATTCTTTGGATCTGAAAGAGAATATTTATCTTGTTGAAGATCTTGGGAATCAGACACTCTTCAACATTTTAACTACACCAGCCGGGAAAAAACGATACTCACACTACGAACTTGATTTAATTCAAAGATCATTGATTGAATTAACCCGATTTCAGATTTCCGGTTCAAAAGGAATTGATTTTAAAAAATGTTACCCGCGTTCTTCATTCGATAGGCAGTCGATTCTATGGGATTTAAGTTATTTCAAGTATTACTTTCTAAAACTTACCGGCATCCAATTCGACGAGCAGAAACTTGAGGAGGATTTTACAGCCATAACCGGACAACTTCTGAAGGCCGATAAAAATTATTTTATGTACCGCGACTTCAATTCGCGCAACATAATGGTAATGGACGAAGAACTTTTCTTCATCGATTTTCAGGGTGGAAGAAAAGGTCCGCTTCAGTACGACGCGGCTTCCTTTCTTTTCAGTTCCAAGTTAAATTTCGATGTACAGCTTAGAAGTGAACTGCTCGAATTTTATATCGAGTCGGTTAATAAATTGAAAAAGATCGGCTCAAAACAATTCAAAGAATATTTCTACGACTTTGCATTGATCAGAATTCTACAGATGCTTGGCGCCTACGGATACAGAGGTTATTTTCAGGGTAAATCTCACTTCATTACAAGTATTGCTTATGCCATTAACAATCTCGAATCGGTAATAAATTCGAAAAAAATCCGTTTGAAACTGCCTGAACTTTTTAATTGCTTTGAAACAATCATCAGTAAAAAGAATAGAGGATTTTTCCCGCTCCCTTCTGCATCGTCAGGTAAGCTTACAGTAAGGATCAGCAGTTTCTCCTACCGGGAACGCATTCCTTCCGATTACACAGGAAACGGAGGAGGGTTTGTATTCGATTGCCGTGCTATTCCAAATCCCGGCCGGATAGAAAAGTACAAACACCTTACCGGAAAAGACCTGCCCGTAAAAGAATTTCTTGAATCACAACCCGAAGCCATTAAATTTCTTAAAGAATCGACAGACATAGTTGAACAATCTGTTATAAACTATATTGAACGGGGATGGACCGACCTGATGATAAACTACGGATGCACAGGCGGACAGCACCGTTCAGTTTTCTGTGCCGAATCCCTCGCATCATATCTAAGAAGCAAATATGATATTAATGTTATACTTACTCATACAAAATTTTCGGATTAAAAAAATATTCGGATGAAAGCTTTAATACTTGCAGCAGGACTTGGCACACGGCTTAAACCATTAACCGACAATAAACCGAAAGCGCTTATTGAAGTTAACGGTATTACCCTTCTGGAGTATGCAGTAAAAAAAATTTCTGAATCCGGTTTTAATTCTATCATCGTTAATGTGCATCATTTTGCCGGCCAGGTAATCGATTTCCTTAACAGAAAAAAATTCCCGGGAGTTGAAATTACAATCTCCGATGAGTCTGATCTCCTTCTCGATACAGGCGGCGGACTTAAAAATGTCCGGTGGTTCTTTAACGACGAGAAACCTTTTTTAATTCATAATGTTGATATCATTTCAGATATAAACCTTACCGAACTTTATAATCATCATATAGAAAACAATACGGTAGCAACTCTTGCCGTTCAGAAACGGAAGTCATCCAGATATTTTTTATTCGATAACAATAAATATTTATGCGGCTGGAAAAATATAAATACCGGAGAAATCAGAAACGCCCGACTCCCGGAAGGTGAAATTGCGGAAATGGCATTCAGCGGAATTCAGATTGTTGAGACGGAGATTTTTAAACTCATGCCGGAGAAGAATGTTTTCTCCCTGGTAGATCTTTATCTTAAGATCGCAAATAAAAGCCGAATAGCTTATTTTGATCATAGTAATTCTTTGTTTCTTGACCTCGGAAGAAAAGAGAAATTAACTGAAGCAGAAAAAATTCTACCCGGTTAAATAGCGGGGGGGCATATGACTCGTTCAGAAAATCTGAAAAATTTCAGAAACGGATTCGACAAATTAAGAATAGCACTTCAAAATTATCCCAAGCAGGCATTTGATTTCAAACCCGCTCCAGGGAAATGGAGTATTAGAGAAATAATAATACACATGGCTGACAGTGAGGCCGTTGCTTATGCACGATGCAGAAAAATTATTGCAGAACCTGGTTCCGGGATTATGGTTTACGATCAGGATCTCTGGGCAGAAGAGTTAAAGTATAGCATCCAGGATATAGATACCGCACTGGAATTATTTGCTTTCCTGAGGGTTTTAACCGTTAAGCTTCTTGAGAATCTGCCCGACTCCAAATGGAATAACTATGTTTTGCATCCCGAAAGAGGAAAAGTAAATCTTGATCAATGGCTGGAAATCTATTCGAATCACGTTGATGTTCATATCAATCAGATGAACAGAAATCTATCCGACTGGCAGAAATTAAAAACTGTAAATTAAATCCGGAGTTATAGTAATGAAAAAAATATTTCTTCTTTTAATATTAGTCTCGTTTTCCATATTCGGTCAGGGACGGGAGTGGATAAAAGAGAATTACAGCAAGAAAGAATACCGGATTCCGATGCGCGACGGTATTACATTATTCACTTCTGTTTATACTCCAAAAGATACAACTAAAGACTACCCCGTTCTTATGATCCGAACACCTTATACAGCGGCTCCTTATGGTGAAGAGAACTTCCCGAATTCTCTTGGGCCGAACGATAGCTTTCCGAAGAACGGCTACATTTTTGTTTTTCAGGATGTCCGCGGAAAATTCATGAGCGAAGGGGAATACGATAATATGCGCGCTTACATTCCCGATAAAAAAGGAAACCAGTTTGATGAACCGAGCGATACATACGACACAATCGACTGGCTGGTTAAAAATCTAAAATTCAATAACGGCAAAGTCGGTATCTGGGGAATCTCGTATCCCGGATTCTACGCCGCAATGAGTTTAATTGATTCTCATCCGGCATTGAAAGCCGTATCGCCTCAGGCTCCGATAGCTGACTGGTTTATTGGCGACGATATGCATCATAACGGTGCTTTAACACTTACAATGTCTTTCAATTTTTTTAAGGGATTTGATCAGCCGCGGGAGGGATTGACTACAACCTGGAAATCGATTCCTCCGTATCCGTCGCCGGACATGTACAATTTTTTCCTGGATCTTGGACCTCTACCGAATATCCAGACAAGATTTTTTCAGAACAAACTTCCATTCTGGAATGCAATAACCAGTCATGGAACATACGACGAATTCTGGCAGTCCAGAAATAATCTCCCCCACTTTAAAAATGTAAAACCTGCATCATTGATTGTAGGAGGATGGTACGATTCCGAAGATCTATACGGCCCACTGAATATCTATAAATCGATAGAAGAAAAAAATACTAATAACAATAATTATATTGTAATGGGACCATGGAGTCACGGTGGATGGTCCAGAAGCAACGGAAGTTCCTTCGGCGATTTTAATTTTCCTGAAAACACCTCTGAATATTACAACGAGAAGATCCTTAATCCGTTCTTTAATTATTTTCTGAAAGGTGAAGGAGATCTCAATATTCCCGAAGCAGTAACCTACAGGACAGGCGATGATAAATGGATTCATCACAATGAATGGCCGCCGGTAAATACAATCCCCTCAAAACTTTTTTTCAGCTATGGGAATAAGCTTGTTCGGGAAATGCCGTCGGGTTCAGAAAAGTTATTCAGTGAATACATAAGCGATCCCTCCAAACCGGTTCCTTACACAGCCAGGTTTCATGATTCGCAGCAGATGTACAACCGGACTTATATGAGTGAGGATCAGAGGTTCGCCTCTGCACGTCCCGATGTTCTTGCATTTGAAACCGAGCCACTGGCAGAAGACGTGACCATTACCGGACCGATACTCGCCGATCTCTTTGTATCTACTACAGGTACGGATGCCGACTGGGTAGTAAAAATCATTGATGTTTACCCGGACGATACGCAGAACCCGAATCCTAATCCAAACAATATAGAACTTGGCGGATACCAGAGACTAATCCGTTACGAAATAATGCGTGGAAAATTCAGAAACAGTTATGAGAATCCGGAGCCGTTTATTCCCGGCGAGGTTACAAATGTGAAGGTGAAACTCCAGGCCATCGATCATACATTCAAGAAAGGTCACCGGATAATGGTCCAGATTCAGAGCAGCTTCTTCCCGTTCTTCGACAGGAATCCGCAGAAGTTCGTTGATATTTATAATGCTAAAGAGGAGGATTTTCAGAAAGCAAACCAGAGGATCTATTTTTCAAAGGAATATCCGTCACAAGTTCAATTTTCTATTACAAAATAATTTCGGTATATAAATTTTTTGGTTAACTTGCACATCAACAAAGGCGGAGTAGAAATGAAAAGGACAATCTTTACACTCATTCTATTATTTGCAGGTTTTTCGATTGTATTTCCGCAATCGATCTCGATAGGACCCCAGGTTGCGTACATTAAAACTTCCGATGCGGAAAAAGGGGTTCTTATGCCTGCCGGTGCAATCAGGTTAAATCTCGGAGGACTGGCAATTGAAGGATCAATCGGTTATAAATCCGAAGAATTTATGGGCGGCATTGTTAAAGCAACATCATACCCGATAATGGCAACTGCATTGCTTAAACTTCTACCTTTAATTCATATTGAAGCCGGGCTGGGATGGTATAATACCAAAATTGAATACAGCGGAGTTCTGGGTTCTTTACCATCCGAAACTCAAAGTGAAGTAGGATACCACGCAGGCGCAGGCATTGAACTCGAATTAGGAAATATAATCGTAACAGGCGATCTCCGTTATGTGAAAATGGGTGAACTGAAAGACCTTCAAAATGTAAATGATCTGAAGAGCGATTTCATTGCTATTTTCGGTGGTCTGATGTTTAAATTATAATTGAAAAAATTTCTCATTAATCGATTGAGGCATTATGATATACGACCAGCTAAAAAATGCAGAGCTCTACTTCCCGATAAGTGAGAGACTGATTAAGGCTTTTGAATATTTGAGGTCGCAAGACTTTACTAATATTGAACCGGGGCGGTATGATATAGACGGGGATAATATTTACGCAATTGTCCAGGAGTATGATACAAAACCGATGACATCCGGTAGATGGGAAGCCCATAAGAAGTATATCGACGTTCAGTATATTGTTAACGGTAAGGAAAAAATGGGATATTCTCATAAGAACAAAATGATTGTAACACATGAATATAATCCGGAAAAGGACGCTCTTTATTTAAAAGGGGAAGGTAATTTTCTTACTGCCGAAGCAGGTTATTTTGCGGTATTTTTCCCGAGCGACATGCATATGCCCTGCATAGCACTCAATCTTTCTACTCCGGTTAAAAAGGTGGTTATTAAAGTAAGAATCGAAGCCGCTGATCTGGAAGAAGCCGCTGCTGAATTGACGCAGAACCCGGCTGAAGAAACAAATACGGAACCTGAACCGGAATCACCTAAAGAAGAAACAACACTTTAAAAAAAAAATCTAACCTGTCTATGCGGACAGGTTAGATTACATTTTTATCCTTCAGCAGATTTTAACTAGGGATTAATTCCAAGCAATTCAACTTCGAAGATCAGTACTTCATTTGGTCCTATTACTCCGCCCGCACCGTTCTCGCCATAAGCAAGTTCGGACGGAATAAAGAGTTGCCATTTATCTCCGACGCGCATTAACTGAAGTGCCTCTGTCCATCCTTTAATCACCTGGGTTACTCCAAATACTGCAGGCTCATTACGGTCGTAGCTGCTGTCAAATTTTGTTCCGCTAATTAAAGTACCTGTATAATGAACCTTTACTCTGTCTTCAGGTTTGGGAGAGGGACCTTCACCTTTTACCAGGGATTTGTATTGAAGCCCGCTTGCCAGAGTAATAACACCTTCTTTCTTGGAATTTTCTTCAAGGAATTTCATTCCTTCAGCTTTTCTGATACTTCCTTTGGCTTTCTCCTCTTCTTTAATTTGCGCCATTCTTTTCTGGTTAAAGGCCATCATAACATCCTGCATCTGTTCATCAGTTAATAATTTCTGCTGGCCGGAAACGGCATCTTTTATCCCCTGCATCAGTATTTCAAAATTTATATTCATCGAGGGATCCTTGAGATTAACACCGATGTTCTGACCGATACTGTAGCTTACCGAATCATCTACGGTTTTTAACATGACACTGCTCTTATCGTTCTGAGCTAGTATTGCCGCCGATCCGATTAAAAGAAGCAAAAAAACTTTTACTGATCTCATTTTATCTCCATTGTTCTGAATTATTATTTATGGGGGTCGAAAATAAGTCCGTTTTCTTTTATTAGCAAATCATAATTAAATCCAAATCTATCAAGTATTAGCTGGAAACGATTTGATTGAAAATTTCTGAATAATTAATTTGAAAAAAACAATTGGAGTGTATAATGAAAAAGATTCTGATCCTGTTAATAACATTTGTTTTAGTTTCCGTTTCGAGCGCCCAGAATTTCTATTCGAATGAACCCTTAGCACATACATACTCGATAGTTGCATTCGATCCGGAGACTGGAGATATGGGTGTGGCCGTTCAATCCCACTGGTTTTCGGTCGGGACAATTGTAAGCTGGGGCGAAGCAGGAGTTGGAGTAATTGCAACACAGTCTTTTGTAAACCCCTCGTTCGGTCCGCGCGGCTTAGAATTACTTAAAAGTGGTAAGAGTCCGCAGGAAGTCGTAGATCTTCTGATAAGCTTAGATGAAGGAAGGGATTTCAGGCAGCTGGCTGTGCTTGATTCAAAAGGCCGGGCCGCATCTTATACTGGATCCAAATGCATACAACCCGCCGGAAATATTGTGGGAACAAATTTCTCGGTTCAGGCAAATATGATGATTAACGACAAAGTCTGGCCAGCGATGGCTGAAGCCTATAAAAATTCCAAAGGCTCGCTTGTGGAAAGATTAATGACCGCTCTTGAAGCCGCCGAAAACGCCGGGGGCGATATTCGGGGAAAACAGTCGGCCGCTTTGTTGGTTGTAAGAGGAAAACCGACCGGCAATATCTGGCAGGACCGACTTGTAGATCTTAGAATAGATGACCATCAGCAGCCGCTTGAGGAATTAAGAAGATTACTGAAAGTGCACCGGGCTTACGAACATATGAATAACGGCGATCTTGCAGTCGAGAAAAATGAAATGGACAAAGCGATGGAAGAATATTCGGCGGCTATGAAAATGTTTCCTGATAATCTTGAAATGAAATACTGGACTGCCGTTACATTAGCAAATAAAGGAAGGATTGAAGAAGCTCTGCCGATGTTTAAGAAGATTTTCAGCGAAAATCCTAACTGGAAGTCACTTACAGAACGGCTGTTACCGAATGGTCTGCTTACTGTTGATGAAAAAACATTCAAAAAGATTATGGAATAGTACTTAGGTGAATTTGAGATCCCTCTGACTATAAGAGGGATTTAAAATGGGAACTCTTCCTTATAATCAACTTTTTTCTGAGGAATTAAATTTTCCTGATTTAGTTTTGCAATCTGGTGAACCGGATTTCCTTCAATATAAATCGACTTATACGGTTTAGTTGGACACGCATACTCGCAGGCACCGCACCCGATGCAATATTCATCTCTCACCTCAGGGATAAAGAGTTTTCCCTGATAAGGGATCATATGAACAGCTTTGGTTGGACAATGTTCTGAACAGGCTCCGCAATCAGTTTTTTCTGTTTCTACAATGCAGTTTTCCTTAATGAATTTGGCTTTGCCAAGCTGGGCTAATTTTTTATCCTTCAGCGATAGCGGAAGAATGGCTCCGGTTGGGCAGACATCACCGCAAATCTTGCACTCAAAATTGCAGAATCCGGCTGTATTATCGAGACGGGGCTGAAGCATTCCAAGAAATCCGTATTCCAGAAACGACGGCTGAAGGACCTGAGTAGGACACGCACTTACACAGAGATGGCATGCGGTACAGATGCCGTTGAATCTCTCAAGCGATAAAGATCCGGGAGGTGAAATTGCATTTTCCCTTATCACCGGAACAGTACTCTCCTTTTTAGCGACAATCTTCTTCTTAACCTGACCCAGAACTTCCGACACGGAAGCGAGATAGACTCCAGAAGCAATCAGGAAATTTCTCTTCGACTGATCGAAAGAATCGGCGGATTGAACTGCCGGAAGAGCAAACTGATATTTTATTCCTTCGGTAGGACATGACTGGATGCAATTAAAACATGCCACGCACCTCGACATATCAACGCTCATCTCTTCGCTGTTAATACAATTTGCTTTACAATCTTTCGCACAGATACCGCACTTAAGACAATCCTCTTTTTCAATTCGGATTTTGTAAAAGGAAAATCTGGATATGAATCCGAGAAATGTTCCGACCGGGCAGACAGTATTACAATATAATCTTCCCTTAAAATAAGAGAGATAAAGTACCAGAAGGAAGAATGACCCGGTTATTGCGAACGGAACCGGATTGAAAGAATGGATCTCAAATGGAAAGATCCAGTAGATTTTAAATGACTCAAGAATAGATGCGGCAAGATTATTGGAACTGATAAGAACGGGTCTAAAGAAATTTCCGGAGATTCTTCCGTACATACTATACGGATCAAGAAGTGTAATACCGAATGAACTTCCAAAAAGAAACAGAATTACCGGAAGCGTAAAAAGTGTCCAGCGAAGAATCCTCTGCTCTTTTTTAAAAACAAACCTTCTCTTTTTCTTTTTACCGATCACGCCGGAAATATAATTGACAAGGTCCTGCAGGAATCCTAACGGACAAATAGTTGAACAGTAGACTCTCCCGAAAAGAATTGTAAGAATAAAAACTAATATGAATCCGGTTGTAATAAAGGAAAAGATGGAAATTGATTTTATTAGCGAAGGGACAAACTGAAAATAAATAATTCCATTAACTGCATTTTCCGGAAGCAGTCCGCTGAAATCGATAAGAACAAGTGTGGTCGGGACAACAAATATTATTGATAGAATAATTCTGATTTTCCGGAGAAGAGATGTATTCATTTATTGCCGACCGAATTCTGGTTAAAAATAATCGGAAAAATTCCGTTGTCGAATTATAGAATGATTCTTTTAATCTGCAGAGAACTCAAATCCATTTTACCGACTCCCATTTCGTCGGCATATTTTATATGGGGAACAGTTTCGGGTTCCAGACCAAACAGCTTTGCTGAGGCCGCATCGGCGGCTACCATGTCGGTCGAAATAATCTGGGATTTCATAACACTTACATCGGCCTTCGAAACTCCCCGCGGACCGTTTTTCATCATGACATAATACGCATCTACAATATTCAACGCGGGCTTCTTATGGAACGTGGCGAAGTCCGCAATACATTGATGCAGGTTATTACGATGCCAGTAGCCGCGGTCCCATACAACACCCATCAGATTCTTCATATTAATAGTGATGCGAGTAGAACTGTGATTTTTAAGAATAGGCATGTTGATAAAAACATCGCTTTCGAGGATCAGTTCATGTACTTTATCTTTAGTTAATTTCTTCCCGTTCTTAATTGAAACTTCCTGATAGTAGCTTTCGGTGTTACCCGGTACCATAGTACCTTTGGCATCTTTCACTGCTTTTTCAATCCCGCTGTTGGAATAGCATCTTCTCCAATCGTCGCACGTATGATCAAAAACATAGACATCTTTGGCGCCGGCATCAAAGCAATGCTTAATAACCCGGGCAACCAGTTTGGGATTAGTGTTGGCGCCTAACTCAGGAATAACATCCCAGCCGATATTCGGTTTAATTACCACTTTCTGATTTTTCTTTATGAATGATTTCATTCCTCCAAATTGTTTAATGGCCTCATCGAACATTGCATCGGGTTCTCCGCCTTTTATAGCAACGAGGTCGTATGCCTGAGAAACGGAATAACTGCTTCGAGCAAACATTTTACCATAAATACCCGGTGTAATTGTTGCTGCACCGGTTAAAAATCCGGCGGTTTTTAAAAAATCTCTTCTATCCATTGTCACCTGCTATTTTACACTACATTTTTTGTGTCTAAAACTTATCAATATATTATATTGCATTCAAGGAAATTAGAAATGAGGGTCAATTATGAATGTTGCTGCAATATCTCTTTCCAATATTAAAGTTAGATCGGTTCTTCTAGATTTGATTGCTCTACTTTTCATCGCATTCGCACCGGCTCTATCACATATGTTCGCACTGCCGATCTATATGCTCGAACCGATGAGAATAATGCTAATTCTATCTATTGTTCATACATCACGAAAGAACAGTTACCTTATCGCGCTGGCATTACCTCTTTTTTCGTTCATTATCTCAACTCATCCCTCGGTAATAAAAACTTTATTGATCAGTTCCGAGCTGATTTTAAATCTATTTCTTTTCGGTCTTTTTCTTAATTACATCAGGAATTCCTTCTTAGCGGTATTTTCAAGCATACTGATAAGCAAAGTGTTTTACTACACGGTTAAATTCGGATTGCTCTCATTAGGTATTATGAGCGGCGACTTAATTGCTACTCCAATTTATCTTCAGGCAATAGTAACAACTGTACTGGCAATTTATCTTTTTCTTTTCTACAGATCCGGAAAATAAATTTTGAAGCGGGGCAGGACCGGTTCCCGTCCCGCATTATTTAATTGTAGTACAAATACTATCCGGCGTATCCCTGTAATAAATGTAAGTATTCCAGTCGACCTTTTTTACGTTAAATTTCCCGTCAGCCCTTTCGAAAAAATCGGAGTCATCGCTGTAGCTGAGGTCTTTGAAACCGCCGAGCTCGAAAAAAATTTCCCTTTTCCCGAAAAATGTACCGCCTATTACACATTCAGAAATATGAATCTCTTTTGTAAGGTCGTTTTTATCTTTGACGAACGGATGACCGATTATTTCCGCACCGCTATGGATCATATCAACCTCAGGATTGTTCTTCATATAATCGATTCTAAGTTGAATATGATCGGGTTTATACTCATCATCACTTCCGATAAACGTAATGTACCTTCCACAGGATGCGAGGATTCCTGCGTTTGTAGCAAGAGGAGATTTACGGTTGGAATGTTTGAGGTACCTGATATTTTCATAGTTATTCAGGAATTTATCGGCAATCTCGAATGTTCCGTCCGAACTTCCATCGTCTGAGATTATCAGTTCCCAATTTCTGAAGGTCTGGGCCAGAATTGAATTAATGGACCTTTCAAGATAATCCTTCCGGTTATACGTCGGCATTACAATGGAAACAATTGGCAATTTTTCTTTGTAAACACTTATCATAATTCACTTTTCCGATTTCGAATTGCCCAAATATAGTTTTTTATTCTTTGTTTTTTTGATTAATTTGGCTCGCAATTTTGAAGATAAAAGCTTTGAAAAATGGGCCTCCGCGAGCAGAAAAGGTATTTTGAAACATTAAAAAAGTACGAACGCAAGTTCAATCCCAAAGAACTTGATGACTACAGAATGCTGGTTAAGAGGGACAAAGACGACGAGGATCTCGATAAACTTTCTATGCAGCGGTTAATAGTTTTATACGAAAAATACCATGTAAACCGTGAAAAGAAGAACCTGGACTTCCTTTTCAAAAAACCATCCGAAGAAGAGTCGGATAATAATTCCATTCAACAATAATTGGTGAATTAATGAGCAATAAAGTTTTAAATCGGATTATTGCGTTTGCCGTATTCTTACTGAGTTTATTTGTTTATTTAATGACGGTACAACCAACCGTTTCTTTCTGGGATTGCGGTGAATTCATAGCATCATCATACCTGCTTCAGGTTCCTCATCCGCCCGGAACTCCGTTCTTCATTCTTTTAGGCCGCCTCTTCTCAATGATTCCGTTTACTGAGAATATCGGCCTCCGCGTTAATATGATTTCTGTTTTATCAAGTGCTTTCACGGTTATGTTTCTCTACCTTACCGCAGTTAAGCTGATCGAGTTATACAGGAAAAAGACAGCTGAAACAATTTTTGAATCTCTGACAGTTTATATACCCGCAGCTATTGGTGCTCTCTCGCTTGCTTTCAGCGATACATTCTGGTTTAATGCGGTTGAAGCCGAAGTTTATGCGTTCTCCACATTTTTTATCGCAATTGTTATCTGGCTTATGATTCAATGGAACGAAAGAGCCGATCAGCCCGACAATGAGAAATACCTTATACTGATCGCATATCTTATCGGACTTTCGACCGGAGTTCACCTGATGGCAGTTCTAGCCATCGTGCCTGTAGTGATGGTTGTAATATTCAGAAAATACTTAACCGACGAAGAAGTATTGAAAAAGACGGGTTATATTTTCCTTATTCACGCTGCAATAGTTCTGGTAATTGCTGTAATTATGTGGGGATCTCAGACCGAAAGCGCGCCACCCTCACCCGAACAATATCAATCGGTCGATTCCAGATTTTTTATGATTCTTGCCGCAGTAAGTTTGATTTTTATGGGCGCGATGTACAAAAAAATCTTTCAGCGCAACTCCTTTTACATACCACTTATAATCGGTGGTGTTACTCTGGTAGCGGTTTATCCGGGTCTTGTAAAATATGTTCCGAAACTGATAACCACTCTCGGTAAGAATAATACAGTAATGGATCTGATAATTGTAGCAGTGATTTTTATCGGCCTGATTGCGGGAATAATCTGGACATCCAACAAAGGCAAGCCGACGTTCAATCTGATACTAAAATGTTTTCTATTTGCATTGATAGGAACAACTTCTTACGCAATTATTATTATACGTGCGAATCAGGAACCGCCTATTAATATGAACAGTCCTAAAACTTTTACCGAACTGGAATCGTACCTGAACCGCGAGCAGTATGGAGATTTCCCTACATTCAAGAGAAGGTTTTCGAATGAGCCTCATCAGTTAAAAATATACACGGATTACTCAAGCGATCTGGATTTCCTGTGGACTTATCAGATGAATCACATGTTCAACCGTTACCTGCTCTGGAATTATGTAGGTCGTGAATCATCGTATCAGGATTCCGGAGTTGACTGGAAAGATCTCTTTGGAATACCGTTTTTTATCGGATTGTTCGGACTGTATTATCATTTCCGGCGGGACTGGAAAATGGGTTCGGTATTTCTTGTGATGTTTATTTTCCTCGGTTACCTTACAGCGTTTTACCAGAACCAGCAGCAGCCTCAACCGCGTGAACGAGATTATTTCTACGTAGGCGCATTCTTTGTATTCTCAATCTGGATTGCGATCGGGATGAACGGAATGATTGAACTTATCAAAGAAAAGTTTACCCAGATAAAATCTCTTAATCCGCTGATAGCAGGATTGATGGTAACAGGATTTATTGCGGTACCGGTTAACATGCTAAATGCTAATTATTTTGAACACAACCGCGCCAGGAATTTTGTACCGTGGGACTATGCGTACAATCTTCTTCAGAGTGTAGCACCCAATGCAATCCTTTTTACAAACGGGGATAACGACACATTCCCGTTATGGTATCTGCAGGATGTTGAGGGAATAAGGCGCGACGTCCGGATTGCAAATCTTAGCCTTCTTAATACCGGATGGTATATTAAACAGCTTAAAAACACTACTCCGCATGGCGCGCAGAAAGTTGATATTTCATTTACCGATGAAGAAATTGATGAAATGATGCCGATGAGATGGGATCCTCGGGAAATGCAAATTGATGTACCTCCCGACGTAATAAAAGAATTTAGTGTTACAGATTCCGCAATTGTCAGTACCGGTAAATTAAAATGGACAATGAAAAACAGCGTCCAGTTCGGCGATATAAACGCCATTAGAACTCAGGATCTTATCTGCCTTGATATTATTATGCAGAGCAAATGGAAACGCCCGGTCTATTATGCAGTTACCTGCTCGGACGACAGCCGCTTAAGCCTGGATGATTATCTTCAGATGGAGGGAATGGCATTGCGACTTGTTCCTGAAAAGTCGAAAGCTAAATCGATTGAATATATTAACGAAGAGGTATTAAGAAAAAACCTGCTGACTAAAAACGTCGACATTAGCGAAACTTTTCAGTCGGGATTTTTATTCAGGGGTCTCAATGATAATTCGATCTTTTTCGATGAGAACCACGAAAGGTTGGTTCAGAATTACAGGAACGCGTTCATACGACTTGCACTTTACTATTTATATGAAGCTAAGAGCGATGCAAAAGTTATTGAAGCACTTGATGAGATGGAGAATAAAATTCCTCGGCATGTTATAACAATGGATTACAGGATAAAACATGACGTTGCAAAAATCTACTTCAGCGCTAATGCGCGAAAACAATATGAAGAACTGGCAGCTGAAGTAATTGAATCGGCTAAAAGATCGCTCGAGAGAAACCCGAGAGATTTTTCAAGCTGGTATAATCCTTACGATATTCTGCTCACTCATTACGATAATCTTGGCAAGTACAGGGAAGCTGTTGAACTGCTTATGGGATTACAGATCCTTGTTCCGAATGATCCGCAGATCCAGGAACTCATTAAACAGTATCGGAAACAGGCCGGAATGGATACTACCAGGATACCCGGTCAGGAACTTAGAAATAGATAATTATCACCAGGGACAGTATTAACTGTCCCTTTTTTATTAAGCCAATCATGAAAATTCTTGTAATTGCACTATCGGGAATCGGCGATGCTTTAATGTTCACTCCCTCACTTAATAAACTTAAGGAGGGTTATCCTACCGCAAGCATAGACGTACTGGCCATGTTTAAAGGCGTAAAGGATATTTTTGAAAATCTTGATAATGTGAACCGGGTGTTATATCACGATTTTTTAAATTCATCCGCGTTAAAGTCCCTCGGTTTTATACTGAGGCTCCGGGGAGAATATGATGTTACAATCAATGTTTATCCATCCAACAGAAGAGAATATAATTTAATAAGCCGGATTATCGGTTCCCCTAAAAGATGCGGCGTAAATTATCTGCGTAGAAATTTTGTTAACCTCGGATTTCTGAATAATGTTACGATAACCGAGAACGATAACCTCCATAATGCCGAAACGAATTTTAAACTTTGCGGTCAATTAAGCGGAAAGAGTACGGGACAGATTCCCCCGCTCCAGATAAAACTCCCTGAATCAGCCGAAAAATATTCCGGAAATTTCCTTGATGATAATGGAATCGATTCTAAAGACCTGGTAATTGGATTTCACCCCGGATGCTCAACTCTAAAGAACCACGACAAGCGGCGATGGGAAACCGATAAATTTGCCAAACTGGCTTTATCGTTAATCGAAAGAGATTCGGCGAAAATTCTGATATTCGGAGGTCCTGAAGAAAAAAATTTGAAACTCGACATTTGCAGCCGGGTAAACTCCCCTTCCGTAATCAGTGTTGAGACACGTTCAATACTGGAAAGTGCGTCGGTAATGAAAAGGTGTAATCTTTTTGTAAGCAACGATTCGAGTCTGATGCATATTGCCGCAGCACTTAAATTAAAAACGGTAGCAATACTCGGCCCTACAAATAAAAACTATATTTATCCTTGGCAAACTGAATACAGGGTAGCATCACTTCAGCTCGAATGTTCTCCATGTTTCTATTATTCACCCAAACCGTTGACCTGCAGTAGAAACGATTTGAAATTTAAATGTATAAGGGATTTAAACCCAGGGACGGTATACGACATTGTAAAGGATTTCCTGAAAACCGGTTCTACCGGAGCGAAGTGATAATATAGTCAGCAAGACTATTGATGTCATCAAAGGATTTAATCAGTCCGTTTTTCCTTTTCTCTTTTGTGATCTGTTCCTCCATAATCTGAACGATCTCTTTCCACATAGAACTATGGCAGGCAAACGGTTTGAGTTCCATCATATTCTTATTCATATATTCCCAGACTAACGCGAGCTCAACCAGAGTACCTGTTCCGCCCTGCAGAACGACAAAGGCATCCCCGATTTCAATCAACCGGGTAAGTCTTTCAAACAGCGAACTGCATCTTATCTCTTCGGTTAAATGATTACTCGGAAGAACATTATAGATATCAAGCGTAACACCAATTGCCCGGGCACCATGCTCAACAGCGCCTTTGGAAACCGCATCCATAATCCCCTGAAAACCTCCGGTACATAAATCAAATCCTGCCAATGCAAATTGTTTACCGAGCTGATAAGCATATTCATACTCATTATCGCCGGGACGGGGAATAGAACTGCCGAATACGACAACCGTTTTCCTTTTCATATTATTTAATTACCGGTTTCCCCGCATCGATCCATGCAGAATAAATTAGGGATGCTGTTCTATAAGCTCCAAGACTAACCCTGTTAAAAGTAACGTACTTAGTCTTGAACCAGAGCAGACTGTAATAGTGGTCATTAAATTCACCGGAAGTAACTTCCGAAGCCGATTTATCAGCATAAAGTATAAGATCGTTATAACTGTTCGATTCTGTTATATAATCAAAAATGAATGAAGTAATATCAGAAACATAATCCGGCGTAATACCATAAAAATTCTCTTCAATTTCTCCGGCGAATTTTTTAAACATATCGCTTTCATATCTGAAATGGATTCCTTTCTGATTAGTAAGCTGACCGTTATAATTCAGGGTTGTGTGCTGCGGCTGGTGTCCGTCTTCAATATAGTGAGCGATGTCCGAACCGTAGAGGATTATTCTATCCCGATTATTTTCTTTAAAAGCATTTACAAGGTTTGAGTAAGACTGCATTGTTGCCCAGGGCAGTGTTCCCATTTCAGTAACTAGGCTGTCGCCGTATAAAGTTACAAGCGAATCAAAGGATTGAATCATTTTTCCGTCGCGGAATTCCTTGTAGAAATCAATATCGATAAAATGTTTGGGATATTCATCTTTAACATCTTTCTTCCTGTGATCCGGATCTGTCGAATGATCAACGATTGCCGACCTGAGGTCGAAAGGGAAATTCATTTCGATAGGTAATAACTGCATAGCATATTTTGTAATTATTTTGTGACCTTTATCCCCCCAACCGGAAATTAGAGCCGGTATGAAAAGGATAATTAAAAATGAGCGGAACAACTTCATGGTTTATTCTCCGATGAATTGAGCAATAATATTTCGGGACCTGGGACGGTTATCAAAATCGATCAATATAATCTGCTGCCAGGTTCCAAGGAGAAGCTTTCGTTCTGCAAACGGGACAGTAAAAGAGGCTCCCTGAAGCGTAGCACGGACATGTGCGTATCCATTACCGTCGTGCCATGTTTCATCGTGGTGATATTTCCCGTTTGAAGGTATAATCCGTTCCAGGAAATCAGGGTAATCCCTCATAAGTCCCGGTTCATTTTCGATTGTTGTAATTCCTGCAGTGGAGCCGGGTGCAAAGATAAGTACATTTCCATTTCTCATACCGGATTCAATTAACCTGGATTTTACATTTTCGGTAATGTCGATTATATCGGTATGGCCTTTTGAATTTACGTGGAAGGATAATGTTTTTACGTCCAATTTTTCCTCTTTTTAGGATCAAATAATATAAAATGAGAAAGTGACTACCAAATCAATTCAGACAATTAAAAGATCAGCGGATAGAAAATCAGATTCGTTTTGTTGAACAGAAAAATCCGGCAGGAAAAATACTTACTTCGAATTATTAAGCCACTGGTCGATTGTTAGTTTCAGGAAGTGGATATTAATCGGTTTGGCAATATAGTCATCCATACCCGCGGCGAGACATTTTTCCCTGTCCTTCATACTTGAATGGGCCGTAACCGCAATAATCGGAATTTTACCGTTAACACCCGGAAGTTCTCTTACTTTTTTTGTCGCGGTAATTCCGTCCATATCTGTCATTTCAACGTCCATCAGAACAACATCAAACGATCCGGTTTTTATAGCTTCAATTGCATCAAAACCGTTTGATACGGCATCAACATCATAGCCGACTTCGCGTAAAATTTTCATTTCAAGGTTCTGACTGATTGGATTATCCTCAACGAGGAGGATCTTCTTTTTTGAAGAACCGTTGAACTTAAATTCGCCGGTACCGGAACTGATTTCTCCTGTTTTCTGTAACGGTTGTTCGGCAACAACTGATTTCGGTTCGGTTTCAGTTTCGGGTGTGGAATAATCAGGAAGAGGTTCAAGATTCGATTTTAATTTAACCGTGAATGTAAACTTACTCCCCACACCTACTTTACTTTCGACCCTGATATCTCCGCCCATCAGTTTGATAAATTCTTTCGATATAACGAGACCTAAACCGGTCCCTTCTTTTTTCCCTTTTTTATTTTTCACCTGAACATAGGGTTCAAAAAGCAGCTGGATTTTTTCTGTAGGAATTCCCTGGCCGGTATCTTCAATCAAGGTTACAAGTTCAATTGCATTTGCGGATTTGGCGTTTACCTTGGAGAGAATAGATACTTTGCCCTCATCGGTATATTTAACAGCGTTGCTAAGAAGGTTTAATATAATCTGTCTGAACCGAGTCGGATCTCCGAAAACCGATTTAGGAATCTCCTCGCTGATATTTTCCTCAATTTGAATTCCTTTCTGTTTTGCGGCCTGGGCAACAATTGATACAGCTTTATGAATTTCCGCATGAACGCTGAATTCGATTTCGTCCAGATCCATTTTGCCGGCTTCTATTTTAGAGATATCCAGAATGTTATTGATAATATCGAGAAGCGTTTCAGCGGCGAGGCGGGCATCCCTGGAAAAAGTCTTAAGTTCCTCTTTGCTATCAAAAAGGTCATTCTCAATTAATGTTAAGAATCCCATTACAGAATTCATGGGAGTACGGACTTCGTGACTCATGTTCGCGAGGAACTTCGATTTAAAATTACTTTCCTGCTGGGCTTTTTTAGCACTTATATCGGATTTAAGTTTTTCTTCTCTTAAAGCTTCGAGAGCTTTCTGTTTTTCATTTTCGGCCTGAACCTGTTGCGTAATATCCTGAATACTTCCTTCAAAGAATGTTGAACCGTCGTCGTTCAGGTTAATGCGAACATTCATCCTAACGGTAATTTCATTTCCGTCTTTTTTTCTGAACTGAACTCTGTAATTTTTAACCTTGCCCTGCTTATCGAGAAGTTTATTCAACAATTCCCAGTCGGTCTCTCTTATGAAAAAATCCTTCATAAAATTGAGCTTGAGAATTTCTTCTTCATTGGAGTAACCAAGAAGTTTAACAATAGAGGGATTTACGGTAATAAAATTTCCTTTTGTGGAGATTTGAAAGATACCTTCGGCAGAATTATCGAATATGTTCCTGAATTTTCTTTCGGAGAGGGATACTTCATATCCTTTTGTAAAAGCTTCAAGCCGCAGCCGATAATTAATGTAACTGGCTATTATTGCCATTACGCTTATAATCAACACAAGAATAACAGATTCCACCATATTAGGCAGAATATAAATCTCCTTGCTGTTTAGAATAATCGAAGTAGCAAAGACTACATTATAATAGATTGCAACAAAGATCTGATTTGTAACTTCCCAGCTTAAAAAGAGGGCGGCAATAAAAATTATAAGGCTTATCAGATGCGAATTAAAAATGAGTGTCTTCGGTATTAGATAAATCATCACTCCGAAAGAAAGAATAATTGAGAGAAGCAGAATGTGAATAAGAGGAACAGAATATTTTTTCCCGAACCTGGTGTTAGAAATCAGAAGAATCAGAAAAGCAATAAGAATAGATGAAAGTCGTGATGAATAGATCTGAACACTATGTGCCGCGAAATATCTTACTTCCAGAACCAGGGCAATAATACCGGAAGCCGAGGTAAAATAAGCGAGCGATCTTAAAGGGGAGATTAACTGCTTCTTATTCTCTTCTTTAATATAATCCTGGAGTTTATGCTCGTAGGTTTTAGACAAATTCTTATTATTCGGGTTGCTTTGTATCACGGTATAAAATTTTCAATTATTAAGGGAAATTCCTTAAAGAAATTTTGAAAAACTCCAATTAGTAATTAATTTGCTGCTGCTTTCAATCTTATTTTCGAAAAAAAAGAAGATTTCTTAAACAAGCATGTTTTAAATACTCAATTTTTGTTAAATAATCAAAGAAAATTCTATGGTAGATGTTCTTTATCAAATTGACCTTTCGATTTTTTACTTTATAAATCACAACCTCTCAACACCTTTTCTCGACAAATTTTTCACATTCACTACAGAAGTTAAGCACTGGTATATAGCATATATAATACTTTTTTTTATTTCTATCTTCAAAGGGGGAAGAATCGGCAAGATTGCGGCTGCGGGAATGATTCTGCTGGTTATTGTATCAGATCAGTTGAGCAGTACATTTCTCAAGGATTTTTTCCAGCGGGTCCGTCCATGCAATGCGCTTCCGGATGTAAACATTTTAGCCGGATGCACAGGATCGTATTCGTTTCCTTCCTCGCATGCCGTAAACAATTTTGCAGCCGCACTCTTCTTCGGAAAGATATTTCCTAAACTAAGGTGGGTACTGATATCTGTAGCATCATTAATGGCTCTTTCCAGGCCTTATGTAGGAGTACATTACCCGTCAGACGTTTTAGGCGGTGCAGTAATCGGTGCTCTTCTGGGATATCTCTTTGCAATAATAGTGATAAAAATTAACGGTTATTTCGAGAATAAAAACAAAATGATTACAGAGAAATTCGAAAGAATAAAATCGATTTAGGGAAATAGGATGAAAACAAAACTTCAGATAGCAAAGAACTGGCTTCCCCGTTACACAGGAACAAAGATTGATGAATTCGGAGATTACCTGCTGCTAACAAATTTTCACAACTATGTAACGAAATTTGCCGACAGGTTTAAGTGTGATGTAAAGGGAGAAGGCCGGCCAATGCAGACGGCAACAAACAGTAAAGGTCTTTCAATTATAAATTTCGGAATCGGGTCGGCCAACGCAGCAACTATAATGGATCTTCTGGTAGCCCGTTCTCCTAAAGGAGTTTTGTTTCTAGGCAAATGCGGAGGGCTTAAACATTCAACAGAGATAGGACATTTCATTCTTCCAACAGCAGCAATAAGGGGAGATGGAACTAGCGACGATTACTTTCCTCCCGAAGTGCCGGCTCTTCCATCATTCAAACTGCATAAATTCGTATCGGATAAAATTCTTAAGAGAAAACTCGAATACAGAACAGGCGTAATCTATACAACCAACAGACGCGTCTGGGAATGGGATAACGAATTTAAAAAGTATCTAAAAAAACTCGGTGCTATAGGAATCGATATGGAAACCGCTACTCTCTTTGTAGTTGGATACGCAAATCAGATTTCAAGGGGTGCACTTTTACTTGTTTCGGACCTTCCAATGATTCCTGAAGGTGTGAAAACGGAAGAATCGGATCGAATGGTTACTCAGAAATTTTTAGACCTTCACCTCGAAATAGGAATTGAAGCGATGACAGACGTAGGTGTTAAAGGAGAACAGATAAAACATTTTATTTATTAGTAGATCCCTGGAAACCTGCTTTAAGCGACTTTAAATAGTCCAGATTAAGTATGAGATGTAATTAATAGATTCTATTCTTTTACCAGTCCGGTTCTTTTCAAAGAAGTTCCTTTTTTAACCAAAGCCACGCCGCCAAGAATTATTGCCGCACCGACGAAGATCTCCGTTGTAATCTTTTCATCCAGTACAAGCCAGCCGAGGAAAAGCGCAATAATAGGATTTACATATGCATAGGTTGAAACCAATGAAACCGGAAGATGAGCTACAGCATATATATAAGAAGCATAACCGATAATCGAACCGAAGATAATCAGATAAATAAATGCGATCAGACTTTCGCTTGTAAAATGGAATTGAGATGTTTCCCCTATCGTAATACCGGATAAAGTCATAATTGCACCGGCAATAATCATCTGAACCGAAGCACCCATCAAAGGATGAACGCTTACTTTTTTATATTTTGAATAGAGTGTACCTGCCGACCATCCTACTACTGCAATCATCAGGCCGATAATGCCCGCCAAGAATTCGGGCTCCACAAGACTGTCAACATCTCCTCCAAAAATTAGCACGATACCGGCTAATCCCAACAATAATCCGATAAGAGTAAGTCCGTTCAATCTGGTTCCCTTCGGCATAAAAGCTTCCATTCCAACAATCCAGAAAGGGACGGTTGTAATAAGCAGGGATGTCAATCCGCTTGGTACGGATTGTTCAGCAAATACAACGAATCCGTTTCCAATACCGAGGAGGGCGAGTCCAACAATTCCCATCGGTATAAGATCCTCCTTTTTAGGAAGCGTCATACCTTTTAAACGGAGGATGGTAAATAAAATCGGCCCGGCAATAAGCCACCTGAATCCGGCAAATAGTATAGGGGGCATATCTTCAACTCCAATCCGAATTGCCAGATAGGTTGTTCCCCAGATAATACAGATTGAAATCCATGCAAGATATGCTTTAAAATTTTCATTCTTCTTCATTTATATAGCCTGTTAAAAAAGCGAAGCCAAAAGTAATAACTTTTTCTGCTTCATTCATTATTTATTTTCAGCAAATCTGATTCGTCACAAATTCAAATCAAAATTTTATTAACTTTGTATCAGGTATTTACAAAACGGAGGGACTGCTTTATCAAGACTCTTCAAAAAATAGTAGAACAATTCAACTGGTTAGACAACGAAATAAAATTCCTCGCGGTAATTCTTCTTGCAGTCTTATCCTATTATATCACCAAACAATTTGTTATAAAGATAATCAGAAAACTTGTTAAATCTACCAATACCAATCTGGACGATATCTTATTCAGTTCAAGGGTATTGAACAGAGTCTCTTATTTTGTTCCGCTCTTTATAATTCACTCATTCACATATCTTCTCCCCGGCCAAATAAATCTTCTTAAACTTCTTGTCAGTTCGTTCGGAATATTGATATTCATTTCAGTGTTAACTGCATTACTTAATTCATTAAGCGATTATTTCGAGAAGACTGAAAAATATAAGGAACGTCCGATCAAAGGGTATTTTCAAGTAGTTATAATTATCCTTTACATTTTCGGCACTATACTTATTATAGGCAATCTGGTTGGTGAATCGCCCTGGGCAATTCTTACGGGTCTCGGCGCATTAACGGCAGTCCTTCTGCTAGTATTCAGAGATACGATTTTATCATTTGTAGCAAGTATCCAGATCTCATCCTACGACCTTGTAAAAGTAGGCGATTGGGTTGAAGTCCCAAAATATAATGCCGACGGTGATGTGATTGATATTTCACTCAACGTAATTAAAATTCAGAACTGGGATAAGACAATAACGGTAATTCCGACATACAAACTAATAGAAGATTCTTTCAAGAACTGGAGAGGGATGACTTTATCTGGCGGACGAAGAATTAAGCGTGCTATATACATCGATCAGTCAAGTGTTAAATTCTGTTCGGAGGAAATGCTTTCCAGATTTTTGAAATATACTCTGATCAAGGATTATCTTGATACTAAGCAGAAAGAAATAAGCGAGTTCAACAGAGAAAAGAATTTTGATGAATCCGTATTAGTAAACGGAAGAAGATTAACCAATCTCGGAACTTTCCGTGCATATCTTATTGAGTATTTAAAACAGAGAGATGACATAAGAAAGGATCTTACTTTTATGGTCCGGCAGCTTGCGCCCGGTTCAGATGGAATTCCGATTGAGATCTACATTTTTACTTCTACAACTGACTGGACACGATATGAAAATATCCAGGCCGATATATTTGATCACATACTGGCAGTAGTACCTCAATTTGATCTGAGCATATTTCAGAATCCAACAGGAAGCGATTTTAAAGAAGCCCTTTTAAGAAACAATTAATGTATTAAGAATAAACGGGTTCCATCCCGGGGAAAATATTGATGAAGACTACCGCTGCAAATGCCATTGCACATGCGCTTATAGATTTAGGCGTTGAAATAGTTACTCACGTCCCCGGATACGGAGGGACAGAGACATTCCAGGCATATAATGAACTGAGCATGAAGCTTAACAAATACTCTTTTCATGAAGAAGTTGCTTTTACAATTGCTCATGGCGCAGGTATTTGCGGTAAAAGATCCGCTTCGATGATGAAATCGCACGGACTGCTGAAAGCCGCAAACAGTTTAATGGACTCGCTCTATGCCGAGACAACAGCCGGATTTGTTACAATGATTTTTGAGGATAAGAGCGGGAGACATTCTGATAATATTCTTGAAATTGTTCCGGTGCTCCAGGGATTGCCGATGAAGTTTATTCAGTCGAAGACAGCTGATATTTACGATGATGTTATAAGAGCATTTCACCAATCGGAAATAGATAAAAGGCCTGTTGCGCTCTTAATCGATGCGCTTGAAGTAAAAAATGAAGTTACATTTGAAAAGAAAAGCGATATTTCCAAAAAATTTATTTACCGGAGAGACGTTTATCAGCATGTAATTCACCCGATGCTTTCGGATTATCAGTACAAAATTTTTCTTGCAAAAAAATTAGGTGGCGATCTGACTTCAATTCAGAGGCCTGATCTCCCGATTGTTCCCGTTGATTTCCCGGAACGGGCAAAGAACACAGCAGTAAAATACGCACCTTTATTCGACGTATTTAAGAACTATAGAGGAGAAATTGTTACTGGAGACACAAGCGGTTCCAGTTCGTTTGCGTTTCCTCCATACGACTGTATCGATATTGTTACATATATGGGCGGAAGCATACCGCTTGCAATCGGAGCTTATATGGCAGGTTTTAAAAATGTATGGGCGTTAACAGGCGATTTCGGATTTATTGCTGCCGGTTCGCTCGGACTGATTGAGTTATTGAACAGGGAAATTCCGATAAAGATACTTCTCTTTTACAATAAGCAGGCGGCCGCAACAGGCGGTCAGTTAATCAACAGAAAAATTCTACGGCATCTGCTTGCCGGTTTCGAAAAAAATATGATGCACATTGCAAATCCGCTCGATCCTTTCGAAGTTGAATCGGTGCTGAGGGAAGCGGGCAGCTCAAATGAATTCAAATTAATAATTGCGGATTACACGGAATAATGGAGAAGGAGATTTTTGTAAGAAATATTTATGAAGGAACTCCAGATACAATTGATCAGGAATTTCTCGAAGTATTGATGGAGAATAAGTCGTTCAGGATTGAAAGAATTATATCGCAAGGACATTCTTCACCGGATAATTACTGGTATGATCAATCTTCAAATGAATTCGTACTTTTACTGTCAGGTAGTGCGGAAATAAAATTCGAAAATGATAAAATAAAATATCTTAAGCCCGGAGATTATCTCGTGATACCCGCCCGTAAAAAGCATCGCGTTGAAAAAACCGATCCGGGTCAGGATACTGTATGGCTTACAATCCACTATTGAATCATGGATATTATAATTTATTGCAATGAATCTTAAACGAGCAAACGACCGGTATCTCGGCGGAGTATGCGGGGGGATTGCAGAATACCTGGGAATTAATCCATGGATTATTAGAATTGTATGGGCTCTTTTAACACTAATTACTTTTATGATTCCTGGTCTAGTTGTTTATCTTATTCTCTGGAATACAATGCAGTCTCCCGATGAATAATTACCAGACCTATTTTGCTGTTTCATCTTATTCTTTTTTTATTTTACTTACTCCAGGGTACTTTTAAAATCAATAATTCATAATAATTGAATGAAGTTATATAAGCTGTCGTTTCTGTTAATATTTTTTTTCTTGTGCCTTAATACAGGTGCACAGATTAAAAAAGTGAGCGGGGGTTTTACTGCAGGGCTTGGTGAAATTCAAGGGAATTCACCTTCGGTAGCAAGCCTGGGCATTTCGGTCTACCTCGATCTGGTCCCCTGGTTTTCAGACGAAATAACATTCAGGACCGGTTTCACGTATGCTCAGAAGATCGAATATTTCCTGCCGGAAAATCGTCAGCAGCGGTATTATCCGTTTATAAAATCATATTATTTGAGGGGCATGCTGAGAGTAAATCTGAATCAGAAGATTTATTTGGAGCAGGGAGCGGGATTAATCTATTTGAATGACCGGACATTCGGAGACATTAACGAGTGGGAGGCGGGTGCATCATTCAATGTGCTTGCGGGAATTGATTTTTCAAATTATGATTCCGATGGAATAAAATTAGGTTTAGGATTGGAATATGGAATAACCTTCATCAAAACAAATGCAAGTTATTACTTAATCTATCTGCAATTTCAAAAAGCCATTCTATAATTTATAAAGATTACAAATCCGCAAGCTCTTTCATCAATTCTTCAAACTGATTAAAATAGAGGGATTGATCGCCATCGCTCAATGCCATTTCGGGATCCGGATGGATTTCAATCATAATTCCGTGTGCCCCAACAATTTTTGCCGCTTTAGCTAAAGGTGCAACCTTATCTCTTTGACCTACAGCGTGTGAGGGATCGACAATTATCGGCAGATGAGTCAGTTCTTTCAGCACGGGTATCGCACTAATATCGAGAGTATTCCGTGTGGCTGTTTCGAAAGTTCGAATTCCGCGTTCACATAGGATCACCTGCCTGTTTCCCTGCGAAAGGATATATTCGGCGGCATTCAGCAATTCGTCGATTGATGCCATAATTCCCCTTTTTAACAATACAGGTCTCTGGGTTTTTCCAACTTCTTTCAGAAGGGCAAAATTTTGCATGTTTCTGGCACCTATCTGAATAATATCGGCAGTTTTTGCTACCATCGAAACATATGGAGTATCCAACACCTCTGTTATCACAGGCAAATCATAATATTTGCCAGCAGATGTTAAATCTTCCAGCGCGTCCATTCCGAGCCCTTGAAAACTGTAAGGTGATGTTCGAGGTTTAAAACATCCGCCGCGCAGAATGTGAGCACCGTTTTCTCTTGCTTCCTGCGCACATTCCATAATCATCTCTTTCGATTCAACGGAACAGGGACCTGCAATAACTACAAAATTATTTCCGCCTATCAGGATATCCTTAACTTTGATAATTGTGTCTTCCTGTTTGTATTCCCTGCTTGCAAGTTTATAACTTCTCGTTTTTTTACTATTTACAATTGAGGGTTCTTTAATTTCTCGAATTTCATTTTTTTCCTTAAGGATTTCCGTCCTGTCCAGTTTCTGCTGATCGATCTTTGTCCTTACTAAATCCTGAGAGGGATAGCTGCCGAGAATTTTAAGAAATCTAGTATGCTGCCCCAGCTCATCAATTACTTTCTGTATCAAATCATCCTGAATATTACCCTCAAAATCGAGATAGAACATCTCTTCCCATGCATTTCCAATTATCGGTCTCGATTCAAGTTTGGTCAGATTAACATTGTACTTCCTGAAGACATTAAGAGCTTCGGCAAGAGATCCGGGTAAATGAGAAGTGGCCATTATAAGAGAAGTTTTACAAGGTATTCTTTTATCAACTATTTCAGCTTTTGAGGAAACAACCAGGAAGCGTGTATAATTTTCTTTCTGATTAGCAATATTCTTTTTCAAAATTTTCAAACCGAACAGTTTAGCAGCTTCTTCGCTTGCAATTGCGGTGTAATATTTATTCTTCTCCTCTTTTACTTTTTGTACGGACATTGCGGTATCAAAAAAATATTCAACTGAAGCGCCTTTAATACTCTCTATAAAACGGCTGCATTGCGAAGCCGCCTGATGATGCGCATATATTTTTCTGATTTTTTGAAGATTTGAATCAACGGTTCCGACAAGACAATGTTTCACTTCAAATTTCTCTTCGCCGATTATTGAAAGAGTAGTATTTAAAAGAAGATCATACACTTCGTTAATGCCGCCCGAAGTAGTATTTTCGATCGGAAGGACAGCAAGATCAGCATCTCCCTTTTCAACAGATTCAATTACTTCATCAAATCTTTTTTTGAATTCAAAATCCAATTTATGTTTAGTATGTCTGAAATATTTATTTGCTGCGAGATAACTGTATGAACCCTGTATTCCCTGGATCGCAATTTTGAGGTGATCAGATTTGCTCTTTACGGTTGCCGAACCCTGAACAAATTTCTGCTGGAGGCGGACAGAATCTTCAATGATCTCATAAAAAATCCGTGATATGTAAGTTGAATCAAGTCCCCCTTTCTTCCCAAGTCTGATCAGGCGTTTCAGGAGTTCTTCTTCTCTCATTTGGTCGCGGATGGGACTTTTTGTTGATTCTTTAGCTAGAAAGACTTCCCTGCTAAGTCTTCTGCGTTCCGATAAGAGAGTTAGAAGGTCTTCATCAACCCGGTTAATCAACTTTCTCAGTTTTTCAATATCTGTCGATTCATTTTTTTTCATAGACTGCTCAGCTTTAAAATTTGGGGAATGAAGATATAAAAATATTTTCAAAAATGAGGGAAAGAGAAATTTTGGTAAGGCTTAAATTGACAAACTTCTCTTAAAATTGTAAGTTAGAAATGGATAATAAACTCCAATTAATTTAATCAAATTGTACCGTTAAGGTTCAATTAATCCATGGAGGAATAAACAATGAATGAATCCCGCAGAAAATTTCTGAAAACTACTGCGTTGGTGGGAGCCGGGGTAACAGGACTTTCTACAAAGTCCGTTAAAGCCGGACCAAAGAATATTCTTGCTGAAGACAGGATGGGTGTTCTTGTCGATACGACAGTATGTATTGGTTGCAGAAAATGTGAATGGGCTTGTAAGAATGCACACGACCTTCCCACCGCTCCGCTTGAAAGTTATGATGACAGATCAGTATTTGCAAAAATGCGAAGACCCGATGATAAAGCACTTACAATTGTTAATGAGTATCCTCCGTTAGGGACTGAGGATTTTCCGGTAAATGTTAAAGTTCAGTGTATGCATTGCGACAAACCGGCATGCGTTTCAGCTTGTATTGTCGGTGCATTTACAAAAGAAGAAAACGGTTCGGTAATCTGGGATACGGATAAATGTATCGGTTGCCGGTACTGTATGGTAGCATGTCCTTTTCAGATTCCTGCGTTTGAATTTGAAAAAGCATGGCATCCAGAAATTCGCAAATGCGATTTCTGTTTCGAAAGAACTAAAGTTGGTAAACTTCCTGCCTGTGTTGAAATCTGTCCTATGGAAGTTCTGACTTACGGAACGAGAAAATCGCTGATTGAATTAGCTCATCAGAGAATCAGCCTATATCCCGAACGATATCATAACCATATTTACGGTGAATATGAAGTTGGAGGGACTGGATGGCTATATTTGGCAAGCAGGGATTTTGCTGATCTCCAGTTCCCAAAACTTGGTACAAATCCCGCCCCCGGCGTCAGCGAAGCAATTCAACACGGAATCTTCGCATACTTTGTACCTCCAATCGCTCTATACGCTCTACTCGGAGGCGTGATGTGGATAAATAAGAAAAAAGCTGAATCGAATAAAGAGAAGGAGGGGCATCATGAGTGAGCATATGAAAGCAGTCCCTCTGCCAAGGAGATATTTCACTCCGACTGTAATAGTAATTGCTGCTATTGCCGTGATCGGATTATTATTTGTTCTAGCAAGATTGATATTCGGAATTGGAGCAGTAACCAATTTATCTAATGAATTCCCGTGGGGTATCTGGATCGGAATAGACGTAGCAGCGGGAGTAGCTCTTGCAGCCGGTGGTTTTACAACTGCTGCACTGGGTCATATAATGCATAAAGAGGAATACCATTTAATAACACGACCGGCATTGTTAACAGCGATGCTTGGCTATACATTCGTTGCAGCAAGTGTTGGAATCGACCTTGGAAGATACTATTATATCTGGCACCCTCTTATCATGTGGAATGGAAACTCTGCTCTCTTCGAAGTTGGTATGTGCGTAATGATCTATCTGACAGTCCTATATATTGAGTTTTTACCAATTGTAACTGAACGTTTTATTGGAAGAGTTAATCTTCCCGGCTTCTTCCAAAGATTCAATAATCCTCTTGATCGACTTTTAAGAGCGCTGGACAGAGGTCTGGATAAAACGATGTTCATTTTCATTATTGCCGGAGTTGTTCTTTCATGTCTCCATCAATCCTCTCTAGGTACATTAATGATTATTGCCGGAGAGAAGATGCATCCTTTATGGCAGACTCCGATTTTGCCGTTGCTATTCTTATTATCTGCTATGTCCGTCGGATTTCCGATGGTAATCTTCGAATCTTATTTAACCTCTAAGTCATTTAATTTGAAGCCCGAAACACACATCATGTCAAACCTCGGAAGTATGGTTGCCCCACTGCTCGGAATCTATCTTTCATTTAAGATAGGAGATATGGTAATTCGACAGACATTCGTATACTTAACAGAGTTCAATACCGCAAGTGTGATGTTCATAATCGAAATCGTTATCGGTGTAGTTGTACCATTAAGACTTTTCTTATCTCCGCAAATTCAGAAGTCGCCGTTAGGACTTTCAATAGCGGCATTCCTTGTAATTTTCGGTGTATTTCTGAACAGATTAAATAATTTCATAGTGGCTTACAATCCGCCCTATGTATTCGAGAGTTACATACCGTCGATAGGTGAAATTTCAGTAACAGCAGGATTTATTGCTTTAGAGATTCTTTTATTCAGAGCTTTTGTAATGATATTCCCGATTATAAGCGTTCCACAACCTTCCGGTACAAAAGCGAAATTCTCGATAAGGAGTGCACAGTCATGAAAAAGTTACTAATACTCGTCACCTTGTCAATTCCTTTTCTACTTAATGCTCAATCCAAATTGAGTCCAACGCACGCAAATCAGAATCTTACCTGTTCTAATTGTCATTCATGCGAAATACCGACAAAAGAGAATCCATGTATTAAACCATGTCCGCGCGAGAGTTTGGTAAGAATAGATCAGAAAGCCGAGGAAGGACCGAGAATACTAGTGATTGATAAACTGCGCGATACCGATATTTATGCGCCTGTGAAATTTACTCACCTTGCTCATGCTGAAATGTCCGACATGACCGGCGGTTGTAAAACCTGCCATCATTATAATCCTCCCGGAAATGTTATTGGTTGTTCAGATTGTCATGAAACTTCGCGAAAGAGAACCGATATAAGCAAACCGGATTTAAAAGGTGCTTATCATCAGCAGTGTATGAACTGTCACAGGTCCTGGAGCGGAAAGACAGACTGTATAGAATGTCATGATCTTAATAATAAATCGAAACCAACACCTGTAAAGACTCAGGAAAATAAATTAAAACGAATCCACCCAGAAATTAAGGCTCCAGATAAGATTAGATTCGACACTAAAACAGATAAAGGTAAATTCGTTACTTTCTATCATAAAGATCATACAGATTTATTCGGAATCGATTGTGCTGACTGTCATTCAAATGAAAGCTGTTCAAAGTGCCACTCGCAGATCAAAAAACCAGATAGCGTAAAGAGGAATTTTGCGGAACAGCATAAAAAATGTTCAAGCTGTCATGAAACAAAAACAAACTGTACTACTTGTCATTCCAATTCGGAAGTATCTGGATTTAGTCATAAGGTATCAACCGGATTTGATCTATCGAAATTCCATTCAAAATTATCTTGTATAAGGTGCCATACAACACCTTCAAAATTTACAGGATTGAACAAGGAATGCGTTACATGTCACGGCAGCTGGTCCGGTGAAAACTTCGATCACAAGATAACAGGTCTCGCTCTTGATGAAACACATTCTGAGGTTGACTGCGAAAGCTGTCATAAAGAAAAAACATATTCTGAACCTTCCTGCAGCGACTGTCATGATGATCTTTCTTATCCAAAGGATAAGCCCGGAAAACTGGTGAAAAAATAGAATGAAAGGACTTTCTGAAATAGGGATTTTTAAGAGAATAGGTTTGAAGCTGATATTTGTTGTGAGCTTTACGGCTATCATAACTATCGGAGTCTATTCTTATTTTAACATAAAATCCCAGAATGATGTGTTGCTATCTGAAGTGGAAAGACATTCTAATCAATTAAGTGAAACGGTTAAAAACAGCATGCGCTACAGCATGCTGTTAAACCAGAGGGAACACATTCAGGAAACGATCAGCACGATTGGAAAGGATCCGGCAATTCATGATGTAAGGATACTCAATAAAGAAGGATCGATAATTTATTCAACCCGTCAGGACGAAATTGGGAGTATGCTCGATAAAAAAGCTGAGAGCTGCTATGCATGCCATGCCGAGAATAAACCACTCGAAAAACTTCCTATGAAAGACCGGACAAGAATCTTCAGACTTCATCCGGATTCCACTCGTATTATGGGAATTGTAAATCCAATTTATAATGAAAAATCCTGTTGGGCAGCCGAGTGCCATGCGCACCCTAAGGAAGCAACCGTACTTGGAGTTCTTGATGTAAGCATCTCTCTCGGACCAATTGATGAACAATTACTGCAAAACCAGCTGCGCGTGTTACTTTTTGCAATAGTATCGATTACTGTAATCGGTTTTATAATTGGTTTCTTTGTGAAAAGATGGGTGGATGATCCCGCAAAGGAGCTTGTTAAGGCTACAAATGAGGTTGCGTTAGGAAATCTTAATTATTCAATTAAAGATCTCGGCAACGATGAGTTAGGCTACCTAGGTAAGTCGTTCAACCATATGATTAAAAGATTGGATGAAACCCGGCTCCAACTTGTTCAATCTGATAAAATGGCTTCGCTAGGCCGACTCGCAGCCGGAGTAGCTCATGAAATTAATAATCCCCTTACAGGCGTGCTTACATACAGCAGCTTTTTAATGAAACGGACCAAAGACAATCCTCAAATGCAGGAGGATTTAAATGTAATTGTTAGGGAAACTATGAGAAGTCGGGAGATTGTTAAAGGCCTGCTCGATTTCGCTAGACAATCTACTCCCAAGAAAAGTCCGGCAGACATAAACGAAGTGATTAAAAGGGCGGTAGCCGTTGCACATAATCAGTTGAAATACAGTAAAATTAATCTTGAAACCGAGCTGGATCAAAATCTTCCAAAGATTACTGCTGATGCAAACCAGATTCAGCAAGTCTGTCTTAATCTGTTGCTCAACGCAATAGATGCAATCGGAGAAAAAGGCGGAGTTATAAAAATCCGGACAAAAATTACAAGCCTTTCTCCAAAGGGTAATACTCAAATTAAGTCGGCTGTATGTTCTAAGAATCACAACCTCATATTCAAGGAATTTAAGATTGGAGGTTCACCGTCAATCCATATTAAGATCAAATCGAATGGGAATGAGGGATTCTTAAATCTGGATCCCACTTATGGAAGCAACAGACATTTCTTCGGCATAGCACTTTCAAAAAATCAATCGATTAATTTAACATGTCCTACTTGCGACATTTCCTTAATCGAAAAAAATGAAAAATGCCCCGAATGCGGAGGACCGGTTTACAAAATAATATTACCAAACCAGGGTCATCTACTCGGTTGTGCATCATTTAATGACAACTGGCAGAAATGGGAATTCATAGACAGGGGCGGCGACAGGAAGTTTGTTGAAATAATGATTCAGGATTCCGGTTGCGGTATACCACAAGAGAACATTCCAAAACTATTCGAGCCTTTCTTCTCTACCAAAGGTCAGAAAGGAACCGGACTTGGACTTGCAATTGTGTGGGGAATAATAGACAACCACAACGGATCTATTGATGTTGAAAGTGAAACGGGTAAAGGGACAACTTTTTCTATTAAATTACCGATGAATTAAATGAATGCAGTTTCCGAAATATTGATAGTTGACGATGAGCAGGTAGTAATAGATTCAATTAGAAAAATCTGTGAGACCAATAACTATAAAACAGATTCTGCCCTGGATGTTGAAACTGCATTAAACAAAATTGAAAAAGAAGAATACAGGATTATTATTTGCGATATTATGATGCCGGGAATTGATGGATTCCAGTTCCTGTCGGAACTTCGCAATAAGAACATCGATACGCCGGTTGTAATAACATCGGGTTATTCTACTATAGAGAACGCAGTTAAATCACTTTATGGTGGCGCCCTCGATTTTATTCCGAAACCTTTTACGTTCGATGAAATAACCGGGGTAATAAAAAGATGTTTAAAGTACCGTGACCTGACAGATCCATCAAAAGCCAGGAATCAGGCCATTGTACACGTGCCATGCCCGGCCAAATATTTTCGCCTGGGTTATTCCTGCTGGGTTAATGAATTTCATGATGGATCAGTTTATGTTGGTGCAACCGATATTTTTATAAAAACGATTGAAAACATAAAATCGATAGAATTTCTGGAAATCGATACGATGCTGAATCAGGCCGAACCTTTGATAAAATTAATTTCCGAAGACGGGATTATTAACCAGCTCTATTCCGCTATAAGCGGTAGAATAATTGTATGTAATCAGAAATTATTAAATGACATAACTTTGCTTGAAAAAGATCCTTACTTCCAGGGATGGTTCTACAGGATGATACCGAGTCAGTATGACTATGAAAAGAGCCTGCTAACACCCTGTAGTTCGGATCGATAACAAAAGGACTTAAAACAAGGAGATATATTATGCCTCTCTTCATATTAGCACTGGTCTTATTTATTGTGGCTGATGTAGTAATTAGATTCTCAATCAAAAAAATGAACGAGAAAAAACTCCGTAAGGAACGGGAAGAGGTTCTGAATGAAAGTATTAACCTCGATTTCAGTAAAGAAGCGGTCTCGTTGAAACGTGCCGATGTTCCGAATCCTAAAGCCAGGATTTTATGTGTAGACGATGAAGATGTAATACTCGACAGCTTCAGGAAAATCCTTGTACTCGACGGTTATTCCGTTGATACAGTTAATACCGGATCAGAAGCCGCAAATCTTATAAAATCACTTCATTACGATTTTCTTTTTACAGATCTTAAAATGCCTGAGATGGACGGTGTTGAAGTTACAAAGCTTGTAAAACATCTCCGTCCCGATATCGATGTGATTATAATTACCGGTTATGCAACAGTTGAAACAGCCGTGGATTGTATGAAACTGGGTGCTATGGATTACGTTCAAAAACCGTTCACTGAAGATGAATTACTTGAGTTTACCAAAAAATCCCTTATTAAGCGACAGGACCGGATTCAGAAACAATTGAAACCAAGAGTTCATATTGCCCATTTAACAGAAAAAGAGAAATTAGGTGCAGGAGAATTTGCAATTCCCGGTGGAGTATTCATTTCAGAAGGACATTGCTGGGCTTCCATTGGTCAGGATGGTACTGCTAAGGTCGGAATAGACGACTTTGCTAAGAAACTGATCGGCAAGATTTCCGGAATCGATTTTCCTAACCTCGGAATGAATATTGCGAAAGGTCAACCTCTATTCACAATCAAGCAGGGGAACAGAACCATTCAGTTCATATCCCCAATCAGCGGGCAGGTAAAAAGTATTAACCACGAGCTGGCAGAAGATCTGGAAGCTCTCGACTTCACACCCTACGAAAAGAACTGGATCTGTTCCATCGACGCCGATAAACTTGATTCCGAATTAACACAACTTAAAATCGGAAAGAATGCGGTTACATTCTATCAGGATGAAATTGATAATTACGTTAAACAAATTAAAGAAATTACGAAAATCGAAATGCCCGAAAACTTTGAACTGCAGTGGGGTCAGATCGAAAAACTGGAAGAAAAAGACTGGTACATAATTACAGGCGAATTTTTTAAGAAATAGTGTGTTACTGCGGGATTTATTCAAGCAATAGATCCCACTCTCAATCATAATTAAGTAGAGCTTCTTTTACCTTGAAGCTTTATTTGACAAAAAGGATTTATCTAAATATCTTGAGAAAAGATATATTAGTCCGTTATCTTATTTATGAGAATTAGGACAATATCCCGGATAGATTTTTTCCAGTTTTGAAATAAAATCCGGTAAATATTGATAAATGGAATAAAAACTAGTGGTTAATATCTGCATGATTTTTGACGTAATAAAATGTTGAACAACAAAAAACCCTGTTGAGGTCGATTTGAATATTAAATTCAGAATTTTGTCATCATCTTCTATAGTTTATTTATTAATAAGTCTGTTTTTTCTTACAATTAATCCGACACTGGCACAAGACTTCAATTGTTCCGATTGCCATGAAACATCTATTGCTAATTCAGTTCATAAGGAGGCAATTGATTGCCAGGGTTGTCATGAAGATGTTACTGATGAAGAGCATATCGAAAAAGGGGCGAAAAAAGTAAGTTGTGCAACTTGTCACGAGGAATATGTTGGTTCTGTAAATTCTGACATTCATCATAGGCTAAAGGTTAAAAATCCGCCTTCTTGTGTCTCCTGCCACGGAAATCATGAAATTCAAAAACCCCCGACTGACAACAGACAAAAAACAAAGGATTACTGCGGTAAATGTCATACATCGGCAACTCTTGTTGGTAATTATCATGCGATGACAAAAATTGATAAGAACAATTGTATCAGCTGCCACAAAACGATCGATACAAGAATGACGCTCCCCTCTTCAGTTCATAAAAATCTGGATTGTTCCGACTGTCATAACTTCATTGCAAATAACCTAAAAAACCATCCTAAAAATCTAAATGTTACTCAATCTGCCGACTGTTATATATGTCACGGCGATGTTGCAAAAATTCACCGGGAAAGTATTCACGGAATTGCATTAAGCGAAGGGATTGATGAAGCAGCGAAATGCTGGGATTGCCATGGTTCTCATGATATCAAAAAAGTAGACGATCCATCAAGTAAAGTACATCCAACTAACATTGCCGCTACTTGCGGTAACTGCCATGATAATCCGGAACTTGCCAAGAAATTTGATATAGCTCTTCCGAATCCGGGATTTGTTTATTCACGATCAGTTCATGGAAAACTTGTTCTTCAGGGGAGAACTGATGCGCCGAATTGCAGCGATTGTCACGGTGTTCACGATATTAAAAATAAAATCCAACCCGGAAGTAAAATATCGACATTTAACGCACCGGATATGTGCGGAAAGTGTCACAAAGAAATCTCCGACGAATATACTCAGTCGATCCACTGGATACGGGCAAAAAAAGGATTCCGGGAATCCCCGGTCTGCGGCGACTGCCATAGTGAACATGGTATTCAGGCAATAACAACTGAAAATGAAAGACGCGAAGCCAGAATAATTCAAGAGAAGACATGTATTGTTTGCCATGAAAGTCCGCGTATAGCTGAAAGATTCGGAAAAGAAGGCGGACAGGCTTCCCTATACCAGGATAGCTACCACGGCCTTGCTGTAATGAGAGGAAGTGAAAAATCTGCAATGTGTATCGATTGCCACAATGTTCATAAAATTCTTCCGAGTGACCATCCTGAATCTTCTGTAAGTGAGGAAAACGTTACAACAACGTGTCAAAAATGCCATCCTGACGCAACGCCTGTTTTCTCACAGAGTTATTCACACCGTACAATGAATGAAACATCGGCTAAAATTGAAAATTTCGTTGCAAATCTCTACTTCTGGCTCATTGTTTCGGTAATTGGTACAATGATTCTCCACAATCTTCTAATCTTTATTTACGAAGTAAAAAAGAAACGAAGAAATATGCAGGGAGAAATTACAATTCCAAGATTTACTAAGAACGAAGTAATCCAGCACCTATTATTGCTAATTTCGTTTATAACACTTGCTATAACCGGATTTGCACTTAAATATCATAGTAGCTGGTGGGCAGAATTGCTTCAAGCACTTGGAATGACTGAAATTGCAAGATCATATATTCACCGCGGTGCAGCTGTTGTAATGATAGCCGTTGGTTTGTATCACATCTGGTACTTATTATTCACTCCTCGCGGACGAGATGTTCTCTTAAACTTAATACCAAAACTAAGCGACTTGCAGGAAGCACGCGATTCTATCCTCTACTATCTGAGAATAAAGAAACGTAAACCCCGTTACGATAAATACGACTATACAGAAAAAGCCGAGTACTGGGCACTCATTTGGGGAACGATAATAATGGGCGCTACAGGTTTCATTCTCTGGTTCCCTACAATAGTTGGAAATTGGGCCCCAACGTGGTTGATAAAAGTGAGTGAATTAATCCATTTCTACGAAGCTATTTTAGCTACACTTGCTATCGTTGTTTGGCATTGGTTCTTCGTGATCTTCCATCCGCATGAATACCCGATGAGTTTAACCTGGATAGATGGTAAGATGACGCTCGACACATACAGGCATCATCATGAGAAACATTTTAGAAGAGTAGTTTTAGAATGGAAAGAGTACCAGTCAGGTAAAAGAGAATTGAAAAAAATGAGCCATTCAACATTACTGTTTACAAAAGCGTTAGAGGAAAAGGGATTGAATCCGGATCAGATTATTGATGGCGAGTTAAACAACGATCCCGAATTAAGAGATTGGCTCGATAAAAAATTAAATCCAAATCCGGAAGAATCAACTGAATTTCCAAAGGAGAAATAAAAAGAGATTATTGCCTCTTAATTTCTTATAAGCTATTTTAATAAAAGAATTATTGCTGTTTTTTTATTTCATTAATTAAATATCGGGAGGATATCATGGTCCAACGAGTGTTTTATTCATTATTGATAATTGCTGCACTTTATTTAGTACTTCCTACTCAGCTATACGCTCAGACATTCGGTTACGAAGGAAGCCAGGTATGTGGTACATGCCATAAAACAGAAAAACAGGGACTTCAATTAAAAATCTGGCAGGAAAGCGGACACTCCAATGCATATAAAACTCTCCAGACTCCGGAAGCAGATAAAGTTGCTATGGAAAAATACGGAAAGAAAGCAGTCGACTCCCCCGGCTGTCTGAAATGCCATGCATCAGGATACGACGTAACAGATAAAAAATTAATCGGGGCTAAATTCAAAATTGAAGACGGTGTTCAATGCGAAACCTGCCATGGTGCCGGTTCTGCTTATAAACCCTTGAAAATTATGAAAAGCCGTGAAGAATCTGTTAAGAATGGTTTGATTGTTTGGAAAGATAAGGCTGAAATTAAAGCAGGTTGCGTAAAATGCCATAACCCTGAAAGTCCTACTTACAAAGAATTTAATTTTGAAAAAATGTGGGCTAAGATTGCTCATCCAGTTCCGAAAGGATAATTACATATAGGCTAAAAAATGAAAAAACATATCTTTTGGCTGTTCATTTTTTTTCTGCCGTTGATAAATTCTGCCCAGAATCTCAACGGCAGATTTACATCATCATTCTACACATTTGAAAGATTCGATAACAATACCACTTCAGAAAACTTCATAAGAACATTTAACTCATTAAACCTGAATTTAAACTACGGCAGTTTTTCACTAAGAACCCGAACCGGAATGGAAGCCAACATCGGTAACGCTCTTGATCAGGATGTCCGTTTCCGTTTCTACAATTTGTATCTAGAAGCAAGGGAACTCTTCGGTGCCGTGACACTTAAACTCGGCCGGCAGCCCCTGTTTACTCCTGTTGCCGGTGGTTTATTTGACGGTGTTAATATGAAGGTGAAATACGGCGGATTCGCTCTTAGCGGATATTACGGCGGCAACGTTCCCGCATACCAGAAGCTGGAATTGACAAAAGATTTCGCCAACAATTATGTCCTGGGCGGCCGTCTGGAAGTAATGCCATTTGATAATTTGAACGTTGGTGTGAGCTATATCGATAAAAATTTTAAAGCGGAAGATTACTTTGCTTTACGACTCAACAGCGATCTTGATCCGATAAAAGTATTAATTCAATCGAAATCAAATCAATATAAATACGTTTCGGCTGATCTCTCCTACTCCCTGAACGAACTTTTCGATTTTAGTACCCGATACGAATACGATCTTAATTTCAATACAACATCAAAAATCGAATTCGACGGACGTGTTAACATAACAGATAATCTGGGAGTCAATGCATATTATAATTACCGCGAACCGAAGATCCGTTATAACTCTATCTTTTCTGTTTTCAATTTCGGCAATTCTCAGGAAATTGAAGGCGGCATTGATTACCGTTTAGTTAAAGTAGCAACATTTTTTGCGCGGTTCGGAAACGTTCTGTTCGAAAACGAAAATTCCTCGCGTGTTACTATTGGTGCATCGTCCGAATACGGCAGTTTAAGTTACCGCAAGAATTTCGGAGATGCCGGAGAAATGGATGCTGTTTCTATCTTCACAGCAAGATCATTCTTTGAGGGATTGATTACTCCTTCAATCGGAGTATCTCTAACAAATTACAAATTATCGAAAGATGCTGAATCGAATAGCATTACCTCCCTTCTGGCCGGCGTAAATTTCCGTCCGTGGAGAACCTGGTCTTTCGATTTACAGGGACAATATTTCGACAACAAGATTTACAAGAACGATATGAGAATTCTATTAAAAGTAAATCACCTCTTCAATACAAACTTTTAGAACGATATGAAAATAAAAATTCTTTACAGTACAATTTCGCTGCTTATCTTTTTCTTTCTTACAATAGCAGCAATCGATGCCGGCAACAGCGATGAACCTCGTAAAACCAATAAGGACATAATAAAATTCTCACATGCCGTTCATAAAGATGTTACCGATTGTGCATCGTGCCACACCGGAGTACCGGAAAGCACTTCGCTAAACGACCGTCTGCTGCCGGAAAAACCGGTCTGTGCTACTTGCCATGATGTTGAAGATACCGATAATTGTTCTTTCTGCCATTATGAAGATGTGATGGAACCTTTTATATTGGAAAAGTCCGAACTCCTGTTCAATCACAAATATCATACGACCGACCAGAAAATGGAATGTACAGCATGTCATAAGGGAGTTGACGAAGTAGCATACAGTTTTGAATCGAAGGATGTAAATCCTCCGATGTCGAACTGCTATACTTGTCATAATGATCAGACTGTTGCTACCAACAATTGCGAAACCTGTCACATATCTACTGTAAATCTTATTCCGGAAGATCATAGACAGGTAGGATTTTTCAAATCGCATAAATTCAAAGCTGCTTCGATGAATAACCAGTGCGAAATGTGCCACGATAATACTTTCTGCGAAGCTTGTCATGCTTCAACGACAATGATTACCGAAGCAAACAGTGCAAAGGATTTCTATACACCTTATTCCCCTCACAAATATGTAGATAATGTTAAACAACAACAGATTACAAGAGTCCATGATTTGAATTACCGTTTTACACACGGAATTGATGCCGACGAAAAATCTGCTCAGTGCCAGACCTGTCATCAGACGGAGACCTTCTGCGTTGAATGCCATGCATCTGCCAAGAGTGATTTTGCGATGGGTGGAATAGTACCAAGTAATCATAAGAAACCGAACTTTGTAACAATTGGAGTAGGTACTGGGGGCGGATTGCATGCTGAGGTCGCTAAAAAGGATATTGAAAGATGCTCTGCCTGTCATGATGTTCAGGGTGCCGATCCGAATTGCATTCTCTGCCACGTTGATAATGATGGTATTAAAGGAACGAATCCTAAAACTCATTTACGCGGTTTTATGAAAAATACTAGCGGCGGCGACTGGCATAATGATTTTAATTCGGTCTGCTTCTCGTGTCATATTGATGCAAATGCAAAACCGGATGGGAATAAGGGAGTCGGGTTCTGCGGTTACTGTCACAATTAAAATTTAATTTCTTGGAAAAACTATGAGATACACAAAAATTTACCTGTTAATAGTTTTAATGCTCGGTTTAGTTTTTAATGCTTGCAGTGAAATACAGGATGAGATTACACCTGCAGAAAATATAAGTGTGCATGGTGTCGATTTCATGAAAAAGAGCTCCGATAATTTCCACGGTCGCAAACTTGTAAACAACTCGATGGAATCTTGCAAAGAGTGCCATTCATCAGACTACAGAGGCGGAACTGCCCGGGTTGGATGTTCCACAAATAATTGCCATCCCGGAATTACCGTACATACTGCCGATATTATGAATCCTAACAGCTCTGCATTTCACGGTAGTTTTATTGAGGCCCGATCCTGGAATATGGAGCAATGTACTCAGTGTCATGGCTCCAATTATGATGGGGGCATTATCAGCCCAACGTGTAATTCCTGTCATAAGAATCCGAATGGTCCCGAAGCCTGTAATACATGTCACGGTGATTTCAGCAATATCAACCGTATTGCACCTCCAAGATCATTATCCCGGTCTGTTAATACTTCCTCACCCGGTGTAGGCGCGCATGCATCACATCTTTACTCGCTTCAAATCGGTGCGGCAGTGTTATGCAACGAATGTCACAAAGTCCCGGGAGGATTATTTACAGCTGGCCATGTTAATGACGGAACAACTTTATCGGAAATTGTATTCGGCTCGATAGCTAATAAAGGACAATCTGCTTCGGCGTACAACTTTGGAACAAACTTGTGTTCAAACACTTACTGCCATGGTAACTTCTCTTTTGCAAAAGCAAATTCTAATTATCCTTTTGTCTATACGGCAGATTATATGGTAGGCAATAATTTCAGTCCCGATTGGAAAAAAGTTGATGGGACACAGGATGCCTGCGGTACCTGTCACGGACTTCCTCCCACAGGGCATATGGATTCTGAGTTAAGATCGTGCGGAACTTGCCATCGCGGAATAGTAGACAGTCAGGGAAAAATTGTTGATAAAACAAAACATATCAACGGAGTAGTAAACGTATTCGGAAATTAGAAAGTAAATAATAAAATTACTTAAGCCGCATAAATGCGGCTTTTTTTTACTTCTTATTGAAACAATTTGAAACAGTGAAACAATATGTCATTCAACGAAAACCTTAAAGATCATATACTCGATTCTATTGCTGAAGGTGTTTTTACAGTAGATAAAAATTTTAAGATCAACTTCTTTAATAAAGCTGCAGAGAGAATTACAGGTCATAATCGCAAAGAAGTGATGGGCAAATTCTGTAAGCATGTCTTCCAGTCTGAATTCTGTTTCTCGGAATGTCCTATAGCAATAGTACTTCAGTCAAGAAAAAATATTTATGATTTTGAATCGAATATTAAAAATTGTGTTGGTGAGAGCAAACCAATAAAGCTTAATGCGGCCGTTCTTTATAATGAAAATGATGAACCGACCGGCGGAATTGTCTCCTTCAGGGACATAAGTATTTTTGAAGAGATTGGACTAAATCTTCAAAAAGAGACTCAGTTCCATTCGATGATAGGTCACAGCAAACAGATGCAGAACATATTCAACCTGATACAGGAGATTGCAGATTCGGACGCACCGGTTTTCATTCATGGAGAATCCGGTACAGGTAAAGAACTTGTCGCGAATGCTATTCAGAAGTCGAGCAACCGTGTTGATTTCCCTTATATAAAATTCAATTGTTCTGTATTTCCATCCAACCTGCTCGCCAGTGAATTGTTCGGTCATGTTAAAGGTGCGTTTACGGATGCAATTAAAGACCGGGCCGGCCGTTTCGAATTAGCCGATAAAGGCACAATCTTTCTGGATGAAGTTGCCGAGATGTCTTTACAGACACAGATTCAATTACTAAGAGTTTTACAGGAAGGGACTTTCGAAAGGATCGGCGAATCCCTTTCACGGCATACAGATGTAAGAATAATTGCTGCTACAAATATTAACATTAAAGATGCTCTCAGGAACGGTAAATTCAGAGAAGATCTTTTTTACCGTCTCAATGTTATTCCGATTGAAGTTCCTCCTTTAAGGAACCGGCCTGAAGATATTGTCCCTCTTTCAAAACATTTTCTTAATAAATTCTCTCTTATCTATAAGAAGGAAATAACTGAAATTGATGAAAGCGCTCTTGAATTACTGCTTCAATACAACTGGCCTGGGAATATAAGAGAGCTCGAGAATGCAATTGAATATGCATTCGTCAGGACTACAAAGCTGAATAAAATAATTCCATCAAAACTCCCATCTTCACTTCTCGATAATCAACCAGCTGTTAGAATGAACATACCGGCAAGGATCGTTTCCCACGATCGGGAGAGAACAGATCTTCTGGCTTTACTTGAAAAGCACCGGTGGAATAAGACTAAGGTTGCAAAGGACCTTGGAATTGGAAGAACTACACTTTGGCGCAGGATGAAAGAACTGAAAATTGTTGAATAATTTGTTTCATTCAACAAGAATTAAACATTTCGTTTCATTTATCGTATTTCCTTCAAATCATTCAAAAAACAAGACTATTTAATTTTTCAAATTTCTCGGTCGAAACACACTGTTTCAATAGGCCGCTCTTTTTGTCATAAAATGAAGTGAATTAAAGTGGCATTTCTTTTGCAATTAATTATCAACTTTTCTGATAAAATTGGAAACTGTCATGCAAAAGAAATTATTCCTACTCTTCACTACAGCAGTCATTTTTTCACTTGCAATTCTGGGATGCAAAGACCGGACTGAAGAACCGATTTCTGGTGACGAACAGGTAATTGCAAAATCTGTAGCTTCCTGTGAAGGATGCCATACCAGTTATGAAAATCTTAAGCGAGTCTATACGCCGGACCCACCAAGCACAGGTGGTGGTGGTTGCGGAGGTGAAACACCTCATATCGAACCATACGATCGTGTTTATCTGGGTGGCGATGGTTATCAGGCTTTCAAACAGAATGTTCATGGTAAGATGCCCTGTACTTCATGCCACAATGGCGTTGACGGAACAGATAACAAAGCTCAGGCTCACTCAGGTGACTTCATTAAGAAACCTTCTGCGTATTCCGAACAAAAGTGTGCAGCCTGCCATACTGATATCGCTCAGAGAACTAAAAACAGTCTTCATGAACAGGGATGGGGCCAAAAGTCGATGGTTCTGCGTCGTGCCGGATTACCTAATATTCCATCGGGCTTCAGTCAGTTATCCGAATTAATGAAGGAAGGATACAATGCAAACTGCGGTAAGTGCCATGCATCCTGCGGTGACTGCCATGTTAATAGGCCGAAGGCAGGAGGAGGCGGACTGGCAAACGGACATGCATTTACTAAAACTCCTGATATGCGGAATGTTTGCGTTACGTGTCATGTAAGCCGCGGAGGTCATGCCTATTTTGGTCAGGCAACCGGAACTGTTCCTGATGTGCATTTAACAAGCCGGCAATTCACATGTATCAGATGCCATACTCAAAATGAAATCCATGGTGACGGAAACATTTATGATCAAAGGTACAAAATGCCCCTGCTGCCGAAATGTACTGATTGTCATAGCAGTTTATCGAACACCAATGCTTATCACGCAGCACATTTAAGTTCATTCAGCTGTAACACATGCCATTCGCAGGACTATAATAATTGCGGAAGCTGTCATATCGGAGGCGATGGTGCAAGAGTTCCTTCATATCAGGGATTCAAAATCGGTATGAATCCGATTACTGCTACACGTCCTTACAAGTACGCCGTGCTTAGAAGATCTTTGATGGCGCCTGACAGCTGGAAGAATTACGGCATTGCCAACCTGGCTAATTTCAATGTGGCTCCTACTTACAAATATGCTACGCCGCATAATATAATCAGGTGGACAACGCGGACAAAAGTTGCTACGGGAAAACCATGTTACGACGCTTGTCATATCATTAAAGAAAACGACGGGACATACAGGAACAAGAATTTGTATCTATTTAGAAGTGATCTCGAGTCGTGGGAGATTACTGCGACGCAAAGCATAACTGTTGACGGAAAACTTCCGCCCAGATGGAATGTTCAATAAGTATTTAACAACATAATCAATAACAAAAACAGAGAAGGGAGTTGTACAAATGAAACTACGCAAATTATATTATCTTTTACTAGTTCTTCCATTATTCATTATCAGTACCGCCTGCAGCAGTGACGATAACGGTACTGAACCAACCACTCCGGTTAACGAAGCACAGGTTCTTGTTGAATATCTCGAAGCAAACGGGAATTACCTCAACACCGCAAATCCTGCCATCATCTCTGCAGACGATGTAAGAGCATTGCAGTTATCCAATCCGACCAAACTGCATATTATTGACGTAAGATCAGCTGCTGATTTTACGGGGAAAGGCCGTATTGACGGTGCTGTTAATGTTACCTTAGGAAATCTCGTTACATATATCAAAAGCATCAATGCAACAAGTTACGATAGAATTGTTGTTGCTTGTTACTCCGGTCAAACTTCAGGATATGCTACAGCTTTACTGAGACTATTAGGATATAGTAATGTTTACTCTCTTAAATTCGGAATGTGCTCATGGAACAGCCAGGTAGCTACAAACTGGACTACGAATATCGGAAACAATTATACTAATTTTGTTACTACCAGCTATCCTAAAGGAGCTGCAGGAAGTCTGCCTACATTAAATACAGGTAAAACAACCGGAAAAGATATTCTGGAAGCAAGAATTAATGCCTTACTGGCATCAGCAAATCCATTTGGTGATATCAGTACAACCTGGACAACCGTAACCGGAAATTTATCCAATTACTACATTGTAAATTACTGGCCTGCAAATCATTACGCTTTAGGGCATTTAACAGGAGCTATTCAGTATACACCTAAGTCGGACTTAGCACTTGCGACAAATCTAAAGACTCTTCCAACAAATAAGACCGTAGTAATTTACTGCTATACAGGTCAGACATCTGCACAGACAGCTGCAATCTTAAAAGTAATGGGATACGATGCAAAATCATTATCTTTTGGTGTTAATACAATGTCTTACGACTGGATGGGAACAAACGGACTTACACAGTGGAAACAGACTGAATGTAAAGAATATCCATTTGTAAAATAGTAGATAAAGAGTTTAGCCCTTCATGAAAATGGAGGGCTATACTTTCCAGTGAACGGTTTACAGGACGGGAAGCAAATGAGTGAAATGTTGGGAAATCAGTTTTTTATGGCGAGGAATTACCCTGCCGCTCAAAATGAACTTGAAGAAGTCTATTTAAAGGATCCTTCCAATATTTCAGTTATGAAAAAACTTCTTATCTGCTATACACAAACCGGTAAAATCAAAGAGGCGATAGAACTCTTCATTTATCTATTGAACGAAAATATTGAGTTTATTATCAATACCGATCCCTCACTCGACGATTGCCCCTGTGCCGAACTGATCGAAAAAATTGAGGATAAAAATCTACATCTCGAATCCTCCTTCGATCATCTTCTTATCCTCGCTATTATCTGGCTCTACTGCGATGAGAAAAAATCTCTTGAATACTTTAAGAAGCTCCATGAGCTGGAACCCCTCAATAAAACAATTCAACTCTCAATTGAACGGATAGAAAATTTTATTACAACACATTAAAGTGTAGGACATTTATTTTCATTACCCTCACTCCTATTGCAAGTAGTTAAAAAACCCGTAATTTGCTATTAGTTTTTAGGACTATTTCCTTGGAAAGATCCATTGCCCGGATTTTTATAATCTTAATTTCACTACTGGTTTTTTCTACTGATTCACCAGCCCAGAGAAGATTCCACAACATTACAATAAAAGACGGATTACCCTCCAATAGAATTCAACATATATTAAAGGATTCTAAGGGATTTGTCTGGTTTGCTACAGATTTCGGGATCTGCCGTTATGATGGTGTAAGAAACACAACATTCAGCAGCCTTGGAACTTCTACTCAGGGTCTTACCGAATCTAATTTTACTTTTATCTTTGAAAAAAATTCTGACGAACTCATTTTTATTAGTTATAACGGTTCTCTCTTCTCTTTCAAGTATTCAACAGGAAGATTTGAGAATATAAGTAATAATAACTCTGCTCTGAAAGGCAGAAACCCCTCATTTATTTATAAAGAGTCCGATAGCAGATACTGGTTAGGTATAGAAAATGGATTAATACTAACCGACAGTTTATTTAACCTGAAAAAAGAATTCCTGCTGCCTTCAAACTTTAGAGGTATGGATGTAAGCAACAGGATTTTAACTCTTCTCAAAGACAGAAAAGGGATTTTCTGGCTCGGTATGTACAGCAGAACTTTATTACGGTTTAATCCGGAAACCGGAAATTTTTCTTTCGATGAAGTGGAGAGGTTCCTTCCTCCTCTCCAGCAGGTATCTTCAATTATCTCGTCACCGGATTCAAACCACATATTCATTGCAACTGCCGGTGAAGGAATTTATAGAATAAACATCAATAATTTCTCTTATTATAACTGGAGATTTAAAGAAAAGAATCCCGCTTCCCTTCCGAGCGACCGGATCACATCTCTACTTTTACAGAACGATACTTTGCTTTGGGCGGGTTCAATAGAAGGACTTGCGCGAATCAATTTAAAATCGAATTTAATCTCAAGGTATTTTCATAATCCTCAGAACCCTTATTCACTTACAAATAACCACGTTAATAAGCTTCTACTCGATTCACAGGGAATACTCTGGATCAGCACATTCGGCGGAGTTAGCGAACTTTATACTTCCCAGAACCGGTTTACAAAAGTTTCCGGGGATATTAATGCTCCAAACTCTATCAGCAGCAATATTGTCAATCACTGTTTAGAGGATAAGTTCGGGAATCTCTGGATAGGAACCTCAAAGGGCATTGATATCCGTGATGCACGGACGGGAAAATATTTCCATTATAATCCGCCGAAATCCGGACCACACCACCGTAATGAGGAAATAGTAAAGTTTTTTATCGACGGTAATACCTGGTGGGCTGCTACCTGGGGCGGAGGGATAACAAGATTCACATTACCAGATAATTTCTCCCCCGGGGACAAACTTTCATTCCGTAACTTTTTAAATAACCCGGCTGATACTACTACTTTAAGCAGCAACTTTATCCGTTCAATAGTAAAAGACAGGGACGGAAATCTCTGGATTTCCACCTGGAACGGCGGCTTAAATATGATTAGCTCGGTATCCAAAAATAGTAATCATGTTATTTTTAAAAGATTTCAGCCTGATAAAGGACCTGATAAAAGTATTGCAAGTAATTTTATTGACAACATTATTATTGGAGAAGATAATGATCTCTGGCTTGCAACCTCTGAAGGTCTGCAGCATATCAATTTTGAAAAAAACCTCTTCGAAATAATCAGATGCGATAATGAAAACTCCACAGAGCAGATGAACAGTGTAACATGTATGATAAAAGATAATACGAATGTTCTGTGGCTTGGGACTTTCGGAGGATTGGGAAGAATTGATCTGACAAAGAAACCGTACAGATTTGAATCTGTTTACCGGAACAGTGAGCACTCAATATTTTCTTTGATAATGGACAGAAACGGAGCACTATGGTTTTCTACTTTGAATTCCGAGATCGGAAATTATAATCCCATGAGCGGCAGAATTGATTTTTATTCGATGATTCAGGAGGTGGACGGATACGATTTTTACCTTGGCGACGCATCCGGAGACCGCCGAGGAAATATTTATTTCCCGGGTAGGTCGGGTTATATTTTTTTCAATCCGGATCAGATCAAAAAAAATCTTATCGTTCCACCGGTTTACCTGACTTCACTGAAAATCAACGGCACGGATTATTTTACCACCGGTGATATAACGCAGGTAAAAAGTATCGAACTTGATTATGATCAGAATAATTTATCGATTGGATTCGCCGCACTCAATTACATCAATCCCGGGAACAACAACTATAAGTATAACCTGGAAGGATACAGCAAAGACTGGGTCTCGCTTGGTAAACGTTCTGTAATCGATTTTGTAAACCTCCCTTCCGGCAGCTACAATCTGAAAATTATCGGATCGAATAACGACGGGATCTGGAATGAAAAAGGAATCCGTTTGAGCATAAATATCTCTCCCCCGCTCTGGGAAAATTCATACTTCAGAATACTGGCTGCTCTTCTCATTATTGCCGCTCTATTCGGTTTTTTCAATTCCAAAGTTAAAAGACTTAAAGCGGAGAAGAACCGCCGGGACCAGTTTTCGAAAATGTTAATAGAATCGCAGGAGGATGAACGGAAAAGGTTATCGAAGGAACTACACGACAGCTTAGGCCAGAATCTTCTCGTAATCAAAAACCGGCTGGCATTATACCAACTGAACGGGATACCCGATCCGGCGGAAATAAATGATATTTCCGACCTTATAAAAGATTCGATCAACGAAGTGAAGGAAATCTCCTCCAATCTTCATCCGCATCAGCTTGAAAGACTCGGGCTTAACAAGGCTATCCAGTCTATGATCAACAAAATATCGGCATCGAGCAATATCGCTATTGAATTGATAACTGATGATATAACGGGACTCTTAGGCAGAGACAGGGAGATCAATTTATACAGGATTATTCAGGAGTCGCTCAATAATATCGTAAAACATTCGAACTCGTCAAAAGCACTTATTGAAATTTTGAAGTCTGAGAATTTAATAAAAGTAAGAGTTGAAGATTATGGAAAAGGTTTTAATTTTTCCGGAGCGGAATTCGCAGCCAATACAACCGAAGGCCTCGGCTTAAAAAGTCTTAACGAAAGAGCAAGGATTCTGGGAGGCGAATTAAAAATTGAGTCGGAAATTGGAAGAGGGACCAGAATACTTCTCACATTCAATCTAAACTAAATGGAAAAAGAGACAAAAATTTTAGTAGCCGACGATCATCCTGTTTACAGGGAAGGGCTTATAAAAATAATTCATAAAGAAAAGCATTTGAAAGTATGCTACAGTATCGGGAACGGAAATGAAGCCTGGGAAATAATAAAAACGAAAAAGCCCGCTGTCGCTATTCTGGATATCTCGATGCCCGGTTTATCCGGCATTCAAATTGCCGCTAAAATATTCGAACAGAACCTTCCTACACGTCCGATCATTCTTACAATGTACAGCGAGGAGGAATATTTTGAAGAGGCGATGGAAAGTGAAGTCCACGGCTACCTTCTGAAAAATTCGACCGATATTGAAATAATTGATTGTATAAACGCCGTTATGAAAGGTTCGTTCTATGTGAGCAAGGAACTGGTAGATAGTATGATTTTAAATAGAAAAAAACCGAAACCGGAAAATGATATTACAGGAATGCTTAAAAAACTGACACCCGCCGAGATCCAGATTCTCAAACTGATTTCGCAGAACAAGACGAGCGCTCAGATAGCCGGCGAACTATTTGTAAGCTTCCGTACCGTTCAGAATCACAGGAATAATATTTCACATAAGCTGGGATTGAGCGGCTACAACAAACTGCTTCTTTTCGCTATTGAAAATAAAAACCTTCTATAAGAGGAAATCCTTTTATCACTTTATTTAAATTCCTCTTTCTTACAGTAACCTCAATCATTTTATCTAAGTAGTTCTACTCATTTCAAATTGAGAATTTCTCTCTATTTCGTTCCTCCCTGGCAAAAAATAACTTGCGTGTGAAAAGAAAGGAACCACAACTTGAAAGTCCTGATTGCAGACGACAGCCCTCTCATACGAGACGTAATCCGCAGATTTCTCGAAAAATCATTTGATAATCCCTTTATCATAGAGTGCAGCGACGGTGAAGACGCGGTTACGATTCAAAGAAACGAAAATCCGGATCTGATACTGATGGATATTATGATGGAGAGAATGGACGGGCTCGAAGCTATACGGCAGATCAGAAAACAATCACCCGCTTCAAAAATTATTGTAATAAGCCAGTTGCCGGAAGATGAGTACAAACAGGCCGCTCTTGATGCCGGTGCTTTGGACTACCTTAACAAGGAAAACCTGATAGAACTAAAAGCCAAAATTGAAAAAACAACCGTTAACAAAATTATATAGAGGATAAGAAAATGAACAACCGAATTATCATTTTGTCATCTGTCCTGATCTTGTTATTTAATTCAATATCAACAGCTCAATGGGTGAAATCGAGTAATGGCCTTTCCGGCGGAACAATTTATACAATAGCTTCCGATGGTTCTGGTATATTTGCAGGAAGCTGGGGCGGCGGAATTTACTATTCATCAGATAACGGCACATCCTGGCGTGATGTTAATTCCAGTACTTTTGATACATACTGGCCGGGTACAATTGCTATTAGCAATTCAAATGTCTATGCTGGAGTTCAATCGGGAATCATCAGATCAACAGACCATGGGACAAACTGGACTAAACTCAACACTTCGGTCAATATTACATATCCAAAGTCCCTTGCATTTAACGGCACGGCAATTTACTGCGGAACACAAACTACCGGAATTTTCAGATCGAACGACAACGGCAGCAACTGGTCGAATGTTTATAACGGCACTCAATCGGTTTATTCGATCGTTGTAAGCGGCTCCAATATATTTGCTTCATTACTCGGCGGGGGTGTTCTGCTTTCCACTGATAATGGAACTACATGGAATCCGGTCAACAACGGGATAACTAATTATAATTTATACGCGCTAGCTGTTAACGGTTCATCAATTTACTGCGGGGGCACTGGTGGAAAACTTTTCAAGACTACAAACAATGGATCAGCCTGGACGTTAATAAACTTTCCCAGTTCTACTACTGAAATCCGCTCCATTGCTTTCGCCGGGAATTCCATGCTGGTAGGTACCAGCGGTGAGGGGCTCTATTATACCATAAATGACGGCAATACCTGGAACCAGATTACACCTGAACAGATTTGTCCGTCTGTATATTCATTTACAGTAAGCGGAACAAATGTTTTTGCGGGGACATCAATGGGTACATTCTTATCTGCAGATAACGGTGTTTCCTGGATAAAAAAGAATAATGGCCTTACAACCCCATCAGTATCTTCAATTAATTCTATTGACACAAGGTTATATGCAACTACAACCAGCGGATTATTCGTCTCGAATAATAACGGAACCGATTGGACAGCAGTTAATGACCTGCAGAACAAGGTTGTGAGATCTATAATTTCCAGCGGTTCAATTCTCTTTGCCGGTACAGGATCTGTCGGTGGCGGAGTTTACATATCAACAAATAACGGGGCATCCTGGGCTTTAACAAACAACGGACTTACCAACGTTTTCACTTCCAGTCTGCTTTCACTTGATAATAAAATTTTTGTAGGAACATATGGGGGTGGCGTATTCCGTTCTGATAACAATGGAACGAGCTGGGCTCCTGTTAATTCCGGATTAACCAACCAGTCCGTTTTGACACTTGCAAAAAAAGATTCAAAAATATTTGCCGGTACAGGAGCCGGGATCTTCATTTCTTCAGATAATGGAGGTACCTGGACCGCTTCAAGCAACGGAATTAATTCTGGTCATCTTTATATTCAGTGTATATTAGTCTACGGGCAGACAATTTATGCCGGAACAAACAGCGGTGGAATATATTACTCCAGTAACGATGGAGGGAACTGGATCCAAATATCTCTTCCGGTAACCAATATTTATTCATTATTTAAGAGTAACACCTATATCATTGCGGGTACAGGTTATGGTATTTATCTCTCAAGTGACAACGGAAGTACATGGAACACGATTAATACCGGTTTGCCTGTCTCAAGTCAAATCTATGTCTACTCGTTGCTGAATAACTCTAGTTATCTGTATGCTGGGACTTCCGGGCTTGGCGTTTGGAAAAGGCCACTGTCTGAACTGATAACAGATGTTGCTTCTGAGAACAATATCCCAACCGGTTATCTGCTTGAACAGAATTACCCTAATCCGTTTAATCCCTCTACTGTTATTAAATATCAAATACCTCAGGCGGGTCATGTAACATTAAAAATTTATGATCTGCTCGGGAATGAAGTGATTACCCTGGTAGATAAATTCCTCCAGCCCGGTTTTTATAACACCGAATTTTCTAATCATAATTTGCAGCTATCAAGCGGTGTATATCTTTACAAACTTCAGTCACAATATTTCAATTCTGTTAAAAAATTAGTCCTATTAAAATGATGATCAACATAAATGTAAAAAATAAATTATTGGAGAATCTATCATGAAAAAAAATCTTTCTTTATTGACTGTTGTTTTTTTTGTTCTGGTATCAGCACTTAATGCACAGTGGGTTCTTACCGGTGGTCCAAACGAAACAAATATCGATCCGCTTATTGCAAAAGGAACTACTCTCTTTGCAGGTACGGCCGGTAACGGCGGCATTTACAGATCGGTTGATAATGGAGACAACTGGACAGCGGCAAATAGTGGAATTCAATATCCGGGAAAAGTATTTGGTTTTTGTCTGCTCGGGCAAAAAATTGTTGCTGCTGTTAGTACCGATATTTTCATTTCAGCAAATAACGGCGACAGCTGGCAGAATATTAAACCGCCGAATAATACTTATGATGTTAAAGCTGTTGCATACGACGGAACATATCTTTATGCGGCTTTACATGGTTCCGGGATTGCACGTTCCGGTGATGAAGGTTCAACTTGGACTGTTTATACATCGGGAATTGCAGATAAAACTATTTGGGCAATTCTGGTAACTGATTCGAAGATATATATAGGTACTAATACCGGAATATTTTCTTCTTCGGACAAGGGAGTAAACTGGCAAACGGCAAATACAGGAATAACTGCAAACTCATCCAGTTTCAGATCATTTACAAGAATCGGGAATGATGTTTATGTGTGCAGCGGTTACGGCGGGGTTCATAAATCGACAGACAACGGACAAAACTGGACAGCGGTTAACCAGGGTTTGCAGGCTACAAGTGGAAGAAGAATATTCTCTAATGGTACTGATTTATTTGTAAGCACCGATGCCGGGATACATCGATCTACAAACGGTGGAACTAATTGGACAAAAACCAACACCGGAACTCTATCTGATTACTCAAATAATTTTGCCGCAATCGGCAATACTATTTTTGTTGCTGCTACTAACAGAGGAATCTATAGATCAACAAACAATGGAGCTTTGTGGACTCAATGCAATAAAGGAATAACTAATTCTACAATAAAAACATTTCTTAGAATGGGCTCAACTTTATTTGCCGGGGCTTATTATTCGGGTGGTGTTCATAATACCTCCAATGGAGGCGCGACATGGAATAATAGTTATCCGTCAGTAAGTAATGTTGTCCAGCTTATAAATAACAACAACGACATTTATGCCGCTACCGCCGGCTGGGGATTATTCAGATCCGTAGATAACGGAGTTAACTGGACTCCGCTTACAAGTAATAATGCGGACTTGTTAAATGTATACACAGCTGCAATAGGAAATAATAAAATTTTTATCGGGACTGCAACTAATGGCGTTTATGTCTCTAATGACAATGGTGCAACGTGGACTGTAACAAATAATAACCTGACAGCTAGAAATATAAACATGCTTACATTTGTCGGGACTAAGTTATTCGCAGCTACATCTGCCGGAATTGTTTCTACTACAGATTATGGAGCCACCTGGGGCCAGATTGGTCTGCAAGGGAAAAATATTATTACAATTAAAGCTAATAATAATAAAATATTTGCCGGTACATGGGGTGACGGAGTCTACATATCAAATGATAATGGTGCAACCTGGACGCAAAGTAATAATGGCATGACATACCTTTTAATTTATGCTATTACTTTTGATAGTAATAATAATATCTATGTTGCTTCCGGAGCCAATGTTTACAGCAGCAAAGACGGAGGCGCTAATTGGGTTCTTAAGAATGAAGGTTTGCCCTCGGATGTCTTCTGCATTGAAGTTATGGATAATTACCTGTATGCCGGCACAAACACATATGGTGTTTATAAAAGACCTTTGAGTGAGCTTGTTACATCTATAAACATTAAGGAGGAAATTCCTGTAAATTACTCTCTTGAACAGAACTATCCCAATCCTTTCAATCCTTCTACAACAATCCAATATTCAATTCCGGAAGCCGGTTTCGTAACACTGAAAGTATATGACTTGCTCGGCAATGAGGTTGCCACACTCGTTAATGAATTCAAACACCCGGGAACATACACGTCTCAATTTTCATTACATAATTCCCTGCTTGCGAGCGGTATCTATTTCTATAAAATTAATTCCGGAAAATATTCCGAAACCAAAAAGATGATTTTCCTTAAATAACCGGTAGTCCGCCTCAGGCGGACTGCCGCTTTTAAAAAGGGAAGCAAGGCTTCCCTTTTTTTTCGAAGTCTTCAATTTCTGCATCAATTTCCCCTTATAACCATAAGTTTTTAGACCAATAAATTCTTAAATTTGTTACCCGAAGTTTTACTGATTTATCAATAATAATGATATTAGACACTAAATAAACTATGATCTCAACTTTAGAGCTGTTAAATACAATATTACCTTTTGCCTACCTTTTTACATTTACGGCATATACAATCGATTTTATAAATGAGAAGAAAATTCTAGCCAACTCAAAAAGAATCTTTCTTTTCATTACTCTGATAACCCACTTATTCTATCTGATAATCCGAACCATCGAGTTCGACCATACACCGATAACAAACAAATTCGAAATATTTTCGATTCTGGCTTTTTCGATCGGCTTTTCTTATTTCATCCTCGAATTGCTTACAGACGTAAGAGGAACCGGCGCTTTCATTCTCTTTTTTGCGCTCGTATTTCAGTTCTTCTCCTCACTGTTTATTGAGCACAATTATATTGTCCCCGATGTATTACGGAACAGGCTGCTCGGCCTCCATGTAATAAGCGCATTACTCGGTTATTCAGGAATAACGATATCAGCCGTTTACGGATTGCTCTTTCTTCTCCTTTACAAAAATCTGCGGGCAAGTAAATTCGGACTTGTATTCAACCGTCTGCCGAGCCTCGAGATACTTGAGAAATTAAGTTTCTATTCGCTGGTAATCGGATTCGTCCTGATTACGGTTGCAATAGTTATAGGAATTATATGGCTCCCTTCGGCATTTCCCGATTTCAGTTACAGCGATCCCAAACTGATCGGTACAGCATTAGTCTGGATTATCTACGGCGCCGGAATTACTAGTAAAATTGCCGCAGGGTGGTATGGAAGAAAAGTGATCTATTTTTCCTTAGCAGGCTTTCTGTTTGCTGTAATTTCCTTGATTCTTACCAGTACACTCGCTAATACGTTTCATTCGTTTTATTGAAAGAATTTCAGGCAATGAATTTAATCGGCATTACAATAAATCATAACACTTCACCTATCGAAATCCGTGAAGCTCTCCATCTAAACAGGAACGAAATTATTGAATTAATTCCCCTGCTTAATAAGGTTCTGTCGGAGGGTGTTGTTATTTCCACCTGCAACAGGACCGAAATATTCGGATTGCCGACCAGCTATTCATTAAGTACAAGCTCCATCATAGAAACTCTTTTAATCTTTAAACCCGTAACAGGAATTAAACCTGAATATTTCGGCAGATACTTTTCCTGCGGGGCTGTGAAGCATCTATTCAATGTGGCTTCCGGAATAGATTCCCTAATAATCGGAGACAGCCAGATACTCGGACAGGTTAAGGATTCATTCGAAATCTCGGAAGATCTTGCGTTTTCGGGCCCTGTACTGCATCGACTCTTCGATACGGCAATTAAAGTAGGCAAGCGCACCATCAAAGAAACCGGGATCGGCGAAGGGGCTGTAACAGTAAGCTATGCCGCTGTGCAGGTAGTCGAAAAAATATTCGCGGGACTTGAAAAAAAGACGGCACTGGTTATAGGCGCCGGTGAGACGGGCGAGCTGGCTGCTATTAATCTAAGGGATAAGGGAATCGGCAGAATTTCGATTTCAAACAGAACTCTGGAAAGAGCCCAAACTCTGGCGGAAAAAGTTAGAGGCGAAATAATTCCGTTTGAGAGCCTGAATAATCAGCTCCATAATTTCGATATTATTATCAGTGCGACAAGTTCCGACAATTATATAATCTCCTACAACGAGATTGAATCTGCAGTAAAGAGACGGAAAGGCGCACCAGTTGTTCTTATGGACATTGCTATTCCGCGCGATATCGATCCCGATGTTCGGAAGATCGATAACGTTTTCTATCACGACATGGATTCCCTAAAAATTATCGTTGAGCAGAATCTTCAAAAAAGAAGAAATGAGATTCCTGCTGTTGAAAAAATTATTATGGAAGAAATGGTCGGATTCTTCGGCTGGTACAATACACTGGAAGTAGTACCTACAATCAAATCGCTCAGGAATTTTTTCGATGAAATCCGGTCCGATGAACTGGAAAAGTTAAAACATAAAATCAGCGAAGAGGATTTTGCAAAGATTGAGGATATGACCCGCAGAATGATGGGGAGAATTCTTCATAATCCTACTGTTAAATTACGCGAACTGGCTGAATCCGGAAACAATATTCAAAAGGTTACGACCAACTCAATAATTCTAAAAGAGCTTTTCAATCTGGACTCATCTCAAAGCGAAGGAAAAGAAATTGAAAAAGAATAAACTTATAATCGGATCGCGCGGAAGTGAACTGGCCTTATGGCAGGCTCGCTTCGTTAAAAGAGAGCTTGAAAGAAAAAACAAAAACCTCTTGGTTGAAATAAAGATAATAAATACTAAAGGGGATAAGATACTTGATGTGGCGCTCTCCAAGATCGGAGATAAAGGACTCTTTACAAAAGAATTGGAAAACGAATTGCTGAACGGTTCAATTGATATAGCAGTTCATAGTCTTAAAGATCTTCAGACCGAAATTCCCCAGGGTTTACTCCTTGCAGCCGTTACCAAACGTCATCCGGTGGAGGATGTACTTATCGCACGGAAAAAAGGAACTACTATCGCTAATCTTAAAGAGAATGCGGTGATAGCTACCGGTTCATTACGAAGAAGATCGCAGATTCTTCATCTACGTCCCGATTTTAGGATCGAGGAATTGAGAGGAAATGTTCCAACAAGAATCAAAAAATTCCTTGAATCAGGCTGGGATGCTATTATACTCGCAAGAGCCGGCGTTGAACGTTTAAAACTGACCAAATATATCTCATCGATCATTGATAAGAACCTTCTCCTTCCGGCAGTTGGACAGGGTGCTCTCGGTATTGAAATCCGCAAGGATAATCTACTGGCCGCAAAAATGCTTAAAAAGATTCATCACGAAAAAACATTTTTAGCCGTTAGAGCCGAACGGGCCTTATTAAAAGCTCTTGAAGGCGGGTGTCAGGTCCCAATAGGAGCTTATGCGCAAGTGAAGTCGGAAAGAATAATTCTTGATGCTGTAGTAGGTTCCGTTGATGGATCGGTTACTTTCAGGAAAAAAATTGAAGGTAGTATCCGGAATCCGGAAAGAACCGGTATTAAACTCGCAGGACAACTACTGAATGCCGGGGCTTCGGAAATACTGAGAGAAATATATGACAGGGAAAGAGCTAAGTGAATTTTATTAAAGGGAAAAGGATTTTAATAACGCGGTCTTCCGAGGAATGCGGCAACGCATTCAATTCACTCGCAAATTCGGGAGCTGAAATAATCTGTTTTCCTACAATTAAAATAATTCCCTCATACAATTCGCTGGATCTCACAGAATTGATATCAAATGCAGCCACTTATGAATACATAATTTTTACGTCGTCGAATGCTGTGGAAGTATTTTCTAATCTTGTTACGGAATATAAACCGGATTTATCGCGTACCCGGGTTGCCGTTGTTGGAAGCGGTACGGCGGAAACATGCAGATCTCTCGGCGTCTATATTCATATTATGCCGGATGAATTCAGTGCTAAGGGATTGATCCGGAAGTTCGCGGGAATGGATGTTGCGGGCAAAAAAATTCTGATTCCGGGTTCGGCTATTTCAAGAGATGAACTTAAAAATGGATTAACGGACCTCGGTGCTGCCGTTGTTAGTCTTCCTATTTATGAAACTCAGATGATTAATAAGAATGAAGTGCCCGAAGAATTATTGAATCATCTCGATATAAAGCCTGATCTTTTTGTATTTACAAGTCCTTCCTCTTTCCGGGGATTTTGTAATCTGCTGGATTCTACCGACTACCCGAAATATTTTGAAGGAAAAATTATTTGTGCAATCGGAACAACTACTGAAGAAGCGATAAGGGATTCCGGATTGGTTGTAAATATAGTGCCTGCTACATTCAACTTAAGAGGAATTGCCGAATCAATTCTTACATTCTACCATAATACTCACAATATGGTTTAACAGGAGGATTTAATTTGAAGAACGATCTCTTTTTACGAGCCTGTAAACGTCTCCCTGTAGATAGGACTCCCATCTGGGTAATGCGCCAGGCGGGAAGATATCTCCCCGAATACAGAGCCGTACGGGATAAATATGATTTTTTAACGATGTGTAAAACACCCGAGTTAGCTGCCGAAGTAACGATTCAACCTGTTGACCTTATCGGCGTTGATGCGGCTATTATTTTTTCAGACATTCTTGTGATACCCGAAGCAATGGGGATGAAACTCGAAATGATCGAAAGCAAAGGACCTAAACTTTTTGACCCGATCCGGAGTAAAGATCAAATTAATAAATTGAAGAGGATCGATCCCGGCAATGATTTGAAATATGTACTCGACGCTCTCGCGCTTACCAAAAAAGAACTCGACGGTAAAGTTCCCCTGATCGGATTTTCGGGTTCTCCCTGGACTTTAATGACTTATATGGTTGAAGGCGGAGGTTCAAAGAATTTTTCCGAAATAAAAAAGTTTATATATAATCAGCCGGCCGCCGCACATCAGCTGCTGGATCTGATTGCTGATTCTGTCGCCGAATATCTCTCGGCGAAAATAGAATCGGGTGCAGACGCTGTTCAGATCTTCGATACATGGGGCGGTATACTCTCTCCAAACGATTTTGAAGAATTTTCACTTCGGTATATTTCAAAAATAATTTCAATGATCAGAAGAAAAGATCAGCCGGTAATTGTTTTTGCCAAAGGAGTTCATTATAAAATGGAGGAACTCGCTGATACCGGTGCCGATGTTATCGGTCTTGACTGGACTATGAATCTTAAAGATGTCCGTTCTTCGATCGGCGATAAGGTGGCATTGCAGGGGAACCTGGATCCCACGGTACTTTATGGACCCGATGAGAAGATAAGAACGGAAGCTTTACGGGTGATGGAGTCTTTCGGTAAAGGGAGCGGACATATTTTCAATCTTGGTCA
>CAZHHG010000008.1:0-18391 GCA_964532065.1 uncultured Melioribacter sp.
GGGTATAAACACCGAGCATATATTTATGATGCGGGAAATTCAGGGCTCCAAGATTGATAATAGGTTCGCCATCAATTTTAGTTGAAGTAAGAACTGCATAGGATGTAAAAATTACACAGATCACAATAGCGATGTATAAACCATGTTTATTTGCCCTCCTGCTGAATAAGCCCAGTATAAAAATTCCGGCGATACCGCCAGAGAATATCGCATAAAGTTCAAATACAATTCCGAGGACACCCTCACCGCCGGCATAGACATAAATAGTCGCAATTATCAGAGCAGCGAGACCCGAGAAAACAACAATCCATCTACCTACTTTCAGTTTCTGCTGGTCAGTTGCACCGGGTTTTAATCTTGCATAATAATCTGTCACACCAACTGCGGAGAGGCAGTTAAGGTCGGAATCCAGACTTGAAATTGCTGCAGCAATTAGAGCGGATAAAATCAACCCTGTTAAACCCGGAGGGACCTGTGTTGTAATGAAGTAAGGGAATACCTGATCGGCTTTCAATCCTTCAGGGAGAGTAAAATCGGTAACCTGATAAAATGAAAATAGTGCCGTTCCGATAAACATAAAGAGGGCCCAAACAGGGAGACTTAAAAGAACACCCATCAAAGCCGCTTTGATAGCGCCTTTTTCTGATTTGGCTGTAAGATATCTTTGAACAATTGTCTGGTCGGTTCCATATTTCTGAATTCCATAAAAAATTCCATTAAGGACCATTACAAAGAATGTAAGTTTTGCAAAATCAAAATCATACGGACCGAAACCAATTTTATTATTCTCAATAGCATTAGAAATAATCGCACCCGGACCTCCCTCCGGAATAAACAAAATAAGAGCCAGAGCAATTAAACCGCCTCCAATCAGCATGAAGCCCTGGATTACATCAAGCCATATCACCGCCTCTATTCCGCCCATCATCGTTAATACTATTACAACAATTCCAACTACCCATATTACCGAAAGAGTATCCATTCCGGTCATGCTGGATAAAGCAAGCCCCATCAGAAAAAAGACCGTCCCCATTTTAGTGAAGTGTGTAAATGTAAAAGCGAGCGACGTATAGATTCTAGCAAAAAATCCGAATCTTTTCTCAAAGTACTCGTATGTACTAATCCCTATTACTTTTCTGAAAAGCGGAACAACAAACCAGACAAGTCCTGATAGTACAATCACAACCATTATTGCCTGAACAAGTAGAATCCAGTTTGATTTAAAACCTTCGCCCGGATATGCAAGAAAGGTGATGCTGCTTATTAAAGTGGCAAGTATGGACATACCGACAGCCCAGGAGGGTATGGATCTTCCTCCTGCGAAATATGCGTTTGTACTTGTCTGCTTTTTAACGAAGTAAAATCCAACATAGAGTGAAACAATTAATGAAAGGACTATTACGATGTAGTCAATCCAATGGAGGGTTTCAGCATACATACGGTTCTCCTTAATTAATAGAATTCAATTTTCTCTTTTAGTTTTTTCAATTGAGATTTTATCTCGTCGACAGTTATTCCGTTCAATTGAGTTAAAGGGGGAAGAACGTATTCTTCACAAAGCGAGAATTCCGACATTAATATTTTTGCGGCGGCAAGGGATTCACCAAGAGTCTTGTTTGATTGATATACAGACGCAAGCAGGTCCGTTTCGGACTGCATTCTTTCTGCAAGTGGAAGATTTCCCTCTCGTGCAGCATCATACATCATTTTAAACATACCCGGCGTCATGTTGCCTGTACTGGGTACCAGGCCGTCCGATCCTCTTGAAAGTCCATAACAGCTTTTTGCGGCCCACCCGATCAGGTGAGAAAAATCCTCTCTGCTTCTAAACATTTCAATGGATCTATCTAACCGTTCTAAATCCCGTTCTGAATCTTTTAATGCAACTATGTTTGGATGATGGCTCAACTTTTCAACAACTTCCAGCGGGATAGACATATGAGTCGTTGCCGTAATATTGTAAATGATCATCGGTTTAGAGATTGAATCGGCAACCGTCTCAAAGTATTTCTGCATCTGGTCGGGTTGAAGCGCAAAATAACTCGGGACGACAGAGACGATAACATCCGCACCTAAATCAATAAACTCTTTAGCCGATTCAATTGATTCTTCAACACAATTACCCGAAAGTCCAACGTAAATAATTGTCCTGCCTGAATATTTTTTACATGTAAATTCAACAAGCCTTCTTTTTTCTCGTATAGAAATTGAAGGGCCTTCGCCAGTAGTTCCGAGTACAAACGGAAACACTCCTTTTTCTAAAAAGTTATCGACTATTTTTTCAACTGCAGCAAGGTCAACGCTGCCATTAATATTGAAAGGTGTAAGCATCGGAACAACAACACCGGCGTATTTTTTTTCTTTTTTCATTAAAGGGCTCTTACTATTTGAGGAATTTTATAGTCTCATTAACAATATCAATACTTCTTAAACCGAACTTCTCTTTCATTTCTTCATTAGTTCCTGATTTACCGAATAAGTCCTTAACACCCATTCTTTTAACTGGAACAGGATAATGTTCTGCAACAACTTCGCATACCGCAGAACCGACTCCACCATATATATTGTGATTATCAACCGTAACAATTCTCCCGGTTTCCTTAGCGGCTTTAATAATGGCATCAACATCAATCGGTTTAATAGAGCTCATATTAATTACACGTGCATCAATTCCTTTTTTAACAAGCATATCAGCGGCTTCAAGTGTATCGCCCATCAGGTCGCCGTAAGAAATCAGGGTAACATCGCTTCCCTCTTTAAGAGTGACAGATTTCCCGAGGCGGAATTGATATCCGTCAGGAACAACCCGGACGACGGGGTCACGGCCTATCCGTATATACATCGGTCCTTTATGAACAGCAGCGTATTTTAATATTTCCTTAGTCTCGAATGCATCAGCGGGCTGTAGAACCGTCATATTTGCTATTGAACGCATTATCCCGATATCTTCGAGTGACTGATGGCTGGCTCCGTTCAATCCGACGAATAGCCCTGCGTACACTCCCAATATTTTTACATTAAAATTTGCAAGAGCAATAGAGACCATAACCTGGTCGCAGGCACGTCTGGAACAGAAAGCGGCAATTGTACATACATACGGCAGAAGACCAGTAGTGCTTAATCCTGCGGCAACTCCCATCATATTCTGTTCGGCTATACCGATCTGAACGAATCTTTCAGGAAATCTATTAACAAACGGAGCAGTCTTTGACGCAGTATTGAAATCAGCATCAAGTAATATAAGTGACGGATACTGTTCTCCAAGTTCGATTAGTGTTTGTCCGAGCACATCACGCGGGGCAATAAGTTCCGACATATATTCTCCAAAATATTTTCAATCGTTTTTGAAAAAAATTATTTCTTTAGTCCCTCTTCAATCTCCTCGTCGGATAAGCCGAGTTCTTTAAGAGCTTTAACGGCATCCTCGCGGGGCAGATTAGTGGAATGGCTAACCGCAGTATTTTGAATAGATGCTATCCCCTTCCCTTTAATCGTATGTGCAATAATGACTGTCGGTTTTCCTTTAACTTTTTTTGCAGTCTGGAGTGCATTATAGATTTCTCTTATCGAATGTCCATCAACAGAAATCACATGCCAGCCGAATGCATCGAGTTTTTTATCGAGCGGCCCTGAAGGGAGAACAACCTCAGTACTATCTGTTAAGGAGAACCGGTTTTGATCTACAAATGCAACTAGGTTATCAAGTTTGTAACGGGGAGCCAGCATAAAGGCTTCCCAAACCTGACCTTCATTAATCTCGCCGTCACCCATTACCACAAAGACACGAAAAGATTTTTTCTGAATCCTGGCCCCGACAGCCATACCGATGCCGACTGATAAACCCTGACCAAGTGCGCCGGTGCTTACTTCGACACCGGGGGTAATTCCAAACTCAGGATGTCCCTGCATCGGCCCATCAATTTTATAAGGATGTTTTAAATCATCCTGCGACAAAACACCCAACTTTGCAAGAGCGGCATATTGAGCGAAACAACCGTGGCCCTTCGATAAAATGAAACGGTCTCTATCCTCCCAGAAGGTATTCCGGGGATCATAATTCATTTCATTAAAATAGAGAGCGGTTATAATCTCTATTATAGAAAGAGATCCGCCGATGTGTCCCGAACCGTATCTGCCATAGATTTTAATAACATCGGCCCTTAGTTGTCTTGCCGCCTCTTCCAGTTTTTTAATTTGAGTTTCAGCTTCCACAATTATTTCCTTAGAATATTCCACATTCATATTTTCTTTCACCGTAAAAACTCCGTTCCGGATAGATGCTAATAATACTGACCAATAGATTCGGCACTTTTGGGGTCAAGACCTTCTTTCCATAGCAGTGCCCGCTTAGGATCATAGTCCGGATTAATTTTCATTTCTTTTGCATTAACTTTTTTCCGCCATGATTTCAGTTTATCCCAAAGTTCTTTAGTTTTTTCGGGCATTTGAGCCGAGAGATCATTTGTTTCACCGATATCATTCTCAATGTCGAATAACGAAACCGATTTTGGTTGGTCAAAGAATGATTTTTCATACCATTCAATTAATTTGTACCGGCCTTCCCTGATAGCAGCAGAAGGCATATAACCGAATCGATGGTAATGCGGGTAATGCCAGTAGATTGCATCGCGTTTGAATTCTCCGGACTGATTGAGAAGCGGTAGAAAACTTACACCGTCAACATTTTCAGGAATCGATTTAATACCAAGAATTTCAGCGAAAGTAGGAAGAAAGTCGATTCCCGTTACAGGCAGATCGCATTTGGATCCCGGTTTAATAACGCCGGGCCACCTGATTGTAAGAGGTACTCTGATACCGCCTTCGTATAGCATCGATTTACCTCCTCTTAGAGGATCCTGGGCTTGAAGCTTGTCGTATCCTCCATTGTCCGAATAGAAGATTACAATTGTATTGTCTCTTAATTTATAATCGTCAATTTTTTTCAGAACCCTGCCGATCTGGCTATCCATTCTTTCAATCATTGCCCCGATAATCGGATTGTTTATTAAACGGTCCGATCCCTCTTTCGACTGGTATTTATAGATAAGGTCCGGATGTTCCATAATTGGCCGGTGAGGAATAGAATAAGCAAGATAAAGGAAGAACGGCTGATCACTATTAGCATCTAAAAACTTAAGAGCTTCATTGGTATTCTCAATTGCATGATGGGCATCGTTTGTAGGATCATCCGTGGGTTCCGGTTTATCATTAGGATAATCGACATCGAAGCCCTGAGAGCCGGCATCCCCGGGTCTACCCGGTTTATAATTCTTATCAATATTAAGGTGCCATTTTCCAACCATTGCTGTCTTATATCCCAGAGGTTTCAGCATTTCGGCAATCGTGGTTTCTTCAAGCGGAAGCCGGTCAACCATTTTAGGGCATTTTAGTTTAGCCCAGGGATACTGATCCCCAGGAATATATTCAGTCAGATTTAATCTTGCGGGATACTTCCCTGTCATAATGCCGGCTCTTGAAGGCGAGCATGTTGGAGCCGGTGCATATGCCTGTGTAAAATAGATTCCTTCGCGTGCGATGGAATCTATATTCGGAGTTTCATAAAATTTCGATCCGATATATCCGGTCTGGTTCCAGCCCATATCATCAGCTATAATGAAAACAATATTAGGAGGTGTTCCGTTCTTGGCAATTGAAGTCCGGACCATAGCAGGCAGCATTGAAAGTCCGGCGGCACCAATTCCCAGCTGACCGAGTTTGTTAATAAATTCTCTTCGTTCCATTTTACCTCTGTGAAAATTTATTATTTAAAATTTTATTTGCTATATCAAGACCAGTTTCTTAATAGAGTGAGAATCTCACTTACTTCATCTTTACTTTTTACTACCGGCTGAATACAAAGTCCACCCGGTTTTAAATTATTTTTCAAAACAGAATAATCGTCTTTAGTAAATCGGCCCTTAACTACAAGCGGTTTATTAAACTCCTGTACTTTGTTTAATGAACTTATCATTAAATCAACCGATTCAACATTCGGGTCCTTTGTTATCTGAAATGCTCTGATAGTATTTACATCAAGAAAGTTTTCTATCAGATGCAATGATGAAGAATGCAAATGAATCAGTGTATAACTTGTAATTCCGGCCAGTATTTTATCAAGAGGTTTAAGAAATTCATTATATAAATCACTTGAAAAAAGATTTGAATAATCTTCTTGAATCCTGATAACTGGTTCAGGCGCCCATAATTCGTACTGGCCAATAACATATCCATCCAGATATTTCGGGAGAAGGTAAGATTGAACTCGTAAAAAAGATTCAAGATTTTCTGTAATTTGCTTCAGCACCTTTTTCGCACCATCGGGATCATCAATAAGAGACATCGCTGCATTCTCAACTCCTAATATTGCGCAAAGTATATCGGAGGGACCTCTTATAATTGATTGTCCTATTGGATATTCACCGTTAAATACATCATCATAAACTGTAAAAAATTCGAAATACTTTTTTGCCCAGATGTTGTCGCTGGTGAATGGCAGAATTTCTACTTCGCTTATTTCATTAAACATTTTCGAGGCAGAAACAGAGCTGTTTGTTGAAATTATCTTACATCCGGTAATCGCTTCCATCCATGGAATTGATGCAAGAGGCATGGCTGAACGGATTATATCATCGTCAATACTTTCTGTATACTTTAGATATTTAATCTGGTCTTCCACAAAATCTGACGGTGCAATATCCTCCGGAGAAATTTCATCCAGCTTGAGAAGTGATTGTGCCGCTTTATTATCCTGCCAATAGCTCCATGAATCGAGTCCGGTGCCGACAGTAAATCCTATTAACGGACTATCAACCTTTTCTAAAGACCAGAATTTCAGGTGTTTTTCTTTATAGTTATCCGATGGCATTTTTATCATAATAATATTCTGTATAAGGTTTTTCAGTTAGTAAAAACAAAATTCATACACAAGCAAGCATACCGCCATCAACATAAATAATCTGACCGTTAACATAATCGGAAGCGCCTGAAGCTAGAAAAACCAGAGTACCGACAAGCTCTTCAGGGTCGCCCCATCTGTTCGAAGGAGTTCTTGACCTTAGCCATGTATCGAACTTTTCGTCTTCGTATAACGGTTTGGTCATATCAGTTTTAAAATAGCCGGGCGCAATTCCATTCGTCTGAATGTTATATTTACCCCAATCGGTTGCCATTCCCTTTGTTAAATTTTTTAATCCCCCTTTCGAGGCAGTATAGGGTGCTATGGTTGGCCTTGCCAGTTCACTCTGTATAGAACAGATGTTTATTATTTTACCAGCCCTCCTTTTGATCATATATTTTGCTACAGCTTTCGATACTATAAATGCACCCGTCAGATTAACATCCATTATCTTCTGCCAGTCGTGTAATTTAAATTCTTCAAGCGGAGAGCGGATCTGAATACCCGCATTGTTAACAAGAATAGATATGGGACCGATCTCTTTTTCAATAGTATTGATATGAGAAGTAACTTCATCTTCATGAGTAACATCGAACTCTGACCCGTAGGCAATAAATCCCTCTTTATGGAGATGGCTTACTGTCTGGTTCTGACGTGTTTTAGCACGGTCGTTTATAATCACCTTACAGCCGGCTCGCGCTAATCCTTTTGCAAGAGTTAATCCGATTCCACGGGCCGAACCCGTAACAAGAGCTATTTTACCCGAGATATTAAAGAGATCATTCATTTCAGTATTCCTTCTTTTTATCAGACAGCAATTTGTTTAACAACAGTGTTAAAGGAATCTATTATTTTCTTAAATATTTTATCGGCAGTAAAACCAAAATGCTCAGCCATAACGGGCTCGGGAGCCGAGGCGCCGTATGTTTCCTGGGAGATTATCAATCCGTTCTGCCCCACAAATTTCTGCCAGCCGAGTCCAACTCCCGCCTCTACACTTACTTTAAGATTGGCTTTACAATCGAGAATAAATTTTTTGTACTCATCATCCTGTTGGTCAAATAATTCCCAGCTTGGAACAGAAATAAGCCGTACACTATATCCCTCGGTTTCGAGTTTCTGGGCAGCAAGAAATGAAGGATTGATTTCCGAGCCGGACGCAAAAATTTCAATATTGACGTGACTGTTGTGATTACCATAAAGAAGATAAGCGCCGCGCTTCAGACCCTCTCTAGCTAATTCGTTTGTATATTTTTTTACTGAAGAATCGACAGGCTGCCTTGTAAAACATAAAGCAACCGGACCGTCTTTAATCTGAAAAGCCATAGACCAGGCAGCTTTAGATTCGTTCTCGTCTCCGGGTCTGATCATTACAAGATTGGGAATCAAGCGGAGCGACATCAGGTGTTCAACCGGCTGATGAGTCGGCCCATCCTGACCAATTAAGATTGAATCGTGAGAGAATATGTAAATAACCCTCTGGCGCATCAGAGCACTCATCCTAATGGCATTCCTCATGTAATCGGAGAATACCAGGAAGGTACCTATAGCAGGTTGAATCATTCCGTGAAGCTGAATTCCGTAAGCGCACGCAGCCATACAGAATTCTCTTACACCGAACTTCATCTGCTGACGGTTCCAGTTATCACGTTCCACGATTTCATTTCCGGGAAGCCATGTAAGATCAACACTTGCAACATCGGCCGAGCTGGAAATAAAATACGGAAGGAGCTCAGCCACTTTAGCGATAATCGATTCATTATATTTTCTTGTAGGAAGGTCTGATCCGATCTCACAATTCCAGATAGATTCTTCGAAATTATCAGGCAGTTTTCTTTCAGAGAACGCACGCCATAGTTTTGATTTTTCAGGTTCGCCTAGAATTATTTTATAATAAAGATTATTCCATTCCTCTTCATATTGTTCAAACCTGTTTTTCTGTTTTTTAAAATACTCCTTTACTTCATCGGGGATATAAAAAGGAGTTGCGGGCCATCCGATCGATTCTTTAAATGCCTTCATTTCATCCGGCCCTAGAAATCTGCCATGGGCAGCTGAAGTGCCCTGTCTTGTGGGGGAATGCTTACCAATAATAGTTTTTGCAATAATAAGAGTCGGACTAAATTTTTCCTCTTTAACAATATTGAAAACCCGCTCCATTTCATAGAAGTCATATCCGTCGATAAGGAAAACATTGAACCCGTATGCTTCATAGCGTGCGGCAATATTTTCATTGAAGCATTCACTGGTAGGTCCATCGAGGCATACATCATTTGAATCGTAAATAATGACAAGATTATTAAGGCCAAGATTACCTGCAAGGCTTCCAGCTTCTGCACTTATTCCTTCCATCATACATCCGTCACCAGCAAGAACATATATTCTTGAAGAGAACAATTCATTACCGAACCGGGCAGCCAGCAATTTTTGAGCGATTGCCATACCTGTTGCAGCTCCAATACCCTGTCCGAGCGGACCGGTAGTTGTCTCCACGCCCGCAGTAACACCATATTCAGGGTGACCGGGTGTCTTGGAATTGAGAAGGCGGAAATTCATAATGTCATCAAGACTTAGATCATAACCGCATAAATGGAGGAGCGCATATTGAAGCATTGAGCCGTGACCGGCAGAAAGTATAAAACGGTCTCTTCCGATCCAGGAAGGATTAACAGGATTGTGTTTCATCACCTTTGCAAAGAGATACGATCCGAGTTCTGCAATGCCAAGCGGCAGCCCGGGATGACCGGACTGCTGCTTTTCAATTGCGTCGGCAGATAATGCTCTGACTGTATGAGCAACCTTCTGCAAAATATTTTGTTCAGCAATATCCATTTCTTTTCTCCGGGAATTCGGTATTCAAATCATTACAATACTAATAACTCATCCGGCTTTCATTATATTTTTATGTGTAAACTTGAGTACTTCAGGGCTATTCTTACCCATAAACAAGCTTAGGAAATACCCAAGAAATACAGTAATAAAGAAAGAAAGTGCAGCCGGCCATAAAACTCCTACAGCAAGTGAGTCGATGTGAAGGTTTTTAGCAAAGACCATTAAAGAACCCATAATGAATCCAACCAATCCTCCAATCAGAACACCTGGTGCTGTTGCTCTCCTTGAGAACATCCCGAGAATGAAGACACCAAAGAGAGGGCCTGTAAACATATTTATCAACTTCTGTGAGTATGTGAAAATATCCCCGAGCAGACCGACAAAGAAAGCAAAGAAAGTGATCGCAATACCAATAAGGACTGTCGCGATACGGGATATTTTTAATCTTCTTGCTTTCTCTTCTTCTGAATCTTCTCCGGTTTCCAGATTGTGCTGTTTTAATTTATACCGGGCATAAAAGTCGTTTAGTATTGCCGTAGTTATAGAATTAATTCCGCCGTCAAGACTTGAGAGTGAAGCAGCATAAATTGCAGCGACCATAATACCGGTTATTCCAACAGGCATCACGTTAGCAATAAAATAAGGGAAATAATTATCGATCGGCATTCCTTCTGGAAATTGAAGATGCTTTGCAACGGCATATAAACCCGCGCCAATTGAAGTTACCAAGAAAATATATAAAAGATAAGCTACAGCGTTTGTGTAAAAACCCTTCTGGCTTTCTTTAAGTGATTTAGCCGTTATATATCTCTGTACCATTGCCTGATCAACACAATAATTTCCCATCTTCTGTACAGTATAAGTAACTATTAAGGAAATGACAGTGAAGTCTGTTATCAGATATAATTGAATTTTACCGAAGAAGCCTGCATCTTCAAAACCGGGCATTGTACCGGTCATTTTTGTTTTACCTCCTTCAACCAGTGTGTTCCAGACTTCAGTAAATCCACCGGGGACGGCCTGGAATACAAGGAAAAGTGCAAAGAATAATCCAACAAACATCACGAAAGAATGGATTACGTCTCCCCACATAACAGCTTTAACTCCGCCGAGAGCGGTTTTTACGGTAGCAATAAATCCCATAACAATAATTGAAGGAGCCATCGGTATTCTTCCGTCGGATACAACATTAAGAACCAATGAAGGGACATAGATTACAGCCGCCATCCATGTTATTCGCCAGATAATAAATATTATGCTTGCGAGGGCTCTTACTTTATCATTGAATCTTCTTTCGAGATACTCGTAGGCTGTATAAACTTTCAGTTTATGATAGAAAGGCATAAAGACAAATACAACTAAAGGCAAGGAGAGCGGAATCGACATTGCCATCCACGCCAATATTAATCCGCCTTTAAATGCCCCGGCAGGATACGACATATATCCCACAGCACTTGTAAGTGTTGCCATCAAAGAGAGACCAACCGGGAGCCATCCCATACTTCTGTTAGCCATTAAAAAATCTTTTGCAGATTTCTGCTGACGGGAGAAATAAATCCCAACTCCGATAATGCCGAAGACATAGACAACTGCAATTATCATATCAGTAGTTGTAAAACCAACATTCTGCATTAACGCCTCCTTAGTTTTTATGATTTAATTATTTCTTAGCCCTTCTGATTTTATAGTCCGATAGAATTATTCCTGTCTTAAGTGGACTTCTCTTTTCAATATTGCCGTACACAAATATTTTATTACCCTCTATTTTGGAAATCACACTCCAGAAATCTCCGCTGTTAAACACTCTTCCCGTTAAATTATTTTTTTCCGTATTTGTCCGGACAGTTACAACTGTTTGATAAGTTTCCGGGAAGTACTGATAATTATCTATTTCGATATTGATCTCATTATTTTCAAATTCAACCGGTTTATAACTATTATTACTCGCATCAACTTTTTCTTTTAGATTATTTCCTTTAAAGTTGATTTTCTCCCCTTCCTTCAGTTCAATTGAAATTTTGTTTTCATTATCTAGGATTATATTTTTTTCAATGACCGAAGGGACAAAATAGCTGAAGACATTGCTGTAGCGCAGACTTACATTACCTTTATTGTGCATGATTATATTATTAATTAATTCCATATAAGAATCGACCGATTGAACTCCGCCTCCGGTTTGATTATGGACTATAATATTATCCTTAACAGTTGCACGACTCTCTTTAGATAACCGAACTCCTCCCGCACCCTTTCCAACAGTCCAGTTTCCGGCGATAAAATTGTTAGTAATCAATGCATGACCGGTATGGTTAGTATAAATACCTCCGCCGTCGTCGTCAGAAATATTACCGACAATCCAATTTCCGTTTATAAAGGGATAGGAGAAGTTTTCAGTATAGATTCCTCCTGCATCACTTCTTCCTTTTGCCTGATTACAAATAATCAGGTTGTTTTCGATAACGGGTCTCGATTCATAAGCACAGGAAATGGCACCGCCATTGCTGCTTCTTGTTCTGCCCCAATCATTAACTCCGGAAGTGTTATTGATGAATATATTATTTGCAACGAGGGGCTGCCATCCGCCTTCCATTCTATTATTGATAATTTTGGTTGGTGGCGCATCAGGATTGCGGAGCCAGCCATAAAATGCTATTCCGCCTCCATTGCCGATTGAAGTTTCGTTATTATAAAATAAATTATTCCGAATAACAGGGACTGAATTATATAAGCAGGCAATTCCACCGCCGTGATTTCCGTTCTGATGTATCCGGGTATGATTGAAATTATCGGGTTCCATCACATAATTATTTTCTATTATACAGTTACTTATAACCGGTGATGTGTCGTCACAGAGTATACCGCCCCCATGTGATTTGGATAGCCCGTTTCTTATTGTAAATCCATCTATACAGGAATTGTCGGCGCCGATTACGACACGCCGCATTTTCTGTCCATCGAGCAGAGTTTGATAAGCCTGAATTTCTCTTTCCCATGATCCTGACTTAAAACCACCGTAAAGATCCACGAACTGTTTCATGATTACTGTAGATCCAGAATAACTACCGGAAGCTACAAGTATAGCGCAGCGGTTTTCTGATGACGCATTTACGGTTTTTTCGAGCGCATAGGTAACAGATTCCCAGGGTTTATCTATCGATCCGTTTCCATCTTTATCCGAGCCTTTCATCCGGTCCACATAATAAACCTGTTTATACTTTGCACGATCAATCTCTTCTGTTACGGGTCCGATCTTCGAAATTTCTTTTATATTCTGAGCAATAAGATTTGGTAAAATGAACAGAACCATTAATAATATTTTTTTCATAAAGAGAAATTCCTTCCGGTCCGCGCCGGATTATTTATTGAAAGTTAGTTTTACTTCTTTAAGAATTGGCGCTCCGGCACCGTTGCCGGTATCGAAGTATGCCCTGTATTGTATCCACTTTCCTTTAAGATTTTTTATCGGTTGACCGCTATCGAGATAAAATGAATTTTCCCCATCCGGCCCTGTCCATTTAGCTTTTTCAAGATCTTTTTCCGAACCAGCCGATCTCAGCTGGAATTTAATTGAAGAATATTTCTGAACTTCTGCGTCCCAGCTTATTGATACTGGTTTTGAATTACTGCTGTTGTAGGGTGATGAAGTGTAATAGAAAATGTTTTTACGGTTCCAAACGTCTCCGACATCCGTTCCCATATCGTAATGAGCTCCAATACCGGGAATTTTCTGAACGTTACCGGCAGAGAATCCATCAGGTCCGCCCCAATAGAGAAGCGAGTTAGTGTGGTGGTCGCCGTACTTACCGATCTCATCAAAACTTCCATCGGCGCGGTGGCAGAAAAAGAAGAGATCCATATATCCGTCCCGGTTGAAATCGCAGACCATCGAGCCGGTTCCGCCATCCGTGTGAAACTTGAGCGAGTTATTAAGATCATACCCGTTAATACCACCGAGAAGCACCGTCGAGAAACCGGTACGGTTACTGCGGCCTTTATATAGCGGGCAAACAAGATCGAGCCATCCGTCGTTATTTACATCACCAATTGTCATGGTCTTTGCCTGAACCGGCAGTGAAACCGGATTACCGTATTTCAGATCCTTCTGCTGATAATAGATCAGAATATTTTTATCGTGAGCAAAAACAATGTCGAGCAATCCGTCCTTATTCAAATCAGCTGCTTCCGGATTACCGGTGCCCTGACTGTTTGGAAAGAGCCATGAGTTTTTTATTCCGTAACTTCTTGTTCCATCACCGTAGAATACAACTGCTAATCCCCCGGATTGATCGCCGAAAATCAAATCAAGATTGCCATCGTAATTAATATCCGCAATTGAGCATGATCTAGTCATTTTAGTAGGAAGTTCGCTTCTTTCTGAAACGACCCATCCAGATGAACTGCCCCAATAAATAAATGATCCGGGCCAGACTTTATCTTTTTTAAGATGGGGAGTTCCGTTCGAAATAATTATATCAATAAAACCATCCTTATCCAGATCGGCAACCTGAACTCCCAGTCCGCTCAGACTTGGTAAACCGGTTACATTCCAGGTACTGAATTCATTATTCTTATTCCAATAAATCCAAGCTTCATTAGCAGTCCGGTATGTTTCTCCCCTGTTCAATAATATTATATCAACCAATCCATCGTCGTTCAGATCAGAGAATGCTTGTTCATACCCTTCGCGCGAAGGGAAAATAATTTTATTTTCAACGTCCATGCTTCCGTCGTCTTTGCCGAGGAAAAGGAAAGAAGGATCGTAATCCCCCCGCGAATTTCCCATCATAGAGGTTATTAAAATATCGAGGTGCCCGTCGTTATTGAAGTCTGCAATTGCATTCCCCTGCGCACCGTGCTCATATAGTGGTGTTCGATTTGTTTCCTTAAAGCCGGACGGACTATTCCAGTAAATAAATGAAGGGACTTCGAACGAATAATGTTCCTGGAAATTGCAGACGAGTAAATCAATCCATCCGTCGTTATTAAGATCTGCTGCGTTAGCTCCCCATGCGCCAATTGAAGGAATGGGCTGCCTGTTTTCTTTACTAAATCCGTTCGCAGAGCCGAAATAGAGAAACGAATAAATTAAACGGTTGGCCAGGTTCGGATCTCCGGTCACAGAGTGCTGATGATTAGTAAAGAAGAGATCTACAAATCCATCTTTATTGAAATCCGCCGATACAATATCTTTGGCGGTAAATGTTTCAAATGAAATTCTCTTATCAGGGTTAAAAGAATTGTTTATGTTTAAGTATGCATAGGACACATCGCCATCGCTGTTAGCAAAAATCAGATCGATCAAATTATCATTGTTGATATCAACGGCTTCTACTGCCTGCGCATTAATAGTTGGCAGCTGAACTAAATTTTCTTCATTAAAACCTTCCTTAGTGCCGAAATAGACGAATGAAAAACCTCCATCGCTATTTGAAAAAGCGAGATCGGGCCATCCGTCGTTATTAAAGTCTGCAGTTACTACATCTGTAGCACCGGAAGTTGCTATCTCCGTAAAATTTTTACTGCTAAAGTCATCAACACTTCCCCAGTAAATTCTTGATGGAGAGGTACCTACTTTACTTTTATCCCTGTATTCCCAGAAACCGGCAGAGAAAGCAATTACAATATCTTTATAACCGTCGTTATTAAAATCACCAACGGCAGCTTTTTGAGCATCAGAACTTTCGAGCATTATTCTTTTCTTGAAAGGATAGAAAGCCCATTCGCCTTCCTTCTTAACATGATCTTTACTTAGTCCTCCGTAATAAACAAAAGATTCCATCCCCGTCCATGTACCGTTTGAATAATTTGCAACAACCAGATCAACATTGCCGTCGTTATTAAGATCGGAAGGAGTAACCCACATCGGACCGTTTGCAGGGATATAAGAATGATTCTGAATGCTGAAATCTTTTCCATTCCCCCAATAAATGGACATATCAAGCATTTCAATCAAGGGATGTGAATTAACTGAAAGTATATCGATATTACCGTCGCCGTTAACATCCCACCTATTAACAGGTTGAATTTTTCCATTGTGTGATACATACATATTGGCGCCGGCATCACTGAATTTACCTTTTATAAAATCATTATAACTGTTCTGCTTCCAAACTTTTTGTGCCGGAATTATAATTGAAAAGAGAAACACTATTAAGATTATCTTTTTTATCATACCGTTATATCCTTAAGTAATTCATTTAATCTATTTTTTTGGAAAAAGAAATTTCTACTTCTGATAAATATGGTGTTGCCGCATAATCAGGTGTTATCAAACGCGCGCGGTACTGAATATAATTTCCATAAACATTTACCAATTCACTTCCTGATTTTTTAAACCATGAATTTTTTCCGTTTGGACCGCTCCATTCCGCCTTTTCAATATCCTCCTTCATAATTGATGTACGAATCTGAAAATGAATTTCAGTTCCGAAAGGAGTATCGGCTTTCCAACTAATTGCCGATGGGATTTCATTCTGATTTATCTGAAATAGTGATGAATAATAGTCCTCATAAAACCCACGGTCGTAGCTGTTGCCGGGGTCACGGAGGTTTAATCCGAATGGGCCCTGAGCCGGAAGTTCAATCCGGTTTTCCTTTGAAAATCCGTTTGGACTTCCCCAGTATAAATAAGAATTGCATGAATGATTATGAGGTTCGGGTTCAAAGTAAGAACCGGATTTACGGTGATTTGCAACAAGCGCATCAAGCCAGCCATCGCCATCATAATCAAGCAGTTCAACACCGGAAGGTCCTAACGATTCAATTCTACCAGCTTCTTTTACAAAGCCTTCTTTACTTCCGTAATAAACAAGTGATGGACGATTGCCGCTAACCTCTCCGCCATAGCTAGTGATAAACATATCGAGCCAGCCATCCTTGTTGAGATCTGCAAAACAGTTCTGGTAGGCAACATAGGTTGGAATTTCAACCCGGCTACTGTTGGAGAATCCATCTGCAGAACCGTAATAAAGGAATGAACTTCCGAGGTCGCCCTCAGGAGCTCCGCGTTTCGGACAGAATAGATCGAGCCATCCATCCTTATTGAAATCGGCAGCTTTTAAATACATTAATTCATCTTTTCTTCCAAGGTCTAAATCTGTTATCCGTAAATTTGAGAAGCCGCTTTCATCCCCCCACCAGAATCTGACTTTGCCAAATTCTATCTGACCGGCAATATCGAGCCATCCGTCCTTATTCAGATCTTTCAGCAATGGACCGCGTATTTTTGGTGTTGATAATTGAATAACAGTCCTGTTATTGAAACTAAATCCTTTTGGTGAACCCCAGAAAATCGGCAGGCCATACTTTCCTGGATTATTAAGGTCCTGAGCACTTCCGCTTCCAAGAATATCGAGATAACCATCGCGGTTGATATCTGCTATTCGAACACCTCCGTAGCAAAACGTTGAAGTAAGAAAAGTCTGCTCGTTAAATTCCCCGTTATTGTTCCACTGAATAATGAACGCTGCCTGATCGTGAGCAACATTTTCTATGAAAGCATATTTAAAAGCTTGTGATGCCATAATTATATCAACGTTACCATCATCATCTAAATCTGCATTTCCATAGCCGAATATTTCATGTGTGTTAAAATTTGTAGATCTTGATCCGGTGAAATTCCTGGTACCATCGCCCCAGTATAATCTCGATATAGAAGGTCCATCCGAGAACCATCCGTAGTCGTTAAAGAAAATCACATCGGGAAGCCCGTCATTATTAGCATCCCCTATTGTGTTGGCATACGTTCCCTGTGTAGGAAGCTGAGTGTGATTTTCAAAAAAGAATTCACCATTGTTATTCCAGAAAACGTAAGAGAGAAGATTTTTCTGATTTGTTACGAATCTGTTGCTTACCACAATTTCCGGAAATCCGTCGCGGTTCAGATCTCCGCAGCTTACTCCGCTGGCTCCGAGTGTAGGAAGAAGTGTCGGTTTACGTGATGAAAAATCTTTTCCATCTGAATAGAAGAGGTAGGAATCCGTCCAGCTTCCCCCGCCAATTGAAGTCAAATTGGTAACAAAAAGATCATCGAAACCATCATTATTAAAATCAGCAAATGAAAGATCGCTCGGGTTGTTAACCTTTAGTAAAATTGATTCTGATAGATTAAAAAAAGTACCCCCGGAATTCTTTAATACTCTTACACCCTCCTGGTTACAAACGGCAATATCAATTTGATCATCACTATTAAAATCGCCGAGTGATAGAGCTGTTCCAGTTATATTCAGTTTGAGAGCTTTGTCTATATCGTTAAATGCGCCTTTCGATGAAAGGAAAATGAAGAGATTTTCTTTTGTCATGAAAGCAAGATCATCAACTCTGTCTTTATCAATGTCGTAGGCAGCGAGGGCCAGTGCACCAACACCATTAAAAGAAAGTTCGAGATGATTTTCCTTTTTAAATCCATCCGGAGAATTGAAATAGATAAAACTTCTGCGCGGCGCAGATTCGATATCAGATAATTCCCAGAACTGGCAACCGATAGCCAGATCCAGCCAGGAATCACCATTAAAATCTCCCGCAGCAATTGACGTTCCGTCCGCAGCCGGTAATTCGGTTCTGTTGTAAGGTGAGAATCCATCCTTCGAACCATAATATAACCATGCCGGTATTCTGCGGGCATGACTATCGTTAAAATTCACTACGGCGAGGTCATTGAATCCG
>CAZHHG010000008.1:18401-30262 GCA_964532065.1 uncultured Melioribacter sp.
CGCAATCAATCCATCGCGGGAACCGGCAGCCGGTAATTGAATTCTTGACCGGGAGTCGATTCCGTTTCCGTTATTCAAATAGATATATGTGTTTTCCTTCTCGGTATGTGCGTGACCGGTAGGAAGAAAAATATCGAGGTAACCATCGTTGTTAAAATCCCATCGTGTAATTATCTGAATCCTTCCCTTAGCAGACACATATGCATTACTTCCGGCATCTAAAAATTTTCCGTCAGCAAAATCCTTAAAACTGTTTTCCTTCCAAACCGATTGGCCAAAAACGATTCCAGCAAAAGATGTTATCAATATTGTAATAAGTTTCTTCATCACTCAATAATAAACGCTAATATTTATATTTTCGAAAAAGATATCTCCACTGCAGTAAGATATGGGGTTGCCGCGCCGTTTGGTGTAATTAATCTTACTCTGTATTGAATAAATTTTCCGGATAGATGTTTAATTTCACTTCCGTTTATTGTAAACCAGGAATTATTTCCTTCGGGACCAATCCATTGAGAACTTCCGATAGTAGAATCATGATCAGAGGTTCTTATTTGAAATTCGACCTTAGTACCATGAGGAGTTCCGGCTTCCCATTTTATTCCGGAAGGAATCTGGTTGTCAGGGATTCTGTAAACCGAAGAGAAATAATCCTCGTAAAATTTTCTATCATAACTGTTGCCGGCATCGCGAAGATTCAAACCGCTTGGTCCGACAGCTAGAAACTCTTTGCGATTCTCTTTTAAAAACCCGTTTGGCCCGCCCCAGTATAGCAGAGTAGGACAGATATGCCGGTGAGGTTGAGCTTCATTATAAGAACCGGACTTGCGGTGATTTGTAATTAGAAGATCAAGCCAGCCGTCGCCATCAAAATCGAGAATTTGCGAACCTGATGAACCATAGGATTCTATTTCAACAGGTTGTGTTTTGTATCCATCTTTCCCGCCGTAATAAAGAAGCGAAGGACGGTTACCTCTTACCTCGCCTCCATAACTCGTAACAAACAGATCGAGCCAGCCGTCATTGTTTATATCAGCAAAAGTATTCTGATACGGAACATATGTGGCAATTTCATCTTTGTTTTTTATATCAAAACCGTTGGCGGAACCGTAAAGTATTAATGATGAACTTAACCTTCCATCGGGGGCGCCGCGGTTAGGAAGAAAGAGATCGAGCCAACCGTCGTTATTAATATCGGCTCCCTTGATATACATTAAGTGATCCTTACGCCCTAGGTCAAGATCTTCATATCTCACGTTCGAAAATCCATCCTTATCACCCCACCAGAATCTTATTTTCCCATCCTGAACCTGTCCCACAATATCGAGCCATCCGTCTTTGTTCAGATCCATCAACAATGGTCCACGCATTCTTTGTCCAAGGGCATGTAAAACGAATCTGTTTTTAATGCTGTAACCTTTTGGTGAACCCCAGAAAATCGGGAATCCGTTTTTATCAGGATTATTAAGATCAACACATAAACCGCTTCCAAGAATATCGAGGTAACCGTCGTGATTAATATCCGCGAGGCGTACCCCTCCGTAGGCACGTTCCATTGTAAGCTGTGTTGGTGTATTAAATTCACCTTCATCATTCCATTCGATCTGCAAACCGCTCTGTTCGTGATCTATTCCATTATAGAATTTTTGACGTGCAATAATTAGATCTACAAAATCGTCGTCATCAAGATCTGCGTTCCCGAATCCAAAAATTTGATGCGTATGAAATTCTGTTCGATTATTATTCGAATAATTTCTTGTGCCATCGCCCCAGTAAATATGCGAGAGCGCGGGACCATCAAGGAAATATCCCTCATAATTAAAAAAGACTACATCGGGAAGACCGTCGTTGTTTACATCTCCGATTGTGTTTCCATGAGGACCCTGAGTAGCTAACTGGGTATGGTTCTCAAAGCGGAACGAACCCTTATCATTCCAATAGACATAGGAAGCGAGGTTCATCTGATTCAGGATTCTCTGATTGCTGAAAACAATTTCAGGAAATCCATCGTTGTTAAGATCGCCGCAGCTTACACCTGCAGCTCCCAGTGTAGGCAAAGCGGTTTTCTTATTGGATGAGAAATTTTTTCCGTCCGAATAGAAAACAAAAGAATCGGTCCACGAAGCGCCCCCCGGGCTGGTACGGTTTGCAACTATAATATCATCAAGGCCATCATCATTAACATCTTTGATAACAACATCCGATGGACTATCTACATTAAGAAGAAATGAATCCGCCGGATCATAATTAAAGTTTTTATTGCCGTAAATAATAACCACTCCTTTTGCCGTACAGAAAGCCAGATCAATCAATTCATCATTATTAATATCACCTGTTGATGCAGAGAGTCCCTTAACATCTAATTGAACCGCATTAAGAGGATTATCGAAAGCTTTTTTTGAAGATAAGAGGAGGTATGTTTTTTCGCCGGTCATAAATATCAGGTCGGTAATTCCGTCGTCATCAAGGTCGCTGCATGCCAGCGATTTTGCGCCAAGGTTGTTATAAGAAATTTCGAGACTCCTGCCGGATGAGAACCCTTCCGGAGAATTCCAATAGATAAAAGATTTTTTAGGTGAGTTCTCATCATCTCCTTCGTAGTATTGACAACCGACAGCCAGATCGATCCAGGAGTCGTTATTAAAATCACCGGCAGCGAGGGATGTTCCGAATGCTGCCGGTAATTCGACTCTTTGGGAGGGGGAAAAACCTGTTTCAGTACCATAATAGATCCATGCTGGTACTTTTGGATAATGGCTATCAGCATAGTTTACAACGGCAAGATCATTTAAGCCGTCATTATTAAAATCGAGTATTAATCCGTCGCGTGAACCACCGCCCGGAAGTTCAATCCTCGATCTGCCATCAATATCGAGACCATTATTTAAATAGACATAAATATTCTCTTTTTCATTGGAACCATGACCGGCCGGAATATAAAGATCGAGATGACCGTCATTATTAAAGTCCCAACGTGTAATCATCTGGATCCGGCCTTTAGAAGAAACATACGCATTACTTCCCGCATCGAGGAAGAGTCCGTCTTTAAAATCATCGAAAGATGATTCTCTCCAAACCGACTGTGCAAAAACCGGAAGAACAGAAAATAGCATCAGAATTTTTATATATAGAGTAAGTTTCATCATTTCCCTTTACCTGAGAGCTGACTCAGTTTTAACTTATGCTCATAAAGTTTTTCATTATCGATGCTCATCGGTTCAAAAGTAACTGCAGGATCCGGCAGAGTTGTATCGAACTTAATTATGCCGAAAGTCTGCTTTTCGTTGTATTCGAATATCGCGCCATGCTCAAGAGGAGCGACATGAGTATTGGTCAACCGGCAGCTTTCCCAGTCATACATTGTATAACCGTTATCGCGTTCGATCTTTCTTATATCTGTGCGGTGCCTGTCGCCGGAAAGGAGAAGAACGCCATTAATATTATTTTCGGCGATGAAATCAAAAATTTCCTTTCGTTCTTGTTTGAATCCGTTCCAGGTATCGCGCGAATCAGCTTTTGCATCGAATGCCCACGGTACGCCTGAAGCAAGAACTTTAAATTTCGCGGTCGACTTTTTCAAAACATCGAGAAGCCAGGCTTTCTGATCAGGTCCGAGCATCGTAGGATTTTCTTCGAACGGATTTGTACGGTAGAAGCGGACATCGAGCATAATGAATTCAACATCCGCAATTTTGAAATTGAAATATGTGCCGGGCCATTCATCTGTCCCGTAAAAAGGATTTATCCAGTTCTGTTTAAAATTTTCGAGCAGCGGTATTTTCCAGCCCGGTTTATCTTTGTAGGGTCCGAGCCAGACATCATCCGTTGCAGCATCGTGATCATCCCAGATTGCATAATTTGAGGTGGATGAAACAAGCCTCTTAAATTCAGGTCTTGACTGCCTTCTATAATAAGTGTAGTAATGGACTGCGTTAGGATAAGTAGGCATATTAATGTAGACGTTATCACCCATCCACAAGAAAGCTAACGGATTGTGCACTTTGATCGAATCCCAGATCCGTTCGTTGAAGTAGGCATAACCGGCGCATCCACCGAATACTATCTGGAATTTTGCGCCTTTACCTTCCTCAGGATAAGTTCTAAAAGAATAAACTTGTGTACCCGGTTCAAGTCTACCATCAACAAGCATCTGGTAGTAATATTCGGTATCGGGCGATAAATCATTAACAGTAACTATCGCAGTATAATCATCGGATTTTTGACTCATTACAGAAGAAGATTCCACATAAGGTTTCATATTTTTATTCTTACTAATTCTAACACTAACATTCATTTCATTAAGAGTACGAACCCAGAAGCTGGAACTTTTATCCGTAACTTTACCGAGCATAGGCCCATGCAGAATGTTAATTTTATACTTAGAAGCAAAGACCTTGAATTGATTTGAAGAGACTAATGGTTCCAGTATGTCGCGAGGTCCGGCAAGAAAACGATCGAACGGCAATCCTTTTTTGAGAGCAATATTTAAGGTATCCATTGCCTCGCCGATTTTATTCAATCGTGCTAAAGCAGCAGTAAGGTTGAAGTAGGACTCAAGATCGTTGGGATCTTCGCTGATGAGTTCGCGGCAATATTTTTCGGTATCGGACGGTCTGCCTTCCATCAGGTCGATCATTTGTCTCTGGCCGCGTCGTTTATACTCGTCTTTTAACTGAGTAGTAAAGAATCTTCTATCCCATGCATTTTCGCTTCCGTAGTAAGCATGTTTGCTTCCTTCAAGGTACGCGTCGGGTGGCGCGAACTCTCCCATCTCCTGACCCTGATACACTGATTTTTTTTCACAGCCGATAAAGATTAAGGAACAAAGTACCGGGATTATTGCAAATAAAACTTTTTTCATAATATCTCCACCCTTTTTCATAATGATTCAGTATAATATGAATTCACCAATAACTATTGATCGTTTTTAATAATATTTTCTTCCGCCTTCGGGATACGGTTCAATAATAATTTTCTGATCGAACTTTTCCATTTTTTCTTTCGGTTTTCCGGAAGAGAATGAAAGATCGTCAAAATAAACATCCACATATTTTCCGCCCTTACGCGGATTAACAAGACCGAAACGGTTGAATTTAGAACCTGTTTTTCTTTGCTCCTCTTTAAGGTCGAAAGAGAAAGTCTCATTATCGAATTGAACCGTAACTCTTCCGAATTTTCCGGCAGCAGGATCGTACTCAAAGGTAAATGGCCTTGGTATTCTATCCGGAATAATTACAGGTCCGCGTTTTTCTTCGGAAATATCCTGGCGAGGTGAAACAACTAAAGTAAGGTTATAACCATTTTTTGTCTGATCCATAACTTCGAGTCCAAGGAAATTATGGGGTGGGTTACCTTTATATTCTCCTTCGATAGGAGCCATTTTTAATTCTTTGTTGAAATATCCGATCAGCATTCTGCCGTCAACGGCGCCTTCAGGAAAGCAGATTTTTCCTGAGAATTTGATCGGGTCTTCGAGAGTAAGATTACCAATATCTGCAGCATAGTAACCGTGGAGAGGATCGATTACTTCAGTACCCCAGAATCTTCCGCCGATCTCGCCGGGTGTTTCTCCGGCCCAGTTTGTTTGTGTATAACCGTAATTATGTCTGGAATGAAAATCCTTTTCAACGAAAGTAATTTTGTTGTTCAATCCCTGCCAGTAGGGATCATTAGAAAGATCTATTTTCTTTCCATTAACTATCAGATCAGATAGATAGAATTCCAGATGACCAGTGTACATCTGCCAGTTATAAACTCCGAAGCGGTCCATAAAAGTTGGGAGTTCCTGATGACCGGGCAGCATATAATAACTGACAGATTCGTTGTTAAATGTAAAAGTAATTTTCCCTTTTATCTCCTCTGGATTTCTTTCCAGAGTCCATAGATGCCACAATCCTTTTCTATACCAGTCATCAACAAGTCCGAGGTCTCGTGCTTTAAGCAAGAGAACCTCCAGTTTTTCAAACGTCATAGTGGGATCATCTTTAACAAACTGTTCGAGGATATCTTTAGTAGGGACATTATCTTTTTTATTCTGAAAATATTTCGGCAGCCTTGGATCCGGCCATGGGTTATCCGCGACACAGGCGTCCGGATCATATTCAAGTTTCCAGGAATTGACAGAGCCATCGCCTATAATTTCTGTATCGGGAAAAAGATTAGCACCATTTGCAATTCCCGTTTTATAATCGATAAAGAAGCGTGCTTTACCGTCTTTCATTTCACCTATTCTGAAACCGCATGAAGACCATACGCGCCAACCCTGTCTTTCGGCATTAAAAAATCCGATATAGAAACCGGCTCCGTCTTTTGGCGGATTTATAACAGCAATTTTGCCGGAGGCAGAGAAATGATTTTTGAAATTGAGCGGTTGACCTATCGGCATTGCATAAAAAGCAGGAATTGTTGATTTCCAAATAATGCCGCCGATTTCACCCGGGCCGTATCCGGTTCTGTTTGTTGGAGCCCATCCGAAATTCTGCGTTACTGTTGGGCAATCGCTACATTCAACTCTATTATTAACACCTTCCCACTTGGGATCAGTATCAAAATTTTCAGTTATTGTATAAATACGGGATTGGGATTGAGCAAGTATTGAACTCAGAATAAGCAGATAAACAATAAATATTTTTTTAATCACATCAGACTCCACTGAATTTCCAGTTATTAAAATTATTTTAAGGTAAAGCCGAACAACTGGGATTTTGTAAATCGGAACTCGAGGTGGATTGTCTTTCCATTAAGAGAGCCCAATTTTTTCCAATCTATTTTATGTTCTACCGAATCGCCTTTAATTTCAATCCAGTCAAAATCTTTCATCGGTTTTTTTTCTGAATCGAGGATTCTTACACGCATTTCGCCTGCGGCATTAGCATTTACGGTAATTTCATCTGCAGAAAAGGTAATCGGTTTAGTTATCAGGTAAGCAGGACTAAGATCGGCATCTCTGCTGACATACCTGTCGACCGGCATTCTGGCAAAACACAAATGTCTTTCTTCAAAGCGGTTTACTTTATGACCGCGCTGGTATCCGCCGTAATAGATAAAAGTTTCGTTATCCACTACAATCTGCTCATCGCCCCATGCCATAGCATGGTCCCATGAACCGGGGACAGGATTATTAGGAATAAACGGTTCATAATCTCTCTGCCAGTTCACGCCGTCACGTGTCCATGCTAATACAGTGTATCCAAGTCCGGCAGCTTTTCTGTCCATATCGCCCATCGCATAAGCCGATGCGCCTGCAGTAGCATTTATATCGTCTCTCAGAATTTTAACGAAACCGATCATGAGATCCCCGCGCGTAATAACACCGGACATTGCGTAGAACTGAGTTTCGCCTTTTTCGATTGGCGCTCCGGTTTTCGGCCAGAAAATAGGCCTTATCGGTTCCCAGTTAATAAGATCTTTACTGACAGTCTGATGTGGGATTCTTCTTAGTTCATCCATTTTCGGATTGTTAGGATCGCCGAACCCGCCGAGTCTATGTGATACAACAGCTAAGTAATGTTTTCTAATTGGATCCCAGTGAAGAGTCGTAATATCGTGGTTATGAAGAAACACAGGATCTTTAGAAATCGGATTCCATTTTTTTCCATCAGCTGAGGTTGCGATTCTGAATCCGGGTTTAAGATAAGTTGCGAATAGAAATCTTTCCTGGGGATTAGCATAATCCTTACCTCGGTCAAGCACTGTGCATCCGAATTGAATCTCTTCGGGATAATCGCAGACATGAAAAGGCCGTTCCCAGTTTATTCCGTCGTCGGATTCTATATAACTCAGTTTGCATCGGCTAATATTCATTGTTTCAACAAAAGTATTGTACCAGAGCCGGAATTTTTTTGTATCAGGATCTCTAATCACAGAAAAATAGGGTTGCCATACCTGATCTTTACTCTGTCCGCCGTAGAGTATCGGTTTATCCAGCTTATCAGGATTGTTAACTGTTCTTGTAAGAAATGCCTGGTCCCCTATTAAAAAATCATCAATAAAAAGTTGAGGACCGGGATTAAGCTTAATTGGTTCGTTGTTATACTGGCCGTAGATCGGAACAGAAATCAGGAGCAGAATAAATAAGGCAGATATTTTTTTCATCGAGGCTCCGTTTTTTACAAACTCAGTTTTGAATATTCATTTATTAAAGTTTTGTTTTCTTCTTCGGTTAAAGAGACTAAAGGCATTTGCACAAACGGCCTGCAGATATTCATGTGATTTAGAATAGCTTTAATCTCAGGGATTGTTCTTGTCATCGGTTTATTATTCTGAACAAGAACCGATAAGGTTTCAGCTCTCTCCTGAAAATCCATTGCTGTTTTTTCATCACCCTTGATTGCTGCTTCATAGAGAGATTGAAATAATCCGGGCGTTACATTAGTAGTGTTTGGTATAATACCGTCAAATCCAAGAAGCAGTGCCTGACTTGATTTATTAGTCCAGCCTATGAATAATGAGAAGTCTTCTCTATTTTTAAACAGCTGAGCTAGTTTTTCAACTCTTTCGTAGTCCCGTTCAGAATCCTTTAACGCAACGATGTTCGGATGATGACTCAATTTTTCGATAACATCGACAGGAATCGACATATTAGTTATTGATTTAATATTATAGATAATAATAGGCCTTGGTGAATTATCCGCAATGTATTCAAAATACTTAAGCATAAGATCCGGTGTAAGTGGGAAAAAATATGGGAGATGTACAACAAATACATGTACTCCGTAATCTGAATATTTTTTTGCAGTTGAAATTGTATTTTCAACGCAGTTATCAGTTATTCCGGCGTAAAGTGTTGTTTTATCATTAACAATTTTAACGGCAAGTTTTGTCAGGTGCTCCCGATTAGAAACGGGATTCAAGGCAATTTCGCCTGTGGTACCCAGAATAAAAGGGAAATTATTGTACTTCATGACAAGCCGGAAAAGTTTCTCAACAGATTCATCATCAATCCTGCCGGATTTATCGATCGGGGTTATTAATGGGGCAATAACGCCGTAATATTTTTTCTTTGTCATAGTTTTTCTGGAATTATTGAAATAAAAAATTAGTTAATAAACGGAGGCGGCAACAGCCGCCTCCAAACAAAAACAAATCAGAGACTCCACTTAATACCGGCTCTTGACCACCAAGAATAGAATTCAAGAAGGTAAGGACGGGATTCTATTCCAAGATATTTTCTCGCCGGTTCATTAGTGATATTATTGACTTCAGCGAAGACTTCCAGATTCTGCCAGAAGTTGTATGACGCTGAAAAATCAAGCTGACCGTGTCCGTCAACAAAGACGTCGAACAGTGTGTTCTTTCCAACAGCTTCCAGGAATTTAGCCTGGAATGCATAAGCTATGCGCGCTTTGAAATTATCTTTTTCATAGTTAAGAGCTATGTTGCCAACATCACCGGCCTGACCGGGCAGGAATCCGAGACGGCCCTGAAGGTCTGCCTCGGCCCAGGTATGAGTATAATTAAAGTAGATACCGAAGCCGGAGAGGAAACCGGGCAAGAAGGTTAATTCCTGCTGCCAGCTGAATTCAAATCCGTAAAGTTCGGCATCGCCTCCGTTTACCGGCATTCTTTCTTCATAACCGATATAAGCACCGGTTGTTGTTACTTTTCGGCTCTCATAAATGATTCCTTTAAGAGACTTGTAGAACAAGCTCGCCGATGCCAGACCGATACCGCTGAAATAATGCTCAACCATAAAATCAAGATTCGTTGCAAGAGTTGGGCTAAGATCAGGATTACCGCTGCGGTATCTTTTGTTTCTTGGTTCGAGGAAGAAAGTAGGAGCCAGATCGAAGAAGTTCGGTCTTGCAATGGATTTAGTGAAGGAAGCGCGCAATTTTGTCATTTCAAATAGATCGTATCGCAGATGAATCATCGGGAAGAAATTATTATAATCACGCTGTGCTGTTGTAGGTGTGAGACTCGAGAAATTTCCGGAAGCATCGAATACCAGCATAGCGCCTTTATAATCGAGAGATGTAAATTCATGGCGTAAACCGGCCAGTAAGGAAAGCTTGCCGAAGTTAATATCTGTCATTAAGAAATATGCAAGTATGTCTTCATTCGATTCGTAAGTAGCGCCTTCGGAATCATACCAGTTAAGAGTTTCTCTAAACTTGGTTGCATCTTTACGGCTTGGTAAAAGGAAATCTTCAACTTTTTTATAATCGGACTGAGGACCGAATATGTAATTACCCTCCATAAAATCCGTCCGTTGTCTATCAGACAGGAAATTTGCCATAGTCAATGCGGGAGTTAAGAGATAGCTGTATGAATATCTATCATCATTTCTATCCTTGAAAGTAGTAGTGTATTTGAATCCGGCTTTAACTTTTGCAGGGTATTCGAAAAAGTTATAGGGTAATTCAAAATTAATTCTGCCTACTGTATACTTGGTTGTACTGAGCATATCGCGGAAATCAAATGCGTTTAAGTTGTACTTGGAAGCATCGAGACGCGCGTCCGCCGGAATATTTGTATTCGTAATAGTATACTTTGGATAATCTTTCTCTTTGATATCTAAGGAAAGATTGACTCTCTGATAAAAATCATAGGATGTGATAATATCGCCGAAATGGTTTTCTTCGCCGTAGGTATGAGCGACATGATAATTAATATCGAGATCGCCGAGTTTATGTTCGCCGCCGAAGCTGTACTGATGCTGGAATAATTGCTCAAGACGGGCTCTTGTTTCGGCAGCAATTCTGGAGTTCTGAGTAAGGGTGCCTTCAGGATTCAAATAATTGCCGCTGTCAACACGTAAACGAACTCTTCCCCTTTCCTGCCAGTCGTCGAACTGATTCCAGAGAATATTTGCGTAGATCCTGTGGAAATCGCTGAACCGGTATTCAATACCGCCGCCCAGACCGTAACGGTCCTTCTTATTTATATAATCCATGAAATTAAGTTCAGCGAGTGCGAACGGGATATTATTCTTATTTGCATCCTGTTTCTGATCCCAGGTGTATTCCATGTTATCAGTACCGCGTTCTCTCGAATCGTAATTAGCGGTAAGAGAAATTCCAAAATTCTTGTTTTCTCCGAAACGTGTACTGAAAGTAAAGTTACCATGGTATGATGGTTTTCCTCCCAGGTCGGTATAACCTGAACCTGCTAGAACTCGCAGATTCATACCCGGATAATCGAAAGCACTCTTGGTAATAATATTAACCGATCCGCCAACCGCATTAGCATCCATTTCAGGAGTAATTGCTTTATTAACTTCGATGAAAGACATCTGGTTGGAACCAACAATATCAAGCTGAGAAAACCTTTCCTGGTTTCTTGTAGAAGCGAGAACTTCACCGTTAACAGTAACCGAGTTCAGTCTTGGTTCAGTTCCGCGGATAAGAGCGTATCTTCCATCACCGAGTGAACGGCCGATATAAACACCCGGAATACGGGCAACTACTTCGGCAACGTTTGCATCGGGAAAGCTTTCCATCTGCTCGCGGGATACTACGTTCTTAATATTTTCCGCTTCGCGCTGAACGGCAAGTGCTTTTACCTGACCCTGTCTTAGTCCTTCAACAACAATGTCTTCAAGATCGACATAGCTGGGAGTTAATTTCACCATTACTTCCACAGTTCTGCCGGCAACCACATTTACATCTGTTATAAAATCGGTATAGCCGATATACTTTACCTGCAACTTATAACTGCCCGGAGGAATATTAGATATCCGGTATCCCCCCTGTAAATCAGTAGCCGAACCGATCCTTGTCCCCTGTAATAAAACGTTAGCTGAAGGTAAGAATTCGCCCGTTTGAGAATCTGTAACACGCCCGGTGATATTTCCACTTTGAGCATACAGCCCCACCGAACTGATAATAAAAATAATGAGGAATAATTTTGATAAAGATACT
>CAZHHG010000008.1:30272-75559 GCA_964532065.1 uncultured Melioribacter sp.
TTACGTCATTGTTTTTTTAATTAAAGAAAAAATGTTGGTTTTCATTTCATAAGAGCCCTCCGATTAATTTTATTTTATAAGCATTATTTTATTAACAAGTATGCTGGACTTTGTTTTTAATACACAGAAATAGACTCCACTGGCAAGAAATTCAGAATTAAAAGCAACTGTATAAGTGCCGGGGGATTTTGATCCTTCATCAAGAAGAGATATCTGCCTTCCCAGAAGATCATTAATACTCAGTTCAATTTCGGTTGTTTTATAAACCTGATATGTAATTCTCGTCTGATTGTTAAAAGGATTTGGATAATTGTTATAAAGCGAAACTTCAAAAGGTATTAATTCTTCATCCATTTCGTTAAGGCTGGTGATAATTTGTCCCGATGTATTAAGATTAAGAAAATATGCATCCCCTCTCGAACTATAACTGCCGGTAGAGCCCGCGATAACGTAGTGCCCGTCGGAATTTACAAGTAGACCGCCAACTCCCTCGCTTTCGGAACCGCCGAATTGATACCGCCAGATTTCATTCCCGTTGAGATCGGTTTTTATAACAAGCATGTCGTTAATTGTGCGGGGTAGAATTTGAAGATCTGTAGTACCGGCGATAACAAAACCATCACTTGCAACGGCTATTCTTGATGCATAATCCTGGTATTCACTTCCAAAAGTTTTGTTCCATAGATAGTTACCTGATTCATCGGCTTTTAGGAGAAGCAATTCATGTCCTTTATCGGTTGTATAACTTTGACTATAACCAGACATGATAAATGAGCCGTCAGATAGCTGCGCGATATCCGTTCCTTCATCCCATTTAGAACCTCCGATTGTTTTATCCCACAGCAGGTCGCCATTGCCGTTTACTTTTAAGAGATAGACATCAAAATCCCCGCTTCCCTTTGAAGATGTTGTAGCAAGGATCAGATAATTGCCATCCCTGGTCGGAATAATCTTTTTACCCGCATCGCCGCCATTCCCTCCGAAATTTTTCTCCCAGACTTTATTGCCATTCTGATCGGTCTTGATAAGGTAAACCTGAGTTGAAGTTCCAAAGCTTCGTGTGGTTCCGGCTAATAGGAATCCGCCGTCCGGAGTATTAACAAAAGTACCTGAATTCTCTTCATCGGCTCCGCCGAATATTTTTTCCCACGCAACGGTTCTATTTGCATTAAGCTTCGCGAAATAGAGATCGCTGGGACCGTTCTTGAATGTCTGTTTACTTCCATAGAGAATTAAGCTTCCGTCGGTTCTTTCTTCAACATGCCCGACCCCCTCTCCAAGATCCTCTACTCCATAACTATGGCTCCACAAAACTTCACCAGTATTGTTTGTCTTCACTATATAAAAATCCGAATACTCCCGGTCAGCCAGCCTGGTAGATCCACCAAGTAAATAACTGCCGTCGGATAACTGTTGTATGGAACCTACGCCGTCATCATCTACCCCGCCGAAGATTCTTTCAAAACTTGGTTTAGCACCGGAAGTACCATATCCCGTTATCGTATATTTATTCGGACTGGTTGATGCATTGCTGTTAATTGTTAACTCCGAAGTAAATTGACCGCCGCCTGTAGGTGAAAATTCGATTTGAAGGGCGAAGAACTCCGCCAGTCCTATAGTGGTTGTACCGGGATTGTTTAGAAGCCGGAATTGCTGAGTATTTGATAATGAAATTGAGGAAATATTAAGAGCAGTTACAGAAAGGTTGTAAATCTGAATCTGCCTCACGGCCTTGCTTCCAACAGGTATTTTACCCATATATGGTTCTTTTGGAACCACATCTATAGTTTGAGCCGGAATTAATAAAGGGAAGAAAAAAAATAAAATTGCCAGAAACATGTTTTTTGAATTGCGAATCATAATCCCTCCAGATATAAAAACATTTAACTATGATACCCATACTTTAGTGCGAAGATTTATCTTATACTAAAGTGAGAAGCTGTAAATTTATTTCGAAGCTAATATTTAGTCTTTCGATTCAGCATTTATATACAACGGATCAAAACCAAGACTCTTGGAGATACGATCCGCATAATTTTTCACAGTATTTCCTATTCTATCGAAATCAGATTCTTTTATTCTGAACGAGGGACCAGAGATCCAGATAGCCGCAAAGGGATAACCTTTATAATTGAATATTGGCGCTCCTATACAGATCATACCTTCAATTTCTTCGGCATGGTCAATTCCGAAACCCCGGCTTTTAACTTTCTCTAAATGTTCTCTAAAAACATCTGCATTAACTATTGTCCTTTCATTGTATTTTGTGAAAGTAATAGATGAGATAATACTTTCCTGGTCGTCACGTTGTAAAAAAGCAATAATAGATTTAGCGGGTGCTGAAGTGTGGAGATGGAATTTGCGGCCGGGCTCTAAAACAAACCTGAATGAATGAATTCCGGGTACCTCTTCAATTATCAAAACTTCGTGGCCATGAAGAACTCCGAGCGGAACGGTTTCCCCCACTTCGTTTCTTAATTCTCTCATAACCGGGAGGGACTTTTCAATAAGCGTTTGCTCGCCAAGGGCGGAGTAACCCATAGTTAATAGTTTTTGAGAGAGCTGATACTTCTTAGTCTCTTCATCACGTAGAAGATAATTATTATCAACAAGTGTTGATGTAATTCTGAAAATCGAGTTACGGGGAATTTTTAATTGTTCTGAAATTTCTGATGCAGTTAAACCGGCCGGATGTTTTGAGAGATGTTCCATAATCGTCAAAGCTCTTGACAGATTAGGGACGTGGTATTTCGAATTATCAGATTTCTTTACCATGCTGATAACCTACTCTAATATCAAATATGTTTAATATATAGACTGCACGACCAAATATAAAACGCGATGGTTTTGATGTCAAGTAAAATCGGAACCGGAAAAAATTATTCTTTCAGGATAGTAGAGAAAATTTGGACGATCAGTTTTGAAAAAAATCGAATTCAAATCGGTAAGATTACTGCTAGTTTGCAGGGGTTAAACTGATATTATTTTTCCGTCATCCGGAAAAAGGGGTTAAAATATTCTTGTGTTTATCTCTATTACGAATTATTGATTAGTTATTATTGCCACTCAGGAGAACCGAATCATCCTGTTAAAATCGACTCTCAGGCCAGCCGCCATCAATAAAAGAAACCCGTCATATTAAAAACTGGGCAAGTAGAAAAATTACTATTTGCGCAGAGAGTCCTAAAACAACTGTTGATGAAGAGAATACTTTTAAGCTTTTATTCACTTCAATTGACGAGAATTTCGTGACCACCCAGAAATAACTATCGTTGGAATGGGAGAAAATCATTGAACCGGCTCCCATTGAAAGGACAACAAGTATAAGGCCCATTTCTGTTGCTAACTGAAGTTCAGTAAGCATAGGTAATATTATTGATGATGTTGTTATTATCGAAACTGTTGAAGAGCCCTGAGCGGTCTTAAGCCCAGCAGCTATTAAGAATGGAATGAATATACCTAAGCCCGATCGTGAAAGCTGCTCACCGATTATTGTACCTATACCGGATGCTTTAAGAATCGCGCCAAATGCACCTCCTGCAGCCGTTATTAAGAGAATTATTCCCGCATTTTTTATTGAATCTTCCAGCACTGAATGGATGGAGCTAAATTTAAAGTCCGGATTTATGAACAAACTAACCGCTAATCCAATTAAAAGAGCAATTGCGGGATCCCCAATAAAATTTATAATGGTAACTATTAATCCCCCGGAACTTATTGAGTACATCATGAGAACCGACTTAATGGCTATCAGAAGTATCGGAAGAAATACAGGTAAAAATGATAATAGAGGATTTTTTAACAAAGCTGAATCCGTTTGATTCAAATCAGGTTTATTTTCGAATTGAGGTTCATCATTATTTCTTTCTAAAAACTTTATCCAGATAAACCCCACGGCCAAAGCAATCATTGCGATTACAAGACCAATCAGCATAAGCTTTCCAATTGATGCGCCTATTATTCCGGCAGCAGCCGTAGCTCCGGGATGCGGCGGTATTAAACAGTGAACCGAGTATAAACTTATACCAAGCAATGAACCCATTATTGTCATCGATTTACGGGTCCGAGCAGCAACAGATTTATTGAGTGAACTCAAAACAACAAATCCGGAATCGCAAAAAATTGGAATTCCAAAAACAAAACCAGTTATAGTCATGGCTAAAGGAGCATTCTTATTTCCGACTTTCTTTAGAATGTACTCGGCCATTGTATATGCGGCACCGGTTTTCTCAAGAACAAGTCCCAACGTGGTTCCAAAAACTATAATCAATCCAATTGAAGCGAGTGTATTACCAAAACCCTCCTTCAAAACCTGTATTACTTTTTCGGGCGATAAGCCAGATACCAATCCCATTCCAATTCCGACTAGGATAAGCACATAAAAGGCGTTTACTTTGAATCTCGCGGTCAATAGTATTATCAATACTATACTAATTAAGAAGGAAGCTATGATGATGAATTCATTAGTCATAATTTATCTTAAAGAAATTAATGTACCATTAATAAAAAAGGCATGTCAAAAGTAAGGATTTATTTTAATAATCTTCATTAGCCTTTATGAATATTTTGAAAAAATATATTTCTCGTGGTCGATACAAGCCCAAAGTATATAGCCTCAATCATATTACAGAATGATGAACTACTAATTCCCGCTGATAACTATCTGAATTACATAGGCCAAAGTTGATATAGAGAAAGGATAAACATCATTGTTCCAAAGTGAAAGAGATTAAAACAAAGGATGTCTGATGCTTCGCGGCAAAGTATTTTTTTTCGACTTCCTCAAGCAAGCTTCAGTCGGCGGATAAAAAAACACCCCGAATAATCGGGGCGTATAATATTTTGCTGAAAGCCAGGGATTAACTTAGTTGACCACCTGTGAGGAGATATTAAAAGTAACCAAAATTTATTTCATTAAAATCATCTTATTTGTTTGAGCAAATTCTTCTGTTTGAATTTTATAAAAATAAATACCACTGGATAATCCCATCGAGTTAAATTCTATTTCATGATTACCAGCTTCCATTTCTTTATTTACCAACTTTCTCACTTCCCTGCCCATTACATCGTAAACAATGAGCTTCGTGAAAACTGTTTTAGGTAGATTAAATTTTATTCTTGTAGTGGGATTAAATGGATTAGGATAATTTTGTAACAAATGAAATGATGTTGTAATATTATCTTTGTCATAATCTATATCTGTTAATATTTCCGAAATGGATCTTTTCCAGATTCCATAATCTTCCGTACCTGCAAAAAGGTAATCTCCTTTAACAAAAAGAGAGAGAATTATTTTATTATTCAACCCAATTGGTATCCAACTTTGACCATAATCTTCTGATATGTAGAGTCCGTTATCACTACCTAAAAATAGATTATTATTACTAATTATTAGAGATCTTGGAATAATTCGATTTAACAGGTTAGAGCCCGGAGTACCCAGATCAAATTTCCAATCAGTACCATTATTTGTTGAAGTAAAAATAAAACCCGTTTTAGATATCCCTATTATTCTTTCCGCATTAGAAACAAATGTGAAGATAAGATCTTTAGGAATATTATTATTTACAACGGTCCAACTAACGCCATCATCATTTGATAGAAATAATTTCTGAGAATAGGTACTAACAACGATATTACCCATATTAACAATAAGATCTAATATATATTCATCAGCATTAATGGAATCAAAATTAAGCTTCACCCAACTTGTTCCCAAATCGGTGGATTTATATAATTCTTTGGCTGATGCAACAACAAATAAATTGTTTTCATAGACTTTCAAGTGAGTAATATCAGTTTCAGCAATGCCATTTTTTATCTTTATCCACTCAGTGCCATTGTTCGAAGATGAATATAATCCATTGTTTATCCCAACAAATATTTTTTCTCCAATTACAGCCAGGTTGCGTACTGTTTTATTCGATATGCCGTTATTTATTTGAACCCAATTTGCGTCAGACAATTTGAAGACACCGTAATTTGAGCCTAAAAAATAAGTTGTACCACTGAACTGTATTGAATTAACAGACACACAATTTATTCCTAGATTAACTGGTGCCCACAAATTACTATTACTTGCAGACATAAAAACACCGCTATTTGTCCCGGCAAAAATTCGTGTTTGAGAACCTGTTAAAGAGAGTATTTCTAATTCCGATAGGCCATTATTAATTTGTGTCCAATTATTCCCATCATCATTTGAGAAATGAATTCCACCTTCAAGTGAAACAGCGTATATTCCTTCATCGTTGCTAAAAAGGGATGTTATAAAACTATCTTTAAGTCCGTTGTTAATCTGAACCCAATTCGAACCAAAATCATTTGATAAAAATATTCCTCTGTCGCTCCCAGCAAAAATCTTTGACCGAATTGATATAACCGAATAAATCTGAGAATAAATCATCTCATTTGCCAGGTTAATATCTACTCCAAAGTATTTGCTGAAATTCCAGATATCTATCCAAGAACTGCCATTATCAGCTGACAATATGATCTTATCACTTCCTCCATAAATAATTATATTATTCGGCTTTGGGATTTCCATTTTAAATACCGGTTCACTTTTAATTTTTGTCCAGCTGTCACCATTATTTTTAGATACAAATAGCCCTTCCCTATAACCGACATAAATATCGTCTCCGCTAATTTCAATATCGTTTATCCTTGTGTTTGAATAAGGTAATGACAATCCATTTATTGCCTGAGTCCAGGTGGTTCCATAATCAGTAGATCTATATACACCTTTTCCCAGCGTACCGATAAATATATTTTCTTCAGAAACTGCTATGGAACGTATGTCCAACATTTCACTACCTAACTGTTCCCAATTAATATTATTTATAGAGGAACGAAACAATCCCCTTTGCGTTCCAGCATAGATATAATTACCATCCGATGTTAATGCATACACAGTTCCGCCATATGGGCCATCCATATTAGCCCATTGTGCATTCAGTATATTCGATACAATTAGAAATATTACAAGAAGGATTTTGTTTTTCATATCATGATGATAAGAATGATTTCTTTCTTGTTAAAGATAAGAAGTGTTATTCTTTTTTCCTTGGAAATAATTCAGCAAATTAATTAAAACTCTTTGCAGCTTCATCCACTGAATTGAACAATTCAAAAATACTTAGCAATTTTGTAATCGAAAGGACCCCTTCAACCTTATCAGTAACGCCAGCTAACTTTAATTTACCACCGGCATCTTTAACAGTACTGAACGCTCTTACTATATTGCCTATTCCAGAGCTGTTTACATATTTAACATTAGTCAATTCCAGAATAATATTTTTCTTACCGGATTTAAGGTAATCTTCAATTTTATTATGAAAATCAACAGCTTCGGGTCCGCCCATTAATTTTCCTGTAAAAGAAATTACCACAGCATTATATAATTCACTTGTATTGTATTTCATTTTGACTCCCGATTCATTTATTGTTTGTTTACGGATTTATTATAGATCTATCTTTATTTTTTAATTACTACAAACGTAACATCATCTTCAAGCTCTTTATTGCCAAGCCAGTTCGAAACCTCATTTTTAAGCATACTAATAATATCATTACTGTTTTTATTCCCAATATGTAGAAAAGTATCTGACAATCTTTGATATCCATATTGCTCATTTCTGTCGTTTTGAATCTCCGGAAAACCGTCGCTTAGAATCAGAATCACATCATCATTATTCATCTCAATTTCCGCAGCAGAGTAATTACTGTTATTCACTGCACCCAAAGGAAGATTATGACTTCCAATTTCAACAACCTCCTTAACTGCACTTTTATAGAAAAAAATCGGCGGCATTCCGGCGTTCAGTACTTTTAATCTATTTCCATTTAAATTGACCATAGCAAATGCAACCATCATGCGACCGACATTTAATGATTTGATTGCATCATTGGCAAGTTTAAAAAATTCTTCAAGATCATGATGGGATGAATTCGTAATAAAAAGTGTTTTCATAATCGAGACCATTATACCTGCTTTCATGCCATGTCCTGTAGCATCTCCGACAGCAATATTAAGCGAGCCGTTGTTTTGCAAGGAGAAGTCGTAATAATCTCCTCCTACCTCGCTTGCAGTTTTCATAAAAGCAGAAATATTAATCCCTTCTATCTGCGGAATTGTATTAGGAAGCATCGATAATTGCAGAGACCGTGCTTCATCAAGTTCTTTGCGGACAGTAATTAATTCATCTCTGGTTTTCAGAGCTTTTTTAAATGATGCGAGATTACTTAATGCTTTATCAATTGTAATCTCGAGATCATTAAAATCGATCGGCTTTACCACAAAATCGAAAGCACCCCCGTTCATTGCAGTCCGTATATTCAAAATATCACCATAAGCAGATACAATTACCGAGTGAAGAAGCGGATTGTTCATTTCTTTTATTTTAGAAAGAAGCGTAAGCCCGTCCATTTCAGGCATGTTTATATCAGTGAGAACAAGCTCAATTTTGTTATCGGCAGTTAATTTATTCAGCGCTTGAATACCGTTACCGGCAAATTCAAAGCTGTATTTCCCCTGTTTAATCTCTTTCCTGAATTTTTGATTGATGAGGAGCTCCAGATCCGGTTCGTCATCAACAACAAGTATTTTGGGTGCTGTATTCATATTTTATTTTTTATGATTTTTAGGAAGTCTGATAATAAATTCCGTGAACTTACCCTCTTCAGTTTCGAAGAGCAATTCCCCTTTATGCTCTGCAACTACAATATCATAGCTAATTGAAAGACCGAGCCCTGTTCCTTTACCTGTCGGTTTGGTAGTAAAGAAAGGAGTAAAAAGTTCCCCTCTTATTTTTTCCGGAATTCCGTGTCCGTTATCCATAACCCGGATTTCAACAAACGAATCGGACTCAAGTGTTTTGACTCTGATTCTGGCGGGTTCATCAGAGTTCAATTCCATTTTTTTTCTATGGGCTTCATAACAGCCGTTGGTAAGAATATTTAAGAATACCCGGCTGATATCCTGAGGAATAACTTCAACTTTACTAATTCCTGAATCGTATTCCTTTTCAATTTTAATATTGAATGTTCCGTCCTGCGCACGCATTCCGTGATAAACTAGATTAAGATCTTCATCGAGCATTGCATTAATATCTGTAGGCTGTTTTTCACCGGTTTTACCTCTTGAATGCTGAAGCATGCTATGAACAATACTGTCGGCACGCTTGCCATGTTCTTTTGTTTTTTCAGCATTCTGTTTAAGAGAAACAAGAATCTCGTTGAAATTGTCGAGTGCGTCAGTTTCAAGCTTGAGGGAATGTTTATTGAACTCCTCAATCAATTCGTTTACAAGTCCAACGGATAATTCCGAGAAATTATTAACGAAGTTGAGGGGATTTTTAATTTCATGTGCAATTCCCGCAGTAAGCTGACCGAGTGAGGCGAGTTTTTCCTGTGCAATAAGCTGTTTCTGTGTAGCTTGAAGATCTTCAAGAGTTTTATTTAATTCTTTATAGGCATTAGCATTATTTATTGCTATTCCGACATGAGCGGCTATTGTCCCGAGAAGGCGCATATCTCCCTCATTGAAAACATTTTCTGCTTCGGTGCTTTGTACACTAAGGACGCCAATTATTTCACCCCCTACAGGAATTGGAACACCGAGATAGGAAGCCGAAGGGATTCCAATTCTTTTAATTCCTAATTCTTCACTCTTTTTATTTATTTCTTTATTGATAAGAAGTGGTTTTTTATCCAGTATAATTCTTGAAGATAATCCAATACCAAGTTTAATTGGCGTTAACTCCTCCCCAAAACAATAAGGAAATTCAATCATTTCATTTTCTTTATCGAGCAGCGCGAGATATACAATATTAGCTTTGAAAAGAGCCCGCACTTTTTCACCCACAAGATTTAGAAGTTTATCAATCTCAAGGTGCCCGACAATCGCCTGACTGATACTGTTAACAGTTCCAAGTTCAGCTGTATGTTTCTTACTGTCATCGAGCAGTCTTAAAGTTTCTTTGAACAGCCGGGCATTCTCCAAAGCAACGCTCATGCTGTTTGAGACAGTAGTTAGAAGACGGATATCCGATTCCGAAAAAGCATCCTCTCTCTCATAGTTCTCAATCAGTATTAATCCTTTTGCTTCCGTGCCTAATAGAATCGGAACCATAATAAGGGATTTACTTACATCGGTGCCAGGTATAGTTGTCTTACCAAAAATTCCCAGTTTTTCTTTTTCCTCCGGAACATTCTTTTTAAGGAGAAGAGTTTTGCCTGAATCCAGAACATATTTGGAAAGAGGAGTCGGCTTCGATGAATTGATATTAAGTTTCTCTCCATGTTCATATTCATAATAGAAATGAAGAATATCATTCTCTTTATCATAAAGCCTAATTCCAAGGTCCTGGAATCCAAGAGCATCTCTGAATTTATCCCCGACAAGATTTATTATCGATTCAATATCCATCTCCTGTACAAGTCCCTGTTGAATCGTATTGAGAATGGACAATTCCACATTCCGCTGCTCACTCTCAATAAGCAGCCGTTTTGTTTCTTCGAACAATCTGGCGTTTTCTAATGCGACGCCCATATTCGATGCGAGAGTCATAAGCAGAACTCCATCTTTCTCGGAATAGAGATTCTGCCTGTCCAAATCCTGTATTGTAATAACACCTGTAGTTTTTCCATTATGAATTATTGGGACGCCCAAGAACGATTCGGGCATTTCGCCGTCAAGCACCTGGTCACCGCTATGTTCAATAATTTCCTGGCTCGATCCAAATATCAGCGGCAGTTGTGTTTCAATTATTTCATTTCTATCAGGATCGATCTCGATCGGTTTATCGAAGTAATACCTCCGGTTTTTTTCAATCACATATCGATGATGAATTTTATTATCAACCGAGTCATAAGTAGAAATAGATACAACCTGCGCGTTGAAGACTTCTTTAATTTTATCTCCGACAAGATCAATGATGGACTGGAAATCGAGCTGCTTTGCTAATCCTTCACCAACGCTATTTATAATTTCCAGCTCAGCAGCTTGCTGTTTTGTTTTATCCAGAAGTTTATTTGTCTCATCAAACAGTCTTGCGTTTTCCAAAGCGACAATCATACTATTTGTCAGCGTGGTAAGAAGTCTTAAATCAGATTCTGAAAATGCATTTTCTTTATCAACATTTTGCAGACTGACGGATCCTCTAACCAGGTCGCCGGCAATCATCGGGACAAACACAGCAGATTTAGGAGGCTGTCCGGCAGTTACACCTGGGCTTCCATATTTTTTGGCAGTTTCAACATAATTCTCTTTTATATCGAGCGGTTTTTTTGTCTCAATAAGTAATTTACTGTTCCAATTAAAAGGTCTTGGATCTACCTGCTGTCTTTCCCCTTTTTCAATAGCATATTGCCAGTGTTCCAAACCTGTATCGTGATCAAATGTTCTGATTACAAGAGTCTGGGTATCCGGAAACAAAGCACAGAGACGATCGCCCACCAGATTATAAATGCCATGCATATCAAGTTCTTTTGCCAGACCCTCCTGAACGCTATTGATAACCGAAAGCTCGGCCGTACGCTGCTCGGTTTCTTTTAAGAGGCGGTTTGTCTCATCAAATAACCTTGCGTTTTCAAGCGCGACACTCATACTATTAGCAAGAGTGGTTAAAAGCCGCAAATCAGAATCACTAAATGCATCCTCCTTATCAAGATTCTGCAGACTAATAACACCGGTAACTTCATCACCGGCTATCATTGGTACAAACACAAGGGATTTTGCTCTTTCACCAAACAATACAACATTATCATACTTTACAGCTTCCTTCTCCTCATCTCTATTAATTAATAATGGCTTAACAGTATCAATTACATGCTTGCGAAATCCTTTCAGCAGGCGGGGTCCAATAAGTGTTCGATCCCCTTTTTCAAAAGAATAGCAGTCTTCAATCATATTGCTTTTCTTATCATACTTAACAATATCAATTACCTGGGCATTAAATATTTCTCTTATTTTCTCCCCGACTAATTCGTAGATACTATTGATATCGAGTTCTTTAGCTAATCCTTCCTGAACACTATTGATAATTGAAAGTTCAGCGGTTCTCTGTTCGGTTTCATTAAGTAATCTTTTGGTTTCATCAAAAAGTTTAGCGTTTTGTAAAGCAACACCCATGTTTGTAACAATAATTGAAAGCAGGCGGACTTTTTCATCATTATAATCATTTTTCTTATAGCTCTGAATGCTCACAACACCAATCACTTTATCGCCAGCAATGATCGGAACGCCGATATAGGTTTCTGTTTTTTCTTCTTCCGATTGAACAAGAACTCCTAATTTGATGGCTTCCTCAAAGGTGCCATGACATAACGGTCTGCCGGATTTAATAATCTTGGATGTTAGTCCTTCGCCAAGCAGGAATGGCTCTGCTTCCTGATAATCGCGATAGAAAGAATATGGAACATGAATAATATTTGTTGATTCTTCCAATAAAAGGATTTCGGTTACTTCTGCTTTAAAGATATCTCTTACTTTATCACCGATAATTTTGATTATTGTATCAATACTAAGCTGTTTTGAAATTGCTTCACTTACACTGCTTATAATCGCAAGTTCTGCTTCCCTTTGAGCCAGCTGTTTTTTCAATAATTCTCTTTCAGATTCAGCCGGTGCTACTTTTGTTTTATTAACCTTCATTTATAATCCTTATTTATAATAAGAATAGATGATAAAATTTCTTAATTAGGGAAGCACTTTTTCTTTGAGTTGATCGAAATTAATCGGTTTTGTCATATAGTCGTCGCATCCGTATTCTAACGCTTTTTCATAATTATTCTGGTCGCCATAGGCTGTAATCATAGCTACTTTTAATTCAGGATAATTGTCTTTTATCCATTTCAGAAGTTCAAGTCCATTAATACCCGGCATGTTGATATCGGAAAGTATCTGTTTAACCTCACCAGGCCCATTCGATTTAAGATAATCCTGAGCTTCCTCCCCCGAAAAAGCAAATAGGAAAGCAAGCTTACCGGATTTTATTTCTTTACGGAATGTCTGCTCAAAAAGTAATTTCACGTCCTGTTCGTCATCCACAACCATAATTTTCATAGCATTATCCTTTCAATAATTAGTAATAAGTTTTATTATCATTTTACTTTAACAGCAATAAAAGTAATATCATCATTCTGTTCCATATCCCCTTTCCAGTGTTTGGCTTCAATTTCTAAAGCAGAAATTATCTCACCGGAGCTTTTGTTTCCGTTTACATTTAATATTCTCTTTAGCCTTTCATAGCCGTACATTTCTTCATCTGCATTCTGAAGCTCCGGCAATCCGTCGCTAAGTAATAAAATTGTATCGCCAGAATTCAATTCAGTTGAAAAAACTTCATAATCAGTTTTTCTCATAGCCCCTAAGGGTAATCCGTGCAATGCAACCTCCTCAACTAAATCGATATCCTTCCTGTATATAAAGACCGGCGGAATTCCAGCATTGACTATTTTTATTTCCCGTCCGTAGATATTAACCATTGAAAAGGCGATCATCATCTTTGATAGAGCCATTTTTTTTAATGTTTCATTAGAAGAGATAAAAAATTGTTTTATGTCTAATCTGGCAGAGTCCGCAACAAAAAGCGATTTCATCATAGATACGAGTGTACCCGCCTTTAATCCATGTCCAGTTGCATCTCCCAGACAGATATTTAACGAACCATTATCCTTAGTTGAAAAATCATAATAATCTCCGCCTACTTCAGTTGCTGTCTGCATATAAACCGCGATATCCAATTTTGAAAGTTTCGGTAATTCTTTCGGAAGCATGGCAAACTGAAGTTTTCTTGCTTCTTCAAGTTCCATGGATTTACGTTCATTCTCGGCTTGTATTATTTTCTTTTGTGTTTCGGCTTTTTGAAGATCGAGAAACCTCGTATAAGTCTGATTAAAAACCTTAGTAAACCTTTCCACAATATTTGCATGTGCTTCCGATAAAGGTGAAAGACTACTTGCAATTAGGGAGCCAAAATCATCTGAGGAAATTGTAAGGTGAATAGACTCTACGGCCGACATGTCTGCTTTTATAAAATCAGGTAGTTTAGCAAGACCGGTTTGAGTAAACCCGAATTCATCCCAATTCTTTTTTTCTTCTCCTGCCAGATGATATTGCCACTTTTTACGTTTCGTATGCCAGCCATCCAAATATGCATTATGAGAGGGATGTGAATTGTTTTGTACAAAAAATCCATTATTTGAAAGCAGTCCTTCTTTTCCGGAGAGATACCAGTTAATTCCCAATGTGTTAGGATCAACAATCATAATTATGCATCTATCCAACTGGGCATCCAGTTTTATCAATTCAGTAAACATTTCAAATACTACAGCGCTCAAATCTGCAGAGTTAAACATTGCCATGCTTCTGCTTCGTACTCTTTCCAACGCTGCCTCAATCTGCGCTTCTCTTGCCTGAGCTTCTGCCTTTTGCAAATCGAGAAAACGTATATAGGATTGTTCAAAGACATTCCCGAAACGTTTCAGAATTTTATTGTCATCATCAGAGAATTTTTTTCCGTTGTGGTTGGTAATTGAAATACTTGTAAGGCTGGATATCGCAACTGATCTAGTATATCCCCCTTTTCTTGATAATAATTCCTCCTTCTTTTGCTGCGGTAAACTATTCCAGGGTGGAAAATTAAAAAGATGTTTAAAGAGAATGATCTTTTCCTCGTCGCTCCGTTCTTCCGTGAAGAAATTATTTTTTCTTTTAATGGCATTTCTAAGTTCAATAAAAATAGGACTATCTAAAAAAGGGACATTAACTTTTTGAACGTACTCTGCCATCCCGCCGGATGCCCAAAGTTGAAGACCATTATCTACTTGATCATTAATGGCAATCCATACTCCTCCGTTAATATCAAGATTCATACTGTACAATTGCTGTGCAAGCAAATTTACAACTTCCTGCAATTCGGAAGTATTATGCATGGCGAGACTTCTTGCTCTCACTCTTTCCAATGCAAGCTGAATTTCCGATTCTCTTGCCTGTGCTTCAGCTTTTTCAATATCCAGATACCTTTGATATGACAGCTCAAAAACTTTAAGGAATCTTTTAAATAAATTTATTTCCTCTTCTGCGAGGGGTTGATAAGTTGATATTCCGAGAGCTACGGGTCCAAGTGAAAACCAATAATAATTTAGCGATGAAGCGGTCTCAAGGAAGTTATCAATAAAAACATTTGTTGTTTTCTGATAAGCAATCCAATCTATAACTTCTTTGCCATTAATATGAGTAATGAAAAATTCACCCTTGCCTTTCAGCATTTTCTCGGCAAATTCCTGATGTAACTCATTATTTGTATACGTGGTTTCTGTTATAAAGGTTTTATCGTGCTTAGCATAATATTCATAGTTCATGTAGGTGCCGCGGTTCTCATAAAAGATTGCGGTCTGAACATTCCGGATTTCGGCAACACCTAAAAATTCGAGTTGAAGAGAAATTGTTTTGCAAACCTCAAGCATATCATCCGGTTTTCTCATCGCCATAGCTATTGTACGGACTTTCTCAAGCGATTTTTCAATTTCCAGTTCGCGGTTTTGCGCTTCAACTGCTTTTCTTTTTTGCTCAAGCTCCTCAATTGTTTCTTCAAGAAGTATGGAGGTTGTTTTCTTAACTTTTTCAGTTCTATCAAGCTTGAAAGCAGTAATCTCTAATTCCTTATTAACATCATGCAGAGCTTTAACCGCATTATTCTTCTCTTCATCTGTAATGCTTTGATTATTCTGAATCAGCTTTATAATATTTTCAATTTTCTGATTCATTTATTTTTCTTTTAATGCAACAACACATGTGGTTAGATTATGCATTTCAAGGTTGCCGCCTGTTGCACGCGCCAGCTCAGCATTGGAGAACATGCCAGCCATGGGAACATTCCAGACCTTCTTTACTCCTTCGATCTCCATATTCATCATTGGCCCGAACACCAGGATGCGTCCTGCACAACTGAAAACAACAACTGCATCTGCGTCAGGCATTTCGGTTTCTTTCAATTCTCTAACGCCATGGATCACTTTTTCCATGACATCAAAATCCGGTGGAATGGAAAAGCGTATTTTGGAACCTTGCGGCACCGAACCACTACAATAGAATGAACGGTCATTCCAATCTATCACCAGCCCTGGACGCATCACAGGATCACCTTTCGGTCTTTGAAGCTGCAATGGCAGGTTCGCAGCTATTTCCATCATCAAGCCCTCATTGTCGGGCGATACATTTTCAATTCCACCATACTTTGTTGTAATATCCAAAACAGGAATGTCGTCAACAGTATAAACATGGTTGCCCTCACTCTTGGTCACAGTTTTTTCAGTACCAATAGCCTTCCAGCCGCATGTAGCCCTACCCTTGATTAGTATTTTACTTTCATCCAGAGCCAACGCAACTATGCCCCTGTTGGTCTCTATTCCATTTGTAAATACATACTGTTCGGTAAAGGTATAGTCATCAGAAGCCATTCCGCCATAAACATTCACTTCTTTTCCAACCACTTCCTCAAAACCAAAAAGCAGTTGCTCGGCATCCGTTTCCAGATGGCTGGCTGAAATAAGGAAAGCAGGAGTAGAGTATTTTGCCATGGCTCTTTGTGCAATACTAACGGCTGTTTCACGGAAGTGTTTTTCTGGGAATTCATACAGAAAGATTTGGAAATAATCCTTGTTCATTTCAAGAAGCAACATGACAGTTGTCCCTTTTTCCGTCGTCTCATCAATGAACTCTCCGCTCGTGGTAGCACCAAAAATGGATATCCCATGACTATCAAGAATCCCGCAGATGGCTTTTCTGTCCTGACTTATCGACAAAAAAACTATTGCAAGAGTAGGCTTAAAACCATCTACCATACATTCAGCAATAGCCGTTTTAATTTCTTCCGGTGATCTTCCCTTTATTGATTTTGCTTTCATTATTTCTCTGCTTAAAAATTTATTTTTCTTTTAATGCAACCCAGCAGCATGTCATGTTATGAAATTCATTATCACCGCCAGTTGCTCTGCCATACTCGCCATAAGTAAAAAACCCGCCCATTGGAACTTGAAACGCACTTCTAATGCCTTCCAATTCATCTTTTGTTAGAGGACCAAATACATCAAGTCTGCCTATACATGAAAACATAAGAAGGGCGTCGGCTTCGGGCATTTCAGCTGATTGAATTTTCTTTGCATCCGCGCTTACTTCTTCAATCACTTCAAAATCAGGCGGTAATGTTAAACGTATTTTATCACCCACTTTTACTCTGCCGGAGACTGCCATTCCCTTATTATCCCAATTTAATCCCATTGAAGAACGTATTAACGGCTCCCCTTTTTCTTTTGAAAGACTGAGTATTACAGTACCGATATTAAACTCTTTGTACTTTTCTTCAGATAAATTTAAGCCCAGAAATTTCGGCATGAATTCCGCAGCCGGCTGATTATCAATCTCCAGAATCCAGTTACCCTCAACTTTAGTAATTGTCTTTTGAGTACCAACCGGTTTTTGTCCCGTTGCTGCCCGTCCTTTTACTATAACATTATTATTATCAAGTACGAGAAGCAGAATACCATTATTCGTTTCTTTATAATTTGTGAATGTGAAAGTTTCTTTAAATCGAAGGTCATCGCCGGCACCGCCACCCCAAATTACAGCATCTTTACCGGCTACTTCCGAAATACTGTACAGAATTTTTTCGCCGACAGCCATTTCTGTTATATCAGCTACACTGTTAGAGAGTATAAACGCCGGTTTCTCATAAAGCTTTAATGCATTATTAGTCATGGTTTTGGCTAATTCAACCGGATCAGTATTACCATATTCCTGAAGTAATATTTTAAAGTTTGCTCTATTCATATCCATCAGCAGAATCGAAATACTTTCATGCAGAACTTCGCTATTGCTTATTTCACCGCTACTTGTCACTCCGAAAATCTGGATATCATGATTATCCAGCATGCTTATCAATTCTTCTCTTTCATGTTTGATAGAGATAAACACAAACGCAAGAGTTGGTTTAAATTGATCACTCAAACACTGCTGAAATGCTATTTTAATTTCACTAATGGAGCGACCATTAATTGATTTAGCTTTCATAAAGACTCAGAAAATATTTTAATTTATTTTACTTTTATTACTACGAATGTTACATCATCTTCGGGATCTTTATCGTTAGTCCAGCGTCTTCCCTCATCTTTCAAATGATTCACTATCGCTTCTGGTTCAAGACCGGCAATCTGTTCAAAAGTATTTCTTGCTCTTCTGTAACTGTAAAGTTCTTCATTCTGATTTTTCAATTCAGCAAATCCGTCCGTCATCATCAATAGAGTATCTCCGCGCTCTATTCTGAATTCGTGTACATCGTAATCAACTTCCCTCATTGCCCCGAGCGGCATATTGTGAATTGCAACTTCTTCAACAACCTGATGGTTTTTTCTGTAAATGATTAAAGGAGGCATACCTGCATTTGCAGTAATTACTCTATCGTTTCTTATCTGGACACATGCCAATGCCATCATCAATCGGCTAAGCTGCATATCTTTTATTGCTGTACTCGCATTTTCAAAGAATGGTTTCAGTTCTTTGTTGGACCTGTCGGACATAAAAAGAGATTTCATTATTGAGACCATCATTCCGGACATCATACCGTGTCCTGTTGCATCGCCAAGAATAACAGTTAATGTACCGTCAGGATGGACGTGGAAATCATAATAGTCGCCCCCGACTTCTGTAGCAGTCTTCATGTAAACAGCGATATCGAGATGAGGGAGCTGAGGAATTTCTTTTGGAAGCATCGATAATTGTAAATTTCTTGCTTCTTCAAGTTCAAGAGTCTTTCTGGCACTTTCAGCCTCGGCAATCTGAGCACGCAGCTCTGCTTCTTTTAGAATTGAAGCGGCTCTTTCTCGCTTGAGCATTTTCCCTTTTTCATACTTTCTTACACCAAGCAGAATAAATCCGAAAAAGATAAAATAGGATGTATATGCCCACCACGTTTTCCAGAACGGAGGATTGATTACAAATTCATACGAGGCTTGATTAGTTTTCATTCCGTTAGAAGTTATTCCTCTTACCAGAAAACGGTATTTACCCGGAGGAAGATTCTGGTATTCGGTAAATGCAAGATTTGAAGGTCTGGACCATTCCTTGTCATACCCATCAAGAAAATGCTCGTACATAGTTTGACGCGGGTCTCTGTAATTTAATGCAGCATAATTAAATACAAGCGAGTTCTGTGAATAATTTAATTCTTCCGGGTAACTGTAATAATAAAGTTTATTGTTGACCGATACTGAGCTTAAATTTAAAGGGTAGTTTATATTTTCCTTTCGATTAATATAAACACCAACACCATTGTAGAGCATCACGAGATTGCCGAATCCATCCTGAATAGAGGAATAAGCGCCACCCGTTACAACATTTTCATCATCATAATAAGGCTGGAATTTATCGCCGGTTATTTTTAAAGCTCCTGATGGGAATCCGAAAAATACATTCCCCCTGGAATCAACCATCGGATTGGATAAATTAGTTGACGGCAGTCCGTCCTTCTTTGTATAAAATTTTAAATTGATTCCGTCAAATATTACAAGTCCTCTGTTCCTTAACCGTATGTATAAATAATCACCTGCCTGAATGTTCGTATTGGTTCCGGCAACACTTGCTTCTTTTAAAATCCTGAAGTCGGCTTTTGAATCTACGCTGTCGCTGAGATTTACAAATTTTTTCCCGTTGAATACAAAAAACTTTCCGCTGGTTAGAAAGTAGATTCCGTTTTTTAATTTACCTACATAGTGGAGCTGCTCATTGGGGACATTCCATTCTTTAGGAGGCGGCTGCCAGTTTTTTCCGTCATAAATCAATATTCTGGAATTTACCGAAGAGAGCCCGCTTATCTCATTAGAGAATATTCCGGAGAACCATAATCTTCCTTCATTATCTTCCCTTAAGTCGTAATATTGATAAGCTGTATTCGACTCTGACGGATTAAAAGGTGAATTCAGTTCAACAAATTTATCCCCGTCGAATTTTCCAAAATAAAAATCCGCTTTAATAAGCTGTTGACTTTCGGGTCTAACATAATTCTGCCAGGCATATATTTCCCCCTTGCTTGTTTCCATTACAGATGATGTATTGTAAATCTTCCGTTTATCTGAAGAGATATTTTTGAATTTTATAATCTGTTCTCCGGTGCTATTCATAATCTCCTGAGCAGTAGTAATTCCTTTTGAAGTGGCAATCCAGATTCTTTCTTTGCTATCCTGATAAAAATTGAAAGTGGTATTACCGGCAAGACCATCTTTTTCTGTAAATGACCTTAATTTCTTACCATCCCAGATATTTATTCCGGTATTATAAGAAGTTGCATAGGCAGGGTTATTACTGAATGAATAGGAGAACCAGACTAATCCCTTTTTGTCAGTAAATAAAATAGGAATACCTCCCTGTACTTGAAGCAAACCATCTTTCGCTGTGAGCATCCTTGAAGAATTTGGATAATAAAATCCCAGGCCATTACTCGTTCGCAGGATTAATCCGTCTTTGGACTCTCCTCCCGGCAGTGCAGTAAATGAATCATATTTTTCCCATTTACCGTTTTTATATGTAAAAATCTGATCGGAATACTTTGAACTTTGCGACTGTGATTCTCCTATAGTCTGAAGTATAATAATTTCCGGAAGAAACTTACTTTCCTTAAGAACAACTGCCGATGTAAAACGGAAATTATTTATTGAATTATCACTTGAAGAATAAAAAGCTTTAAGGATTTCTTGACTAAGGTTGGTAGGAATCCACTTCCCGTTATTAAATTCGAATATATAATTTTTATCAAGTGTAAGTGCACTGGAAATTGAAGTACCGAATACAGCAGTGGATAATAAAATTTTATCCAATGTTTTACTGTAATGTACAAGAATTGGAAATTGTTCTTCTTCAAATAAATTTAAGAAATCCTGATATTGATAAAATCTGGTTCCGTCATACATCAGAACGCCGGAACTCTTTTCATCAATTTTTATTCCTCTTGTAGCTCCGGCAAAAGCAATCCATGTGTTTCCTTCCTTATCAACCGATGAAATTAAATGTTGCGGTAAAATATTTGCTCTTTGAAGTGAAATGCCTGAAGATTCATCAATTTTTTTGAATAGATTATTCTTATAGAGGGCTACGTAAGCACCTTCACCGGTCTGCGTGTTCCTTCCGGAAGACGAAAAAATCAGATCTCCGTAAGGAGTTTCAATAAATCCTGTTGCATTATCCAGAGGAAAATTTAATGAATTGTAAACAGTGAATTTACCGTTTTCAAATTTTGTCAATCCGCCGTTATTTTTTTTATCAATAAATGGTGTTTCACTTCCAATCCAGATCCTCCCCTTGCTGTCTGCATCAATAAAACTAATAACCTGTCCCGGGAGACCATTAATAGAGTAACCATCATCCTTTCCGTATGTCCTGAAATTTTTACCATCGAATGTTGCAAACTTAGACGGTGATGCAAAATAAATTATATTCTTCGCAGAATCATAATACACGTTCTGCATTTTATGAATACCGAACTCTTCGCCGACTTCCGTAAATTCATAACCGTTAAATCTGTAAGTCCCTTCTATACCGGAGATCCATATATATCCGTCCCTGGTATGAACCACTTTAGAAATATTTGTGCTCGGGAGTCCTTCTTTATTGGTATAATTTATTATATCGGCATTTGCTTCGGTCTTAATTTTCTGCTGAGCGAAAGAGATTGATATGAAAAAAATAATTGATAAGATCGTTGTAACTGTTCTGATAGGTGTTGACATAATATCAATCCTTTCGTAATGATATGTTTTACTGAATTCCCCCGGATTTTTTACTAACTTCTTATAAACATTCTTATACTTTAGTGAATACGATGTCTTATTATTGTCCAAAAAATTTTTACTGCTTTCTTATCAGATAAAGTGCAGTAATATCATCACTCTGCGGTGTATCCCCGGTAAAGCTTTTCAAATCTGAAACAAGATTATTTATAAACAGAGAAGCATCCAGAAAGCAATTATCAACACAAAACTTTTCGAGCCGGGCATCTGAGAATTCCTCTTCGTTTTCATTCATAGCTTCGGGAATTCCATCGGTGAACAACAAAATCCTCTCCCCCCTTTCGAGTGTTACTTTTTCACTCATAAACGGGAGGCCTAAATCAAACATTCCAAATGCAACGCCCCCAGCTTCAATTTTCTTCAAGACTTTGTTCTTTTTTAATATCAGCGAAGGATTGTGACCAGCATTAATGATATTGATTTCACCCGTTTGCGGATCCAGTAAGGAGATAAAACAGGTAATAAACTTATCGGAAGGAGTTGACCGGAAGATCAGTTTATTAATTTTAACAGCGAGTTCATCAAGAGGAATATTCATTTCAAGATAGGCGTGAAGCGAAGCGCTCAGGGTGCTTACAAGCAGGGATGCCGGCACTCCTTTTCCTGTTACGTCAGCAATTATTAAAGCTATCTTTCCGTTGCTAAGCAATCTGCAGTCGTAATAGTCACCTCCGACTTCTTTGGAAGGGATATTAATTCCGGCAATATCGTATCCGTCTATTGCGGGAAGGGTTTCTGGAATAATTTTCTTCTGAATATCCGAAGCAACAGACAATTCCTTTTTCAGCATTTCGTTTTCAAGGGCTTCTTTGTGCAGCTCTCTGTTTTCTACAGCGCCGTAAACCTGTCGTGCAAATGCAGATAATAGAATTTTATCTGTCTCATCAAATTTTGTAAATCCGTTTCTGCTTTCTTTGTCAATTAAAATAACATTATAAGTGAGACCCCTGTACTCTACAGTTGTTTCTATCTTATCTTCCGACTTCAAGGCTTCTATAACATCTATATTATTCGGTATCTTCAATGTAGAAACATTTCTATTGTCGAGATCAATCCTTATTAATCCTTTAGAGGCATTTGTTAGTGCAACCGCTCTTTCTAACGCCAGCTCCAGCAGCATTGTATTGTTCTCAAGTTTGGAAATTTCAATACCTGTATCTACAAGACTGTTAAGCTGAAGAACCTTGTGGTTAAGTGAAAAAATAAGATTCTTCTCTTTAATGTGTGCCAGATAGGATTCGTATGCAGTACAGAGTAACCGGGCAAAGATCTGAAGTGTAATTGAATCAAGACTGCTGAACGAGGTCCGGTCAATCTTGTTTCCTATTATTAAGCCGAAGCTGGAGTTGTTGCTGCACCGTATTGTTGAATAGACTTTATATTCTTTATCATTATCAATGTTAATGTGAAATGAATCTGAGGATACGAGAAATTCCCGGTATTGAATGCTTCCGGTATTTGAAATAAAAAGAGAATCCCAAATACTGCTGATATCTTTTTTATGGAAGAGATTAATATCGGTTGCAAGAAGATTACCTCTAAGAAGATGAACGAAATGGGCGCCGATTTCTTCAAGGTTTTTTGATTCGGCAAGTATTCCGAACCCTTCCTGAAAAGAACTTACCTGATAAATCAGTTTATCTATAAACTTGCTGCTGAAAGCGCCATCATTCATTTAATCAGATTCCTGAAACCGGCCGGAGTATTATTGTTTAGTTTCAAAGAGTTTAATACCATCTTCTACGGTATCAGCTTTCAAAGCATATTGAAAAAGTCCCATAATAGTGAATGTTTTATCGATTGATGAATCGAGATTGGTAAAAACCAGTTTCCCATTTGAATCATTTAATTTCTCAATAACTTCTATAAGGAAAGAGATGCCGATTGAATTAATAACTTTTGAGTCGGCTAAATTCATAACATAATTATTTATTCCCTTACTGTAATGAGTATTAAATTCCTCAATAATTTTTTGTCCCCCGAGATTATTTATATAACCGGAAGTAGTAATAACAGTACATTCATTTTTCACTTCCGCATTTAATTTAAATTCAGAAACCATTTATTTATCCTCACACTAAATTTTTTATAATTGTTATTTTAGTTCCGTGATCATTTGATTCAATAAGGAAATCATCGGACATAGATTTCATCAGTTTTAATCCCCATCCTCTTTTATTACTGCTATGAAGTTTGGAATCGATGTCCGGATTAGCAACATCCGAGGGTTTAAATCCCTTTCCAAAATCCGTGACAAGTATAATCAGCTTTTCTTTAGTCATGGTAAATTCAACATTAACGTACGGATTGCCGGAACCCGAGTGCTCAAGACCATTAATAATTGCTTCAGTAACAATTATTCTGGCTTCACCTATTTTTTCATCTGAAATGCCGAGATGCCTGCCCATTCTTTCAAGACCTTCCAACGCAACAAGTTCTATATCATTAACCTGTGGAAGTTTGATTTCCAGTTTGATATTGTTATCCATATTATTCGCTCGTTATGATTATAATTTAAAGTTGACAGATTCATTAAATATGGCGATGAAGTTAATTATTTTTGACAACATATCCACTTTATTCTTTTTTTTATTCGTGAAGTACGGCATCCTTTTATCGTATTATGTTCTTTTTGTTTAATGGAAGAGGAACCGATTAGCTGGTCGCTTGAGTGAAAAAATAACCAGGGAATAGAAAGCTAACAGCCGGAAAACAGAGCTTTAGTGTTGCTGTTTCACTACCTGACTAGTAAAAGAATTTGGACCCACGCAGGAAAACTAAAAGAAAGCCAGAATGCCAAGCATTCTATTTTTTATATTCTCAATTACAAAAAGGAATTTCCGGAATTCAGAAATTATATAGCTTTTTCTACCTTTTAAAGTCTTATCAAGAAATTGAACCATGTACTCCATTGTTTTGGCGAACCATGGATGAAAAAGCCAGAAAGGAATGGGAGTACTGACCTGCCCCAATAAGATGTACCAGTATATATTTTCTTGTAAGTTCTTTTTCCTAAAATCACATGGGACCTTTTATACAATTGATTTTATTTTCTTTTTTTCATGCAACAACTTTTAAATTTCGCACCGCTACCGCACGGACAATCTTCATTTCTTCCGACATTAAAGCTCGGGAATCCTTCATCCTTCTCCCGGGCCCATTCCATTACAATAGCCGGCGACCTGTGATTATACAGTTCATTTGCCATTAATTTCATATAAGGATTTATATAATGGAAAAATTGCTTGTATCCTTCACAGAGATAGTTGAGGCCTTCTTCGCCTTCGGGTGTTTTTATGAACCGGTGCTTAGGGCATTCGCCATTGCAGGCGAATCTAACATCGCATTGAAGACAATATTTTGGAAGCTTATCCGCTTTATCCATACCGAATTTAATTTCCTGGGGTGAATCGACTAGTGAAGCAAGTGAAGATTCCATTATATTGCCAAGTCTATTTTCAGGATAGACAAAATGGTCGCATGAGTAGATATCTCCGTTATGTTCAATGGCCATTGCTCTTCCGCAAGTTTTATTGAAAACGCAAAGCGATTGCGTTTTTCCGAACCAGCTTTCGAGAGCGACCTCGAATATCTGAACAAATTGTTTCCCGACATCATTTCTTACCCATTCATCGAAGACCGCAATAAGGAATTTTCCGTACTGACCGGATTCCACAGACCAGTCAGCAAGTTCAGAGTCTCCGGAATAATCCGGAGAAACAAGTTCAAGACTATCAGAAGTAACTGCAGCGGCCTTTCTCTCAACGATCGGAATAAACTGCATATATACGCTTCCAATCTCTTTAAGGAAATTATAAACCTCCAGCGGTTTATATGAATTGATCCTGTTTATGCAGATAAGCGTATTGAACTCGACACCATGCTTCTTCAAAAATCCCAGGCCAGCCATTACTTCATCAAAAGTAGGTTTCTTATTCTTATGAACTCTATAGTAATCATGCAGTTCGGCCGGTCCGTCTATTGAAAGCCCGATAAGGAAATTATTTTTTGCAAAAAAATCCGCCCATTCATCATTAAGCAAAACGCCGTTAGTCTGAAACGAATTGTTGATTTTTTTCCCATTCGCAAATTTATTCTGAATTTCAACTACTCTTCTGAAATAATCTACGCCCAACATGGTTGGTTCGCCCCCCTGCCATCCGAAATTGATTTCCGGAACTGCCTGGACTTCGATATACTGCCTGATGAAGTTCTCAAGAACCTCATCGCTCATTTTCCAATCCTTTGATCCCGGGAATAATTTTTCCTTTTCTAAATAAAAGCAATAAGTGCAATCAAGATTGCAAATAGGTCCAATTGGTTTTGCGAGAAGATGAAAGGAATCAGAAAATTTCATTTTATATTCTTTCTATATTGTTTATAACTATAAAACAGTATTCCATTCATTAATAAAATACTTTAATCAAATTAATTCTTCCATTGATATTAAAAAAGAAATTTCATCCACTAAATAGTTTCTATTAAAATAATATCCCGACTGTTTTGCTACCAATCCTCATTTCACGAATATTAAATGCATGTCTATTAGAAACCTATCATAAAATCTTCCCTGATGCTGTGGAATGTTATTAAAAAATTCAGAAGTCCAGTATTTGCTAATACTGTGTGCAGAGAATAGGATAATCGTTTGAATAGTCAATGGATAACATAAAAATAACCGGTGCATAAATAGTATTGGGGAGAGTTAGGAATTAACCTAGCTGACCCCATGTGGCGAGGTACTAAAACATTAATTGCCCTGCCGCTTCACGGCAAAGTATTTTTATTCGTCTTCTAGAATCATGCTATAAACGCCTGATAAAAAAAATGCCCCGAATAATCGGGGCATTTAATGTTTTGCGGACTTGTCCGCCACTGGCGGAGAGTCAGGGATTCGTTGCCCGGGAGAAAATACTGTGAATTTAGATTACAAACGTAACTTTGCAGAATGTTGTGACTACTTTGTGACGGAGACATTTCCAATTACACAGACTATACATTATGCATCCCCTCTCCTATGTCAGTTTATATAACAATTTTAGATCTGGATTGAATAAAGTTACAAGCGGTTTTATACACCCTATAAATCTATTATTAAATAATTATTATTCTCATTTATCTGATAATATTGGAGAAGAATTGAATCCTTTTACTACTAACCGGATACCTAATGAAAATTCAAATAGTGCTACCGGAAGAGCTGATAATACAGACAAAGGTGAAATTCTATCAATCAGACCGAACGTATTGGCTAAAAACCCTAATATCAATAATGGTACCCCTATTAAACCAATTACCGAGAGTGCACGGGGAACCAGACGGGACTTGTATAATAAATAACCAAGCAATAAGTCATCAAATGCCGGTAGTAAACCCTGACCAACTATAAAAATACGGTCATACAATGCAACCAGCGCTTGACTTGCGGCTAATCCTTCAGCGCCGATTCCAGTTTGCTTTAGAGTAACAACAGTTAACAAAAATGCGGTGCCCGCGAAAATTGTACTCGCTTCCAAAACCCGTATACCAATGAAACCAAGCGCAGCGCCTTGGTTCTGCTTTTTGAGTATTTGATAAAGCGATACTGCTGTTCCAATGCCAGTTAAAGCCACAATGAGTTCCAGAATAACGCCGGTGAAGACATTCGTATCTGATCCGGTTCCTAAAATGTAGTTGGGATCGTGTATAGAACTGTAGAGAGATAAAGTCGGGATAGAAACAAATGTAAGTATATAGAAGATGCCCGCCGTCATCGCTATCTTTCTTGGTGAGGCTGCAATACGTTCATAAATAGTCATTTTATATTCTCCTTTACTTGGTTTAATAAAAAAACGAACGACAAAATATTTGATGAATATGATTCATCAGCGAATTCATTTTAGATAACCTTTTGCATCCGGCAGCGAATTAAATGCTTTATCGATACTCTGAGATGTTTCATCGGTAACTCCATCTACAACAGCATATATTAATTCTGCTGCGGCCGCGCCGGCAAGAATAATCGGAGTTTTATTTTTAGAGGAGTTATTGCTTTCAACAGCTGCGCCTATTGCCCAGCCTAACGAAGCGCCTAATGCCGATAGAAATGGTCTGTCTATATCATCTGCTTTGTTTACCCATAAACTGTCCCCCTTTGCATCATAAATTTTAAAACTCATCTTTAATGAATGTTTAATAAAGAACTCATCCGAATATTCGTAAAGTTCGCCTGATAGAATTCCATCCACCTTTAATAACGAACACAAATTATCATGAGAGATACTTTGATTAGAGCTTTCCTTTATCACATTCATTACAGTAGCCGGAGAGACAACATCATAGTGCTTATCAATAAATTTTTGCACCAGCAAATTTTCAATTTTTGATAAGCTTTCCTTGTAATTGTCTCCACCTTCAGATGTATTCCGTTTATCCGCCAGGGGCATTATGGCAATCGACTTGATCTGTCTCTGCTTAAAATCCGGTTTTATAAAATTTGGTGCAGTTGAGCATCCGATAGTAATTAAGATAAGTAAAAAAATTATAAACAAACCGGCGCTGGGAAATAACTCCCTCAGTTTATATTCAAAATGATATAGAGATTTCATAAAACTCCTTTTAATAATGTTTTTAAAACTGCTTCATAAGAATTGAAGTTATATATAACCCGGCTCCATACACTAAATGAGTTCCAACACTTTTTATCCGCCTCATATACGGTCCGGGCAGTTTAGATGATGCAACACCGAAACCAAATGCCGGCTGCATTATAAAGAGAGGTGCTGCTGCGGTTAGAATTCCAAATAGAAGAGCGGATAGAATTTCGGGGTTATCGATCCACTGCCTGCCGTAAATGATGAAAAGCATAAACGCGAAACCGATACCTATTAAATAATGCGCGCTCAAGCCGATAAGTAATTCTCCCTTTACCGGTTTGGCCTCCATTATGCTTTTATGATAAAACTTCCCTTTTGGAAAATTGCCAATCCAGCGCCCTACAAAACGGTAATCGAGGCTTTTAATATTAAAGAGGCTCAAAAGGAAGGTCCAGATATCAACAAAGAGCGTAGCGCCAACACCTATCAATATTATTTTTAAAAAATCATTCATGCTCAGCCGCTCCGCGAGATTTATTTGCGTCATTTGATAACACCCGGATAACTGAATCGATAAATGGTACGCCGATGAACACGATAAGAGGGACAAGCGTAACCGTCATCAGCAGTGTTCTTATATATAATGGGAGAACTGACAGCGGTTCTTTAAATACATAAAGAAAAAGTGTAAGAGCAGGATATATTACAACCCATATTTTTATTGATGCTGCCAATTTTAATTTTATTTTCATGCAGACTGCCTTTCTTGATAATTTGAATTTCCGATTCAAAAGTATCAATGCAGCTATTGTGAGTGGTAGGACGGGAATGAAGTTTAATAGGACTTATCTGTAATTGGTTCTGTATGCCTCGGGCGTTTGTCCGGTATGTTTCTTAAAAAATCTTATAAAGTAAGAAACATCCTCGTAGCCCAGGTTATACGCTATCTCCTTAACCTGTTCTGTTGTTGCGAAAAGATTTCTTTTGGATTCCAGTATAATTTGTTCATCAATAAGTTGTGAACATGTTTTACCGAGATATGATTTTACAAGAGTGTTAAGTTGAAACGGGGATAGATTAAGCATATCCGCATATTGAACTACCTGCTTACATCTGTGAATATTGTTTTCAAGAAGTTCCATCAATTCATCCAGCTGATCAAGTGAATAATTTGTCTTTGTATCAGCCGGTTTATTTTCGTTCTCTCTACTTCTTGTAATTTCCGTAAAGAAAATAGTGAGATTCGCTTTTATGATTTCGAAATACTCTTTCCCTTTTTCATTATACTCATTGTATATGTAATCCAGAGCGTTAAAAAGTTTACTCCCTTTCTTCTTATCAAGTCTGCAATAATTTTTACAACTCGCGCTTCTAAGCAGCTGTTGATAATATTTATTATCCGGACGGTAAAATTCTTTGCTGAATTGCAGTAAGTAACCCGTACTTCCCTCTTTTAACGATAGCTGATGTACCTGGCCCGGTCTGGTAAAAAAAATGGTATAGTCTGTTATATCGTACGTTATAAAATCTACGGTGTGTTTCCCCCTTCCTTTTATTAGCGCGAGTATAAAATAATAATCGTGTCTGTGCGTTTCCTGTATTAATCTCTGTTCTTTCTGAAGTTCATAAACTGTCCTAATCTTGAATTTCTCCAATCTATTTTTACTGCCATGCTCTGTGTTAATATTTCTGACTGGTATATTTTTCATTTTTATAAAGGCCTTACCTCTTTACATATAGAACAATCATTATTCATAATTGCATACGCAATAAAAATAATGATTCCGATCTGAAATCGCTATTTGCGTTCTACATTAATTGATAAGTTAAAACTTATTATACTCATATTTTTGCTCAGTTTCTTCAAATCCAGAACATAACTTCTAATTCAGAAATGTTATACTAATTATCCTTCCACATTTTTTTCCTATTAAGTATTTATTTATTAATGTATATCCATCTCTGTTTACAATAAAATCGTTTCCATAATAAATATTTTGCATTTTTTGTCGACCTGAACAACAGTGTTTTCATTTTCAATAGCTGAAACGCAGCTCGGCTTTCAAGTCAATATAGCTATTTTAGCTAAGTATTGAATAAGAATAGGGGAAAGTATAAGCAGACCCCTTATAAAACCAAAAACCCCGAAAACAGCGTTTAACCGCTATGATCGAGGTTTTATTTTTACTGGCGGAGAGTCAGGGATTCGAACCCCGGATAGGCTTGCACCTATAACGGTTTTCAAGACCGCCGCATTCAACCACTCTGCCAACTCTCCAAGAAATAAATCTTCAAAAAGCGGTTACAAGAATACAAAAATTCTCAAATATTCTCCATGCCCGTTCTACTTTTCCTGAGTTCTTTAAAATCAATTAAATATATTTGAGAAGTTACTAAACCCATCTGAGGCGAAAATGAAAAAAAACGCACTTTTATTATTACCTCTTTTAATCTTCTGCTCCTGTCAATCTGAAAAAACAACAGAATTTAACGATGCCCCAAATTGGTCAAAAGAGGCTGTCTGGTACCAGATCTTCCCCGAACGGTTTTCTAACGGTGATACAAACAATGATCCCGGACCGGTTGATATGGAAGGTGCATGGCCTTATTTCACACCGGACGATTGGCAGATTCATCCATGGAATTCCGACTGGTATAAACTCCAATCCTGGGAAGCCAAGCTGAATAAAAATTTTTATGACATTGTAAACATCAGAAGATACGGCGGGGATCTGCAAGGTGTAATTGATAAACTCGATTATCTGAAAGAACTTGGTATAACAGCAATCTATTTAAATCCAATTTTTGAGTCCCCCTCGCTTCATAAATACGATGCAACATTTTATCATCACATTGATAATAACTTTGGCCCGGATCCCGATGGTGATAGAAAAATCTGGTCGAATGAAAATCATGGTGATCCATCAACATGGCAATGGACTTCTGCAGACAAACTATTTCTGAAGCTAATAGATGAAGTTCATAAAAGAGATATGAAAATTATTATTGACGGAGTATTCAATCATACCGGGACACAATTCTGGGCGTTTAAGGATATTGTACAGAATCAGAAAAACTCCGCATATAAAGATTGGTTTATTATAAATAAATGGGATGACCCGAATTCACAGGAATCTGAATTTGAATATGCCGGATGGATGGGTGTGCGGGACTTACCGGAAATTAAAGAGGATCAAAACGGGCTCGTAACCGGTCCGCGCGAACATGTTCACGCAGTTGTAAAACGCTGGATGGACCCGAACGGAGACGGGGATCCATCGGACGGAATTGACGGATGGCGCCTCGACGTGGCAGAAATGGTGAATCATAATTTCTGGAAGGAATTCAGGAAATGGGTACGTGAAATAAATCCCGATGCTTACCTCGTTGGAGAAGTCTGGTGGGAGGACTGGAACAATTACAAAATGTTTAATGCAAAACCATGGCTAGGCGACCAGTTCGACGCAGTAATGAATTATAGATTCACCCGCGCTGTTAAAGATTTTGTGCTTGCGGATAAAGTTAAGATTGATGCAATTACTTTTACAGATTCAATTAAAAATATAATGAACAATTACGGTGAAAATTATTATGGGATGATGAATCTTCTCGGAAGTCATGACACAGAACGTTTAGGTTCGCTAGCTGTTAATCCGGACGGAATGTATGACCATCAGGGAAATGCGAGAGATAATAAAGAATTTGATGTGCGGAAACCAAATGACGAAGAACTCAAACGGATTAAACTGGCATACGGATTACAGTTCACAATGCCGGGAGCGCCTCAGGTATATAACGGCGACGAGGCCGGAATGTGGGGCGGAGATGATCCCGACTGCCGTAAACCGATGGTCTGGGACAATATGGAATTCGAAACAGAAACTGCTCACCCGTTCGGAAAAAACCGTCAGCCGGATCCTGTAACATTCAACAATGATTTATTCAACTGGATAAAAAGCCTAACAAAGATACGTAAGGAGAACAGTCTGCTTTCGCTCGGCTCTCCCGAATTTTTTGTAATTGATAATGATTCGAACATTCTTAGCTACAGACTGAAAAATAATGATGCAGAAATTGTAGTGGTTGTAAACAGGAATTCTGAACCGGTTGAGATAAACACATTATCGGTTAAGTTTCTGGAGAGCAAGAGTAACTGGAAAGATTTGGTTTCAGGATCGGAAATTCAATCGGGAAATAATGTTATAAAATTAGAATCCTACGGAATTTTAATTCTGAAGTAGAGAAGAAAATAAGACGGGAGTTCTCTCCCGTCTTAAAAAATCGCATATATAAACGGAGCGAGCGCAGAGCCTTTTGTAAGGACGATTAATCCGCCAAGCAAAATCAGAAAGAAAATGATCGGCATAAGCCACCATTTCTTGTTTTTCATCAGAAAGGACCAGAGCTGCGCTACTGTAGATAATTTGCTCATCTATTAATTACCATCCTTTTTTCACAACAAATTTAATAAACTATTTCAGAATTATCGATTCTATTTCAAAACCTGTTTCATTATTGACAGTGGTTCCGGGAGCGATCAATTGAATAAAATTCAAATCCTTCAGCAGAACCTTTTCTCCGGGTCTATTAGTTCCGGGCCAGAATTTCGGTAAAAACTTCGGATATGAAAACGGCATTATCAGCAAATCTCCTTTATCGAATTGCTCAATAGGGATTTCTATATCGGTCCATTCATTACTCAGTTTAATTCGCGACCTGAAACTTTTTCCGTCCACAGTCAATAGCCCGATAATCAAATCAGTCCCACCGGAATCAAATCCCCTTCCTCTAATAACAAATCTGGAATACAGATTAACCGAACTACCAAGCTGTCCGATCAATCCGGAAACCGAATGCTGAAGCGCAAACGGAATTTCATTTTTCTGATCATAGCTGATATTCAATGATATCGATTCGAACCGGTTGCTTGTCCCGGATTTATAATCAGCTTTATACTTCATTGTCTTTGTAAAAGAGGGAAGGACAAAATCTTTCTTATCACGGTTAACATCGAGAACAGCAAATGGAATACCGGCAGGCAGAACACTTACTTTCCACAAATCACCGGAATAGAAATCCCACGCCTCGGGAGATTTTTCAATCCCACCCGGAAAAGTGATTGCACCTTTATCAGTCTCTATTTCAACACAATATTCCCAGAGCCCTTCTTCGAGAGTCTTGAGTGAGTCGTCTAGCTTAAAAATAAATCCATTCTTTTGAGTAAGCGGAAATTTAGCGAAACCGCGCCAGCCCGACTTCTTAACAAACAGGGAGGCATTAGAAATTTTTTTATCCGAAGCAATCTCGAACCAGAACTTTACCGGTTCATTTACGGCCATGTAATCAGTACTTTTATTAACGACATAAACCTGATCTGAATTATCACGGGGCTGATAAAGTCCAGGATAGAATCCGGCCGTTGTTAATTCAGCTTTAATTCTTCTGGTTTCCTGATTCAAGCTTGATAGTAAATAAATACCGGGTTTAATCGTAAATGAATTATTCCGCGCCTCCACTTTTAACTCATTATCAGTAAGTGAAACGACTCCGAATTTAGAACCAAGATCCGGAAGTTTAATTTCCATTCTTCTTTCATTCCAGAATAATCTGGCTGACTGTTTATCGATACTTACAGATTGAAAAGGATCATGGAGCCAGAGAACGTCCGGATTAATTTCGAGCCGCCATGTACCGTTATCAATCTTATCAAGAAAATAGGCACCGGTTCCATCATAATTAACAACCGGCGAAGAACCGACTCCGGCAACCTGCTTAAGAGTTTTAGTATTCTTAGGAGCAGATAAAGTAGTGTTCGTGTAAATAAAGAGTGAATCATTATTCAATTCGCAATGGTCGTCTTCATAACTGATACGGAAATCTCCGAACCGGTTATTTTCCGGAAAATCCCCATACGATTTTTCACGCGGCAGAAGCTGAAATACTTTTGAAGCCAGCAAGAGCCCGATTGCTTTCGAAGGGGTGTACAGGAGATTTGCAAAATGCGTGGGATACTCGGTATTACTCCAGGCAATCTGAACCGGATCGTAACTGAACATTGTGGCGAACTGCATACCTGTTTCGCGGAAACTCCTCGCCATCGCGGGATACATAAATGTACCGGGAATATCGGCTGCATCAAATTCATAAACCATCTTAGATTTATTTTTAAATCCTTTCAGATTCGCCGCGGGGATCTGGTACTTATTGACGTTTAACAGATAATGACCTTCGAGAGATTTGTTATGAACCAGTCCGGTCGGATACCACTGAAATGTAATCCCCTGAACATCCGCATCAAGAACGGCTTGTGCTTGTTCGTCATTCCAGTTCTCGCTTATATTATAGAATACCGGTTTCTTATAACCGTTATCACGAATTACTTTAACCATCTCATTAATGTATTCCGTAACCTCCTTAGTGTTTTCGGGGTGAAACGGTTCATTGATAATTTCCATCGCGATAATTGACGGTTCATTCTTATAAGATTTTTTTGTGTATGGATTAACATGATCCATAAATTGTTTAACATAATTTCTCTGCGCGGCACGCGCATTCTGATTTGTTACTAGCTGAAGTTTCGGGTATAGCTGAGAAAATCCCGGCGCATCTCCGTCCGGTTCAGGCCATCCGGTTCCCCACCACGCAATAGGAGTAATGATGGTTTTAATATTCCGCTTCGCAAGCTCCGATATCAGGTAATCGAAAAGATTCAGATGCTCGTTTAATAACAGGTTGCCGTCACGGTCGGAAATCTCCCTGTCCCACACATGAACTCTGAACGCATTAAATCCGAGCCGGACCATCTGCTGAATATCCAGATCAATTGCGGATTTAAGAGAGACACCAAGTTTTTTGTGCGCCCTATACGAGTAAGCAAATGGAGTTGTGTAATTGACACCGAAGAGTGCTACCTCTTTATCAGATCCTTTCCAGCGCATTATACCGGATTTATCCACATACACATCCGTCTGACTATCATTCTGACCGAGAAGTATCCGTGAAGCGACAAAGAAGATTAATAAAAATTTTATTCTAGTCATATCATTCCGTTGAAATTATTTTAAGTAGATCATTTTACGGACAGAAGAGTAATTTCCAGCTTTCAACCTGTAAAAATAGAGACCGCTTGATAAACCGGAATCGATCGCGGAAAAACGGACGGTATAAGAACCCGGACTTTTAACTTCATCAACCAGACGGACAATTTCTCTTCCGATCAGATCATAAATAATTATTGAAACATCCGACTCAACCGGGATATTATAATTAATAGTAGTTTCAGGATTAAAAGGATTGGGATAGTTCTGATGGAGAAAGAACTGACCGGGAATATTGTAATAGCTTTCGGAGATTGAATTACTCAGATCCATGAATGCATCCAGTGATGGGAGTGCTTCTGCTTCACGGTTTGAGTTGGTGAAACCAAACGTGGCAACGTTCTCCCATACAGATCCTCTGCCAGAAACAGATATATCTGCCGGCTCCCAATAAAAAAATCCTATTCCCTTGTTATTGTTCGTTTCCTTAATAATCTCCAAAAGCTTTAGAAGGAAATTTTTCTGTCCGGCCGGAGTTGCCGGATAATCGGGAATTAATGTTGTACCCGGACCGACTAAATTAGTTGTGTTGTCATTCTGGTATCCGGTAGACCAGGGATAAGCGGTTTCCACAATTACAATATCCTTATTGTAACGTGAAGCCACCGTATTCAAAGTTGATTTGAGCTCTGTTAAATTTCCGTGCCACCATGGATAATATGAGAGCCCTATAATATCGTACTCTACGTTCTGTGCAGCTATAAGGTCATAAAAATATGTGACGTTACCCGAATTTCCGTTAATTATCGGAATATGAATCATTATCTTGACAGAATTTGATCCCGCCGCATCGCGGACAGCACGGATTCCCTCTTTAAGCAGCTGACCGAATTTTATTTTCTGTCCGTTGAAGTCCGGTACATTATATAACTTTCCATCGGGCCAGAGCATACCGCCCGAAATTTCGTTTCCTATCTGGACCATATCGGGCAGTGCATTCTGAGCGGCTAAAAGATTCATGATCCGCTTAGTATATTCATAAACGCTGTCTTTCAGCTGATCAAAAGTAAGATTCTTCCATGCTTCCGGCTTCGTTTGATGTTCTGGATCTGCCCAGATATCAGAATAATGAAAGTTGAGGAGGAATTTTAATCCTTTTTCTTTTATTCGTTTTGCGTAGGCGATCGTCCGGGTCAATCCGTTATACTGAGTTTGAGGTGTGTGCCAGAGACGGAGCCGGATATAATTAGCACCGCTCTGTTTGAAAATATCCAGTACATCTTTTACTTCACCATTTAGTTTATACTTACCGCCCAGATCCTCTATTTGCGGAACGGAGGATAGATCAGCTCCGCGTATATATTCCTGCGCAGTAACGGGGAAAGAGATTAACAGAAATATTAAACTGATTTTTTTAAGCACTTAAATAAGTCCCGATCATTTTTCTCGAAGGTAACCGAAATTGTTAAGCAGGTACTGATCCTCGAACCTGATTGTAATTTTAGAATATGAATATGAACCTAAAAATCCTAATCCCCCGGACATATTGGAAATCTGAGTGGGAAGATTTCTAATTGTAAATCCATAGTCATACAAAAGTCCCGCAGAATAATATCTTGTCAGATATTCATCCATAACAAAGATCTCAATTTCCAGTGGAGCGATTGAATACCTACCTTTAGCGGCATTTCCGATTGAGATCTCCTCAAGAGTTTTTTTCAACAATGCCCTGCTGAATTTAATTTCATTCTTAAAATTACTCAGCACATAATTTTTTACCGTATCGTTTCCGGAGACGTTGATTTCAAGAGGAACATCTTTTTCATAACGGGTTTTGGATCCGTCAAGTTCTTTATAGAAATAGACAAGTCTTACTTTTCCCATTTTAACCAGTTCAGTTGGAGAATTATTCCACGCAACAGAAATATTTACAGTATCCCTACCTATAAGCGGGCCCGGTATAAACGGCGTAGTCCCATCGAATGTGAATGAGACGGCCTCCGGGATCCTGGTACTGGATGTAATTATTTTACCGTCGGGCAAAACGGCTTTCAGTTCAATCTCATTACCATTCAGTAAGGGAAAATTTTTATGATAGTAATACTTCGCCGGCGTGCCGAATCTCTTATTGACCAGGTTATTATCCGTGGTATCCCTGAAAAGATATTCGGTGTTAGCGCCTGAATATTTCAAATATATTTTCGCGCCCGTGACTGAAGGGTCGGTTTTAAGATCGCCGGGATTAAATCCCTCTACATCATAAACTTTAGTAACCGTAGCCGTCTGAAGGCCTGTGTCACCGCGTATTATAAGATTAATTACGTAATCATCCGCAAGCGGAGCTTTGGGTGAAACATTTTCTTCGCAGGACCAGAATAGTAACGGAGCGAGTAATATGGTCAATAGTAGTTTTTTCATATTTCGGCTTTAATAGTACCTGTTAGCATAAACGGAAGCATATTTATTCGCTTGCCGGTGTTCAATTCAAAATAATAAATATTTTTTCTATTGTAGATATTAACTGCGCTTAAATCGAAACTTAATTTCATGAATCCGAGGTTGAATTTTCTTGAAAGCATCAGATCGAGCCGGTGATAATCGGGTAATGTTCCGGTGTTCTTTTCCTTGAAGTATTGAACCGGCGTAACGTTCTCAAACAGATTTCCGTTTCGCAGGAAGTCGTTCATACTGAATTGATCGTAGTAACCGTATTGTTGAGTAAAAGGATTACCCGAATGATAGTTGAATGCACAGGTAAGAATAATTTCCGCCGGCAAAGTGTAGGAGATAGAGAGATTAACATTATGACGTGAATCGTATCGAGGTTTATATTTAAATCCGTTCACTTCCTTAAATGCCCAGCTGAGTGTATAACCGGAGTTAAATTCGAATCTGCTGCTTTTAATGTTGAATGAAAACTGAGAGCCGTAGGATTCCCCCTTGGACGGGATTAACTCCGGATCGGAAGCAATTGTTCTGTTTTCATTCAGGGAGGCCGATGTGTAAATTCGCCGGTAATATCCCTCCAGATCAAAACTGAAATGATCCGAAAACGCTGCTGATATACCAAGAATGTAATGGGCTGCTCTGGATTTCTCCAAGTAATCAGGAATTATAACCACAGGATCGAAGAGCGAGATCACTTCCCTTTCGTCGTAAATAGTTATCAGTTCCTGCTGAAAGATTCCGTAAGAACCTTTTACCGTAACGGCATCTGTAACTTTATAGGATAAATTTACTCTCGGTTCCAGGAAATCCCCTTTAGCCGCAAGGTTTTTCAAATTAGCCCTGATACCGATATCAGCACCGAAATCCGGAAACCGTAAAAATTTATAATTGATATAGGCGTTTGAACTTAAACCCTCCGAACCGACATCGGCGCGGAAATCGAAACGGTTGAGCAGAAACATTTTTGAACTGATCGATTTTATATCCGCTCCTATTCCGAATTCATCCTTATTATCAAGCACATACAGAAAATCCGTTGAAATAGTAAAGTCGTACAGCTCATTCAGTTTCGGTTTTATTTCACTTTCCTTCGATATTATTTCGTTCTTAAAAGCACTGAAAGAGATATTGAGATCAAGAAAGAACGGAACCGATCCTACAGTGAATACTTTCAATCCGATCAGACTGTTAGTCCATCTGTAATCCGGGCGGTCCGGTTCATCATATTTCAAATTATCCTGACTGAATAATCCCTGCAGAGTGAATTTGGCGCCCGAGAAAAAACCGGGATCGGATATGTTCAGTTTGAAAGCCGCATCATAGAAATCGACCGGTACATCAGAATTGAGAAACTTATTCAGAATCCTGTTCGATGTACTTCGTCTGCCGGTTAGATAGAACGATCCGCCGGGTATCGGTCCTTCAATCATCCCTTTAAGAGAAAGAAGACTGGCGCTTACTTTTCCTCCGAAATGATTTTTATTGCCGTCCCGTGTGCCGATCTTCAGAACTGAAGAGATCGCGCGGCCGTTAGGAGAAGGAAACCCTCCTCTAAAAAACTCTGCATTATTAACGAGGTCCGGATCTACAACGCTGAATAGTCCGATCGCATGGAAAGGATAATAGAGAGGAATACCGTCGAAAAGAACCTGATTCTGGTTCGACTCGCCGCCCATAACATTAAACTTTGCAGACACATCGCCTGTAGACTGAACGCCCGGCATTGAAACAAGAGAACGCAGAAGATCACTCTCAACACCTTTCGGAACAGATTCAATGCGCCCGGTTGTAATTACAATTTTTCCGAGGTCCGGAACATTCTCTTCGGATTTAAGGTACTCGATCTTTTCAACAGTCTGCAATTCCACAGAAGAAGGGGCCAGAAGAATTTCCAGCTCGGTAATTTTCCCCGGTGAAACAGAAACATTCAGGATTTTCGTTTTATAACCGATATACGATACAACGAGTGTATATCGCGCATCTGCCGGTACGGAAGGGATTACAAAGTATCCTCTATTATTTGTTGATGTACCGGCATTAATTTCCTTAATCAATACATTTCCGAACGGAAGTGATTCCAGATTTGTGGAATCCTTAACAACACCCCGTAATATTCCCTTCTCCTGAGCAGAAATGAGTGAGAAACAGAAAAGGGAAATAAGAAGCAACACGATAATTTTATTGTTCAGAATCATACAGGAAAACCGGCGAATTATTTTTTTTATAATCAGTTAAACTAAAATAAGTCTATTATCCCTAAGATTCCCGGTGAAAAAGGGATCCGTTTTCTTGATTCATTTTTATTATTTTAAGGGAAATAATTTGAGGATTAAAAGCCCGGTGGCATTATCAAACAAGCAGAAAAAAATTATTGAGAAGCGGCGTTCAAAACTCAGCGCGGAAAAGCTGGCCGAGACTCTGAATGCGGATTTGAATGAAGTAAAAAAATACCTTGAAGAGAATCCCGCTCAGAAAACTCCTTTTTATTTCTATCTGATTATGATCTTCATCCCGGTAATATTTTTTGTTCTGCTTGAATCTGGATTGAGATTATTTAATTACGGATACGATCTTTCGATGTGGGTTGAGGCGGCTCCCGGGAAATATATGCTGAACTGGGATGTTGCCCGCAGATACTTTTATACAGTAAACACAAATCCGACTTCCATAAACGATATATTCGATATTGAGAAGAAGGAGAATTCATTCAGGGTATTTGTACTGGGCGAAAGTTCCGCGGCCGGATATCCATACATGCCGATGGGTTCTTTTTCGAGATACATACGCAAAAGGCTGGAACTGAATTATCCCGGGAAAAGAATTGAAGTTGTTAATATCGGATTGACTGCAATAAATTCATATACACTCCGGGATTTTGTACCTGACGTTCTCGATCAAAAACCGGATCTGGTGCTTATTTATACGGGCCACAACGAATATTACGGAGCGCTTGGAGTCGGATCCCAGGAATCGGTTTCCAATTCCCCGTTCCTTATAAACCTTCTATTATATCTGAACGAGTTTAAAACTACACAGCTTATCAGGGATTTTCTAAAATGGTTTCTGGAATCAATAACGGTTGAGAATTCGGATCCGGCAACCGGAACGCTGATGTCCCGAATGGCGGCAGAGAAAGAGATTGAATTCAAATCAGAAAAATTCCGGGCGGGTCTGAACCAGTTTGAATTAAATATGTCGGATATTATCGGGATGCTAAAAGAAGAAAATGTACCCCTCATAATTTCGACGCTGGCAAGCAACTTAAAAGACCAACCTCCTTTTATTTCTATAAACAGCGGGAATAATCCCCCTGCAGACAAAATTTTTTCAGAGGCAAGGCATGAATACGAATCGGGTAATTATACTTTAGCCGATTCACTTTTCAGGTTAGCCAAGGATCTGGACGGATTAAGATTCAGAGCGCCGGAAGGAATAAACCATATTATTAAGAATCTGGGGAAAGAATTTTCCGTACCGGTTGTTGACACGGATTCGCTCTTTAATTCATTGAGCATTAACGGTATTGCCGGTGATAATCTGATGACAGATCATCTTCATCCGAACCTGGAGGGATATAAACAAATCGGAAGACTTTTTTACGAAGAGATGAGAAGGTCGAAATTTCTTCCGGCTGAAAGTAAGGAGGAATATCCGTATGAAATTCAGCATGATATGGCTTCCGGAAAATTTGTCTTTTCCACATTTGATTCGACGGTCGCAGATTATAGAATACGGGTATTAAAAAACGACTGGCCGTTTAACGATCCGAAAATGAAAAAGGATTACTGGACTATTTGCAAGCCGAAGAATTTTATTGATACAATGGCAGTTCAGTTCATACTCGGCAATAAAACCTGGGATCAGGCGGTTGAACAAATTGCAGATATAAGTCTGGGCAGGGGCGATATTGATGGATTCACAGAACATATGAGAGTATTGATTTACCAATATCCGATTGTAGTAGAGTTCTACGATAAACTGGAGAATATAACGCTCGGATATTTAAAGAGCAGGGATTATGCCAAAGCGGAAAAGATATTAAATCTGGAGTATGAATTAAAACCAAACGCATTCAGTACAAAATGGCTTGGACAGATTGCGCTTAATTCGGGGAAATTGGAAGAGGCAATTAAACTACTTGAAGAATCGATATCATATTCAGGCAATGATGAACAGGCACAATACAATCTTGCGGGGGCTTATGCCCTGGCAAAAAATTATCAGAAATCCTATGAACTTCTCACAAGAATTCTATCAAGAAATCCAAACCACTTGGGCGCTCAGAATCTGGCAAATCAATTAAAACCGATGGTTCAACAAAATTGAAATGATAAAAAAAAACCCGCTTATTCAGCGGGTTTTTTATAGGATATAAATCCGGATTACTTAATGAGCATCATCTTCTTTGTTGATGTGAAGCTGCCTGCATTAAGCTGATAGAAGTAGATTCCGCTGCTCATCTTAGAAGCATTGAAATCAAATTCGTAAGAACCTGCCTTCAATTCTTTATTAACTAGAACAGCTACTTCCTGACCGAGAACGTTATAGATTTTAAGGCTTACCAATTGATCATTCGGTACGCTGAATCTGATAACAGTTGTCGGGTTGAACGGATTAGGATAATTCTGATCAAGAGTATATTGAGTCGGGATACCAAACTCGAGATCGCGGACACTTGACAAACCTGCCGGCCATGTTTCGAACTGCGAGGATTTGTCTGCATCTGTTAACCATGAATCGAGAGGAGCGGTGTAAGGCTGAGTAAACTGTCTTGAACCGGGCTGAGGAATGTAGCGAACTCTACCGGAAATTGTTGTACCAAGAGCAGTGGGTTCTCTCTGCCAGCTACCGTCAGCTTTTTTATAACCGTAACGGTATTGGAAAGCATTGAAAAGAGGACCGGTAATTGTTAAGGTTCCTTCGTAGATCTTATCACCGTTAGCATCCGTAAGCTCAAATTTTTCAACAGCATCTTCAGCGCCTTCCCAGCCCATCATTCTCTGGAAAAGAGGTTGACGAGGCAGCCAGTATAATTTATCGCCGGCTTCCATAGGAACAGCAACTTTGTTAGCATCAAATGCATCGGTCATATTGACGCGGAATTTAATGGAAACAGTTTGTCCATGACCAACGAAGAACGCAGGGTGAACGTCATCGTAATAAAGCGGAAGTTCCTGCTGATTGACTTCACCTTTAAATGTAACAGAACGGTCGCCGCCTCCAGTTGAGTTCGGTCTTTCCCAGGTATCGAGCCAGATTCCAGGATTCTGAAGAACAACATAGTACTTATAAGTTTGGGTACCGTTTACTTCCTGATTTACAAACGGAACCGACAGGAACCATTTTTCAGGGAATAAAGGATCCTGATTCATATAAGTTCTAGCGCGATCTGCATCGCTCCAACCGTTAAAACCTCCTCTGATCTGGAGAACATCAACCGCAGGATCATAAACGCCGAGTTCTTCAAGAACACCCATATCGAGGTTAAATGTAATAGCACCGGTAGCAAGCTGAATATTCGGATCGGTGTTATTCCAGAATCTTGTAACATCATTATTGCCGTCAACAACGCCGAAGATCCTATTATTGTCGCCTCCGAAAACATCACTCATATAAGGTTTGTTTTCAGGGCTTTCCCAGGTTCCGGCACTAGCAGCTCCGCCCTGGCTGTTGAAGATAAATTTGTAGATAAGGACACTGCCCGAAGTTCTTTGAACTGTTTTAGTGTACTTCTTGTCACCATCCGGGTCGGTTAACTCAACAGCACCGGTTCCCCAATCTGTGAAGTTACCGGCAACGTATACTTTACCGACAGCCGGATTGAATCCCTGCATAATGGGTAAGGACATGTCGATGCTGAAGTTAACATTAGCATCAACAGCAGTATAAGTACCGCCTGTAGCAAAGTCACCGCTGTTATAAAATGCAGCTGGTAAATTGGTATTAGCAGTAATTACGGCATTGCGGTTTCCGCCGTTTACGTCAGATTCCCAGCCGGTATTAACTCCGCCGGCTCCGTTGTGATAGAATTTGTAGAACATTTTGTTTGTGCCGGCTTCTAGCTTTGCAGGATCAACGGCAAATGTGCCTTCATAAACTCTGTCACCGTCAGCATCGGTCAGCTGACTCTCGCCCCAATCGTTGAAATTACCTCTGGCATAAACGCCATCGGCAGCGGTCAATCTTCCTTTCGAAAATTCAATATTCATGTTGACAACAAACTTAACCTGAAAAGTCTGTGCAACAATGAAGGAAGAGCTAACCATTAGCAGTAAAGCGAGCAGTAAGGATGTTTTCTTCATGGTACCTCCATTTAGGTTAGTGAATAATAATCAATATATTTTTAAATCAGTTAATTAAAAGCCAATAACAATTCCGAAACTGTGAAGATGATCAAGATACTCCATCTTCTCATAAGAATAATCGACCGAGATTCTGAAAACTCCGAGGCCGCCATAGTTGATACCAGCGCCAAGAGTTAAACCTTCCTGGGTATCTTTAAGGAATAAACTCTTATAACCTCCTCTTAAAGAGATGAGATTATCGAAGAGAGAGATTTCTCCGCCGACATTCACCCACTGATTATTATCATTAGGATGAACGGCATCCACGGCAAGTGTAAGTCTGTGCTGATCCATAATAATAAAATCGCGCGAGAGGCCTACCTGAAGTCTCAAGGGAAGTTCAAATTCATCCGTTTTGTAGTAGGCATCCAGGGTCTGGTTATTTCCAGCACGCTGCGGATCGGGATCGTGACGGATTAAAAGATCATCGCCGCTCATACGCAGCTTCGAACCGTAATTAGAGATGCTCGAAGCAAATTTGATACCGTAAAACGGGGTTGTATAGATCGTACCGATATCAATTCCGAATCCATCCGCGCTCGAATTGTAGATACCTTCCCTAATGTATTTGATTGTGGCGCCTACCGCAAAATCCTGTGTTATAAATTTTGCGAAAGTAAGACCGAAAGCATAACTGCCTGCCGAGAATTTTTCGCCTGTCCCTTCGGGATAGTACTCTGTGGTTACATCCATCTCGCCGACGTTAAGTGCAGTAACATTAATACCGAACACACCGATATCCCCGGCGGGAAGAACCACCCCGAAATAATTTACGTTTATGTCAGCGAACATTTTTGTATAAGTGAATACCGCCTGATACTCACTGATTCCCGCAATTCCGGAAGGATTCCAGTACATTGCAGATGCATCGTTGGCAACGGCACTATAAGCAGTACCCATAGCATTCGCTCTTGGCCCTATACCGATACTCAGAAATTTGGCTGCGGTTGTTCCGGTCTTTGTAACCTTCTGTGCTGCTATAGGAGACAGGACTGCAGCCGCAATTAAAATCAATAATATTTTTTTACCTAACATGATTAAAC
>CAZHHG010000009.1:0-63313 GCA_964532065.1 uncultured Melioribacter sp.
GAAAATTGTATTAGGTTTAATTTTCGGAGGCGTTATAGCTGCACCTCTCGGAGCTTTTTTTGCAACTAGAATTAAACCGAAATTATTAATGCTTTCTGTCGGTATTTTAATAATTATTACTTCTTTATTTACTATATCAAAATCTTTAGGTATCTAAGAAAAGATTTATCTTATTAAAAAAAGCATACTATCAGCATAGAGAAATCTACTTATTAGAGCCAAGCATCATTATTATATTCTAACCGTCTTGATTACCGGAATTACTCCGGTTTGTCTGCATCTTTAACAGTTCGAATTAAATTTCATTTTCTGGCTGCGATAGGATATTTTGCGGAGTATTTAAAAATTTGTCAGGTAGAATATGAGAACTCTTTTATTATTATTTTTAATCGGTTTCGTTAATTTGTTTCCTCAAGAAGTAAACTCTATAAACGGTAAAGAATTAATTAAAACAGTTGAATTCTTATCCTCTCCTGAATTAGCAGGACGGCTTCCGGGTCATGCAGGATATGACAAAGCTGTAAAATATATGACTGAGCAGTTCTCAAAAATCAATCTTAAGCCCGGCGGCGATGAAGGATATTTACAGAAGCTAAAGGTTGAATACAACAATATTATTTCCGAAGAGAATTTTACGATAATTAAGAATGGCATTGAATTAAAGTATGAACTGGGTGAGGATTACGTATACAGAGGATTTACAGGATCTGGTAATTTAACCGCCCAAGCAGTATTCTGCGGATATGGACTATCCCAGCCGGAGCTTGGTTATGATGATTATAAGGGTATCGACGTAAAAGGAAAAGTAGTTGTTGCATTCAAATACAATCCTGCCTGGAATATTAGCGGAAAAGGATTTACAAACGGGAATCCGAGGGAAAAAGCAATTGTAGCTGCAAAACATGGCGCAGTCGGTATTCTATTTGTCTCCTTTCCTAACGACGCAAATCCACAGAAACCGATCGGAAGCGTGATTCACGGCGAAGGAGAACAGATGACCGATTTCCCGGAACTCCACATCGATCTGACTGTTGCGGATCAATTGTTCGAAGGATCCGGATACACACTGAAAGAGCTGCAGACAAAAATCGATCAGACTAAAACTCCCCTTTCAATTCCTCTTCTGCACCAAGTAAAAATCAAAGTGGAAACTGAATATGAGAAAGAGAAAGAGACAGTAAACATAGTCGGATTGCTAGAAGGATCCGATCCCCTCTTAAAAAACGAATGGCTTATCGTCGGTGCTCATCTTGATCATGTCGGTCAGCAGGCCGGTAAAATTTATTTTCCCGGTGCGAACGATAACGGATCGGGTTCTGCTGCAGTGCTCCAAATTGCCAGAGCTTTTGCCGGTAGTGATAAAAAACCAAAACGGTCGGTTGCATTTCTTCTCTTCGCAAGCGAGGAACAGGGACTTAACGGGGCACAGCATTTTGCGGATAATATACCAGATAAAATGAGTAAAGTAATAGGAATGTTCAATCTTGACTGCATCGGACACGGCGATAGCATCCAAGTTGGCGGAGGTTTAAGCGCAAAAGAATTCTGGAATGCCGCTAAGGAAATAGACAAGAATAATTCGGGACTTATGATAGAGAGAACCTGGCAAGGCGGAGGAGCCGATGCCGAGCCGTTTTACAGAAAAGGAATTCCTACGTTATATTTCGTTACGACTAACAGCTACGGCCACCTTCATATGCTGAGCGATAAACCGGAAACACTCAATCCGGAATTGTTAGAGGCTATAACGAAGTTAGCATATTTAACGATTGCAAAAGTATGCAACCGCTAAAAATCCTTGAAGATTAGCAGGTTAATTCCGCAGGAAATCTTCAAGGTTGTGGAACTGCCCTGCTTAAATAGTGAATCATCGATATTACATTCTCATATGTGCCATATATTTTAATCAGTCCTGTTTTGCACGTAATTGAATTTTCGACATTGTTAATTATCTCATACGCCGATGAGTAAACATATTCATCAGCATGTTTAGACAAGCCGGCTATAACCGGATTTGAAAGTATGTACTCTACAATCCGCTTGTTATCTGATAAGTGATTTACATATTTCGCCTTTGCCGGTCCTTCAAAAACTACACCGGTTCTTTGATATTTCTTATTAATGAATTTAGTATGACCATTTATCAAATCACCGACAAACTTCCCAACCTTAAGGTTCTCATCAGTCTGTTTAACTAATAGATGAAAGTGATTTGGCATCAGGCAGAAAGCCATAATTTCAATCTTATATTTAACGCTGAATTTTCCAAGACGGTTGAGGAAATAGTTATAATCATCTTTATCGAAGAATATTTTTGATTTTAGAGTTCCGCGGTTATAAACATGATGGTAAGTATTGGCGTGATAGAACCGATCCAAGTAATCCCCCGCATACTTCGCACAAATTAAGGAAATCTGACCTTGAAGGTCAAACTCGTTATATGAATTGCTGACCATCAAGGTCAGGGTGGGCTTGGATTTAAAACAAAAAACCCCGGCATAACCGGGGTTTTCTGTTTGCTGAAAGCTTTTCAGCTTTAAGCCTGATTACTTCATGAGTAACATCTTCTTTACTTGTACGAAGTTATCAGCTTCGATTCTGTAGATATACATACCGCTGGTCATTCTTGAAGCGTCGAAGTTAACAGTATGGAAACCTGCAGGCATTACCTTGTTAACCAATGTAGCAACTTCTTCACCGAGGATATTGAATATTCTCAATGTAACATTGGATTCTTTCGGTAATCCGAATTTAATGTTAGTTGTCGGGTTGAATGGGTTCGGATAATTCTGAGCGAGTGAGAACTCTGTCGGAATTTCAGCAACTTCTTCAACGTCGGTTAGACCAACATTTACGTCAAAGCTGTAAGCAAAGAAATCATTGTTAGCTGCATCAGAAGCAACGATTGTAACAACTGCATCGCCGATTGCAACCGGAGTAAGTTTCAGAGTAGAACCGGTAATAGCTGTTGTAACGATTGTACCGTTGGATGTCTGAGCTGTATATGTTAACGATCCTACGTTTCCTTCGAATACGTTAGCAAGGTTGTAGCTCTTTTCACCCTGTGACAATACTAACCACTGTTTCGGGATAGCAGTCTTAATGCTCATGTTAGATTTCAGACCTAATGTAAATACTGCACCACCAAGTCTCAGACCTGCATTAGCATTTTTCTGAATGATGCTTGGTACGCCGCCATTTACTTCGTTATCATATGGAACACCGATTGTTCCCTGGAATAACCACTGGTTGGTTACGTCAGTTACTAAACCGTGTCTTCTGATAATTCTAACGTTATTAATATCATCGAAATCTGTAAATCCTCTAGCAGTTAATTCTAAGTCGAATAATGTTGAAGGTCCAATGCTGGATGGGAAGGAAGCGATTGTCCAGTAGAATGCAGGATATCTTGCAACATCAATACCAGTAGCAACACCATCAACAATCGGTAATGCAACAGCGCCGCCAGGATTCGAGTTAACATGGTTAACTGTGAATGTGGAGTTTGGCATTGTCGGTAAACCGAATGATGGATTGAAGGTAATTGCAACAGGTCTGTAAAGTGTCATTGTACCAACCGGGAATTCGAATCTTGATTCAGAAGATCCGCCTAAGCCGGGTCCGCCACCGTTGAAGGAAACTTTAGAAACATTTCCAACTACGTGAGAGATGTTTGTACCGGTTACGCCTACTCTTGTGAATCCTTGTCCACCACCCCAGTTAGGCTGGTTCATTGTGAATACGAGAGGATTTGGAATAACAAATAAACCATTAATGAAAGTAGTTAAAGCACCACCGTTTCTAACCTGAGCGATGTTGCCACCGGCTAAGGTTACAGTGTTGGTGTTGTTTGTTTTGTTGAATGTTAATGATCCAACTACTGTACCAGCTGCAGGAACAGTTAATGTAGCGTTTGTAGTACCGGTCCATACGATGTTGCTTGTAGCATTTAATGATCCGGTTGCGGAAACGGTTACGTTACCCTGAGTTGTAATAGTACCGTTTGTATAAGCGCCATTAATAACTGTGTTTCCTGTAATTACAAGATTACCAGCATAGTTTGCAACAGTTGCATCGCCGGTAATTGTACTTGTCGGGAATCCGGCTGGTATTGTGTTGTTACCAGCACCGTCCAAATCATGATCCATTCTTCCGAATGTACCAGCTAAGGTCATTGTCGGAGCTGTGATGTTTGTGTTGTAAACAGTTGCATTTGCTGTGCTTGTAACAGGACCGTTTGAAGCTAAAGTAGCATAGGTATAAATGTCTGTTACTTCGTTTAAGCTGGAGAGAACACCTTTTGTAAGTGTTGCGCTCGCAGTATTGGAAACAGTCAATGTCAATCCGTTAAGGTTGAAGATAATTGTATTAACGCCAGCTGCGCCGGTATTTAATACAAAGTCGCCAACTGTACGGGCAGCATGTAACTGTAAACCGCCTGTTGTACCGTTAGCAGCGGTTGTAAATACGTTCAGTAATGATACGAAACCAGCTGCATCAGAGAATTCGCGGGTTGTTGTAGCTCTGAAAGCAGTGTTGATATACTCTAATGTTACCGGACCACCTAACAATCTTGTAGTGGCGCCACCAGCAGCTTCGTTAATAAGGTTACCATTGTTAACTCTAACCATTGAGTTAGCAGCCATTGTGATTGTATAGATTGTACCGAGAACATTTTCGAAATCGTAGTTACCGGCATTAAGATAGAGAATTGTGTTAACTGTTACGTTCTTGGAAGCGTTAACATCAATACCGGCACCGTTATCAACGTAAAGACCAGTAACTGTAGCAGGCATTTCATTAGCAGGAACTATAATAGCAGCAGCCTGATAATGCAAGTTTATGTCTGTTCCTAATGTACCGAATGTTGGAACATGGCTTAAAATACCGCCATTATTTTGTCTAACAATCCATGCACCGTTACCCATTGTCAGTTTTGCATTTGCGCCGGTAGCTAAATCACCGGTGTTAGCAAGAACTAATCTCTTGGAGATAGTGAAAGCATTGTTATTTGGAGCTGCAGCTAATGTAATGTTTCCAGTACCGTTAACGCGAACGTTAGGCAGAATCAAACCGGCAGCGGTTGTCTGGAATGTTTTAGCTGTTGCGCCGTCAAATACAAATTCACCGTTCTGAGCATTAGTTGAGGTAAGTGAATTTGATGTTGTTGCGTTAACTGTACCAGCAGTAAAAATAAATACAGTTGTGTTTGCAAGAGCGTCGTCCATAATAACGTCAACAAGGTTCTGCTCAACAGTACCGCTTGTCAATCTTACGATACCCTGAACAGTAATTGTTGGTGTACCAGGAACACCGTCGTTATCGAATAATGTAACAGTATTGGTTGTGCTGTTGAAGGTTAAGCTTGGAACTGTGATGCTTCCGCTTAAGCTTACAGTAACCGGACCAGTTAAGATCATTTCTGATGCAACGGGGCCAGTATACAAACCAGTTGTATTCCATTCTGTACCAGCATTAGTAAAGTCGAAACCAGCTAATGCTAAAGTACCTGTATTTGAGTTTGTGAAGATCTGGTTAACACCCGAGTTGGATATTAACGTTGCGGTGATACCACCGGCATTAGCAGGATCGATGATGATTCTTGCTAATCTTGCACCGTTAGTATGAAGACCGCCGGTTGCTCTGTACTGTAAGTAACCCTTTGCTGTTGCACCTGTTGCCAGGAATGAAGTTGTTCCGGCAGCTGTGAAATTATTTGCGGAATTCCACCAGATGTTGAAATCGTTGAAATCGAATGTTAAGCTTGCACCAGCAATATTGAATGAAGTATTTCCAAATGCCGGAACTTCAACATCCGTTGTTAAATCAACTGTACCGCCATTCTGAGCAAAGTTGTACATGTCGCCAGGTGACGGAACTGCATCTGCCTGAAGACCTAAGCTTACATTACCGCTATTAACTACTAGACCAAGATTTGTAGGAGTATTTTTACCAATCTGTTTCAAGCCGTTGATTACAACATCACCGGTTGAGGAAACATCGAGGTTTTCAATTAATGCCTGGTCAAGAGCGTTTGTTCCGCCAACAATCGTATGATTACCTGTTCCGGCTAAACCGAACCAGTTACCAGCGTTGTTTTCAGAAACAGTACCGTAAATTGTATGAGTTGAGGTTGTTGTTGTTGTTGCAACAAGATTTGCACCGAATGGTCTTAAATCTGCATTTCTTGCAACTTCAACATTACCAAGAATTGTTCTTGCATTGTTAACACGAACCGGGAAACCACCAGTTGAAAGAACTGTTAAGTTTCTAACAAGATTGTCGTCCCAAACGTTGTTTGCAACGTTTTCAGCTACAGCAAGTGTTCCGAAGAATGTTAAATCGTATACTACACTGTTAGCATTGAAATCGCCTGTACCTGCCCATGCGAATACCTGACCATCAGGATTACCGTCAACATCTGAATCGTTCAGGTTTCTCCAGATGGAAGGAGGAGCAGCGTCGATCGGGTTGAACTGGCAAGCGTTAGGAATAAATACGCCGCCTCTGAAGAGAGTTAATCTGCCTGTCCAGGATACAACAGTTCCGGCAGCAACTGTAATTCTATCGATCGGTTCAGCTAATCTGACTTCGATATTGGAATATTTTCCGGTACCGCCGATTGTGTGAACAGCATTATCAATTGCAGCGCCTGTCGGGTTATTTGTACCTTCGAATATAACACTACCAAGACCTGATGAGAAGATCTGTCCGCCATTGGTAATTGTTGTTGCTGTTCCATTACCAACCATACGGATATTTAAGTCACCTAACTGAATAGATGTGTTTGCGTTAACTGTACAGCTATTAACTATTTCAACAGAACCGTTCTGAAGAGTAAGGCCTGTACCAACGCCGGATACTGTGAAATCGAATACTTTAAAGTTAGGACCGCCGGCGCAAATCTGACCCTGTCCGCCTGAGCTGAACTGGAGATTACCGGTTGTATTTGTGAAGTTACCTGATGTACGGTTGAAGTTTCCTTTTACATCAAATGTATGAGCACCGCCAAATACAAACGCGCCAACTGCCTGTGTATAATTTCCTTGTAATACAACGTTTCCACCGGTTGTAAATGTACCGTTAGATATATTTACATTCTGGTTAATCTGTAAAGAAGCAGGTGTTGTAAATACTGCACCGGCTCCGGTAATATAAACAGAACCGGAAATAGTAGCAGGGGTACCTGTCATTGTAAGATCGCCACCAGCTGAAAGAGTAACATTACCAACAATGCTAGTTGCCGGGAAACCGCCGGTAACATTGCCAGCGCCTGCAACTTCAACGCTCGGGAATGCGCCTGCGCCTGCAACAACTGCTACGCCAGCTGCATGTGAGAATTTGAATAAACCGATGTTTATTCCGTTGCTTGTAATACCGCCAACGTTGTTAACTGCGCTTGTTACCTGACCGCCGTAGGTAATGTCAAGATTAAATGTGTTTAATTTAACTTTTGAACCTGCAGCGCCATTTTCCAAAGTATTATCAGGAGTAACGTTTGCAGATGTTTTGAAAGTTAAATTGCCGGTTAAGTTAACAGAACCGCCAGTATTGTTTTTCAACATACCATATACGTCAGATCCGCCAATGTTAACTGTTCCGGTTGAAGTATTTCTTAAAACAACAAAAGCATAATAATTAACGCCGCCAGTTGTAAAAACACCAAATGTCATGTTGGTAATAGACAATGTACCGGTATTTGTATTCTGAATAAGGTTGGTTTCGTTGTTAGCAACACCATCGCTGAATAGACCAGCTTCATCAAGATCCGAAGCGGTTGTTCCGCCGTGATTGATTGCCAAACCACCCGGGAATGCTAATGTTCCGGTATTTGTATTCTGAATATATGTGCCCCAAACTTCGTTACGTGAACTAACAGTAACAGCACCATTAAAGGTCATTCCGCCTGTATTGGTATTCTGAATTAAGCTTGGTGCAGCAGCAGCGCCAGCGATAGATACTGTTCCGTTGAATACAACTGAAGCTGCATTTGTATTCTGGATAATACCGCCGGTTGTTGCAGTTAAATTCTGTGCAACTGTTAAAGTACCGGTAGCTTTATTAACAGTTAAAGTGCTACCTGCTAAAGCAGTCTGCAACTCACCGCCGGTTGTCTGAGCTGCGGTACCATTATAAACCATTGTACGGTTGGCAGCACTATAAGTAAATGTACCAACAACTGCACCTGCGGTTCTTGTCATGGTTAATACTGTTCCACCAACGTTAAAACTAGCCAGACCGCTAACATCAAGTGTACCGGAAGTTAAAGTAATAGCATTGGTAGCTGTATTAGAGAAAGCACCATTGTTGATGCTAACACTCTGAACACCTGCATCAGCTGCCTGGAATGCAATAGTTTTTCCTGCGCCAGGATTAACAATAAAAGCACCAGCAACAGGACCGTTAAAGTAAACAATATTAGAAGCGTTATAGGTCTGAATGATGAAGGTCATCGATTTTGCACCGGTAAAGCTGATACCATTGGCATCGTTACCGCCTGCAACACCGTTTCCATCAAATACAGCTGACTGGTCGAAATAATATTCGCCAGCTTTTACATAAACAGTAGCACCATCCGGGAAAGCTGCATATGCGCCTTCGAAGGTTCTCTTAGGACCTGTACCCGGAGGGTTGTTTGTTGCGTTAAGACCTGTGTAGCTATCATCACCATCCGTCGAGTTCAAATAACGAACGGTCTGACCATAGGAAAGAGAACTTAACACTAACGTTACTAATAACGTCAACGTGCCAAGTTTCAACAGGTTTTTCAAATTCATTTTTTACTCCTAATTAGTTATTGAAAAAAAAACAACTTTGTTACACACACACTTTCAAACTCTTTAGTCCTTAAGTTGGTAAGAGTTCTGTCATGCTCATGTACCTCCTTTTTTAAAAGGTTAAGTTGGGAATTGTTTTTTAATTGAATAAAATAAAAAGTTAAATACATGTTTTATATAGCTTTAGCCCAATTGATATATAAATTTACTTTAAAATAAATAAAAGAATATGATTTTGTCAATCATTTCTTTAATATCAATGTTTGCAAAAAAACCAAAATTCGCAATATTTCCGTCGTATTGTTCTACCAACTGTTGCGAAAAATAATTAAACATAGATTCCTTGTCAATATATTTTAAAAGAATTTAAAGAAAAATCGCGGTTTGTGAGCTGCGTAAAAGCTTCAATAAACAAAGAACAATTTTAATAATCCTGATCTTGCTCTTGTTCCTGATCATGAGCAAGAGCAGGATCATAATCAAGATCATGAATTAAATATTTTAAGACCGCCTTTAGTGCCGCAGTAGACCACGGAAGCGGTATTAAGAAACAATCCGTGTTCAACAATTCCTGCACGGGAATTTAAAATCAAATTAAGTTCTTCAACATTCTTAATCTCATTAAAATCGGCATCGAGTATAAGATTGCCTTCATCGGTAATAAACTCATTTCCGTCTTCATCATTTCTTAAAGAAACTTTTGCACCTAAGGATTCAAGAAATTTTCTCTCGGTCTCAACTGCGAACGGAATTACTTCAACCGGCAGAGATGATTTCTTACACAATCGATCGGACAGCTTAGTTTCATCTATAATAATAAGATTACGTTTACTGTTCTGAGCAACAATCTTCTCCCTGAGAAGAGCGCCTCCGCCTCCCTTAATAAGATTGAGTACAGCTGATCCTTCTGCCGATAATCCAGACTTAGAATGGCTCACGGTTACTTCATCTGCGCCATCAATTGTTAAATCGACCGGAAGCGGTTCAAGCGAATTACCAATTGCCAATTGATTCAAACTTATCAAAGGGAGTCCATATTCTTTAGCTGCTTTTTCAGTTTTAAGAGAAGAAGCAACGCATTTAATATTTTTCAGTTCACTCGTTTTGATTTTATCTGCAATAATTTCCAAAGCATACTTAAATGTTGAGCCCGTTCCCAAGCCTAATATCATACCCGATTTAACCTCTTCAACGGATTTCTGTGCGGCGAGCTTTTTTAGTTCGTTTGTCGACATGCCACAACTTATGAAATTATCGTGCCATAGCGAAAAAGCTCATTAATTAGCTTATTTTTAAGTTAATTGAGAATGCCGCCAGTATTAAATATGAATTTTTTTCGTACCGTTGAAAATAATTCGCGGGAAGTGTGTTGATAGGACACGAATGAACACGGATCGGACTAATTTCACGGATTTTTTTATCCGCGGTTATTCGTTCAATCCGCGTTAATCCGTGTTCTATTTCTCCGACAAGATCAGGATCAAGATCAAGAGCATAAGCGGGATTAAGATTAATAAAGGATGAACATTAATATTGCTTTACGGGACAAAGTCTCCTGCCTTGTTAATCAGTTTTAATCTTAATAACTTTTCACCCCAATTTAGATCTGTTATGATCGAGTTTGATATAAAGAAGTATTCTACGAACAAAAGACGAAGGATTGCATTAGTCTATTTTATATTATTTCTGATAATTATTAACGTCATCCTCCATTTTGTAAGTAAATTATAATTAATAATCTTGATCATTATCGTGTTCATGATCAAGAGCAAGGACAGGATCAAGAGCAAGAGCAGGATCAAGAGCAAGAGCAGGATCAAGAGCAAGAGCAGAATCAAGATCAAGAGCAGGATCAAGATCAAGAGCAGGATCAAGATCAAGAGCAAGATTATATAGAAAGACTGAAAATGAAAAACAGAATATATATTGAGACTTACGGCTGTCAGATGAATCTGGCGGATACGGAGCTTGTCCAGGGTATCTTAAACAACAACGGTTATACGATAAGCAAGGATGCTGATAAAGCAGATGTTATCCTTCTTAATACATGCAGCGTGCGGGATAACGCCGAGCAGAAGATATATCACCGTCTGGATCATCTTAAAAAATTCAAAAAGGAAAGATCGGGAGCGGTTATTGGTATTTTAGGATGCATGGCTGAACGGTTAAGAAAGAACCTGATAGAAGAGAAAAAAATTGTAGATCTGGTTGTTGGTCCCGATGAATACAGACGCCTGCCTGAATTGCTCGACGTTGCATTCGGCGGGGAGAAAGGGATCGGGGTTAAACTTTCGCGGACGGAGACATACGATGATATAACGCCATACCGTGAAGACGGTTTAAGCGCCTGGATTTCGGTAATGAGAGGATGCGACAAGTTCTGTACATTCTGCGTCGTACCTTTTACACGCGGAAGAGAAAGGAGCCGCTCGTTACTATCTATAATAGAAGAGATTGGACAGCTTTCGATTCGAGGATTCCGGGAAGTCACGCTTCTCGGCCAGAACGTAAATTCCTATAATGACAACGGAAAAGATTTCGCGGATCTACTTGCATCGGCGGCGGAGGTTGACCGCTCAATTAGAATAAGGTTTACTACTTCGCATCCGCAGGATCTCTCAGATAAACTATTATATACTATTGCCGGTCATTCAAACATCTGCAATTATATTCATCTTCCGGTTCAATCTGGTTCAAACAGAATTCTCTCGCTTATGAACAGGACATACACAATAGAACATTACCTGGAATTGATTGACAAAGCCAGAAAAATTATTCCAGGTGTAAGTTTCTCAACTGATATTATTTCAGGATTCCCTACCGAAACAATCGAAGATCATCTATTAACTTTGGATGTAATGCAGAAGGTCCGATACGACGGAGCTTATATGTTCAAGTATTCCCCGCGAGAAGGTACCAAAGCATATCAAATGAATGATGACGTATCCGAAGAAACAAAGTCGAAACGGCTGAATGAAATTATTGAGATACAGCAGAGAATATCGAACGGGATAAATCAGTCACTTATCGGGACAGAAGAAATTGTTCTTGTTGAAGGTGAGAGTAAAAAATCGGATCTATTTTACGCAGGAAGAACCGATACGAATAAAGTAGTCGTTTTCCCGAAGAACGAGAATGTAAAAGAGGGTGATTACGCACTGATAAAAATCAACCGGGCAACTTCTGCAACTTTATTCGGTGATTTCATTGGTAAAACTGATTGATATTAATTGCTGATTTTGATTATACTCTTGATCCTGATCAAGAGAAGAACAAGATCAAGATCATGATCAAGATTTCAGTGAAGACAGGTTCATTAATATTCTGAAGGGGAAATAATGTGAGGATACTCTATTATTTAGTTTTTCTTTTATTCAGTGTTTCAGTTTCCGCCCAGGAGGCTGATATTACTTCCGCTCTCCGTCAGATTGAATCGGGTAACATTAAAGGTGCTGAAGCCTCATTAAAGGAATTAAAAAAATCCGATCCGGGCGATCCTTCAGTAATTTTTCTGGATGCTGTCCTTTCTGTAAACGGTGAAGAAGCACTAAAAAAATATTCATCGGTATATGAAAAATTTCCAAAAAGTAAATATGCCGATGCAGCTCTTTACAGAATTTTTTCTTACTACTATTCTCTCGGCTATTATAAAAAAGCCGAGTCCTACCTTAATAAATTAAAATCCGATTACTCTTATTCCCCCTATTTAAAATCAGCCGATAGAAACATACCAGACTCCGAGGAAGCAATTGAAATCACAAAGCCGGAAGAATCCGTTCCGGTTGATTATAATTTTACGATTCAGGCCGGTGCATTTTTAAACGTTGATAATGCTAAGAGATTAGTAGAGCAGATTAAATCGGATGGATATCCGGCGGAGATAACAACTAATGAGATAGGCGGAAGTATTCTGAATGTTGTTACTGTCGGGAAATTTGGTAAAGAAGGAGAAGCTTTTTCTATCCTTGAGTACCTGTCGAAGAAGCATAATCTAACAGGCAGAGTAATCAATTTAACAGATTAATAAATAGGACACGAATAAACACGGATCGGACGAATTTGCACGGATATTTTAATCCGCGGTTATTCGTTTAATTAGTGTTCATTAGTGTTCTAATTTCTATTAAGTATCAAAACATTTCTTATTTTTAAACACTCAATTTTACAGTTATAAATGCAGATAGAAGAATTTCAAAAACAATTTGGTATTATCGGAAAATCGAAAGAGATACGGGATCTCATCGATATTACCATGCAGGTTGCGCAGTCCGATATCTCCGTCCTTATTACCGGCGAGAGCGGAGTTGGCAAGGAAGTATTTGCACAGGCGATCCATAACTTCAGTAAGCGCTCCGGTAAAGAACTTGTAAGTGTTAATTGCGGTGCAATACCGGAAAGTCTTCTTGAGAGCGAACTCTTCGGACATAAGAAAGGTTCTTTCACAGGCGCAGTAGATGACCGGAAGGGATATTTTGAAATTGCCGACGGAGGAACTCTCTTCCTAGATGAGATTGCCGAGATGGCATTAACGACACAGGTTAAACTTCTACGTGTTCTTGAGACAAAGGAATTCATGAGAATCGGCAGCGAATCAGTTACCAAAGTTGATGTAAGAATAATTGCCGCTACAAATAAAGATCTACAGAGAGAAGTCGACTCAAAAAAATTCCGTAACGATTTATATTTCCGTTTGAAGGCAGTAACGCTCAACATTCCCCCGTTACGGAAACGGAGGGGCGATATTCTTGAGCTTACGAATCATTTTGTTAAAAACTATTCTTCGATTAACAACATTCCCCTTCCCAAACTTACAAACGAGGCAACCGAACTATTAATCAACTACGACTGGCCCGGCAACATCAGGGAATTAAAAAATGTAATTGAATCTGCTATTGCACTGAACAAGACAGGGCTTCTTGAGGCCGAATCGTTCATTCCGCTTCTTTCACATTATCTTCAGGATGAAGAGCTTAGAAATCTTCCGGTTCATATTAACCGTCCTGCCGATGTACTTGACAGAGAAATGATTTACCGTGCACTAATAGAAATAAAGAAAGATCTTATAGACCTTAAGCAGCTTGCATTAAGGAACGAAGCGGATTTACCGGGCTACGAAATGCCGGTAAAAAATGATGAAATAATTCCTCTTGATGAACTTGAAAAGAATGCGATTATTAACGCTTTAAAAATCACTCACTATAACCGCAGGAAAGCGGCAAAGCTGCTTAACATCAGCGAACGAACACTATACAGAAAAATCAAAGAATATGGGATGGAATAAAAGCAGAGTTACTCTGTCCATAATAATGGCAGCAGGAATAGTTTATTTAAGTGCCTGTAGTTATTCTTTTACAGGTGCTTCGGTACCGCCGCATTTAAAAACAATTGCTGTCCCCTTATTCGTCGACCGGAGCGGATCGGGCGAGTTCGACCTGAGTGAAAAGCTTACGAACGGTCTGATAAGAAAATTTATTGAAGACAACACATTAAGTGTTTCCGACCGGTTAAAATCCGATTCAATACTTGAAGGAACTGTTATTTCAATCTCGGACGCGCCGGCAGTTGTATCCGGTGGCGGAACGGAAAATATTACTTCGCGGAGAATTACAATTACAATAAGGGTAATTTACAGGGACCTTGTAAAACGGCTGACAATATTCGAAAGAAACTTTTCCAATTACGGTGATTATCCGGTGGGAGGCGGCGGAGATATTACTACAATCCGCAGACAGGCAATAGACAATGCGGTTGAAAAAATAACAGAGGATATTCTGCTGGGGGTTGTTTCGAACTGGTAATTAAATTAATAAAATGATTCTATACTCAACTAAAGATCATCAACGGAAATTAAAATGGAAGTAAATGAGATAATACTTTTCGCCTATATCTTCTCTATGCTTGTTCTTCTCTTTTTCAGCAGTCACGGATTTGTAATGATGTACCTTCATTATAAATACCGGATGAATCACCCCCGTTCAAAAAACGAGCATGAAGAAGCTCATGTAACAATTCAGCTTCCGATGTATAACGAACTCTACGTTGTTGAGCGGCTTATAAACTCCGTTTGCGAAATCGAATATCCCAAAGAGAAACTCGAAATTCAGGTTCTGGATGATTCAACGGACGAAACTGTTGATGTAGTTGCCCAGATAGTAAAAAAGAAACAGGATGAAGGATTCGACATCAAGCATATCCGCAGATCGAACAGAGAAGGATTTAAAGCGGGTGCTTTAAAGGAAGGATTGAAAACGGCTAAGGGAGAATTCATAGCAATTTTTGATGCCGACTTTATACCCAAAAGCGACTTCCTGATAAACACACTCAAATACTTTACGAATGAAAAAGTCGGCCTGGTTCAAACGCGCTGGGAACATTTAAACGAAGATTATTCCATCCTGACTAGAATCCAGGCGCTTGCACTCGACGGTCATTTTGTAATTGAGCAGACTGTCCGTAACAAAGCCGGTTTCTTTATAACATTCAACGGCACCGGTGGTGTCTGGAGGAAAGAATGTATTGAGGATGCGGGGAACTGGAAAGCCGATACTTTAACAGAGGATCTCGACCTGAGCTACCGCGCGCAATTAAAAGGATGGAAGTTTGTTTACCTGAGAGATTTTACTACACCGGCTGAACTTCCGCTTGAGATGAACGCTCTTAAAGCTCAACAGTTCCGGTGGACAAAGGGTTATATTGAAACGGCAAAGAAAATTATTCCGCTTGTTTGGAGATCGGATATTCCTTTAAAACTGAAACTTCATTCAACTTTTCATCTTACAAATAACATTGTATTTCCTTTCATACTACTCGTAGCCATACTTAATGTTCCTCTCATTTTCATAAAGAACGCCGGGCCGTACTGGAGTTTCTTCAACTTCATGGCAATTTTCATTATAGCATTCATCGGTTCGTTTCTGTTTTATACTTACTCTCAAAAAGATGTTTATCCGGATTGGCGTAAAAAGATAGCTCTCTTTCCCCTTTTCATGGCCGGGACAATGGGTCTTGCGATCAATAATACCAGAGCTGTGATTGAAGGGCTTCTAAGCCGGAAGAGTGAATTTGTAAGGACTCCGAAATATAAAGTGGTGGATAAGAAGGATGACGCGGCAAAGAATAAATATCTGAAAGGGACAAAGGTTCAGGTATCTACATATGTTGAACTTCTGATGGCATTATACTGCCTGATTGGCGTATCGGCATCAATTTATTTTCTTGAGTTTGCATCTCTTCCGTTTCAGTTGATGTTCTTCTTCGGATTTGCAAGTGTTTCAGTTTTATCATTAAGACAGGCTTTCTTAAAAAAACAAGCAGGTTAAGTGGATACTTCTGAAAAAGATCTTTCTGCCGGAAAAATAAAATTAATTTACGAGTTCAATAACAGCTCTCCCCTATTTGCAAGAGTTGCAGCAGAGATTTCTGAACAGGGTAATATACTCGAAGCAATTTCAATTCTTGAAAAAGGAATAAGCAGTTACCCCGACTATGCCTCAGCATATTTTATCCTGGCTCTTTCAAAGGCATATTCCGGAAATCAGAAGGAAGCAATTGCAGCAGCCCGTAAGGGCGCCGGTATTATCGGCTCGAATGAAGTGCTCGATCATTATCTTCTGAAAATTGAGAAAATAATTCAGGAGCGAAATTCGATTACACGCACGAAACCGGCCGATTTTGACGAGCCTGATCTCAATGCTGAATCGCAAGAACCGAAATTTGAAGATCAGCTTGAAATACTTGCTAGAAAATTGACTGGTGCAAAAATAAATTACAATCCGGAAGACGAGTCATCTCCCAGAACTAATCTGGAAGAATATCGTGGCGAGAAAATTGCGTCGGATACGCTTGCAGAAATCTATCTTTCTCAGAAGAAATATCACGAAGCCCTCTCTGTCTATAAAGAACTAATCAGGAAAAATCCGGAAAGAACGGATGATTACATTTTGAAGATCGCTGAGATTCAGAACAAGATTGATGAAGATTCCGGAATTATTCTGCTCTGACACCAATGAACAGGCAAACCCACAAAAAACTCCCTCTTAAATTTTATAAACGTGAACTTCACAAAGTTGCGAAAGAACTGCTCGGAAAATTTTTAGTTAGAAGGACCGGTAAAATATTTATTGCCGGAAGAATAGTTGAAGTGGAAGCATACGATGGATCAATAGACCGGGCATCCCACTCATTTAACGGCTTGACGAAAAGAAATCAGGTTATGTTTGAAGGTGGCGGCAAACTCTATGTTTACTTCACATACGGCATGCACTTCTGTGCTAATGTTGTAACAGGCGGATTAAATGAAGGTAAAGCCATTCTTATCCGGGCAGTTGAACCGGTTGATGGAATTGAGATTATGGAGTTAAACAGGTACGGTAAAAAAGTAATTACGGGGAATAAAATTCACAATCTCTGCAACGGTCCGGGAAAAGTCTGCAAAGCTTTCGGTATTGACCGTAGGCATAACGGGATAGACCTTACAGGCGAGGAGATATTTATTACCGGTTCAGGCAGAATAAAAGAGGAATTGATTAAAACATCCGGAAGAATTGGTATTAAAAAATCTCTAGATTTGCCGTGGCGTTATTACATTTATGAAAATCCTTTTGTTTCAAAAACTTCATGCAGGGAAAAAAATAGATGAAATCACCCGGGAAAATTCTGATTGTCCGAACCGACAGGATCGGCGATGTAGTTCTTACACTTCCTTTAGCGGGGGTTTTGAAAAAATATTTTCCCGGCTCAAAAATATCCTTCCTTGTAAGAAGTTATACAAAACCAATTGTTGAAAACAATCCCTGGATTGATGAAGTAATTATCATTAATCAGAATAACGGGAATCCGGAAATTTTCAGTAATGTGAGAAAATTAAGGAACCGCTTCGATCTCGCCGTTATTGCTTACCCTACTTTCAGAACTTCGCTGATTTTATTTCTTTCTGGAATTAAAGTCCGGATCGGGTCCGGTTACAGATGGTACTCCTTCCTTTTCAATAAGAAAGTTTATGAGCACAGAAAAAAATCGGATCGTCACGAGCTTGAATATAATATTAGAATGCTTAGAACAATTGGTATAGACGAAAGTGTTGATCCCGGAAGTGTACAATTTAATTTACAAACGGAATTAAAAAGTAGACAGATTGTGGATACCGCCCTCCTTTCAAGCGCGATCGATCCATCCAAAAAAATTGTAATTATTCATCCGGGGAGCGGGGGAAGCTCCGTAGATCTCCCATTTGAGAGCATGAAAAAGCTTATTGCCTTAATGGCACGCGAATTGGATGTTGAGATATTAATCACAGGAAGCAGCGGAGAGAAGGAACTTTGCGGATCACTTGTTGTAAATCGGAAAACAAAAAACTTAGCCGGGTTATTTGAATTACCGGAAATGATTGCACTGATTGATAGAGCGGATATAATGATTGCAAATTCTACTGGACCTATTCACATAGCCGCGGCGCTCGGGAAAAATGTAATCGGGTTTTATCCCAAAATTGATTCCTGTTCCGATACCCGGTGGGGGCCTTATACGCTGAAGAAAAAAATATTTACCCCGGGGATTGACTGCCGGAATTGTACGCGTGAACAGTGTGAGAAATTAAACTGCATGAGTTCGATCAATATTGAAGAGGTATTCGATTCGGTTAAATTATTTCTGACTTGAGCGGATAGAACGCGAATAAACAGAGATCGGACGAATTTTCACGGATAATTAAATGTAGCATTGAACGGATATTGAATATGAAAAAGAGAAATAAATATTTTGTGCTGTTTGTGCTGGTGATTCTGATATGCACCGCAGCGGATTCAACTGCGCAGAAATCTGAGTTCAGGGTAATAGAAAATAAAGCTTTTAAAGTAGGGGAAGTCCTTACCTTCGATGTTAAATACGGATTTGTCACAGCCGGAGTAGCGGAGTTTTCTATTCCTAAAACAACAAAACTTGCCGGCCGGGAGACTTACAATGTAGTATTCAAGGTTAATTCGGTACCGGCGTTCGATCCGTTTTACAAAGTGCGGGACCGCTACGAAACATATATCGATGTAGAGGGAATTTTCCCCTGGAGATTTGAGCAGCATATAAGGGAGGGAGGATACTCAAGAGATTTTTCGGCCTTCTTCGATCAGCGTAAAGGGAAAGCAAAAACTTCCGAAGGACAGTATGACATCCCCCGTTACGTGAACGATATCGTATCGGCATTTTATCTTGCGCGGACATTCGACTATTCTGAAATGAAGTCCGGTGAAAAAATCCACCTGCAGAATTTCTACAAGGATAAAGTCTATCCTCTTGAAGTTGTTTATCACGGCAAGGAAAGAATCACGGTAGAGGCCGGAACATTCGACTGTATAATTCTCGAGCCGCTTGCCAAGGAAGGCGGACTGTTCAAAAGCGAGGGCACGATGCTTTTATGGGTAACTGACGACAATATTAAAATGCCTGTGAAAGTTAAGACGAAAGTGATAATCGGATCAATTGACGCGGAGCTTACTGCTTATAAAGGTCTCGCAGGTGATTTGAAGGCTAAGAGAAACAAGTAATAAAACCAGATTACTATTTATATTACAAGATATGAAGCGGTCAATCGGCATATACGTGCTGATATTCCTGGAATAACCTTTCAATTCTTTGCAGCATCATTAATAAGAGAAATAGAATTATTAAAATATTCATTGTAATTCGGTATTTGGGTAATTCAAGTTTCTTAACCTTTTGGATAATCTCAGGCATTCTATAAAGAAGTAAAACAATGACCGTTCCGAAACCGATTGTTGCGATAATATCGAGAATAATTCTTATTGTCATACAAAATTCATACTCCAATTAATCGTTTCGCACCATCAAAGAACTTTTACGCCACATTAGTTAATTACCAGCCCAATTTGCCGGCATTTAGAATATTTTATTATTCATCAGCAAATAAAAGTAAATGATCGAGGTTATGGTGCAGATTGGCATTAAATATAGTTTCAGAATCAGATTGGTCGCTTTAATAATACCGACATAGTTTAGTGCTTTGAAGAGAACGGATAAAAACAGGTAAATGAGCACTGCAGAACCAGAACTGCTCATTATGTGCCTCATAACTCCTTCTACTATACTTCCATCAATAAAAAGTTTGAGAAGAACAATCGCAATAATAGAGTACAGAAAAAATAGAGCAGCTGCAGTCTGAGAAAAATCCGTATTTACGATCAGTTTCTCTTTTCCTTTTTTGGATCTACTGATCATCTGTAAAAACCTAATATTCAGTACAATAAACGCCGAGACAATTATTACAAAAAATATGTAATCCTTAATTACCCACATATTCATTTCTCAAAAAATATGAGCATTTAAATATTGTTTTTTCGATAATTATTTAAATACTTTTTGAATGTTGAAAGGGTAAAGAGAATACTTACAAGCACCATCCAGATCCAGTTTACTTCAACAAACATATAATAGGAAACCGCAAATAGTGACGCCAGGAATCCGATGAAGATCTTAATAAATACCGCCACCCTATTCTTTTCAATTTCCTTATCTCTATCCAGTGTAAATAAATCTGAAATAAAGGTAACTAATTTCAAGAATCCTTGATCTTTTGCTGAGAGTTTTCTTTTCTCTGCAATAACAGCCAGAATTCCAAAGATAAATGCGGCGCCTATAACCGGGATTACAGCTTTCGAATTGGAAACAATTGCGACAGCAGCAACAATCAAAATGAAATAGAGAATAAACGATTGCAGGAATTTGACCAACAAACGGGGATAAATTTCTTTGTCCATTTTAATCCCGTTAGATCTTTGTAATCCAGATTAGCCGGGGCTGCGAGGGGGATTTTTACGGACCGGCCTTCTAAAACCTGTGAGAATTTGCCGAATTAATATCACAAAGTCAAATTAAATTTTTTAAAGTTTGTATCATTAATCCGAAACCTAAGTTTAACCTCCCCGTTAGAAAACCGGAATCCATAGTAAGTCACTAAAAAGTTTTTTTGAATAGGCGGAGCAACTATCTTTCGTTTTTAATAATTTGAATATGTGATGGATAACAATTTGAACAATCAGGAAGATCATAAAGAACCGGGGGAAGTAAAACCTTATCTCTCAATGTCCCCGGTAACAGCCGCGTTTCTCGCGCTGGCGGCGGTATTTATTTTATACCAGTTCGGCGGCGCGCTTTTAACATTTGCAATATTCGGACTCGAATTCGAGAAAGCGGATGTTAATTCTGTCCGGCTTCTCACAATGGGCGGCCAGATTTTGTTCATTCTACTGCCGGCTCTTCTATTCGCCCGTTTCGTCTATTCTGATGTAACTTCCGCATTACGGGTGAACTCCCCTTCTATTAAAGGGACACTGCTCTTTATAGGCGGAATGATAATTCTTACTCCTCTGCTTCAGAGCTTTTTATACATTCAGAATTTTATAATTGATAAGCTTGCTGCGAACAGCTCGTTTATAAATACAATTAAAAATTTTATTGATCAGATTGATGAAATGGTTCAATCGACTTACGGAAATCTTCTCCATGCCGGTTCCTTATTCGAAGCATCCTTCATAGTCTTTGTAGTAGCGGTTATTCCCGCTTTATGCGAAGAGACATTCTTCCGGGGATTTGTTCAGAAAAGTTTTGAACACAAATTCAAACCGGTCTGGAGTATTCTTCTTACATCCATTTTCTTCGGTATCTATCATTTCAATCCTTACGGACTAATCGCTCTTATCGCTCTCGGAGTTTACTTCGGATTTGCCGCTTACATAAGCAACTCTATTTTCATCCCGATGATTCTTCATTTTCTCAACAATTTTTTCGCTGTTTCAGCTTATCTAATTCTGGGAGACGAGGAGCTGATCAGTTCCAACATTACTCCCGATAACGATATTCTTTTTCATATTGTCAGTTTTCTAATTCTCTCACTCATCTTTTCAATTTTCATTTATTATACAAAAAGGAATTACCATAAATTCCGGAAAAAAGAGGAGGGATTATGATCTGTCCAAAATGCGAATACGAATATGTTGAAGGAATTGAAGTATGCGCAGACTGCGGCACAACTCTAATACCCGTCGAGGAATTCGAGGGGAATCTTCTGAATCCATCCGACTGGCTGGTTGTAACTGCGGTTGCCGAGCAATACGAAGCTGAAATGTTAAAAGCGAATTTGGAGAGCGCCGGAATTGAAACACTCCTCTATTCCAAGCAGGACCGGAATTTCCCCGCATCAGGAAGCTGGACACTCATTAAAGTACTTGTTAAGAAACGTGATTCAGAAGATGCGCTTGTAATAATTAACGATATCAGAAGCGGAAAACATGATGAGCCGCCCGGAGATTAAGCAGATGAAGTTCAATAATCTAATTACAAGAGTTGTTGTTGCGCTTTTCGGAATTCCTTTACTTGTATTTATTAGCGTCGTTGGGAAAATCCCGTTTCTTATTTTCACTCTTGTAATCGGACTGGTTTCTTTTTTTGAATTTTCAAAAATGGTTTCAAAGAGAAGATTTCTCCCTAATCAGTTTATCGGATTTTTTTCAATTGCGCTTATTATCATAAACTCTTTCTACAGGTTTCTCGATTTCGAATTACTTACGCTGATCATAATTCCCGTTGTTCTTTTATCGGAATTATTCAGACGCAAGGAGTCGTCCATAGTTAACGTAAGCACAACTCTGCTCGGTATTTTCTATATAGGGCTCTTCTCATCCGCGCTTGTATTAATAAGGGAATATTACAGCGACTCGAATTTTTTATACGGACAAGGCGGCTATCTGATCATAGCTGTATTCGTCACAATCTGGGTCTGCGATTCCGCCGCCTATTTTATCGGAAGCGCAACCGGAAAACACAAAGTGCTTCCCAGGGTAAGTCCGAACAAAAGCTGGGAAGGCGCCATAGCAGGATTTATATTTTCCATCATAACAATGGTTGTTGCGCAATCGATTGTGCTCGACTTTTTAACATTAACTGATGCAATAGTAATCGGGTTGATAGTTGGAACGTTAGGTCAGGCCGGTGATTTTGTTGAAAGCCAGATCAAACGGGATGCAAATGTTAAGGATTCATCTTCGCTGATACCCGGACATGGCGGAATACTGGATCGGTTCGATTCCCTCTTATTCTCAGCACCTGTTATTTATCTTTATTTAAAATTTTTTGTTGAACGATGAATGATGTAAGAATTAATCCAATTAATTTTTACAGATCAATTTTTCTATTCGGTATACCCGCAATTCTTTTTTATACGGTTCTTAACCATATCATTCCAATTGCGTCAAAAAAATTCGGAATCGATTTTGTAATCGCCTGGTTTTTAATCGGCGGATTTGGAGTTTTTATCCCTCTCTTTTTTTTAGCTCTTTTTCTAGTTCGAAAGGAGCAGGGAATATTGAATCGTAAAATTATTATTGAGAGATTAAGATTTGCAAAACCGGTTAGAAGAGAGATTTATGCTTCTTTAATTGCGACAGCATGGTGTTATCTTTTATCTGCATTAATAGTGTTAGTGTATAATTTTCTTTCGGGTAATTCAGACCTGAGCGGAAGTCTCAATTCATCTAAAGATCTATTTAATTTGAATGAGAGAAGCACAGGGTCTCTTTTAATTCTTTTAACTTGGCTGCCGTTCTTTTTTTTCAACATTTTCGGAGAGGAATTTTTATGGCGAGGATTTATCCTTCCCGGACAAATTGTTGTGTTCGGCCGCTATGCATGGATTGTAAACGCCATATTCTGGCTGGTATTTCATATCGCTTTCAATTTCGAATTGATCATTACTCTGTTACCTATCTTGTTTATTCTCCCCTATTATGTTCAGAAATCAAATAACACCTGGACAGGTATTATCATTCACGCACTTTACAACGGACCGATTTTCATTCTAATTGCATTGGGAATTATTTCATAAACTTTAAAAGAGGTTAATATGAAATTAGCTTTAAAACTTATCCTCATTTTATTCATTACTTCCGGCGCCTTCTACGCTCAATCCCTTGATGATATTAAGAAACAGATCTCAAGAAATGATGAAAGCCTCCAGCACCGACTCGACCGGCTAGAAAAACTTGTTGATGATGTACTCTGGTTTCAAAGGGTTGGCGACGTGGCATTCATCGATAAGATATTCATGACAGGTCCTACGGCGGCGAAAGAAAAAAATCCTACCGGTCAGGGTGCAGGAAATCCGGTAAAATTCTGGTCTTATGTTTTCATTCCAAAAGGAATTGATTACAACAAGAAGTATCCGTTAATCGTACTGCCGCACGGCGGTGTACATGCCGACTTTACGACTTATTACACTCATATAATCCGTGAGTTGATGTACCAGCAGTATATAGTGGTAGCAGCAGAATACCGGGGCTCTACTGGATACGGTGAAGGATTCTATAAAAGAATTGATTACGGAGGACTTGAGAACGAGGACGTGAATGAAAGCCGTCAGTATATTCTTGATAATTACGACTTTGTGGATGCTGACCGGGTCGGTATAATGGGCTGGAGTCACGGCGGACAAATAACCCTCTTCAATATTTTCGATCATCCGGATAAATACAAAGTCGCATTTGCAGGCGTCCCTGTCAGCGACCTGATTGCGCGTATGGGTTACAAAGACGACAGCTACCGCGCGCTCTTTTCAGCCGATTATCATATCGGTAAAACAGCTGATGAAAACGTTCAGGAATACCGGAAAAGGTCCCCGGCCTGGAATGCGCATAAACTTCAGACTCCCCTTTTAATTCATACAAATACTAATGATGAGGATGTAAACGTACTTGAGGTTGAGCACCTGATCAAATCGCTTAAAGCAGAAGGTAAAAAATTCGAATACGAAATTTTCAAGGAGATTCCGGGAGGTCACTCTTTCGACAGAATGGATCACAAAACCGGAAGGGAGATCAGAATAAAAATCTATAAGTTCCTGGATAAATACCTGAATCCCCCCCGGAAAATCACTTCCCTTAAAGAAATTGAAAAAGCAGCTTACCGTTAATTCTACATGTACCGGGGTATTTAAATATCCCGGTACTTATACTTCCTTCTATTCAAAACTATTTCTGTATTTTTGCTGTTGTAATAAGAAATCATTTTTGAAAGGATTTAATGCCGGGGAAAAATAAAATCTCTGTTATTACGCTTGGCTGTTCCAAGAACACGGTAGATTCCGAAAGACTTATGAGTCAGCTAAAGCTAAATAAATTTGACCTGACTGATAATACCGACGAAGCCGATTCGATCATAATAAATACATGCGGATTTATCGACGCCGCCAAGGAGGAATCGGTTAATACTATTCTTTCGGCAATTGAGATGAAAAAACAGGGTAAGATTAAAAAAGTAGTTGTTGCCGGATGTTTATCGGAAAGATACATGGAGGATCTTAAAAAAGAGATTCCTGAAGTCGATTCTTTTTTCGGTACAGAAGCATACGAAGGAATTGTTAAGGATTTCGGCGGCGACCTTAAATACGAACTTCTCGGTGAAAGGTTGATTACTACACCATCTCATTACGCTTACCTTAAAATATCTGAAGGATGTGATAATCCCTGTTCTTTCTGCGCGATACCTCTGATGCGCGGATTACACAAATCCAAACCGATGGATGAACTTATTCAGGAAGCCGCTCTCCTGGCTCATAAAGGAATAAAGGAAATTAATATAATCGGTCAGGACACTACAGATTACGGTAAGGAGAATAATAAAAGAAACATTGCAGAACTGCTGAATAAAATTTCGGGCATTGATGGAATTGAATGGATACGGCTTCTTTATGCATACCCTTCTCATTTTCCGGACGATCTGATTAGAGAGATTGCGGAGAATCCGGCTATCTGCAAGTATATCGATATTCCGCTCCAGCACATTTCAGATAATGTTTTGAAATCGATGCGACGTGGAATTACAAGGAGAAGGACTACCGAACTTCTGTATACTTTAAAAGAAAGAATCCCCGGAATTACATTAAGGACTACTTTTATAGTTGGTTATCCTAATGAAACGGAGAAAGAGTTTGAGGAACTTTGTGAGTTTGTGAAAGATATAAAGTTCGACCGTTTCGGTGTATTCAATTATTCAATTGAAGAAAACACACCTAGTTTCATTCTTGGGGATCCTGTTCCGCCCGAAGTTAAGGAGGAAAGGAAATCGATACTGATGGAAATTCAGAAAGAGATTTCTCAGAAGAAGAACGAGGAACTGATCGGCAGATCGATGAAAGTTTTGATTGACGGTAAGGAGGGGGATTATTATATCGCCCGGTCCGAAAGAGACGCTCCGGAAGTAGACGGCGAAGTCCTCATTGAATCCGGTAAAGAGAATCTTAAGGTGGGCGGCTTTTATAACGTTGAAATTTATGATTGCAATGAGTATGATTTATATGGAAAATTAAATCACTCTGCCGGGAACCAATAATTAAATCAGAGCATTAAAAACATTTTCATTATTAATCCACCCGGTTAAGATGAATAAAGGAGTTAGAGTTATGAAACGATTATTTCTGCTGCTGTTATTTCTTGCAATTACCATAAATGCACAGGTGGAATATTCAAAAGAAGAAAATCTGACAATCAACGCACCGATATTTTTTGTTGATTTCGCTAATTACAGAAGTGATGAAGCATCAAAATCACGGCTCGATGTATTTATTCAAATTCCATATTCCTCCATTCAGTTCGTCAAAAAGGACAACCTGTTTTCAGGCGGTTATACTGTTACACTTACATTTTACGATATAAACAAGAACAATATTCTGTTCGAAAGGAACTGGAAAGAAAAAGTTTCAACCGCGGATTTCACTCAGACTATCTCCAGGAACAATAATAATATTTCGTACCGTACGTTCAACCTTAATCCCGGTAATTATACAATACGGTGTATTCTGGAGGATTCTGATTCAAGAAGAGCGGCAACCCGGGAATTCAAAATAACTTTAAAGAATTTCAATGATTCGCTGAGTGTTTCCGATCCGCTTTTAATCTCGGAAATAGTAAAAGATCCTGAAGGTGATAAAATTGTTCCGAACATTGCCAGAACAGTCTCTAATAAAACAGTGAAACTTCCTTTTTTCTTTGACCTTTATTCCAATAAAGACCAGCAGGTTGTTTTAGAATACCAGATTGACAATTTGAAAAGCAACGTTACTACCAAGTACATGAGTCCGCAGAAGGTTAAAGCCGGCGTTAATTCAATTTATCATACTGTGGAAAATGTGGATTTTAAACTCGGTGACTATGTATTAAAAATAATTCTGAAGGATGAATCATGGAAGGAAGTTGCATCATCGCAAAAGCAGTTCTATTCAAAAATCTATGGTTTCCCTGGCACTATTGTAGATCTGGACAAAGCGGTGGCTCAGCTGATCTATATCGCCTCCCCTGATGAAATCAGTTATATAAAAGATTCCGAGAATTACAACGAGAAACTCGAAAGGTTTTTAAGATTCTGGGATAAGAAAAAACCGAACAGCACCCTTGAAGAGAATCCGATTCTTTATGAATATTACCGCCGCGTTGAATATGCTAATAAAAACTTCAAAGGATTCGGCGAAGGATGGAGATCGGATATGGGTCTTATTTATATCACTTTCGGTCCTCCGAATAATGTAGAGCGCCACCCCCTTGCTGCCAATTCGGTTCCGTATGAAGTGTGGGATTACTATGATCTTAACAGATCTTTTATCTTTGCAGATCAAACTGGTTTCGGGGATTACAGATTAATGAATCCCGACTTCAGCCGTTGGCCGGGATATAGACAATAAAAAAATGATTCTTACAGTAACATTAAATCCGCTTCTGGAAAAAAGATTTTTTTTCAAAGCAGTAGAGCTCGGTAAATCCCACCGTTCCTTAAAAGAGGAATTGAGTGCCGGCGGAAAAGGAATTAATATAAGCCGGCAATTAAATCTTCTCGGAATGAATAATTCCGCTTACACTTTCCTCGGAGGAAATAACGGTAAGCTTCTCAGAAGCATTCTTGCACACGAACAGATTGAGTATTCTTCTGTATCAACCAGATCGGAAACACGTTCTGCCGATCTGATAATTGAAGAGAATAACAGGGTTACAACATTCTTCGGAATCAACAGCGAGATCACAAAAGAGGAATCATACCATTTCAAAGAAAAGCTTGAAAAGATGATTCAGAACTGCTCTATCGCGGTCTTCTCCGGAAGCTCTCCCTGTAAAGAAACCGATGACATATTCCCCTATGCAATTGAACTTGCTAATAAGCACGATAAGATTTCGATTCTCGACACTTACGGCGCTCATCTTTCAGATTGTATTGATTCGCTTCCCACCGTAGTTCATAACAATGTAAGCGAGGTTGAAGAATCACTTGGTATCAGTCTGAAAAGAGAAACCGAGAAAATAGATTTTCTCGAGCAGCTTTATAAAAAAGGAATCAAACTGGCGTTTCTGACCGACGGGCCCGATTACGTCTATGCCTCCAAATACGATTTTCATTACCGGATAATTCCACCCTCTGTAAACGAGATCGATTCAACAGGAAGCGGCGATGCTTTTACTGCCGGACTGGTTTACGGTCTCGAGAACTCACTTGTATTCGACGATTTCGTAAAAATTGCTGTAGCGCTAGGTGCGGCAAACGCTTCTATGCTCGAAACCTGCAGAGTATCAAAAGAAATAATGGACCGGTACATATCCGGAATTAATATTGAACCTATCGGCAAGCGGATGAAACTGATTGACGACTCGCCGACAACCCATTGAGCATAAGATGGATTTTTATGTTTAAGTTTTTTTTAAATCCACCCGTCCGCCGTATTACACTTCATTCCAACATACTGCTCTACTTATTAATTAGTCTATTCTTAAACGGATCGGCTTTATCTCAATCAATTCAAAAAATTGAAATCACTGGTGCTGAAAATTTCTCGCCGGCTGAATACAGCAACTGGATCAGAATTGCAAATGGTTCTAAATATTTTAAAGGGATTGAGGATTCAATAAGAAGAAGAATCGGTACCGAATTAAAATTGAACGGTTACTACAATTACAATATTGAAAAAATCGAAACCGTTGAAATCGATTCTTCACAGATTAAGATTACTGTTTCGATAAATGAAGGAATACCTGTTCAAATAAGAAATATCAATTATAACAAAACCACAACCGACTCTGCTTTTTTAGATTACGGATTTCAGCAGTTAAGAGGAAGTACTTTCAGCCGAGAAATAATTGAAAACAGCATCGATGAGATTCTGACCGGGTTCGAGAACAGAGGTTACCCCTTCGCAAGCGTAAAAATCGAATCGGTCTACTTTTATAACGAATCCGGTTCCGGCAATCCGCTTGTAGATCTATATCTTATTATCGACCCTGGTAGAGAAAGCCGGATTTCCAGAATAGAATTTTCCGGTAATTCAAAAACGAAAGCTCATGTAATAGAAAGAGCAATAGGGCTGAAACCGGGCGACCTTTATAATCAGAAGAATATCGATGAGATTGCGCTAAGATTGAACCGTCTCCGCTTCTTCGAACCGGTTGATCCGCCTGAATTCTATTTTAATTCCTCAGATGAAGGAATATTAAAAATAAGTGTGAAGGAAAAGGAGACTAATAATTTCGACGGGATAATCGGTTATATTCCCGGAACAAATCAGGGCGAGAAAGGATTTGTAACGGGATTCATAAATGTTAATCTTAGAAATCTCTTCGGAACCGGCCGGGCTGCGGCTTTTAAGTGGCAGCAGGAGAACAGTTACTCCCAGGAACTTGAGATTCGTTACCTTGAACCATGGCTGTTCGATTTTCCCGTAAACATAGAAGCAGGACTTTTTCAGCGAAAACAGGATAGTACTTATGTACAGCGGAGCGCTGAAGGGAAAATTGAATACGCGGCTACAGACGAGATCTCCGCGTCATTAATTCTCAACACACAATCTACCATTCCCTCGGAACGCACGAATAAAAGCTTTACAGTTTATAATTCAACTTCATTCACTACCGGATTAAATATTAAGATTGATACAAGAGACGACCTTTACGCTCCATCTGGAGGTATTCTATTAAGCAATTCTTATAAGTACACATCGAAAAGAATTGACGGACCTGTAGAGTTTATAACTCCTGACCTGAAAACCAGTATCGGATTTCAAAGGCTGGAAATTGATCTCCATTATTTTCTTCAGATATTCCGGGATCAGGTTATTGCAGCAGCGGTTCACGCAAGAGAACTTAAAGGGGACGACGTAGAAATCAGCGATCTTTACCTTCTGGGCGGAACAAATAATTTGCGCGGATACAGGGAAAAACAGTTCGCAGGCAACCGGATACTCTGGTCGAACCTCGAATACCGTTACCTTTTAAGCCGCAGGTCATTCGCATTTCTTTTTGTTGACACCGGATACTTACTGAGAAATGAGGATTTGTTAAATAATATCCCGCGAGTATCTGAATTCAAGTACGGTTATGGAATAGGATTCAGCATTGAAACAGCCCTGGGGATACTCGGTGTAAGTTTCGCGTTGGGCGAAGGCGACTCATTCGGCGAAGGGAAAATTCATTTCGGTATTGTCAACGAGTTTTAAGCCGTGCATATCTAACTGCAAGTGGAATTAACCTTCCAGTGTTCCGTTGTATCCCATTTTTCTACTGATTAACTTGTACATGCCATTACTGAAAATTACATAGTCATTCAAATAGTAAATGGAGATTTCTATGAAGACTTCGATAGCAACTCTCCGAATTATTCCAGTCTGTTTTTTAATAATATTTTGTTCGACAGTAACAGCTCAGTATGAAAGCGATGAATCTGCCTTTTTTTATCCAAACGTATTTCTGTCATTCAAAGGCGGTCTAAGTATACCCATAAGCCCGGATGAATTCACCAAGAATTTTAAATCAGGAAACTGTTACGGTATCGACCTCGAATTACCCCTCTCAGAATCCAATATGTCGTTCGGGATCAGCTACAACTCCAACAAATTCGGTTTCGACGGCGCAGGTGCAAAAGAATTTTTTACTTCTCAACTGGGATTACGGTCTATATCTAAAGTAAACGGTCCCGATTGTGATCTTTGGAGTATTGCGGGAATAATTAAATTCAATCCTGAAGGAACAGGATTCTTCCTTGGAATCGGAATTGGATATTTCAAGCTGACACGTGGAAAAGTAAATGTAACCGGAATTGATCCTGCCGGCGCAAGTCAAATTATCAATACCGAGCTGATCTCAAAAGACGGAGCGTATGTTAACATGAATTTAGGCGCTTACATCTGGCTCAATAAAAATTTCTCTCTTATTGCCGAGATCGACGGTGCTATCGCCCCATCAAGTGAAGATGAGGCTACCGGATATATTGTTTATTACTCTACCGGGGGATCGGAAATACAAAGAAAAAATACGATGTTAATCGGATTAAAAACTGGACTAAGGATTTCACTTTAATTTCCTAAATGAATAATCTAAAAAAATTCGACCTTTCATTTTACAAAGGCAGAATTAAATTGATAGCCGGTGTCGATGAAGCCGGACGGGGGCCTATTGCAGGACCGGTTGTTGCGGCTGCGGTTATATTCGACAAAAAAACTTTTAACAATAAAATAAACGATTCTAAAAAACTGACAGAAAAGGTCCGCGAGGAATTGTACGGCTGGATAATTGACAATTCAATTTCATACGGCATCGGAATAATCGGCCACGAAGAGATCGACAGAATCAATATCCTTCAGGCCTCTCTGAAAGCTATGAAAATAGCCGTATCCGGACTCGAACCCAAACCTCTCCTCTGCCTTATCGACGGCAACAAATCATTTATTTCGAAAATACCGACAAGGACTATTGTAAAAGGTGATTCAAAATCATTTTCGATTGCAGCCGCTTCAATTATCGCCAAAGTAACGCGCGACAGAATTATGAATGCCTACGCAGATGAATTTCCCGAATACAAATGGGACAGCAATAAAGGATATGCAACAAGAATGCATATAAATGCCGTTAAAAAATTCGGAGCTTCCCGTCTCCACCGTAAAACTTTTCTGAGCAGAATTCTTGAAGAGGGAAAGCAGGAAGTTTTATTCTAATATGATCTCTAACCGTAAGACTATGGGGCTTAATACTTAATCCCTGAATAAAAGAGTAACCGGGGGGTGAAATGAATAACGAAGGAAAAAAGAATAAGCGTAAAACGGGAACCAGAGGTGAAGAAATTGCTTGCGGATTTCTTACTAACCTCGGTTATAAGATACTTGAGAGGAATTACCAGTTCGGGCATGGTGAGATCGATATCATCGCTGAAGATGGAGATACTATTGTTTTTGTTGAGGTGAAGTATAGAAAGAATCTGGATTACGGTCCCCCGGAAAGTGCAGTTACTCCGTCGAAACAGAAGCAGATCAGGAAAATAGCTTCGGCATACTTATGGGAGAATGAAATAAAAGAAAGGCAATGCAGAATAGATGTTGTTGCAGTACTTCATTATCCGGGAAATAAACCGGAGATAACACATTACATAAATGCTTTTTAGCAGACCTGTTTTTACTGTCTGTCAAATAAGTATTTCTTTTACTATTTTGGCCATTAAAACAGAGCAGTTTTACTTCTCAAATGAAATTACCCAAACTAAAACAGAGCCGCCGACTCACGTATTCCGATTCTCTATATAATTTTTTCGCAACTATAACCGGTCTTACAATTTTCAACTGGGAGTTCATAAAACAGGCATTTATCCCTCCATACGAGGTTTCCGAGATTAAAAAACATATGGACGAACTCGGAGTAAAGACTTTCGGAATAGTGAGTATTACCGGATTGATAATAGGACTTGTTCTGGCGATGCAGAGTCAGCCGGTCCTTCAGCGTTTCGGCGCAACGGATTTTCTGCCCGGTATGGTCGCATTATCGGTTGTCCGCGAACTCGGACCGGTTATAACCGCATTAATATTTGCGGGACGGGTAAGTTCAGGAATCGGAGCAGAACTCGGATCGATGCGTGTTACAGAACAGATCGACGCTATGGAAGTATCCGCAGTTAATCCATTTAAATTCCTGGTCGTCACGCGGGTAATCGCAACGACAATGATTCTTCCGGTTCTTTCGGTTTATGTTATAGTGATAGCAATTTTCGGAGGATACATCGCGGTAATAATAACAGAGAATATGAACATCTATTACTATATCGATTCTGTTCTCCGCTCGGTTGAGTTCGGTGATTTTATACCGGGCGTTGCAAAAACTTTTGTCTTTGGTTATATAGTAGGGCTTGTTGGATGTTATAAAGGATTCACTGCCGAAGGGGGAACTGAAGGTGTCGGAAGAGCATCTACTACTTCAGTGGTCCTTTCGTCTCTTCTAATTTTAATTTTTGATATGATACTTGTAAAAATATCGTTATGGATATGGCCGACGTTAGGATAGTTGAAATAAGAAATCTTTCTAAGAGATTCGAGGATCTGATAGTTCTCGACAATATCTCGCTCGAGGTACATCGTGCCGAGAATCTGGTAGTCTTCGGTAGAAGCGGACAGGGTAAGAGCGTTCTGCTGAAATGCATAATCGGATTGATGCCGCCGGATGAAGGAACAATTTTAATTAAAGGTGAGGATATATCCGGCCTTTCTGTGGATGAATTGAACCGCCTCAGGAAAAATATCGGATTCCTTTTTCAGGGTTCGGCTCTATACGATTCTATGACGGTAAGGGAAAACCTCTCATTTCCGCTCAGAAGAAATTATCCCGAGATGAATCAACCGGATATAACCAATAAAGTGATTAATACGCTCGAACTTGTTGGCCTTGAGGACGCGGTAGATAAAATGCCGTCTGAATTATCCGGCGGCATGAAAAAAAGAATTGCTCTTGCCCGCTCGATTATTACCGATCCGGAATTAATGCTTTACGACGAACCGACTACAGGTCTGGATCCGATAACAACAAAAGAGATAAGCGAGCTGATCATTAATCTTCAGAAGAAACTGAATATGACTTCAATTGTAGTTACTCACGATTTAATATGCGCAGAAATAATAGCAGACCGGGCAATTTTCCTTAAGGATGCGAAGATCGCATTCCAGGGAAGCATTAAAGAACTTACAAGTTCAGAAGATAACTTCTTGAAAAATTTTTTCAGTAACGAAATAATAAAAGTTTGAGAGGATAAAAATGTTAAAACATCTCGAAGGCGCTCGTTTAGGTATCTTTATTTTTATCGGGACAGTCCTGCTTGTCATTTCGATTTTTCTCCTCGGTAGTAAAGAGAAACTCTTTACAAGTACTATTGAGGTAAAAGCATATTTCAATCAGATCGAGGGATTGAAATCGGGCGCGCCTGTACGTTTGAGCGGTTATGATATCGGAAGCGTGAGCGGTATTTCGCTGGTCGATCAGGAATCGGGTAACGTCGAAGTTAAGATGAGGATTGATGTGGGATTGAAACATTTCATCCGTCTCGACAGTCAGGCGGCTATCGAAACGGAAGGACTTGTAGGAAAAAAGATTGTAACAATCACTCCGGGTTCCCCCGACCTTGCAGTAATTGAAGAAGGCGGAATTATCAAATCCAAAAACCCGATGAATGTTGCAGCAATAATCGAAGAGACCGAAGCAGTTATATCATATCTCAAAAACCTGACGAAGGACCTCTCCGAGATAATCGCAAAAACCAACGAAGGTGAAGGAACTTTCGGCAAACTCGTTAACGACGACCGGCTTTATAATGCGGCGGTAAACATTACGCAGAATGCCGATAAAAACATGACTGCTCTAACTGAAAAACTAAGCGACATTACGGATATTATTGTAAACACGAGCCGGAGTATCGGCTCAATAATCGCCAATGTTGATACTGCGGTTATCGATGTTAGAAAACTTGTAACCAGGGTTGAAAAAGGCGAGGGTGCGCTCGGCACTCTTATTACCGATCAGCAAATTGCCGACTCAATCCGCACTTTGATTTATAATTTCTCCAAGACATCGGAGGATGCACGTATGGCAACTTCCAGTCTGGCAGAAAATATGGAAGCCCTGAAGCACAACTGGTTATTCAAGAGTTATTTCGAGCAGCGCGGTTACTGGAATAAAGCTGAATATGAAATCGAAATCGAAAAACGATTGAAGGATTTGCAGGAGCAAAACGATATACTCGATAAAAAAATAAATGAGCTGCTGGAACTCGAAAAGAAATTGGAAAAGAATCCGAAATAAATCTTACTTCAGAAGCTGTAAGTGAAATTTATTTATCTTCTCCACGTAACCTAATGTTTCTTCATGCCTCCAGCGGGGTACCTCCGGTGCAACGATTGAAATATTCTCCCAGTCGGTATGATCAAGGTTTTTACCTTTAGCTTTTTCCTGAGCTTTAAGAATGGTTCCCCGTCCGGCATTATAACTTCCGAATGTAAAGCGGAATTTTTCATTGCTCTCTTCAATTTCCTTCCAGGCTTTATAGAGCTGGCGGTCGTAGTAGATACCGGCGGCAATGTTCCAGACCGGATCGTCAATATTTTCAAACTCGGGATTAGCACTTTGAATATCAGAAAAAGTTGAAGGCATCAGCTGCATCAATCCTCTTGCGCCAACGGGACTTACTGCGTCCGGCGATAAACTGCTCTCTGCCATACTCTGGGCTTTAAATAATTTCCAGTCGTACCCCGGACCGAAAAAGCGCTTACTGTACTTTTTAAAAGTATCGTCATATTCGTTAAACTTTTTCTGAGCATTCAACCCGGAAGCAAAAAAAATAAAAATGATCAGGAGCAGATATTTCAATTTAATGCCCCGGCAATTATTAAGGCTATAGAAATAAATAACGCCGCAATGAAAATTGATACGGCTACATTTCCCTTTTTAAGTTCCTCCTCAAAATCGATCTTCGGAGAGAGTTTATCAAAAATTTTGTAAGAAACAAACATAAGCAGCACTCCAAGAACCGCATAAAGGAAATTAATACCGATAATCGTCCATTCCATATTTTCTCCATTGGATAATTTTATTCCCGAATAATATAATCATGATTTCCGGGTTATTCAATCGCTACCCGGTAGGGTATTAAGTATCGAATCAATTTTGTAATTTGCCTGACGCTAATTATCGTTATACGGTTTATGGCAAAGAATAATAAGTCACAGTCAGAAAATAATATAATTGTCAGGGGAGCCCGCCAGCATAACCTGAAGAACATATCCCTGGAGATCCCGCGCAACAAACTGATTGTTTTTACAGGAGTAAGCGGAAGCGGTAAGTCATCACTCGTATTCGACACAATATATGCCGAGGGACAGAGAAGATATGTAGAAAGTCTTTCTGCATACGCACGCCAATTTCTTGAAAGGATGAACAAACCGGATGTAGATTTTATCAATGGTATCTCTCCGGCTGTTGCAATTGAACAAAAGACGGGAGCCCGGAATCCCCGATCCACCGTTGGTACCAGTACAGAAATTTATGATTATCTCCGACTTCTATTCGCAAGAATCGGAAAGACATATTGTTTCAGCTGCGGAAAAATTGTTCGCAAGGATACGGTCGGTTCAATTTCAGAATGGCTCGAAACTCAAAACGAGGAAGAGAAGTATTACCTTGGATTTCCGATCCATTCTCACGAGGGAAGGACTGTAAGCGAGGAACTCGATCTCTTAAGGAAGAAAGGATTCTTCAGGATATTTATTAAGAATGAGCTTATTGATCTCAATTCGAAAATTGCTACTCCGAAATCCAAAGAGAATATTATTGTAGTAATTGACCGCTTTAAGATACGGAAAGGAAATGTCCGCGAGTCGCTTGCAGAATCGATTGAAGCTGCTTTCAAGGAGGGTGAAGGACGTTTAACAATAATTAATGCCGATTCAAACAAAATCTACCATTTCACCAAATTTTATGAATGCTGTGGCATCCGTTATGAGGAACCCGAACCGAGATTTTTCTCTTTCAATAATCCTTTCGGTGCCTGCCCGGTCTGTCAGGGCTTCGGTAAAACAATGGGATACGAAATGGATCTTATTGTTCCGAACCCGAACCTTACTCTGAGTGAAGGAGCTATAGCCCCCTGGCGTACTGTAAAGTACAGCAAGTACATGCGGGATCTAATCCGCAACAACAATAACAGAATTCCTCTTGATGTACCATTTAAAGATTTATCTGTAGAGCAGCTTAATTTAATAAAAGAAGGTTTTAAGGGATTTGCGGGTATAAACGGATTCTTCGAGCACCTTGAACAGAAGACTTACAAGATGCATATCAGAATTCTATTGAGTAAATACAGAGGTTATACCACATGTCACGCATGTCGTGGCTCACGATTGAGACGCGAAGCTCTTCAGGTTAAGATTGCCGGTAATTCAGTTCACGATATAGTTCAAATGTCTATTGAACGGGCATACGGATTTTTTAAATCTCTTAAATTGACAAGTACTGAAAAAGCGATTGGACAGAGAATCTTTGAAGAGATTGTTAAGCGGCTCACATTTTTAAACGACGTAGGACTCGGGTATCTAACATTAGACCGTTTAAGCAGTACTCTTTCAGGCGGTGAAACACAGAGAATCAATCTGGCCACTTCACTTGGTTCGGCTCTTATGAGTACTCTTTATGTTCTCGACGAGCCGAGTATAGGACTTCATCCGCGAGATAACTCGCGATTGATTAAAATACTTAAGTCTCTCAGGGATATCGGGAATACCGTAATTGTTGTAGAACACGATCCGGAAATGATGCGAGAGGCGGATATGATATTTGATATGGGTCCGCGAGCGGGAATTCACGGAGGCGAAATTATTGCTCAGGGAAGTTATAATGAAATATTAAAAAACGATGCCTCTCTTACCGGTAAATATCTCTCCGGCCGGCTTACAATTCCGGTGCCTCTAGAGAGGAATACAAAGAAAACCGAATCGATAAAAATTGTTGGAGCCAGGGAGAATAATCTTAAGAATGTAACGGTAGAATTCCCTCTTAAAAAATTCGTTGTGGTTACCGGTGTGAGCGGTTCGGGTAAGAGTACGCTTGTCCACGATATTCTTTACGGCGGAATTGTAAAACTGAATGGCGGCAATCCGCAGAAGATTGGTAAATTCGATTCGATTGAAGGTGCCAGGTATATAGATCAGATCGAAATTGTTGACCAGTCGCCAATCGGAAAGTCTCCGCGTTCTAATCCGATCAGTTATGTCAAGGGTTATGAGCTGATAAGAGAATTATACGCATCTACTCCTGCAGCCAAAGCAAGAGGATATAAACCGGGATTCTTTTCATTTAACGTCCCGGGGGGAAGATGCGATACCTGCGAGGGCGAAGGATATGTAAAAATTGAAATGCAGTTTCTGGCAGATCTCTACCTTGAGTGCGATGATTGTAAAAGCACACGATTTAAAAAAGAAGTAAGAGAGATTACATACAAAGGAAAAAATATTGTTGATGTACTGAATATGACAGTTGACGAAGCAATGGTATTCTTCGAAAATGTTGAGAAGATTCAGAAGATATTAAGAGTGCTCTCCGACGTAGGATTGGGATATATTAAGCTCGGTCAGCCTTCCACTACACTTTCCGGAGGTGAAGCCCAGCGTGTTAAACTTGCCTCTCACCTTTCAACTCACAGGAAAAACCAGCATACTCTCTTCATATTCGACGAACCTACAACCGGACTTCATTTCGACGATATAAGCAAACTTCTGAGATGTTTCCAGATGCTGATCGCAAACCAGAACTCCGTGGTTATAATTGAGCATAACCTTGATATAATCAAATGCGCCGATCATGTAATAGACCTGGGGCCAGAAGCCGGTGATAAAGGGGGATTTATTGTTGCTGCCGGCACACCTGAGGATATTTCAGCCGTTGAAAAATCATTCACCGGAAAGTTCTTAAAAAGAGTATTAACTTAACACAGATTTACGGCATGGCGAGGTAACGCCAATATAATTAAATCACTTTCAATGAATTTATTTTTGTGTTAATTTGTTGTCAGGTAGAGTAAAAGTAAAAATATACACAGGGGAATTAAATGTACGAGTCTAATAGAAAATATATCACACCAGAAATGAAAATGGCGGATATTATATTGGAGAATCCGTCAGTCCTTCTGATGATGGAGCATTTCGGATTGAATTTTATTGTAAATGAAAAAACGGTTTTGCAACTCTGCGAGGAAAACGGGATAAGCGTAAGAGTGTTTGTATCATTCGCCAATCTTTACAATGGATTTCATATATCCGGCGAAGAGGATTTTTCCAACGGCGACATTGCTGACATAATAGTCTATTTGAAGAACTCTCATAATTTTTATGAAAATGAGAAATACCCGGAAATAATAGCGTTAATACAGGAATTGTATTCGAAGAACGACTCACCGGAAATAAAATTGATAGATAAATTTTTTAACGAGTATTTCGGGGAAGTAAAGGAACATCTATCATACGAGAACAGCACCGCGTTCCCATACTTTAATGAACTTCTTCGTAAAGGTGAAAGGAGGTCAAATAGAATTAATGATTTTTCTGTCAGCGAATACAGCGAACATCACACCGACATCGAGTCGAAGCTGAATGATTTAAAAGAGCTGCTGCTTAAACACGTGCCCGTTCAAAACGACAGGGTACTCCGGAGGAAAATAATTGAAAGCTTATTCGAACTTGAATACGATTTGAAAATTCATTCGACAATTGAAGAGACAGTATTAATGCCTCTTATAAGCAGATTGGAAAAAAGTTTAGCGTGAGTAAACAAATAATTAATATAGTGATACTCGAACCTTCGCAGGTTATTCACGAGGGGCTTTCAAATATTTTTTCAAAATCCGGTCAGTATTTTAAATTGTTCCGCGCCGACGATCTGAATGACATTGAGAATTTCCTGAAAAAGGAAAGCCTTGATGTTATTATTATCAATCCGTCGCAGATACAAAACAAGGACAAAGAATTCATTGCGCTTAAAAAAATAAATCTGAATACATGCTGGGTTGCACTTGTTTATACATTTTTCAACCAGAAGATGCTGGCGCTTTTTGATAAGATCATACATATTACCGATTCACCGGATACAATCTTAGGAATTATCAATAAATTAAGCGGCGATAATTCCGGCAACATAGCACAAGCAGAACACGAAACCTTATCCGAAAGAGAAATAGACGTATTAAAACTTTTAGTTGCCGGATTCTCCAACAAAGAAATTGCTGATAAACTATTTATCAGCGTTCACACGGTTGTAAGCCACAGAAAAAACATCTCACAAAAAACAGGTATAAAAAGCCAGGCCGGCTTAACAATTTATGCCATTACTAAAAAGATTATTCAATTGGAAGATTATACAAATCAATAACATCCTTTCTCCCTATTAAATGGGATTCAAAATTAAAAATATCCCGCAAATCGGCGATTGATAGCCTCGTAATTCACATTTAATTTTCAAAAGTTTTTCCGCGGTAAATAATTTCGCATGGTTGAAGAAAAACCATAAACTATACGTCTTGTAACTCGGAAGATACTGGCGGACATTTCGATAATGAAAGTGAAATTATTATCCGGACAAATTCAAAGGTTAAGTAATTATTCTAAAGAGGAATAAAAATGAGTAAGCTTTTACTATTTCTATTAATGTTATCAGGTATTTCAATAATTGCCCAGCAAACCAAACAGGATACAATAAAAAGTTACGATCTTAAGCCGGTAACAATTATTGATGATAAAGCAAAATCCATTCCGGGTTCCGGTCAGTTTGTTAACAACCGCGAATTGGAAAAACTTAACCAGCCTAACATTAATAATGTTCTTCGCACTATTCCCGGTGTAAACATCAGAGACGAAGAAGGTTTTGGACTAAGACCTAATATTGGTCTGAGAGGTACGCCTGTAAATAGAAGCGCAAAAGTTACGTTAATGGAAGACGGGATTCTGATTGCTCCTGCACCTTATGCCGATCCTTCGGCTTATTATTTTCCGACTTTTGCACGTATGCAAGGTGTTGAGGTATTAAAAGGCAGCAGTCAGATAAAACACGGGCCATATACTATTGGAGGCGCAGTAAACTTACTATCAACAGATATTCCGGAATCATTTAAAGGATTTGCTCAGATATCTTACGGAATTTTTAATACAAATCAACAAAGAGTTTGGGTAGGTGATAGCAGAAACAACCTGGAATATGTTTTTGAATTAAACAGATTAGCCAGCACCGGTTTTAAAGAATTGGAAAATGGCGGCAATACTGGTTTTGACAGACAGGATATTATGGGAAGACTCCGCTGGCAAACAGACGAGGAGGCCACAATTTCTCAATCTCTAACCTTAAAATTCATGCACAGTTCTGAAGATGCAAATGAAACCTATTTGGGATTAACTTACGAAGATTATGCAGCAAATCCTTTAAGAAGATATTCCGCAACTCAAAAAGATCTGCTGGATATGAATCACCAGCACATCTCTCTTAATCATTTAATACAAACTGCAAGTGGTCTTATAGTTAACACAACCGCATATTATGCAACAACTTTCAGAGACTGGGCAAGAGCAAATACCATTGGCGGACAAAGTATTAATAATATATTGAGCAATCCTGCAGCGCACCAAACCCCTTACCAAATAATGACCGGTAAAGCCAATGGAAATATAGATTACCAGAGTGCAGCCAGAACGTACTTTTCAAAAGGAATACAATCAAATGCGCAATACATATTTAATACAAGCGGGGTGTGGCATAAGATTCAGTTAGGGCTTCGCTATCACGCAGATCAAGCTGACCGGTATTCAACACGTTCGGTATATGCAATGACTAATGGAACTATGGTATTGTCTACGGCAGGAGTAAAAGGCAATCAGGAAAACCAGATAAGAGACGCAAGTAGTTTTGCATCTTATTTAAATTACGAAATGAACTACAAGGGTTTAAAAGTTAGTCCGGGTATTCGATTTGAAAAAATCAGATTTGATTTTCAAAATTATGGAAATGCAGACGTTGAGAGATTAGGCACTTCAATAAAAAAAGCTTCGAACGACTTATCTGTTTTTCTGCCCGGGATAGGAGTAAACTATGAAATTAATGCCAATATGAATCTATTTGGAGGTGTTCATAGAGGATTTTCGCCTCCGGGAATGCCTTCCTTAACTTCAACAACAGGACAGGCCGAAGTAGAAACTTCTGTTAATTATGAATTAGGGTATATTTATGAAAGCGAAGGATTAAATGCCCAGGTAACCGCTTTTTTAAATAATTATGATAATATCTTAGGCTCTGATAATGTATCCGGGGGTGGTGCGGGTACAGGTGATATGTTTAATGCAGGTAATGCAAAAATTCAAGGTTTAGAAGTTAGTTTAGCATACGATTTGCTTTACACAAGAAATGCTACACAAGATTTTAAAATACCTGTATATATAGCTTATACTTATACCTCTGCAAAGTTTAATGAGACTTTTAAAAATGGCGGAGGCGACTGGGGAAGCGGAATAATTAACAGAGGCGATTTCATTCCGTTTATCACACCTCATTTGTTGACGGTTAGTATTGGTTTTGAAAATAATAAATTCGATGCTACGGTAATCGGTCGCTATACCGGTGAAACAAGAGTAAAGCCGGGTCAAAGCAACATAATAGTACCCGCCGAGAACGTAATCTATAATGATGTGAATGCCTTAAAAGGATTTTTAATCATTGACATTTCTGCTAACTATAAATTAGATAAAACTTTCACAGCTTTCACAACAATTAATAATCTTACAAACAGCAGAGCTATTGTGGCAAATTTGCCGCAAGGTTACAGACCCAATATGCCATTGAGTTTTAACTTAGGATTGAAAGCCGACTTATAAAAATTAAAGACTGCTTACAACAAAATATTTACAAATGCATTGTTAAAGAAATGAAAGGATCATTTATACTTTCATAAGCATTTTGTAATGCGACATCCAATTAAATCATAGAATTGGCTATTAATCTGATCTAATACCTGTTTGGTAATGTTCAGTATAAAAGGCCCCAATCAGACTAAGAAACGTCATTTTACTCCCCTAAAATTGGGATAGGATCAAGTCCAATTCCCATGTTTTAGTGATTGTAACCGGAGCAGTACGTCCATAATTTTACCTCAGAATTTTGATTATTATGGAGAAAGGAAAATGAAGCATGCACTTATACAGCTCTTTATTATCCTCATTTTTACAGGAAACATTTTATCACAAAAAAATCCGTTTAATATGCCGGACTCTACAAGTGTTATAAATATGAAAATTCTTCAGCATGAAGCTACATACACAGGTGAATTTGCAGGGAATTTAAAAGGCGGTAAAAAAACCGGCGGAGTATATCTTGGTATGGCTAATATACGAATCGGTTTTGAGACAAATAATCTGGGATTATGGGAAGGTGGCGAGTTTTTTCTGAATGGTGCATCAACACACGGGGGGACACCATCAGAAAAATTAATAGGTGATTTTCAGGTTGCATCGAACATCGAAGCAGGCAACCGTACTTATCTCCATGAATTATGGTATAAGCACACTTATAAAAATTTTCAGGCTATCATTGGACTGCAGGATTTAAACGCAGAATTTGTTACAAGCGAATATGCCGGTAATTTCATTAATAGTTCATTCGGCATCCCTTCCTTAATTGCCGACAATATTCCCGTTCCAATTTTTCCGTTAACAGCCCTCGGAATTGCAGCCAGATATGAAGTTAGCGAAAGCATTGCAATTCTGGGAGCGGTATTCGACGGCTTACCGGAAGATCCGGAAAGCAATCAGTACAATTTAAATTGGGATTTGAAATCGAGCGACGGGGTACTGGTTTTTTCTGAATTACAATTTTCAATTGAAATAAATAATATGCCCGGCACAATTAAAACCGGCTATTATTATCATTCACATTTAAAGGAAACCTGTCAGGAAACTAAACTTGTAGAAACCGTGTTCGAAAAGAACTACGGTTTTTACGCGATAGCCGATCAGACTATAATAAAATCAGGGGAATATGATAAAGTTGGAATATTTGCGCAGTTTGCAATAAGTCCAACAAATATTAACGCTCATAATTACTATCTTGGCGGTGGTATAAATTATAAGATTGGTTACGATAATAGTAATAATGATTTATTAGGGATTGCAATAGCACATGCAGGGTTTTCCCATAAAGATTCAAGAAACGAAACAACAATAGAAATGTTCTACAAAACAAGTATTACCGATAATCTGTCTGTGCAGCCCGATATCCAGTATATTATTAATCCGGCAGGTACAGAAAATAAATTTAGAAATTCAGTCGCGGCATTTTTAAGATTCGGACTAAACTTTTAAAAATCATGTATAAAGCAGAATTAAATATTCAGTCTATTGATGCAATTCATCTTTCTGATCTGCAAAACGATGAAGCTGGGATTATAACAAAGATTTTAGGACACGGTGCTTTCCGAAAAAGAATTACCGAAATGGGTTTTATAAAGGGGAAGCCGGTAAAGGTAATTAAAAACGCCCCTCTCCAGGACCCGATAGAATACGAATTGATGGGCTTCCGAGTTTCGCTGAGAAGAAGCGAAGCCAGATTAATTGAGGTTGTACCTGTAGAAAAGTATGACGATAAATCCATCGTTCATTTCAACGGAACAATACCCGACGACGAACTTCAGAAATCAATCCGGGAGAAATGCCGGACTATAAATGTCGCTCTTGTAGGCAATCCTAATTCCGGAAAGACTACGTTATTCAACTACGCTACGGGTAAACATGAGCGGGTCGGCAATTACGGCGGGGTTACTGTTGATACAAAAGAAGCCAGGCTGGATCATAACGGTTACAGGATAAACGTTACGGACCTGCCCGGTACCTACTCAATTTCGGAATATTCACCCGAGGAATTATTCGTAAGGAAGCATATAACCGAAACATTGCCTGATGTTGTTGTGAACGTAATCGATTCGTCAAACCTCGAAAGAAATCTGTTTCTTACTTCACAGCTGATGGATATGAATATAAAGGTGGTTATTGCTCTGAATATGTACGACGAACTCGAAGAGAAGGGGGATAAATTCGATCATGCTGCTCTGGCAAAAATTATAGGAATACCTATTGTTACCACGGTTGCATCAAAAGGGAAAGGAATTAAAGAATTATTCTCGAAGGTAATCGACGTTTACGAGGAGCGGGATGATGTTGCACGCCACGCACATATTAATTACGGTACGAATATAGAGGAATCGATAAAACGCTTACGCGATGAAATTAAAAAGAACAAAATTATTTACGATTCATATTACAGCAGGTATGCTGCAATTAAGTTATTAGAGAACGACACCGATTTTACGAACCGGATTTCAGGGATTCCGGAATCCGGGAACCTGCTTGCGCTTGCTCAAAAAGAAATTTCCTCACTCGAACGGGAATACAAGGAAAAGTCCGATACCGTTATTGCCGACGCCAAATACGGATTTATAAACGGTGTATTAAAGGAAACATACAAACAGGATAAATTAAGTAAGCGGCAGGCAAGTCATTCTATCGATTTCTTTCTTACTCATAAATACCTCGGGTTTCCGATTTTCATTTTCTTCTTATGGGTGATGTTTCAGCTTACCTTTTCACTGGGAAGCTACCCGATGGATTGGATTGATGCCGGAGTATCAGAACTAGGTAATTTTATTTCGAACACACTTCCCGATGGATCACTTAGAGATCTGATTGTCGATGGTATAATAGGCGGAGTAGGCGGAGTAATTATTTTTCTTCCCAACATTTTAATCCTCTTTTTCTGTATTTCATTAATGGAAGACACGGGTTACATGGCCCGCGCAGCTTTTATAATGGATAAACTGATGCACAAAATCGGTCTGCATGGAAAATCATTTATTCCTCTTATCATGGGATTCGGATGCAACGTTCCTGCTGTAATGGCTACACGGACATTAGAGAACCGTAAGGACCGGATATTAACTATGCTGATATTGCCGCTGATGTCCTGCAGCGCGCGTCTGCCGGTTTATGTTTTATTGATATCGGCATTTTTCCCCGCCAACCAGGGATTGGTTTTGCTCTCAATTTATCTGATCGGTATTTTACTCGCAACACTGGTAGCGCTTGTATTCAAAAAAATTTTCTTCGCAAAACAGGATGTCCCTTTTGTAATGGAATTACCTCCGTACAGGATTCCGACACTCAGAAATACTCTCGTTCATATGTGGAACAAAAGTGTTCAGTATTTAACAAAGATGGGGACTGTTATATTAAGCGCTTCTATTATTATCTGGGCGCTGGGTCACTTCCCCCGGGATGTTAAATTCTCCGTTGATTACGATAAAATGATCGATGAGATTTCTTCGAATGTTAATTTGACCGGAAGCGAAAAAGAGGATCAGCTTGCACAGATTGAAATTGATAAAGAATCAGAGCGTATGGAAAAATCCTATATCGGTCAATTAGGACACATGATAGTTCCGGTTATTGAACCGCTCGGCTGGGATTGGAAAATAGGCGTGAGCATTATTACCGGTCTGGCCGCTAAAGAAATTGTAATTGGATCGATGGGAGTTCTTTATCAATCGGACCTGGAAGCCGACGAAACTTCGGTAAACTTGAAGACAAAACTTCAGCAGCAGGTTTTTACAAGCGGGCCTAGAATAGGGGAAAAAGTTTTTTCACCGGTAGTCGCATATTCCCTAATGCTTTTTATATTGATTTATTTCCCGTGCGTAGCGGTTATAGCAGCTATCAGAAAGGAAGCAAACTGGAAGTGGGCCACATTTACAATGGTTTACACAACTGTGATGGCATGGATTGTTGCTTTCGGTGCTTATCAACTAGGCAATATTTTTTAAAAGGATTTATATGATTCAGGATATAATTGTTTTCACTATAATTTTTTTAACAGCCGGCTATGTAGCATTTTCTCTCATAAAAAATCTCCGGGTAAAAAGAAGATCTGAAAATGCCTGCGGCGGCTGCACGGGCTGCGACCTTTCTAAGAACAGCGCCGCGTGCAGTCGTGAATTCTAAACAGTCCGGCAGTTTTCCGGCATCCGCTTGATCATCATTTGCAATTAACCCGTCCTTTTCAAAAGTAATATTCATTTTATTATCTTTAATCCGGAATTATTATCAGTGTTAGAAATAATTCAATCGGACAATTAGTTAATTCCCTGTTTTCTTTTTAAGAGGATAATATGAAATACTGGTTAATGAAATCGGAAGCAAATTGCTACCCTATTGAATTTCTGGAGAAGGAAAAAAATCAGACCACTTACTGGGACGGAGTACGCAACTACCAGGCGCGTAACTTCATACGGGATGAAATGAAGATTGGCGACAGGGTGATTTTTTACCATAGCAACGGCGAGCCGCCGTGTGCCGCCGGAATTTGTGAAGTGGTAAAAGAAGCATATCCGGATTTTACCGCGTTCGATCCGGAAAATCCTCACTACGATCCGAAGAGCAAGAAAGATAATCCCGCATGGATGATGGTGGATGTTAAACTGGTAAAGAAGTTTAAGGATTTTGTATCAATCGACAGTATGCGGCAGAATAAAAAGCTCCAGAAGATGCATCTTCTTCAACGGGGCAGCCGACTTTCTGTTATGCCGATTACAAAAGATGAGTTCGATGAGATTGTGAGGATGGGAAAATAATTTATTTTACGATCTTCCATACGCATAATCTTCTTTAATGGTAGACTATACGAAGTAAAAATAGAAATTTTATTTAAATTTATTATATTGCAGTAAATAACAAGTTAGCAGTCATTGTAAAGCAACACACAAACAATTTTAACTTTCAGTCGCAATAAAACAATATGAAAAAAGACAGTATCCTTAACATAAAAACAAGGGCTAAATGGAGAAATTGGCTTGAAAACAATTTCAATACAAAGCAAGAAGTTTGGCTGGTATATGCTAAAAAGTCAACCGGCAAACAACGCATTCAGTATAATGATGCAGTTGAAGAAGCACTTTGTTTCGGCTGGATAGACAGTACAAATAAAACTCTTGACAAAGACCACACTATTCAGCGATTTACGCCAAGAAAACCTAAGAGTAGTTATTCACAATCAAATATTGAACGACTGAAATGGTTAGCGCAAAACAATTTAATTCACATTAATTTTCTTGAAAAAGTTCAGGAGATTATTTCTCAAGAGTTTATCTTTCCCAATGACATATTAGATGAAATCAAAAGAGATAAAGCTGCTTGGAATAACTATATAAAGTTTTCAGATTCTTATAAACGATTACGAGTTGCCTATATTGACAGTGCAAGAAAGCGACCAGAGGAATTTACTAAACGACTAAACAACTTTATTAAAAAGACTCGTGACAACAAACTTATTCCAGGATTTGGCGGCATTGATAAATATTATTAGTCTGAGCTATGATAAACTTTTACACGACAGAAAAAACGAACCGCTAACAGCGTGTTGCCTCAATTTGGGGTGGCGTGCACAACTGAAGCTGAGTGCTACTATCAAACTTTTGTGTAGGTTGAGAGTGAAGTGCTCCGAAATCGCCAACTGCGGCAACACGCAAACCGTTAGCGGTCATTGTAGTACGACCCACAAACAAATAGACAAAAAAGAAATATGAGAAAAGTAATTGCTGCATTCAATATGACACTTGACGGAGTTTGCGACCATACAACAGGAGTTGCAGATGAAGGACTGCATCAACATTATTCCCAATTGTTAGACAATGGAGGTATCATATTATATGGGAGGACGACCTACCAACTTATGCAATTTTGGCAAACACTTTTGCAAAATCCATCAGGCAAAAAATCTATGGACGACTTTGCAGTTTCAATAGACAAAATTCCAAAACTTGTTTTCTCCAACACACTAAAGGACACAAACTGGGACAGTGCAAAACTTTCAGACAGACTTCTTAACGAAAAAGTTTTGGAACTCAAACAACAATCAGGAAAAGCGATTTTGGTTGGAAGTCGCAGTTTAATTATTCAACTGTTAAACAGTAATCTTATTGACGAATTTCAAATTTGCATTCACCCTATCATTGAAGGACAAGGGCTGCGACTATTTGACCAAGTCAAGGACAGAATTATGTTGAAACTCATTATGACAAAATCACTAAGCTCAGGTGCAGCAGTATTTTACTATGAGCCGACAAAAAATTAACAACTCAAGACAATGACTTTACAAGAACAAATCACAAAATATATTGACAGCCAACCCGAATCAAAACGGACTGACATTGAAGCATTGCACAAGCGCATACTCCAACTATTGCCAAAATGTAAATTATGGTTTTTAGATGGAAAAGATGATACTGGTAAAGTGGTTACGAATCCGCAGATTGGATATGGACTTCAAACAATTAAATATTCTGACGGTAAGACAAAGGAATTTTATCAAGTTGGCATTAGTGCAAACACGACTGGAATTTCTGTTTACATTATGGGCATTGAAGACAAAAAATATTTGCCTAAGAACTTTGGGACAACAATAGGCAAAGCGACAGTTACAGGATACTGCATTAAATTCAAAATTCTGAAAGATGTAAACATTGACAAACTTGAAGAGGCAATAAGATATGGAGTTGAACAAACAGACAAACTCAAACAAGTTAAACCGACAAAAAAAGGGCGAACCGCTAAGTAATACAGGAAATAGCAACCAGAAAGGTTAATTCAAGTGAATATAAATATTATGAAAAAGTTACAATTCAAAATAAACATCAATGCCCCTGCAGCCAAGGTTTATGATTTTATGCTTGGTCTCAGCAGTAAATCAACTTATGAGCAATGGACTTCTTTGTTTAACCCGACATCGACCTATGAGGGAAGCTGGGACAAGGGAATTAAAATTTTATTTATTGGAGTAGATGAGAAAGGAGAAAAGGGCGGTATGGTTTCAGAGATTGCAGATAACATTCCCGATCGTTTTGTTTCAATTCGACATTACGGACTTTTAAAAGCAAATATAGAAATCACAGAAGGACCGGAAGTAGAAAAATGGGCAAATGGATTTGAAAATTATACTTTCGAAGAAAATAACGGGATTACTACTGTTACTGTTGACTTAGAAACAACAGAAGATTTTTTAGATTATATGAACCGGACCTACCCAAAAGCACTCTCCAAATTGAAGGAAATATGTGAAAAATAAAATGACACGGATGCTTAACAATTAAGAAGCAAGAAAGTATTAGTGAACTCCGTTGCTGCTCATAAACGGGAGCGTTAGCTTTTAAACCCGAAAGGGATGTAATGAGAGCCGAAGTATATAAGAAAAAAAATCACGACCCCAGAATCAATTACAGGGGGGAAGGCGCGTCGAGACTCGACAATCTAACCTACGCTGATTTCGATAATTCTTACTCTGGTAATCAATCAGTTTTCATTCATCCGGGCTTCGGTTGCCTACGGTACTGCCTATTGTCTTTATACTCCTTTGATAATATTGTGGTATAAAAAATTTAAAGACCAATCAAAAAAATCTGGTGTTGAGGAATAAATATGGCAACAAAAAACAAAACAACCGAAACCAAAGCAGATGTAAAGAAATTTATAAATGAATTTGTTGATAATGAACAAAAAAGGACTGACAGTTTTCAACTGATTGAGTTAATGACTAAATGGTCGGGATTCAAACCGAGAATGTGGGGACCGACAATAATCGGTTTCGGTAGTTATCATTATAAATACGCAAGCGGTCACGAAGGAGATGCTCCACTAATCGGTTTTTCACCAAGGAAAGCTGCTTTTTCATTATATGTTTCTGTACCGGGAAATGACAACAAAAAATTGCTTGAAGATCTGGGTAAATTCAAAATGAGTAAAGCGTGTATATATATAAAAAAATTATCAGACATAAATATTGCTGTTTTAGAAAAGCTGTGTAAGTCATCAATCAAATATATCAATGAACATCATGAATGCGCTTGCAAGAGTTATTAATAAGAATAACCGCATCAAATCAGAATAGAACCGTGCAGCCAGAAGCTTTGAAAGGAGAATAATATTATTATCGGAATTAAATTGTGCCTGTACACGCAATGGTGGAATTCATGACACTGGTAGTTCTTCTTAGAGGAGTCAACGTCGGCGGTCATAAGACATTTAAACCAAAACAAGTGGCAGAAAAACTGAAGCACTTAGGCACCATAAACATCGGTGCGGCCGGAACGTTTATAATCCGGAAGAAAACTTCGCAGACTGAGATTCGTAAAATATTTGAAGATCTGCTGCCGTTCAGGACGCAAATGTTTATCTGCCGTGGACGGGATATTCTGGATTTGGTTTCTGACGATCCCTTCTCACACCTTAAGGAAGATTCCGGAATAGTCCGGTTTGTCAGTATTCTTGCAAAGAAACCCAGCAGAGAGCCGGGTTATCCGTTTATCCTCCCAAAAGAGGGACCCTGGCTGGTGAAACTTATAGGGAGAAGAGAACGTTTTGTACTTGGTATTTATCGCCGTGACATGAAAACTATTCAACATCTCGGAAAGACCGAAGTTGAATTCGACGTCCCGGTTACTACCCGCAACTGGAATACTATTACTGAAATTGCGAGTGTTCTTAGAAGCGAAGAGGTTAATATTAGGAAGAGAAGAATTTAATGAACTCATTGCGATTAAGAATATTGCAAGCAGGCATTAGCAAGGCGGGTCCTGTTGTTTACTGGATGCAGCGTGATCAGCGAGCGCATGATAACTGGGCTCTGTTATATGCTCAGAAGAAAGCAATTGAATTGAATGAACCACTTTACGTTGTCTTCAATCTTGTACCGAATTTCTTAGAAGCTACGATCCGTCAATACGGGTTTATGATTAAAGGATTGCAGGAAGTTGAAACAGAACTTAAGAAATTCAATATCCCTTTCAGACTTACAACCGGTGACGCTGCAGAGGAGATTCCAAAATTTTTAGAATCGATTAAAGCATCCTTGCTGGTTACAGATTTTAATCCATTGAGAATAGTAGGAAGGTGGAAAAAATCTGTCGCTGATAAAATTAAAATTCCATTTCACGAAGTTGATGCACATAACATTGTCCCCTGTCTGCATGTTTCCGACAAACAGGAATTTGCCGCATATACAATCCGTCCTAAGATCCAGAAATTACTTCCTGAGTTTTTAGATGAGTTTCCACCTCTTAAAAAGATGAAGACGAAAATTGAAAATGTAGAAACCAACTGGGATTCAGTCTACAAATCGCTAAAAGTTAATACAGATGTTAAGGAAGTCAGCTGGATAAAACCCGGTGAGCGTGCTGCTCACAAATCAATTCAGGATTTCATAAGTAAAAGATTTGCTAATTACGGAACGGACAGAAACTTTCCGACGCATGACGCACAGTCGAACCTCTCACCCTATTTTCATTTCGGACAGATTTCACCTCAGCGGGTAGCGCTTGCAATTCAGCCATTAACCGAACACGCAGAATCCCACAAAGCTTTTTTAGAGGAGATGATAATTCGCCGGGAGCTCGCCGACAACTTCTGCTATTTCAACAAAAATTACGATTCGTTCGATGGATTTCATCCATGGGCACAGGAGTCATTAAACCTTCACCGGAAAGATAAAAGGGATTATATTTATTCAAAGGAAGTGTTCGAACTCGCAAAGACGCATGATGATCTATGGAATGCAGCACAATTGGAAATGGTTAACAGAGGCAAGATGCACGGTTATATGAGAATGTACTGGGCGAAGAAAATTCTGGAATGGACAAAATCGCCCGAGGATTCAATACGGATCGCGATTTATCTTAACGACAAATACGAACTGGACGGAAGGGATCCGAACGGATATACGGGAATTGCATGGTCGATTGGTGGAGTGCACGACCGTCCCTGGTTCGAGCGTCCGGTTTACGGAAAAATCCGGTATATGAACTATAACGGCTGCGCAAAAAAGTTCGACGTAAAAAAATATATTTCTAATCATTTAGAAACGAGGGTTAAATGAAAAGATACATTTCAATTTTTATTATATTCATTTCACTTCCGCTCTTTGCGCAAAAACAGAATCCTGATTACGATGCCGGACTGGCGCAAAAATTCGGGGCGGATGATTACGGAATGAAGAACTATGTTTTTGTAATTCTTAAAACGGGTCCCGCTGTTATTGAGAAGAAGGAAACAAGGGATAGTCTTTTTGCCGGTCATATGAATAATATTAATCGTCTGGTTGACGAGGAAAAACTTATTGTCGCCGGTCCATTCGGGAAAAATGATTTGAAATACAGGGGATTGTTCATACTGAATGTTAAAACAATTGAGGAGGCGCGGGAGCTGGTAAATACCGATCCTGCCGTAGCTGCCGGAATTTTCGACGTCGAATTAATACCATGGTATGGATCCGCGGCATTGAGCGAGTATCTGGAGACCGCAAATAAAATTTCTAAATTCAATCCCTGATTCGATCTGCAGCTTTGTTCAAAATTTAACAGGAGAGTTTTTTTATAATTTCTAATCCCCTCTCATGGTTAGAGGGGATTAGCAATACCGGCTTATTTCTTTCTGCTTTTCTCAATCTCTTTCTTAAATTCATCATACGATTTTTTACCTTCGAGGAATGAGATTTTCTTACCGTTCTTATCGTAGATGAATGTTGCGGGAAGCGCGCCGTTCCATTCTTTATCTAGAGTATTAATCAGCTCTTCATCGCCTTGAAATCCATTAACATAAGAGATGAATTTCGCATTTTGTGATTTAAGGAAGGGAATGATTTTAGATTCGATCTCCTCCGGGAAATCGACGCTTATTCCTATAAACTCAACATCCTTGTATTCTTCAGCCAGTTTATTGATTGCCGGGAATTCCTCCCTGCATGGAACACACCATGTTGCCCATAGATTAAGGAATAGTGGTTTACCCTTCCGGTCCTTTAATATCCTTGAAAGTTTATCCTTATCAATGGACTCAACCGTTATCTTATTGTTCTGTTTCGGTTTTTCGTCAGCGAAAGAATTAACGCCTGTAAAAAATAGAATCACAATAAAAGCTGAAAGAAAGTTTTTCATTTTTACGATACTCTTTTAATTGTACATCCGAATGCTTTTGTTTTTGTATTTGAAACCGATTTACCGCCCAGAATTTCATCAAGAGCTATGTGAAGATCTTTCGATTTAACGTCGTTCAGCTTTCTTGAATCGTCAATTCTGCCGTGGTATAAAACTTCAAAATTACTGTTCAAAACATAAACTTCCGGAGTGACAGATGCAGAAAATTTATCTGCAATTACATTTTTTTCGTCTTTCAGAATCGGGAAGGTAAGATTATTCTCTTTTGCGTGATTCTTGATTTCTTCAACACTTTCCTGTTTATTGGAATTAATACCGATAAAAGCAATTCCCTTATCCTTATAATCATTATATACTTCAGCCATTCTTGCATTATAATCATTTGATACCGGACACTGAGTAGCAACAAACATAATTACAATTGCTTTGGAAGTTTTGAAATCGCTAAGCTGGTGTTCTTTTCCATTGTAATCCTTCAGCTTGAAGTTTTCAACTTTAGTAACATCACCTGCGAAAAGAGCAGATGCGGCAAATACAAATAAAGCGGCAAAAAATATATTGGTTTTTTTCATGTTTCCCTCCTGATTTATAATTGATTACCGGGCAAAGATATTTATCATTTCCCTATTCTGTCAAACAGATTTTACCCTTTAAAGTTCCTGTCAAATTATTTTGCACTAACTAATACCTCCCTGTCGGGATTGAACCGTTGAAATTATTGATCTGTTTGTTATATTATTATTGTTCCATAAGAAACGAAAGGCCGAGATATGAAAAGGTTACTTTATTTATCGCTAGCATCAATTCTACTGATAACGGGATGCAAACAATCAAACGCTCAGGTTCAGATAATGCCTGCCTTTCCGGATCTCAGTTTTGAGCAGCCGGTGGATATTCAATTTCCGGACGACGGCACAAACCGGCTCTTCGTTGTATCCCAACCCGGAGTCATTTATCTGTTCCAGAATAATAACGATGTAAAAAATAAGAAAGTCTTTCTGGATATCCGGGATAAGGTACTCTTCGGCGGTGAACAGGGATTACTTGGACTCGCCTTTCACCCTGATTACAGGAATAACGGTTTCCTCTATATAAATTACACAACCAGTAATCCGCGGCGGACTGTAGTATCACGATTCCGGGTAAGCCAGTCCGACCCCGATGCGGCCGACCGTGCGAGCGAATTAGTTCTTATTGAAGTAGGTCAGCCATATTCGAATCATAACGGAGGGCAGACTTCATTCGGGCCTGACGGTTATCTTTATATATCGCTTGGGGATGGCGGTTCCGGCGGAGATCCACAGAATAATGCGCAGAATCTTAAATCTCTGCTAGGTAAAATCCTGCGGATCGACGTGAATAATACTTCCAGCGGATTAAATTACGCTATACCTGATGATAATCCTTTCAAAGGCAACACAAACGGATTGAAAGAGGAGATTTACGCGTGGGGATTGAGGAACGTATGGAAATTCAGTTTTGATAAGCTAGATTCGAGATTATGGGCTGCGGATGTCGGGCAGAATGCGTGGGAGGAGATTAATATTATCGCCAAGGGGCAGAATTACGGCTGGAGAATTATGGAAGGGAATCATTGTTTCAATCCGCCTTCAAATTGCAATACGGATAATTTAACACTACCGGTTTGGGAATACGGCCACAATGATCAGGGCGGATATTCAATAACCGGAGGATATGTTTATCACGGTTCTTCTGTGCCGGAACTGAAGGGTAAATACGTTTACGGAGATTTTGTGTCAGGAAAAATCTGGGCGCTGGATTTTAACAACGGAACAGTCTCAAATAAGCTTCTCTTCACGACCAATCACGCTATATCAACATTCGGATTGGATCAGAACAACACGTTATATTTTGCTAACTACACGACCGGGAGGATCTATAGATTTTCTAGCAATACCAGCAGCGTCGGCGCGTTATCTTTACCACATGATTATAAGTTATACCAGAACTATCCTAATCCTTTTAATCCTTCTACGAGAATCACCTATCAGATTCCGGATGAAGGAAATGTAACGCTTAAAGTGTATGATTCGCTCGGGACTGAGATCGCAACTTTGGTTGATGAAAAAAAATCCCCGGGATTTCATTCGGTTCTATTCGATTCAAGAAATCTGAAAAACAGGTCCTCTCTAGCAAGCGGAGTCTATTTTTATAATCTATCATTTATGAATAAGTTTGATTCATTTGCCGGGAAATTCTCGCAGACCAGAAAGTTTGTCCTAATGAAATGAGAATTATTTAATGGTAAGATTAATTCCGCCCGGATTGATAATTATTGTTTTAAGGTAAAGAAAGCCTGATTGGGTAGCACTCTGAGTTATGAACCCGTTAGTCCTAACAGTTCTATTATATCACGTCATAAAAGAATGTTTCACTATTCAGATCAGAATAATTACTTTGCATGGGTAAAAAATTCGTTGGAGAATAAAGAGAGTTGGAAAAATTCAAATATTCATTTTTTGCAAAATTGATTTACAGATACGGCAACATCGTTGCGACGCTTTTTTTATCAGTCCATTTTATCTCTTCGATAATGATGATGTTCGAGAAATGGTATTTTGTTTTTTTTGCGTTGATAAACGGTTTCATCATTTTTATTATAAACAGGTATTTCATCAAAACATACCGGCTCTTCCCTTTTATAGTAGAGGCCGATAACGAAAAAATAATCTGCCGGGATTTTCTTTTCGGAAGAAAGGAAGTAACTATTTATCATTCGGATATTGAGAATATAACAGGGGGAATATTCAGCGGCTATCCTACGCGGCCGATTTATATTAGAGACGGCCGGCAGAATATAACAATCGGTTTTTATTCACATGTAGGGAAATTTCAGAAACTGATAACACTGATATTAAAGAATATACCGCAGCCATTATACGACAAGCTATTAACGAGTATTAAAGAAATGAGAGTAGAAAGGAAAAAATAAGCCCACCTTTAAGAGATGGGCTTAATTTTATTCAACTATGCTTTATAAACTAAGATTGCATCTTTAGCTTGTTTTGCTATTCTGAATTTAACAACCTTCTTTGCCGGGATTGTAATTGTTTCGCCGGTTTTAGGATTTCTTCCCTGTCTGGCTTTTCTGTCAACCAAAACCAATTTTCCCAATCCTGGAAGAACGAATGATTTTTTTGCTTCTTTGTACGCAAGTTTTACTAATTCGCCCATAAATTCACCGGCAACTTTTTTGCTTACACCGGTCTTTGCAGCAAGATGAGCTAAAATTTGGCTTTTTGTCATTGCCATGATGTAACCCCTTTGTTTGTTAGATGTAAATTCATGCGAAATTTAGCACTTTTTTATTTCAAAACAAACAGTTTTTGTCTTTTTTGTGGAGCATTTGACTTACGATACAACGCTCCGGTTAAGCAATGTTTATAGGGTTGAAACCGACTTCTCTTTTTCATCTTTTATCAATCGGGAATTAAACATATTTTAGCAAAAAAATTTCTGACTCTTAATGCAAAAACTTTTTTCCGCAATTATTATTTCAATTTTTTATCTGAATCTATCTGCGTTTCAGCAGGATGCTAAACAAAAAATCCTGAATACAAAAGATTTACCGGATACTACCAAATCAAAACAGGTACAAGTTCAGGATACTTCAAAAGCCGGATCTGTTGATTCCTCAAAAATTAAAAGACCCGAAAAACTTTTGCCCCTGCCGCCAAATAATTTTTATTTGACCGGCAATACGGGAAATATTTTAAGAAAGGATGAAATCTTAAAGCTTGATCACCGGTATGCCGGCGACCTGTTTCAATACCTGCCGTTTGGATTCGTTAGAGACCTTGGTTCAATAGGACAGCCGAACGAAATTTCTGTCTACGGAAACGGATTCGGCAATTCTTCCTACTTATCAGATGGAATAAGCATCAACAACCGCCTGTTCAATTCTCTTGATCTTAATCTTTTCCAGAGCGAGAGCATTGATTCACTCGAAGTAATTCCGCTGCCCCGGGGATTTCTATTCAATGAAATGAATAATCCCGTCAGTGTTAATCTGATCTCACGGGACTTTGTTACGACCAGACCTTATACGCGTATAAAATTTTACCAGGCACCGAACGAAGAAGGATTTTTTAACGGGATATTCAGTTCGAACATCAGCCGCAGGATGAGTATTTTCACGGAGATCACTCATCAGAGCACCGATCCGCGCTATAAGAACAGTGATTACGGTTTATGGTCCGGTTCAGTGCGGCTCAGGTATCTTGCAAGTAATGATTTTAACATTACCGGCGGATATTCTTATTACCAGAGTAATACAGGCTTGAACGGAGGGGTCGATATAGACAGCATTAAACTTGCCTTCCCCGCCTCACAGATCGAAGAGATATTGTATAGTAGAATTGAGGCGCCGGTTAATTTTCTTGACCGATATCAGAAAGTATCGGGTCATAATCTGAATATCAGGCTGCTTGCAAATCTGGTCGGAAGCAAGCCGACTGACCTAACGTTTTATTATCAATCATCGCTGATTGAATTCAGACAGAATGAAAATACAAATCCGGTACCATCTGTTTTGCAATGGTACTACCCGTTCAGGTATGATAAGATTATTCATAATAATGAGTTCAGCACATACGGCGCTAAACTCTCACAAAAATTTGAAGCTGATATTCTGAATATTTATACGGAAGCACTTTATGAAACCACTTTGATGAACACCCCTTTGATAAACAGGAGTGACAGGATTAATACATTCTCCGCAATCGCAAAGGCAAGTCTCATCCTGCAAAGTGAGAAACAAAAATTCATTCCGTCAGCCTTCGGTAAAGTTTTGAATTATGACGGTAAAAGCTTCTTTGGGGCCGGTGCGGATCTCTCCTGGTTTATGGATGATAACTTTTCAATGTATCTGGGTTTATCAAAATTCCGGAAACCATCCAATCCAATACAAATCTACTCGGGGGGAATTGATGAATCGGATTTCAGCATTCTCGAGGCAAAACTGAATTATAAAAATTCATTAATAAATATTTCGGCAGGATATTTTTTTCAGGAACTCGCGATTGCCGGCGGTTACAACAAAACATTACAAGGATCGAATCTTAGATTCGATTGGCATCTCTGGAAATTTTTACTGAGCACAAATTCGAATTATTATTTCGTTCAAGAGGAAAAGGACAATTACCCGCTGCCCGATTTCACATCAAGCGGCGGAATATATTATGTAGATACATTGTTTAATTCCAACCTTAAACTGAAAGCCGGGATTAACTACCGGCTGATCGGAAACAGAGGTTATCAGATCATCAATTTTGAAACCTTTGAAATAACCAGATGGATTAGAACCAATGGAAACATCGTGATTCCTTATGAGGATGTTAAACCTTCAGTTCAGTTTGATTTCTTCCTTGCGGGAAAGATTCAGGATGCGGCTACGATCTATTTCGTTTTTGAAAACCTGCTGAACGAAAAATATTACATAGTCCCCTACTTCCCGAAACAGGAAAGAGGTCTGCGCCTGGGGGTGGCGTGGGAATTCCTTGATTAGAACCCTTTCCGTTCCTAAATTGTTTTATAATTAAACCCATTTATGAAAAATCAATAAGAGTTAATAATGCGTTCAAAAATCCTGTTCATTCTGTTCATCTTTAGTATTGGATTATCAGCTCAGACTGTTGTAACCACCAATCCTCAGTATCCGACAGAGACCGATAATATTACAATTACGTTTGATGTTACTAATGCTAATCCTTCTGACAAACCATCTCTCTCCGGATATAATACGGGAGATGCATACGCACACACAGGGGTGACGGTAAAGGTGGGAACTGGAAGCAATAATAGATGGCGACATGTTATTGAAAGCTGGGGTAATAATGCAACTCAGCCAAAGCTAACGAGAATTGGAACGAATTCTTATCAATTAGTAATCAATAATCCTCGAATATATTATCCTAACGTTTTATCAAATGAAAAAATAGTTGAGTTGTGTTTTGTAATTCGAAGCTCTGATGGTAATCGTAAGACTGAAGATATTTTTATATCTCTATACGAACCCGGAATTAATGTTGTAATTAATTCGCCTGTGGTATCTGCCGATTTCGGGGATCCGATGCGTTCCCCCGCTTTCGCGAAACCCGGCGAGACTCTTAACATATCCGCTACAGGTGCTGCGGTGGGGACTACGACAACCGGCATGAAATTATTCGTTAACGGGACAGAAAAAGCTTCTACAAACAATGCAACAATTGAATACCAGTTTATAGCGGATCAATATCCGGCGGGCAGAAACGATGTAAAGGTTATAGCTACTGGTATTACCGGCGAGAAGGATTCCTCCTCGTTTGTAATTCTAAGGAATCCGGCAATAAATATTGCGCCGCTCCCTGCGGGCAACCGTCACGGAATCAACTACAACGGTAACGAAGTCACTCTCGCTCTGTTTGCGCCTTATAAGGAATTTGTCTACCTGATCGGCGATTTCAACGACTGGAAAGTTGACGTAAACTACCAGATGAACAAATACGAACCAAAGGCCGACAGCGTAATATGGTGGATCACACTATCCAATCTAACGCCTCGGCAGGAGTACGCTTACCAGTTCCTTATCGACGGCAGCTTAAGAATCTACGATCCATACACAGATAAGATTCTTGATCCATCGAACGATCCCGGAATCTCGGCAACTGTTTATCCCAATTTAAAATCCTATCCTTCACAGAAGACGAGCGGAATAGTTTCGGTTCTTCAGACCGGTCAGACTCCCTACAACTGGCGGATTCCTGTTTTCGAGCGGCCCGCTAAAGAAAAACTGATTGTTTATGAAATGCTGATCCGCGATTTTGTTTCCACCCATTCATACAAAACCCTTATCGATACGCTAAGCTACTTTAAAAAGCTCGGAGTTAATGCAATAGAGCTGATGCCGGTCTCCGAATTCGACGGGAACGAAAGCTGGGGTTATAATCCTACAACCTACTTTGCGCCCGATAAATATTACGGGCCAAAAGATGATCTTAAAAAATTTATAGATGCATGCCATGAGAACGGAATCGCCGTAATACTGGACATAGTTCTTAACCACGCATACAATTCCAATTCAATGGCGCAGATGTACTGGAACAGCGGAAGACCCGCAGCTAATAATCCCTGGTTCAATGTTCAATCGAATTTTGATAATCCCGATGCTCAGTGGGGCAACGACTTCAATCACGAAAGCGTTCACACAAAATATTTTATAGACCGTGTGCTTGAATACTGGCTTACCGAATACAAATTCGACGGCTTCCGTTTCGACTTCACAAAAGGATTCGGTAATAACAGGAAAACAATGGCCGATTCCTGGGGCAGCAATTACGATTTGAGCAGAATCAGATTATTAAAAAGAATGGTTGATAAAATCTGGTCGTACGATCCTACTGCGATCATGATTTTTGAGCATCTGGCGGTCGATAATGAGGATAGAGAACTCGCTCATTACGGCAACGGTATCCTTATGTGGGGCAACATGAACTATAATTACAACGAAGCAACTATGGGATTTCACGATGGGGGCAAATCGAACTTCCAGGGTATTTCATATAAATCGAGAGGATGGACAAAACCTAATCTTATCGGTTATATGGAAAGTCATGACGAACAAAGGCTTATGTTCAAGAACCTTCAATTCGGTAACGTCTCCGGCAATTACAATATAAAGAATTTGCAGACCGCATTGAACAGGATAAAGCTGGCCGCCACATTCTTTCTCACAGTACCGGGACCTAAAATGATCTGGCAGTTCGGTGAACTCGGTTACGATATTTCAATCGATCAGAATGGCAGGTTAGGCAGGAAGCCGTTGCCATGGAGCGACGGACTGAATTATTACTCTAATGCGGATAGAAAAAGCCTGTTCAATACTTTCGCGGCATTGACACGGCTTAAAAAAGCTTACGACGTTTTTTCAACCGACAACTATACAATGAGTGTTGCAAGCGCACTAAAAAAGATTCAGCTTAATCATACAACTATGAACGCGACTATACTCGGAAATTTCGATGTAACGGCTGGAAACATTAATCCGACTTTCCAATCTACAGGTTGGTGGTATGAATTCTTTTCCGGCGACAGTCTTAATGTTACGGATGTAAACGCACTTATTAACCTTCAGCCCGGGGAATACAGGTTGTATACATCTAAGAAGCTAGTTCCGTTTAGTATTATTACAGATATTAAAGAGAATGAACCGGAGATAAGCACCGGATTTAAATTGTATCAGAACTATCCGAATCCTTTTAATCCGAGTACTGTTATCAGTTATCAATTACCGGTCGGCGGTCAAGTACAGTTAAAAATTTATGATGCGCTTGGCAGAGAAGTCGCAACGCTTATTAATGAATTCAAACCTGCAGGCAATTACAATTATATATTCTCTACTTCTGATTATTCATTGCCGAGCGGTGTTTATTTCTACAGATTATCATCGAACGGATCGGTTCAGACAAAGAAAATGGTATTTATTAAATAATTTTTCCTTGCTTTGCAGGTACTGCGTTTAAATTTTTATTAACTTTATTTTAAATATTTATATTGACGTTTAAAAACCAACAAATTATATTGCAATTGTCTGCTTAGAGAATCCCCCTCTTCTAAGATTCTACATAAATATTTTATTGAATCAATCATGGGGAGATTATTCAATAAAAGGCCAAATCCTGATAGAACTCTACCAAATAAGTACCTTTTAAGACCCCGGTACTTGGACTTGTCGACGAACTATTAAATAACAAGTCGCAATAAGCCTAAGCTAATTTTACTATTAATGATTAGTTAATTTGGAGGTTAACATGAAGCACAGATTCATTGTATTCTCTGTGATACTTTTATTACTTTAATTCATTAGTTGTAATGATGAATTAGTAGTCGATCAAAAAGAGCAAACCAACCCGAGTGAAAATCCAGCCCTGTCTAAAGTAGGAGACCTGCTCAGTATTCAAAAGGACTCAATTTCTCAGAAAGAAAGGAAAGAGCGGATGTTAAACTTAAAAAAAGAACACGAGAAACCTTATGTAGTAATTGAAAAACCTGTTAAACTACTTGCCGAGAAACTTGGCTTAAGAGCACCAAACAAATCTTTCTCTAAAACAACAGTGAATCCAAATTTTAATTCGGTTCAAAGTGTTCAATCCTGCTATACATTAGAAATTGAAATTTGGGCTCTGGAAAATTATCTATCTAAAAGTAATTATATAGTTGGTATATTACCAAAAGGGAGCTATAATTATCCAGATAATTTATTTTGGCAATATAATCAAACTATACTAGGCTTATTAAAAAATAAATATGCCTTCAACAAAATATGTCTAGAAAGAGCAGCAATAGCAGCAAATACTGTATACCAAGCAAGTCAAATATTGGCGGGAGGGGATGGTATTTATCCAGCATCTTTGATTAGTTCATATTCAAGTTATTCAGGGAATCCATTGTGGGGATTATATACTGATGAGCCATACCACAGAAGTCTATCAGTCTCCTCCTGGAAGGATAGCCTTACTTTAACTCGATCATGGTGGAAATGGAAAATGGGGTCTTCCTCATTATATATTGGAGGCGAAACATGTTTGGACTATGCGCATGAATTTGATCACATTGTTGACAATGTTAATATGACTGTGTTTCGTGATATGATTACG
>CAZHHG010000010.1:0-60456 GCA_964532065.1 uncultured Melioribacter sp.
ATTCTCCCGGGTTCTTTAATCCACCCTTTAGATATCTTTTTTTTAATGATGAAATCTCTTTTTCATTTAGCAAGACAAACGGTTCGGGATTGTATTCAGCAAAATTTTTCACCGATAACTCCTGACAATAAAGTGCTGAATTTAGCATAACGCTGATTTCAATTAGAAAAGAAATAAGAACCAAATGAGAAAAAGCCGGGAGAAAATCGTTAATGAAAATTCTCAATTTATTTTCCAGTAATAATTTCAACCTTATTCATTGCTTTATAAACCGGATAAGGCATAAATCCCCCGCCCCACTGCGGCACCAGATAGTTATCGAAGAAATTCCAGTGAAGCAGCCCGTCGTCTGTTTCCGGCTCTAATAGATACGCAGCAACATTTGCCAGCGGCTGAGACATTCTAATAACTATTGTTCCTTTAGCAAACTTTTTCTTTTCGGCGGTAAAATCCCCTTTAACAATATTATTATAATGGCCCTGGTTAAGACGCTGCTCGGGTTTCAGTTCTTTTATCCTGAATGACTGAACCTCTATTTCTGTGTCGGCTAGAAGTTTTTCCATTTTAATGCCGTGTGTTTTAAGAACGGACAATACCATCGGATCGCTTGCAGTGAGAAGATAAGCAAATGGAATCTTTGTCTGTTCTGTAGGCAGATAATCTGCAAGGTAAGGAACAGTAACGGCTTTTTTTGTCTCCGTCGGGTAGAGGCGTTCCCTGCCGTTGGCATCCTTCCGGATTTCCATTTCAAAAGTATTTACAGTTATAGGAAGTTTTGTAGGAACAACCCTGGACCTAATAGCGAGCGAATCGTCCGGAGACGGATTGTTGCCGCGCGCAATTGTTTTTGCGTCCGTCTCCTTCAATATTTTTTTAATTTCATTTTTATTTGAAATTGCGCTTTCAACAACCGACCATAGAAAATTATACGTACCTATAACACGTTCTTTAAAATCCGAATAGACATAATTCTCGTTCAATATTCCGATACGGTTTCTGAGTCCGATGTAGTTAACAATATAACGGGGTTCATATGCATAAGAGATCCACCCTTTCGAAGGATCCCTCTGGTCCACGAATTCACCATAATAAAGGTTCATCGTATTATATTTTCCGGATAGTGTTTTTGATATTTCCGGCATCAGTTTGTCGCGGGTATAAGCAATCAGTGAAGTATCGCCCGCCGGATTCATCATCCAGGTGAATGATACAGGTTCCTGTCTGTACGAACCATTGGTAGTGTGGAGATCAACTAAAATTGCCGGATCCCACTTGTTCAATACATTTGCGTACAATCCCCTAACCTCGGGTGTTTCAACTTTCATTGCGTCGCGGTTAAGATCCAGGTTCTGACCGTTGTAACGGAGTCCAACTCCGTTCTTGGGACCTTTTTGATGCCTGCGGTTATCGACGCTTATTTTCTCATTACCGTCAATATTAAAGATGGGGCAGATCAGCAATACAACATCTTTAAGAATCTCTTTTCTGTCAAGAAGAAGATCTCTGGCAAACATAAGAGCCGCTTCTTTCCCTTCAACTTCTCCGGCATGTATATTCGCCTGAATATATAGGACTATGCGTTTATCGTTTTTTAAGTCGGACGGAGATTCGGGTAGGGGGTTTCCCAATATCATCAGGGGTATTTCCTTTTCTTCAATCGAAACACCCATTGTTTCAACCCGGAAATTCTTTGAGAGTTTCTTCAGCGAATTTATAAAACTCATAACATCTTCATATTTCGATGTCGATTCGTAATTCGAATTCTCGGCGACTGTTAATAATGAGACCTTTTTTGACTGAGCCGATATAACAGATACTGATATAAGAACGGCCATTATGAAAAGCTGTGATGAACGCATGTAAAATCCCCTGTTAAGTTTAATCATACTTGAAAAATAAAATTGTTATTTTGATATATCAATTGAGGGCAAAAATAAGAACTCTATTCCATTAATGAGATAATTTTATTTGCTCCATAATGGACCTGCCTTTTACGGCTTGTTTTAATCTGATGGGTCCCGGGTTTTTTACTATCGGGCATGTAACATCCGATTGGAAATATAAATGAACAAATTCGACGTTATCATTATCGGTAGCGGGATAAGCGGACTGTCGGCCGCAAGCATCCTTTCAAAACTCTTCAAGAAAAAAGTTCTTCTGCTTGAAAGACATTTCAAAATCGGCGGATTCACACATATTTTTAAACGTAAAGGAGGGTACGGAGAATATCACTGGGATGTGGGGCTTCATTATGTCGGCCAGATGGAAAGCGGTTCGATGAGCCGCGCCGTTTTTGATTATGTGACGGATGGAAACGTTAAGTGGAAAAAGATGCCCGACCCTTACGATGTGTTTGTTTATCCTGATTTTACTTTTAAAGCAATGGAAGGCGAACGATATCTTAAAGCAGAGATGACAAAACTATTTCCTGCGGAAGCCGCTGCTATTGAAAAATATTTTGAAGATATAAAGATCGTCACAAAATGGTTCGGCAGGTACAACTTCAGTCTAACGCTTAAACCGGCCGCAAGAAAAATTTCCTCGTATCTCTTTTCAAAGGGATCCGAACTGGCTCTCATGACTCTCAAAGAATATCTGGATTCAAATTTTACAGACGAAAAACTTAAAGCTTTGCTCGCATCCCAATGGGGCGATTACGGGCTGCCTCCGTCTTTGGGTTCGATGGCGGTTCACTCATTAATTGTTAATCATTATATAAACGGCGGCTTTTACCCCGTCGGCGGGTCCAAAAAAATTGCCGATTCTGTAATTCCGTTAATTGAGAATGCCGGCGGTTCCGCCCTGGTTAATCATACGGCAAAAGAAATACTGGTTGAAAAGGGAAAAGCAATCGGTGTAAAAGCGCTTAAGAAGGAAGGGCATGATTTTATCGAAGTCGATTACTTTGCTGATAAAATAATTTCAACAGCCGGAGCGAAAATAACCTATACAGAGCTTCTTAACATGAAAGATGAACCGGATTTTATTGAAGAAGTAAGAAATTTCCCATCAAGTATTTCACATATCAATCTTTATCTCGGATTAAAGGAAAGTCCGGCACGACTCGGATTAAAGGGGGAGAACTACTGGATTTATAATTCATACGATCATGATGCGGGATTTAGAAGCCGGGATCAGCTATTAAACGGGATTATTCACGGTGCTTATGTTTCTTTTCCTTCACTTAAAGATCCTGAAGCAAAATCGCACACGGCAGAGATTATTGCATTCGCTGATTATGGCTCTTTCGAAAAGTGGGCTAACGAACCCTGGAAAAAGAGAGGCGAGGAATATGAAAATCTGAAAAAAGATCTTTCTGAAGCACTGATCCGTTTTACGGAAAAACACATAAAAGGTTTTAAAAATCTAATTGATTATTACGAGCTTTCAACTCCGCTTAGTACAATCCACTTCACCGGAAATCCGGAGGGTTCTATTTACGGAATTCCTGCAACACCCGAACGTTATAAAATGAAATGGATCAGCCCTTATACACATATTAAAAATCTTTATTTATCCGGTGCTGATACTTTCGGACATGGAATAGTAGGCGGTTTGATGAGCGGCGCGCTTACCGCCGCAATTGTTTATAAGGGCGTTAAAGGAGTTCCTACAGTATTTAAAGAGGCGATCAAGTTCCACCGTTCCCTCAAAAATTGATATTATAATTAACAGGAATCCGTATGAGAATGAAAAATCTTTTTCTTCTGATTATTCTCCCGGCACTGATCTCCGGCTTTTCAAAAGCCTATTGTCAGATTGAAGAAAATAATGCGGGTTCAGTATATCCGGAACTGAATACAAAATCGGCCGTTGAGTTTTCGAAACTCGCCTTAAAGTGCATTCAGAAAGAGTTTCCCAACAAACTTGATCACGTAATGAATGATGAAACAGAAGTAAAAGCTCCTTCTGTTCTTCATCCTGCTTTTTACGGTTGTTTCGACTGGCATTCATCCGTCCATGGTCACTGGATGCTCGTCCGCTTACTTAAACTTTTTCCGGAAATGGATAACGCCGGCATTATAAGAAAAGCATTAAATGAGAATTTGTCTAAAGACAATATAAGTGTTGAAGTTGCGTATCTTGATCAGCCGAACAGAAAATCATTTGAGCGGACTTACGGATGGGCATGGCTCTTAAAACTTTCCGAAGAGCTTCTGGGCTGGAACGATCCTCAAGCAAAGATTTGGTCTGCCAACCTGAAGCCTCTTACAGAAGCGCTCGTTCAAAGATATACCGACTTTCTTCCAAAGCAGAATTATCCTATAAGAACCGGAGTACACCCGAATACCGCTTTCGGAATCTCTTTTGCTCTTGATTATGCCCGCGCTGTAAAAAATTATCAGCTCGAATCCCTGTTGACCGAAAGAGGAACAACATATTATCTTGCCGATCGGGATTATGATGCAAAATGGGAGCCCGGGGGAGAAGACTTTTTTTCGCCTGCTTTAATGGAAGCAGATCTGATGCGGAGAATTTTAGAGCCGAAACACTTTGCGGATTGGTTTAAGAAGTTCCTGCCGGACATAGAAAAATCAGAAAATTTATTGGAACCGGCTCATGTTACAGACCGGACCGATCCGAAGCTTGTGCATCTTGACGGATTAAATTTGACCCGTGCATGGTGTATGTTCGGTATAGCGGGCAGCATGAACGGAAGTGACCCGCTTAGAAAAATTTTAACAGCATCAGCAATTAAGCACGCCCGGGCCGGGCTGGAGTATATTACAAGCGGCAACTATGAAGGCGAACACTGGCTTGCCTCTTTTGCTGTTTATATGCTCTCTGAAATAAAAACAAATTAACTTATTAACAGAAAGGAAGAAAATGAAACTTCATAAATTCTTTTTATTTACCGCAATCTTTGCTCCGTCGCTTATGTTAAATGCTCAACACGAAAACTCCGCCGGCGCAGATGAGGCATTGAAAAAATTGATGGAGGGAAATCAGAGATTTGTTGAATTCAAACAGGCACATCCGAACCAGAATGAAGCGCGGTTGAAGGAAATTGCCACTTCCCAGAATCCGATTGCAGTAATTGTAGGCTGTTCGGATTCCCGCGTACCGCCCGAAATAATCTTTGATCAGGGAATTGGCGACCTCTTTATAATACGGAATGCCGGAAATGTAGTTGACGATTTTGCTATGGCAAGTATTGAGTATGCCGTTGAACATCTCGGCGTGAAATTAATTGTTGTTCTCGGTCATGAACGATGCGGAGCCGTTGACGCTACAATCAGCGGCGGTCATCTCCCCGGACATCTGAACCGTCTTACCGATGAAATAAAGCCGTCGATCAGTTCGGCCAAAAGAATTACCGGGGATCTGCTTACAAATGTTATTTATTCCAACACTAAGAGGATAGCCGGACAAATATCGGCCTCCGGGGAATTAATGAAGGAGTTTATCGAGAATAAGGGTGTGAAGGTTATTCAGGCTTATTATGATCTGGATTCGGGGAAAGTTGAATTATTTTAATTATTAATAGATGAAAAATTTTTGCGGGGACAGGACAACTTTTAAAGCCTCCCGATAGTCTTATAACATACAAAAACCGGGATTCAGTCATAATCCGACTTCCGAATCGAATCCCGGCCAATTCAATTTATCAATAATAAGTATCCACAAACGGGAGGGAAAATTAATATGTCCGGTTTTGTAATAAATAATTTTATTCATCTATTAACCGCAGTAATATGGATTGGGGGAATGATCTACACAAATATTGTGTTTATGCCTTCGCTCTCCGTTATTGAACCCTCACAACGGGGGGCAATACTCGGCGCGGTTGCAAAAAGGTTCACTATAGTATCGTGGACATCCATTCTTGTACTTTTGGTAAGCGGATTTTTTAAAACACCTGGTGAGATGCTCTTTACAACTTCCAACAGTTACGGATTAATGATCACCATTAAACACATCATATTCCTGTTAATGATTCTATTCGGAGCGCTGATAACTTTCAAGTTTGCGCCCGTTCTCAGAAAAGGAGCTCCCCGTCCGGGTGAAAAACCTTCGGCAGAATTTCTCGACGCACAGAAAAAACTAAAGATCCTTTCAACAACAAACATGATTCTTGGAATCGGTGTCCTCCTTGCTGTTTCTCTCTATTAATTACTGAATAAAAACCAAGATTAACTATCGCGGGGGATTATTCCCCTGCTGCTGTTTTAATTATCGTAAAGTAATTGATTGAATTAGAGCAACTCTCCGAGTAAATTAAGACTGTAAAAAAATCTTCTCTAAGAAAGGTGCAGGGTATTTATGTCCAAATTTAAATATGTAGTTAAAAGGACCGGCGCGGTTGTCCCTTTTAATCCCGATAGAATTTCGAATGTAATTTACCGGGCAGCTGTTTCTGTCGGCGGACGCGATAAAGAAAAAGCTGCCGGACTTGCCAGGCAGGTCATTGAAATTATGGAGGCCAAATTCGAAGACGGTTACAAACCTCACGTAGAGGAGATTCAGGATATAATAGAAAAAGTATTGATTGAAAACGGACACGCCAAAGTTGCCAAAGAATTTATCTTATATAGAGAAGAAGCTGCCCGAAGAAGAAGAGAGGACTCGCGCCACTTTTCAAAGCCGAACGAGGTTATTCCCTGGAAAAAGGTATGGCGCTCGCTCGACTGGGCCGTAAGCCACAACCTTCACACAGTCGAATCGGTAAACCGCAGAATTAAAAACGGAGAATTTCCTTATATAGTACACGAATCGGAATCTTTGTACGAAACGCAGCTCGATACCGCCGCCGATCTTATTAAAGAGAGAAGCGGTGAGCTTAAAATGGTAATGGTTAGCGGTCCCTCCTCTTCAGGCAAGACAACCACAACCCTTAAACTGGAACGTCGATTGAATAAAATGGGTATGAGTTTCGTTCCGCTTATAGTTGATAATTATTTCTTCGATCTTGAGCTCCATCCGAAAGATGAGTTCGGTGATTATGATTTCGAAACTCCTCAGGCGCTCGATCTCGAAATGATAAACGATCATCTTAAACGTCTTGCCGCCGGTGAAGAAGTGAAAATACCGTATTACGATTTTAAGTCCGGCAAGAGATTCCCGGATAGAACACCCTTGCAAATTCACGATCACGAAGTATTATTGATAGATAGTCTACACGGCTTATATCCGCAATTCAGTCAGGAGATACCTGGTTCGCAGAAATTCAAGCTCTACCTCGAGCCGCTTCTTCAGATGAAAATGCCGGACGGGCAATATATCCGCTGGACAGATCTCCGGTTAATAAGAAGAATGCTGCGCGATTCTGTTCACCGGGCGTATAATCCCGAACAGACTTTATTACACTGGCACTACGTCCGCTCATCGGAAAAAAGAAATATACTTCCCTACTGCAGCACTGCAGATTACATAATAAATACCTCAATGCCATTCGAGGTTCCGATCTACCGGCCGAAACTTCTCGAACAATTTAAGGAATGGGAGAAAAAATACGAAGGCGACCCGTTAAGAGAAGATGCTTATATCCGGGCTTCGCGTACAAGAAAAATGCTAGAAGCAATTGAACCGGTTGAAGACGATTCTCCGATTCCCGGCGATTCTGTGTTGCGTGAATTTATCGGCGGAAGCACTCTGAATTATCATTGAGTGATTTGATAAATTTAAACTGGAACAACAACACACATATTCTCACGATAGCGCCTATATTTAACTGTTAACCGGGGAGATTTTATTGAGTGCTAATCCGGTGTGGTATTTAATCCGGTATTTTATTTATCTTTGTTTCGAAATCATGGGGATATTCCAGATTAATTAAAATCTGTTAAATATCTACTCGTCAACTCAAATGAATAAATAGATAGATTCTCCCCGTCCGAAAAAATACTTTAAGAAAGCGGTATCCCAAATAAAACCCCACAGGATTTTGTCAATGATAAATACCAGTTTACATAAATTTCATATTCCGGTTTTAGGTGTTGGATTCTCAGTCGATGCTCCTTTAAAGGTTGCAAAGTATGGCATTTCATCTGTCATGTCCCTTGTTGATGACACTTTATTAGAAAAACTTCGCGGTCATTACTTTGGATCGAGAAACAGGATGTATGTACCCATCAAAACAAAAGAACAGGACTCCAGAGCGAAACGGATAACTGCATATCTTAACATGATTGATGAAATTGTAAAAGAGGACTTTGAAAAATTGAAGCACTCCCCTTTTGAACCCGGGAGTGAAATAACAAAATATTTTGAACTTCTCCCCTGTGATTCCGCATTAAAGATTAAGTATAAGAAAATGCTTGAAATTTCCGACAACATACTAAGGTCCGAGGCAGAGCGGGATTTAAGAGAATCAATTCTACCCGGCTCTATCGATGTAAATATTATGACCAAACTGGATAAAGTTAATTATTCATCCGACGGTTCCCCTCTTTCAAGCGAGTTTAATGATGCTCACGCTGCTCTTCGTGGTTTTGCACAGAGTGATCTCGAAAGTTCGTTAATATTTTCTGCCGGTATGAATCCCCGGCTTTACTCTTATATTGAATCGTTCAAAGACTTTCATCCCGATAAGATCGGTAATTTTAAAAAGAAAATAGTCCTAAAAGTCAGTGATTTCAGATCGGCTCTTATCCAGGGTAAGTTCTTAGCCAAGAAAGGATTGTGGGTTTCAGAATTCCGGATTGAATCCGGATTAAATTGCGGCGGCCACGCTTTTGCAACGGATGGTTTACTTTTGGGCCCCATTCTGGAAGAATTTAAGCGAAGAAAAGAAGAATTAATTAATACACTTTCGGAAATCTATTTATCTACCATTTCCGGAAAAGATACCGAGGTTAATTTCACGAATTTAAATTATGATCTTACGGTTCAGGGCGGTGTGGGTACTGCAAACGAACAGGAATTTTTAATTAACTATTATGGTGTTAAATCCGTGGGCTGGGGAAGTCCGTTTCTTTTAGTACCTGAAGTAACGAATGTAGATGATTATACATTAAATCTGCTTAGTCGCGCGGGTGAAAAAGATATCTATTTAAGTGAAGTCTCGCCGTTAGGTGTACCTTTTAATAACCTGCGGGATAATAGCAAGGATATTGAAAAAATAAGTAGAGTTGAGGCAGGTAAACCGGGAAGTCCGTGTCCGAAGAAATTTTTAGTGTCTAACGTAGAATTTTCCGACAAACCGGTCTGCACCGCATCAATTTCTTATCTCAAGGATAAGATAGCCCAGCTGAAAGAAAACATTTCAGATCCGGATCGTTTTAGTCAAGAATTTAACAAGGCAACAGACAAAGTTTGTTTATGCGAAGGGCTTACTGTCCCGGCGTTAATACAAAAAGATATTCCAACCCCGAAACAGAGCCGTGCCGTTTCAGTCTGCCCCGGTCCAAACCTCGCTTACTTTTCTAAAATTTCAACTCTTAAAGAGATGGTCGATCACATCTACGGAAGAATTAATCTCGTTACAGATGAACGCCGTCCGTATTTCTTTGTGAAAGAGCTGAAATTATATATTGAATTCCTGGAGAATAAAATAGAAAAGTCTGCTGATATTTTTTCGTCTCAATCAGAAGCATATCTTAATTCTTTCCGAGACAATTTGATTTCCGGAATAAAATACTACAAAGAAATTATTGGCATTATAAAGGAAGAGTCGGACGCAGCCAAAGAGAGAATGCTTTCCGCTATTCACGAATTAGAAAACAAATTAATTTCACTGGCAATTCCGGTATGTCAGCCGATATAAAGTATTTCTACTTAAGGCTGTTTACTCCGGGAAGAAATATTACAAGAGACTAATATTTTTTTGTTTTCATTTTCTTCTGAACGTCAAACTAATACTGTTTATATTTCCTACTGTGATCAGAAATTCTTTTAATAAATAATTATTTGTTTGATATGAAAATACTTTTTATCGGGGGAACAGGTGTAATCAGCTCCTCTTGTACCCAACTGCTAATTGAAAATGGATACGAATTATATCTTCTCAACAGAGGCAAATCATTTAGAAAGCCCCCCTCGAAAGCAAAAATTATTACGGCAGATATAAATGATATAAATTCCGTTAAAGCTGAATTAGCCGGTCATCAATTCGATTCGGTTGTTAATTGGATTGCATTTAACGAAAAAGATGTAAACCGCGACTACGAACTTTTCAAAGGTAATACAAAACAATATATTTTTATCAGCTCTGCTTCCGCATATCATAAACCGCCCGCAAAACTTCCAATTACTGAAGATGTTCCGCTTGTTAATCCGTTCTGGAAATATTCTCAATCAAAAATTGATTGCGAAAATTTCCTTATGAAGAAATTTAATAACGACGGTTTTCCCGTAACTATTTGCAGACCGTCCCATACGTACGACAGGACAAAGCCGGCGCTTAAAATGGGTTATCTTCCTTTTCACAGAATGAAGACAGGCAAGAAAATAATCATTCACGGAAACGGCAATAATCTATGGACGCTTACTCACACGAAAGATTTTGCTAAAGGTTTTACAGGGCTGATCGGTAATACCGATACCCTGGGCGAAGCATATCACATAACCTCGGATAAAACTCTTACTTGGAATCAGATAGCAGAGACCCTGGCATCTAAGGCGGGGTTTGAACTGAATCCGGTACATATCCCGGTTGATTTTATTGCGCGGCAGGATAATGAATGGGGTGCGGAACTCTACGGCGATAAGGCTTATGATACTGTTTTCGATAATTCAAAGATTAAAAAAATTGTACCGGATTTTAACGCGGCCATCCCATTTGAATCCGGCGCGGAAGAGATAGCTGAATGGTATTCAGATCCGGCAAATCAAATCGTCAATAAAGAACTCGATGAGTTGATGGATCGAATTGTAGCAGAATACGAGTCAAAAAAACCCGGAAAATAATCGAATGCAATTCATGAAAAAAATTTTTTTTACTGTCTACATAACTTTTATTTTCGGAACTCTAATACCGGCACAGACCGGCGATACCGGCCCGGTAACCCTTAACAGAACCGAGGTCCACAGAATCTCATCCGTCTCAAACGGCGAAACATACCCTATCTTCATCTCTCTTCCGTCGGGTTACGGAACGACGGATAGAAAGTATCCGGTTGCTTATATGCTCGACGCATATTCTTCTTTCGGAATAGTAATGCAATCCGCCAAGCTTCTTGCTTTCAACAAAGAACTGCCAGACCTCATAATTGTCGGAATTTCATCCGAAGGAGGTTCAAAGGAATTCAATTATAACCGGGGCAGAGATTATACTCCCACCACATTAACACAAAACAATCAGCCGGGAAACCGGGAGGTGATTCTTCCCGCGTCGGGCGGTGCCGACAAATTTCTCTCGTTTATCACAAACGAATTGATTCCTTTCGTTGAATCCAGGTACAATGTTATTTCAGACGACAGAACATTAATGGGACACTCCCTCGGCGGACTTTTTGTAACGTATTCTCTTCTAAAAAATCCCGATACCTTTCAAAGATACATAATGATAAGCCCCGCTCTTTTCTGGGACAACAATTATATTCTGAAAATGGAGAGCAATTTTTTTCAGACGCGGAAATCTCTCAACACAATAATATATACTTCTGTAGGTTCTCTTGAGTCGGATATTTTTAAAACCCCCTGGACAGATTTTGTGGATTCATTGAAAGCCCGAAATTATTCCGGTCTTAGATTGATTGCGGAAATTGCTGAAAACGAAACTCATTACACTATAATACCTCATCTTGTAACTCGCGGACTTGTCTCGGTCTTCAAAGAAAAATCAATGTCCGACTAACCTGGTCTTCATTTTCACCGTTCGTATTACACGGGAAATTGATAAATTAAACCACAAAATTAGTTTTGATTTCATCGGACAAAAATCATGAAGGCAAAAATCTTTTTTTTACTTATCATTTTACTTTCCGTCAGCTGCGAGGAGAATCCTTTTGAAAGCGTCTCTAACAGAGCTTCTGAAGAATATCAGAAGTGGAAATCATTCGGAATTATTGATTACACAATTATCCAGCAGAGAATAGCAAACTTTTCCGGTACCGATCAGGCTGTTAAAATATTTGTTAACAACAATCAGATAACCGATATTAGAGACACCAGCGGTACAGTTCAGATTCCTCTTGACAACTGGAAATGGTATCGATCAATCGACCAGCTGTTCGAACTGCTTATAGATATTAAAAACACACAGCCTAATCAGTACCAGGTAGTTTATGAAGATACATACCGTTACCCGGCACAGCTTTTTATTTCTTCCGGAACCGTTAAATCTACTGAAGCTTTCAGCTTTATAACCGTGGGGCTTGTTAAACAAAATTAATTTTAATATGAGAGGTTAATTAATGGAACCGGTTCAAATTGTTGGCTACTTTGCTTCGGCGCTGATTGCACTATCGTTAATGATGAGTTCGATTGTTAAACTGAGAATTATAAATTTTTTCGGGGCTTCAATATTCTCTGCTTACGGATTTATAATAGGCGCTTACCCGGTGGGTATTCTTAACGGCTTTATTACTCTTATAGACATCTATTATCTGACAGAGATATTTATTAAGAAAGAGAATGAATTCTTCCGGGTTCTCGAAGTTAAAACCACCTCCGAATATTTAAATTACTTTCTGAAGTATTATGAGAACGATATAAAAAAGTTTATGCCCTCTTTTCTCTTCTCTCCGTGCAATAATTGTCATGTTATGTTCGTTTTGAGAAATGCTGTTCCGGCCGGACTGGTTATTTCGGAATATTCTGATGACGACTCGATTCTCGTCCGCCTCGATTATGCAATACCCGGCTACAGGGATTTTAAGATGGGCAAATATGTCTTCAATGAAATATTTAAACAAAAGAAAGTAAGAAACATCTACAGCGATCCCGGAAACGAGAAACACGAGGTCTATCTTAAAAAAATGGGATTCGTCAAAAAAGAATTAAACGGAGGATCAATCTATCAGCTTGAGGTTGAACAGAATGGCTGAGATTATTTTCGAGGCATGCGTAGAGTCGCTTGCTTCCGCGATTTCTTCAGAAAAGTGCGGCGCAAAAAGAATCGAATTATGTGCTAATCTCAACATTGGAGGAATTACTCCTGATTACAGGTTGATCGAGGACTGTCTTAGTAATCTTAGAATACCGGTTAATGTTTTGATCCGTCCGCGAGGAGGCAATTTTATTTATTCTGATGAAGAACTCGATGTGATGAAACAGGATATTATTTTCTGCAGGGAAGGGGGTGTTCATGGAGTGGTAATCGGAATTTTGCGTGAAGACGGATTGGCGGATATAAAAAGACTATCCGAAATGATTGAGTTGGCGCGGCCAATGAGTGTTACTTTTCACAGGGCGTTCGACATTGCGGGAGACCCGATCGTTGTGTTCGATTCGTTAATAGAACTCGGCATTAACCGTTTACTAACAAGCGGACAAAAAAATGACGCTCTTTCAGGAATCGATACTATTCACAGATTGGTTGAGCATTCAAAAGAAAGAATAATTATTATGCCCGGCGGCGGAATAAATGAAAATAATATCGCCGAGATTATCAAACATACGGGTGTAAAGGAGATTCACGGATCTGCGCGCATTGTAACCGGGTCCGGCGCCGACATGAAAACAGTTTTTTCTGAAAATAAATTATCGGCGATGATTAAAGCGATAAATGAATTTCCAGATTAAAAGAATTATGATTCCAATAAGCATAGAAAATATCAACCTGTTATACAGCGACGACGATATTATTGCCGTTGATAAACCGGAGGGAATTGCCTCGATTTCAGAAAACGATACTTCAGTTGAAACAATACATTCCATGCTTGAAAAAAAATTCGAACGGAAGATCTACATAGTTCACAGGATCGACAAAGAAGTGAGCGGAGTTATTCTTTTTGCTAAGAATCCGGTAACTCACAAATACTTAAACGGGCTGTTCGCATCTAGGTCTATAAAAAAGAATTATACGGCGCTTGTTCATGGTTCAATTAAAAATGAAACTGGAAGAATCGATAAACCGATACGAGAATTCGGTTCGGGTAGAATGGGGATTGATGAAAAGAACGGCAAGAGGAGTATAACCGATTATAAACTTATAAAACGTTATAAGAATTTCTCGCTTCTTGATATATCGATTATTACAGGAAGGCGGCACCAGATTCGCGTTCATCTCTACTCAATTGATCACCCGATCGCAGGCGATTTAAGATACGGGGATAAGAGCGTTCAGAGTAGATTCCCCAGGCTGATGCTTCATGCCGGAAGAATTGACTTTGAATTGAAGAGCGGAAAAAAAATTCTTATAGAATCACGACTGCCGGATTCGTTTATGGACTATTTAAATCAACTGTCCGAATGATCAACGGTTAAACAATTATTACTTCTCTAAAAACATTTCCGGCGTAAGGGCGCGATCAGTAAACCTGACCAGTTTTATTTCCCCTTTAAAAAAGGATCGTTTATTCATTCGCATACCTAAAGATACCCTTCCGTCCTTGACGGGGATATAGTTAATTTTGCCGGACATTTCCTCTCTGCCGTTTACGAAATGGCGTACAACTCCGTTGTCATAAACAAGAGCGGCGTGATACCATTCCCGCAGCGGATGAATAAAATTTTCCGCGTAGAGTGTTTTGAATGCTGTATCGGCATTTACATGCGTATCCAGAAACCACTTGTTCCCGTTTGTGAGCCTGAGCTCTATTAACATTCTTCTTGGTTCATAATCCGGGGCCTGAATATGTAAAAAACGCTGTTCTTTATTCACCGGATTTGATGAAGTATCCGGTCTGAAAATAATTTCAACCGTGAAAGAATTTGCGCCATCAATCGGGTTGGCATGAACAATAATTCCGTCGTCAATTCCGTCAAACTTTACCGCTCTTCCGTTTTTGGTTTCTATTTCAACCGGATTCCCGAATAGAGTAATAGAATTTCCCCCGATTTTATTTAAGTTGTCGATCTGCCAGGTAACCTGATCCGGTTTATTCTGAGCAGACAGTCCTATCGGAATAGAATAAATAATAACCAGAATAACTTTATAAATATTTTTTAATATCATATTTCTAACACCCTGTAATTACTTCAAGTGATTTATTTAAGCATTCGATTTCGATCGGAGTGGTTCCCGTAAGCTGTCCGTCGGGCGTTAATTTTTTTAACGGTTCGGTCACAATTTTTATTTTTTTTGCTTTAAATGTCTCCACTTCTTTCATTTTTAAATGCTCGCCGGTAAATATTTTGGGCAGACATTGGAGAAGCCGGGTTCTCGATAATTTGTTGAGAAGTGTAATGTCGAGCAGCCCGTCGTCGATCGACGCGCCGGGGGCCATCAGAAAATCCTTTCCCGTATAGCGAGAGTTTGAGATCTCTACAAAAACATTTTCCCTTTCGATTTTTTTCCCGTCAATTTCCATTCTCAGCGTGAATGGTTTTAAAGAAACAGTCCTGTGGAGAACTCCAAGTATATAAGACATATGACCGAAAGCTCTTAATTTAAAAGCTGTTTGGGCAACATCTGTTACAAATCCCAGGCCGAGAATATTTATAAAATAGAACCGGTCGTTTCCGGCTCTGCAATAGCCGACATCAACATGTTTTGTCTTTGCGGCAGATATTATTTTAACGGCCTTATTCCAGTCTTCGGGATGAAGGTCAAGATCCCGCGCGAAAGCATTACCTCTTCCAACGGGGATAATTCCGACAGGAATTTTTCTGGACGAAAGGTTCTGGAAATAACCGTTGATGGCTTCGAATAGTGTGCCGTCTCCTCCCGAGAGCGCAAGTACATCGTAGTTTTCAAAGTCGAGGTTTTTTACTATTTCAGTCCCGTGGCCGGCATACTCGGTCTGTACGGCTTCCAGCTTTTTTACATCCTGTTCAAATTCATTATTTATTTTATGAAAAAGTTTAGAACCGTTTCCATTGCCGGATGCGGGATTATTAAGATGAAATACTTTCATTTAGTCCTTATAGATTATTAGGCAACAAGTAATACCGCAATTGTTATTTTGAAAGATATTCGATTATTGCATGGCAAAACCCGGGAAGATCATCCGGGCGTCTGCTTGAAATCATGTTTCGGTCAACTACCACCGGTTCGTCCACCCAGACGGCCCCTGCATTCTCAATATCGTCTTTAATTCCGGGTGTTGATGTGGACCTGTAACCTTTCATTATCTTAGCCGAAATCGGTATCCATCCGCCGTGACAAATATGGGCTATCATTTTCCCTGAATCGTTGAACTGTTTTGTCAGCTGAAGAACTTTCGGAACTCTTCTGAGCTTATCGGGTGCAAATCCGCCCGGTATTACTAGTCCATCGAAATCTTTTTCTTCCAGATTATCATAAGATACGTCGGACTTGCATGGATAACCGTTCTTTCCCTCATAAACTTTATTTGCCTCCGGACCGGCAACTACAACCGAAGCGCCTTCCTCGATAAGACGGAGTTTGGGATACCACAATTCAAGATCTTCATAAATATCATCAACAAACATTAATATTTTTTTACCCGTCAGCGATTTCATTTTTATTTTCCCGCTAATAGTATTTAATTATTAACTCTAGACTACTCGGCATAATGCATTATTACTTTTGCAATATGTTCCTCGCAGACTTTGCAGAATGGTTTTGCGCCTTTTGTAAACATAATACAATCGAGCATCGATCTGTACATTCCTTTGGCGTTGTAACCCGCTCCCTCAAAAGCACCGACTTTTCCGACAAACTTTGATGATTTTAAATATTGATCCACTTCCTCGCTCCGCGCTTTATCTTTGGCATCATACTCCTCCTGCGCTGCTTTTATCATCGTTTCCTGTTCATTTTCTCTTTTCATTTTTGCAATGCTGCTGTTCATCTGTTTTCTGATTGTCTGCCACGCATAATCAGTTCTGTCGTATTCCTCTTTTTCCCACGGAGTTGGTATTTCAATTCCCGGGGTAATATGATTTTTCCATTTCAGATTATTCTTATCGTAGAGACGGGTAATATTCGGTTCGACCGGCTCAATCCCTTCGGGATACATATCGTTGTAAGCTGTTTCGGAAGTATAATATTCATCGGCAAGTCCAGCGAACGAATGTCCGAATTCATGAAGGAAGAGATAGTCGCAGAACTGATTATCGGCAACGAAAGTGCAGTAAGTGTTGTACAATCCCCCGCCTCCGTATCGCGATCCGTTTACCATAATATAAATCGCGTCATAAGGAACGTGAGCGGCTATATCCCGCAGCGTTCTGTTATCCTCGGTAAGTATGTATCTCTCAGATCCCATTGCGTAATAGGTTGTGTTAAGAACCGTTTTCTTATAAACATTTGCGCCGGGCTCGTCAATACCGCTTTCGGCAGAAGCTTTGAATATTCCGTAAACATTAAATTTGTCTTTGTGTTTCTTATACGGTTCGTGATTCAATAGAACATTTGTAAACCTTTTAAGATCGCGGTCGAACTTTTCAGATTCGCCGGCAGCGTAACCGTCACCTATAATTACAACATCAACCCTGCTGTGCGGATCGCCGGACTTATGGCTGTTGACTGTTCTCACTCCGGCATCAGCAATTGGATCTTTAATTATGTAGAGGTCATCGGGATTGATAATAGTTGAAAAAATCGGATTTAGCTGATTCCGTTTGTCCCGTTTTTCAATCACAAAGGTGATCTTTCCTTTAGGATATGGAATAATCGCGCTTTCGTGAAAGGATCTTTGAATTCCGTTTACTGCTTCTCCTGTTGTCTGATATTCTTTGAAGTAACTGTCGAATCCTTTCGAATAGATTAAACGACCCGAAGCCATGTCGTAAATTTTATGATAGTAAGCCCCGTTATTGAAATTATCGATCAGGTTCTTAGTGCTGCCCGCCCAGATACCGTACTTATAAATAAAATCGATAGTTACTATTTCGGTGTTGGAATCGCCTATATGAAAATAGTCGATCCGCATAGTCTGATCATTAAAATAATCATTGAAACTTACCGTTTGAGCGGTCACGAGAAATGGAAATAATAATAAGATAAGGATTTGAATCTTCTTCATTGTTCTCTCTTAATTGTTATGTAAAAAATAAGAAATGAATAAATGATTCGCCCGATGATTTTCTTTTGACTGTGCAAAGTGAAGATTAAATATTTATCTTCACCCTGTAAAATAAATACGACCGATGAAATCACTTTTAATAATTCTGATACTTTTTGCCTCCGGACTTACCCCCGCCTACGCACAGAACGAAGGGGGATTTATGATTGCCCGGCTAAAATACAACGGCGGGGGCGATTGGTATAACGATCCTTCGGCGGAGGTTAATCTTTTAAAATTTATTGCACAAACCACTAACATAAAAACAACTCCCAAATATGAATTTGTGGACTTATCAAGCGGCAACATATTCTCATATCCTTTCCTTTTCATAACGGGTCACGGCAATATTGTTTTTTCCGATTCGGACGCACAGAAACTGCGCACTTACCTTGAGAACGGCGGATTTTTATATGTGGATGACGACTACGGATTAGATAAGGCTTTAAGAAGAGAATTAAAAAAAGTATTTCCTGAAAAAGATCTCGTTGAAATTCCGTTTGATTACGGACTATACAACTGCATGTACGATTTCCGGAACGGGCCGCCAAAGACACACGAACACGATAACAATCCTCCGCGTGGATTCGGAATTTTTCACGAGGGTAGATTAGTTGTTTATTATACATATGAAAGTAATCCGAGCGACGGCTGGGCCGATCCCGGTGTTCATAAAAATCCGCCGGCTAAAAGAGAAGAAGCGTTAAAGTTCGGAACCAACATTGTTGTATGGGCGTTAATGAATTGATAGAAGTGTCGTTTAAAAAATATTTTAAGATCAGCCCAATTTATTTCGATGGATAATAATCTTATAAATAAAATTTATAAACGTCTGGCCGAGGTTGAATCCCTGGATAAAAGGCGCGAAGTGCTTTCAGGGATCGGCTTGTTCATTCTGTTTTCGGTTGCGATCGTTACCTCGGTTTCTTTGCTCAACCTTCTATTTAATTTTAGTTCTTCTGTCCGGACAATTTTATTCTGGTTATCAATTATAGCGGTGTCAATTTTTCTTATTGTAAAAGTAATTATGCCGCTGGCAGCTTCCTTCTTCCTTATATCAAAACCGGATCATTTCTCGGCAGCAAAAAAAGTCGGCTCCGTTTTTCACGAAATAAAAGATGAATTGCTCAATGCATTTGAAATCAGATCCTCTGTTTATCCGGGTTATTCACCAGACTTGATTGAAGCAGCTTTTAACAGAATTTATAAAAAATCGGAATCGATCGATTTCAGGAAGGCAATAAATTTCGGACCGGCTAGGGGGAGGATCCGAATTGCTTTTATAATCACGATTCTGACTATTCTGTTGTTCCGGGTCTTTCCCGACCTTTCAACTTCAGCATACCGCATTGTCAACTATGATCGCGAATTTTTAATTCCTCAGAAATTTTACCTACACATACTTCCGGGCGACAGCGAGATAACAAAGGGCGACGATGTTTCAATAAAGGTAACCGCTTCCGGTGAAATCCCGAAGACTCTATATCTCTATACAAAATCGAATGAACAGCCGGAATTTGAAGAAAGTGTATTAAATCCCGATTCTTCTGGAGTTTTTTACTACACCATGCGAAATGTGAAAAATTCATTTCAATATTATGCGGCCTCTTCGGGGATTGAGAGCGATCTGTTTTCTATCTCCGTAATCAACCGGCCGATTATAACACGGCTCGATCTGACTATAATTCCTCCGGCATATTCAGGGCTTGCAAAGTCGGTTCAGCGTGATAACGGAAACATCTCCGCGCTTTCGGGAAGCGAAATAGAAATATCGATTGACGCTTCAAGAGATCTTTCCGATGCATCAATTATGTTCAACGACAGTTCACAAATTAAAATGGTGCCTGATGAAACTAAGGCCTATGCCCGGTTTTCAGTCAATAAAGCTTCATCGTATTTAATTTTTGTAAAAGATAATCAGGGTGTGGAGAATTCGGACCCGATCAGATACTCAATTGAGCTTCTTAACGATAGGCCTCCGGAAATTGAGTTGATCAGTCCGGTAGAAAATGTTAAGCTGGGAACAGACGGACGGGTGCCTGTTATTTCAAAAATAAGAGACGATTACGGTTTTACATCTCTGCTGCTTAAGTATCGACTTATAGCATCTAAATACCGTGAGCCGATGAATGAAGATTCTGTAATTCCCATAACGATTAACGGCAAACGGCTTGAGGATGAAATATACTATGTGTGGGATTTATCATCTCTATACCTTGCCGAAGGTGAATCGGTTTCCTTCTATCTTGAAATTTTTGATAACGATGAAATTTCCGGTCCAAAATCCGCGCGTACTCCGGCGATAACCGTATTCGTTCCGTCACTCGATGAATTGTACCGTCTTGCCGATAATTCAAGCGAAGAAACCACCGGGGATCTTACCGAAACTATTAAAGAAGCTGAGGAATTAAACCGCGAGCTTAAAAAGATCGGCGACGATCTTAAGCAGAACAACAAGGAAATTTCCTGGCAGGAGAAGGAAAGAATTGAAAAAGCTTCGCGCAAATTTGAAGATCTTTTGGAGAAAGCCGGCGACATAGAAGACAAACTGAGCAGGATGCAAAACGATCTGATGCAGAATAATCTGCTCTCCGAGGAGACTCTTCAGAAATATAACGAGCTTCAGGATCTGCTTGATCAGTTGAATAGCGAGGAGCTTCGCCAGGCTTTTAAAAGAATGGAAGAAGCGCTTAAAAGCCTGATGCGGGATAATGTTCAAGTCTCTCTCGATCAGCTCAAAGCAAATGAAGAATATTTCAGGAAAAGCCTGGAACGCACTCTAAATCTTTTAAAGAGAGTGCAGATAGAACAAAAACTGGACGAACTAATTAAAAGGACCGACGATCTATCGGAAAAAATCGGGGAGCTCTCTGAAAAGACCGATCAGGCAAATCTAAACGACAAAAGGAAACAGAGTGAGCTTGCGACCCGGCAGGATGATTTAACAGAAAACCTGGATCAGTTGAAGAGTGAAATGGAAAAACTTGATAAAATGATGAACGATTTAAATGATATGCCGCGCAAAGAAATGGAAAAGCTGCTCGAAGAGTTCGGTAAACAGGATAACATTAAGCTTTCCGAAGAAGCTGTTAAGAATTTACAAAGGATGCAGAAATCGGAGGCGCTCAGAAATCAGCAGCAGCTCTCTAAAAATGTTCAGAACTCACGGGAACAAATGGAAAGCCTCCAGTCTGCATTGCAGCAGATGAACCAGATGAAAACTTTTTACGAGATGATTAAGATTCTTGATGATCTGCTTGCATTATCAAAGAATCAGGAGAATCTAAAAAACGAGAGCAGGGATTTATCCGCTATGTCATCGGAGCTTTCCGGTTTCAGCAGGAGGCAAAGCGAGATACAGGGAAATCTAAGCCGCATACTTCAGAAGATGACCGCATTATCGCAAAAGACATTTGCAATTACACCCGAGATGGGGAAGGCTCTCGGCAAAGCTTATTCCGAAATGCAGCAATCGATTACATGGATGCAGAACGGAAATCCGGCTCTTTCAGCACAGCGTCAAACCGAGGCAATGAGAAACCTGAATGAGACCGCCGGGTTGATGAAGAAAGGGATGGACCAGATGATGAGCGGCGGCCAGGGAGGCGGAATGATGGGTATGATGCAGCAGCTTCAGCAAATGGCCCAGCAGCAGATGGACCTGAACCGCCTTACCCAAATGCTGAACCGCGGACAAATGTCGCAGGAAATGATGGCTCAGATGGAAAGACTGGCCGGGCAACAGGAACTTATAAGGAAATCTCTTGAGGAGCTGAATCGCGAGGCTGTAGAAACAGGCCGATCGAAACAACTTGCTGCTAACCTTGAAAAGATACTTGAAGAAATGAAAGAGGTTGTAACTAATCTTCAATCGGAAAAACTCGATGACGATATTATTAAACAACAGGAAAGGATCCTCTCAAAACTTCTGGATGCACAACGCTCAATAAACGAAAGAGATTTTGAAAAGGAAAGAAAATCAAATACCGGAAAGGATTATGCGCTGACTTCCCCGCCTCAGCTTATTCTAAAGACAGAGGAAGGAAAAAACAAACTGCGAGACGAACTTTTGAAAGCAATACGGGAAGGTTACAGGAAGGATTACGAGGACCTGATTAGAAAGTATTTTGAAGCCCTCGAAAAGGAGAGCCGTTAACCGTTTCTACCCGTCCGGATATAATTATAAAGAGTAATTATAAGTCTATCCCTTGAAGCATATCTTATCCTGATATAAATTAAGACCGGAGAAATTGCTTAATTCATAAATTCGGGGCGCGAAATCCACTTTATGACCCTCTATAGAATTATTTTCTTTTTATTATTCTGCGCGGTTTTAACCGCGCAGCCGAAAATATTACAAAACATACGCCCTATTTCCCCGACGGAAAAATATGTTGTAACAAACTGGAACTCTAATTCAGGGCTTCCTCAGAATTCTATTAACCGGATTGTCCAGGACAAAAACGGATATATCTGGCTGGCAACATACGGCGGACTAGTTCGGTTCGATGGATTAAATTTCAAAACATTCACCGCCAGTACTTTTCCGGTTCTCCAGAGCGATCGAATTAACTCTCTCTTTCTGGATAGCAAAAACCGTCTGTGGATTTCGAATGAACTCGGCAAATTAATAATTTTTGACGGCCGAACATTTACTGATATTACCGGGAAATTTTCGGATTCATATTTTAATGTTTATCAATTTGTAGAAGACTCGAAAGGCAACCACTATATTTGCAGTACCTCCCGGGATATGTATTACTATTCCAACGACAAGGCAACAAAAATTGATTTCTTACAAAACGGCAAACCAATAATAAATTACGATTATATTTCCTTCAGCCATAAGACAAAAAACGATACTTTGTTCGCGTTGTTTGGCGATCGGGCCGTACTTTTTTATAACGGACGGATAGTTAAAGAAAAAACCGTCCCGCTTCCGTATGGATTCCATAATCAAAGCATATATAATGAAAACGGTATCTGGATTCTATACGGATTAAAAATTTATTTTGCTCGAACATTCGACGAACTTTCAAATCCAGTAAATTTATTTCCGGATCAGTTGATAAGCACAATGTATATGAAAGATTCGTCTATTCTTGCCGGAACATATGACGGCTCGGTTGTATTAATTAAGAATAATTCACTGGAAACAATTATTCCGAAAGGCCGGATATCTACAACCGTTTACTCGCGGGTTTTTATTGATTCAGAAAACAACTACTGGGTGGGAACACAGCTTTACGGTCTTTATCTAATAAAAAAGAAATTCATTTATACCCTCGATAAAACTTTCGGCATAGAAGAGCTTAATACCTATCCTATTTTTAATTCTTCCGACGGTACTATCTGGATCGGGCAGAATCCCGGAATTCAGAAAATCGTGGAGAACAGAAAAATAGTTACTCCATTCAAAGAATATGAAGCCACGAAACCAAAAACAATCACCTGGGCAATTACCGAGGATAAAAACAAAGATATTTGGATTGGTACTAACGGAACCGGAATATTAAAAGCAACAGATAATAAATTAGAAGAATTCATAGACAGAGACAGTTTAAGACAGAAAGCGGGTACAAATTTCTTTTCCGCTTTTACCGATAAGTCCGGTAGAATCTGGTTCGGTTCAATAAGCGCGGTTACAATCTATGAAAATGGAAAATTCCAGGTTTATTATCCCGATAAATCGAAGAGGAATCTATACAGGCATTTTATACAGGACGAAAAAGGAATAGTTTGGATTGCCTCCGACGAAGGGTTGTTCAAATACGAAAACGGAAACTTCCATTTTGTTCAGGAGGCTAATGCAAAATCCGCCCGCGCGTTATACATTGATAAGAAAAATCGTCTTTGGGTTGGTACTTACGGAAACGGCCTAAGAGTAAAGCTAGGCGATCGATTTGTTACCATTACCAGAAAGAACGGATTGTTCAACGATATCATTTCCGCAATAGCGGAAGACGGGAAAGGGAATTTCTGGTTTACGTGCAATAACGGGATATTCAGAATCCGGGAAACCGAAATAGAAAATTATCTCGGCAATAAAAAAGATTTTCTGATTTCAATTAATTACGGCTCGGAAGAAGGATTAACAAACATCGAGTTTAACGGCGGTTGTCAGCCAAGCTGGCTGCGGGATTACGAGGGTAATCTGTGGTTCCCGTCATTCGGAGGTCCGGTAGTAATCGATTTAAAATCATTCCGGGATATTGTTACAGAACCCAAAATTTTTATTGAGTCTCTGGAACTAAGGGATACTATTTATCGCCCCGGCGATGATATTGTATTGCCAAATGATTACACAAATTTTACTATAAGATTTAACTCCCCTTCGTTTTCGTCTCCCCAGAATGTCCGGTTCAGATACAAACTAATCGGACTGGATAGAGAATGGATTAATGTTGAGGGAATTCGTGATGTAAGCTATCAGAAACTTCCGTATGGAGATTACGAATTTCAAATCTTTGCTTCGGACAGTTACGGTAACTGGAGTATAAACCCGGCATCAATTAAATTCAGCATTGAGGCAACTATGACTGAAACGCCGGCGTTTTATATAATCACCTCATTAATTTTTGTATCCGGAATATTTTTATTTTTCTATTACCGGCTGCAGAGCGCTAAAAGTCATCGTTTGAATCTTGAAAAAATAGTTGAAGAGCGAACCCAGAGCTACAGGATAGCAAAAGAGGAAGCCGAAATGGCTGCGCGCGAGGAAAAGAAGCTTAGAGACAAAGCAGAAGAAGAGAGCAGACAGAAAAATGAAATACTCCGTATTGTCTCCCATGATCTGAAAAATCCGGTCTTCGCCGTAAAAGGTTTTGCCGAAATACTGATGGATGATGTTGAATTGAAATCCGATGAGAGAGAAATTGTTAGAATGATCGGTGAGGCCGGCGAAAGGATGCAGGACCTGATCTCACAACTTCTGAATTTCAGCAGGTTTGATGGGCAGAATTTTTCGATTGAAAAAAGCATTTTTGGCGTTACATCCGAGATCAACAAAATTATATCAAGAATGCTTCATTATTCCGACAGAAAGAACCAGGCCATTCATAAAAATTTCGGGCCGGTGGAATTTTTTATTTTTGCCGACAATATATTATTTGTACAGATAGTCGAAAATCTTATAAGCAACGCGATAAAATATTCTGATCCTGGCAAGGATATCATTATTGGACTAAAAGAAGAGGGTGATAAAATTATAATTACCGTTAAAGATAACGGGCAGGGTTTCAGTGAAGAAGATATTAAGAATCTCTACAAACCGTTTGTAAAATTATCCTCTGTTCCCACCGCGGGGGAAGCAAGCTCGGGGCTCGGACTGGCAATAGTTAAAAGATTTGTTGAGCTTAACGAGGGATCTATAAGGCTGGAATCCCAGAAAGGAGCCGGATCTACATTCACGCTCGAGTTTCAGAAAGCAAGATAACAGAAGCCGCGCCTTCCAATTCGAAAAGCGCGGCATTTATCCTACCATCTTAAATCGTCTTTTTCGTTTAAGAGCTCTTTTATTCTCCTGTTTACAATATTCTCGCGGTTCTGCTTGCGGGTATTAAGAGATTCTTTCAATTCCTGAAGGCGTTTTTCAAGGCTCCTGATTTCCTGCTGTTTAAATGTCTCCCGGATATCGAAGAGTCTGCCGAGAGCATTGCTTAGTTCACTCCGCATTTTTTGCTGCTGTGCTTCATCGGCGTTTTTATACTTAAGCAGAATCAGCTCAACATCAATTTCCGCTTCCATCTGCTTTTTATTAGACTCACTTTGTGCGTCCGATTTATTCTGGGACAAATACTCGCCTCTCGCCGCTTCATACAGTGCAACCCCGGTAGAATAGAAACCGTCGATTGAATAAATGCTCCGGTTTCTTAAAAGCCCATAATACTTATTCTTGTTAAGTTTTTTTATCTCTTCGAGTTTAGCTCTGGCTTCGGACGAAAAGTTTTTCAGATATTTCTCCTCCTCCCCCTGGGACATCTCCCCTTCGTAAATTCTAAACGCATGTTTAGTCCGATCGGTTTCAAGTATATCCTGGGAGTAAATTTTTACCGCCGGTATAGCAAGTATCAGAATCAACATTATTATGAAATGTTTTTTCATTTTTCCCTCCATTGATTATATGTCAAAATAAAAGATCTATATTTATTAATAGAATGATTCCGGATCGCTGTTAGTTTCAAGATTGTTCAGTCTGCTGTTTATTCCGCTCACCTCGCGGTTCCAGCCTTCCAGATTATCATATTTAATCAGTTCAATTCTGCTGCCGATATCGTTCAATTCCGTTCTTATCTCTGTACCTTCCCAGTCAAGAAGTTCTTTGCTCACAGTTTTAATTGAATTCGGCTTATCAGACATAAGTGAAATCAGAATCGCCGCCACAACAAGCACGCTTGCAAAGACAACCTTACCCGCCGTAATAAGTTGACGGCCCTTGTTTTCCAAAAACCGGGGGATAACACTATACCTTTTCGACTTCAGGCTTTTTTCAATCATTCTGTCGAATGTATTCTCGTCGATATCAAAAACGAGTTTTTCAGACGCGGCTGAAAAAACATCCTCTGTTGACGATAGTATCTCTCTGCAATGATTGCACTGGTTAAGGTGTCTGCGCCAGAATTCCATTTTATCATCACTCAGTGATCTGTCGATGTAGAGCCACATCTCGTGTTCAAATAATTTGCAGGTCATTTTTTCATTATTCGACATTTTGAAACCTCAACATTTTTCTCAGTTTCTTAACAGAGTAGTTCATGTGGGACAGAACGGTATTGAGCGATTCGCCGGTTATTTCGGATATCTCTTTAAATGTCATCCCTCCATGAATTCGTAAAAGAAAGACTTCACGTTGTTTTAATGAGAGCCGGTCTACCGCCCTGGAAATAATTTCTCCTGTTTCTGAACCGACAAGCTCACTGTATGGGTCGCTTGCAGATGATGGAAACTCCATATCACTGATTTCATAAATATCTTTCTCTCTGTTATTCATTCTCAATTTATCCATAGCCGTATTATGTGCAATCGAAAAGATCCAGGAAGAGAATTTATTCTGATCTTTATAGTTTTTTAATCCCCTCCAGATTTTAATCAGTGTTTCCTGGAAGAGATCTTCGGTTAAATCCTTGTTTCCGCAAAGCTTAAACAGGTAGGAGAGTATCCTTTGCCTGTAGAGCTTAATCAAAGGTCCGAATGCTGCAGATTCCCCCATTCTGCACCTGTCTATTAAATTATTCTCGTTTAATAGAGTCATATTAATTTATTTTCTACCATGGTAAACGTATAAAAGGAAAATATATTGTATTGGACGGAATTTTCTGAGGTAATGTTTCCGGCGAGCCGGAAAGAGATTGAACGCAGTTTATTTTTCTTTTATTTCCAGTTCCTGCAGTTTCGAGATAAAATCTTTTGAACCCGCGCCAAGACTAAGAACTGTTCTCATTGCCTGCTCAACCGGGTAATCAATTTTTATAACATATTCTTTTCTGATATGATAGATATATCCGCCGGTTGGCGCCGGGGCAGAAGGAACAAAAACCGATATATAGCCGTTCGGACTTTCGTCTGTAATGAATGCAGTAATAATAGTATCGTTATGAAATGGCCGGACGAGTGCAACTCCTTTAAAGATCATTTTCTCCCCTCCGAAAAGCTGGATTACCGTTTCTTTTATAATCCTGTAAATCGGTATCCGCTTTAAGAGCCGCTCTTCAAAAATCTGAAAGAAGAATTTGCCTAAACGCGTCTGAACCAGGAGTCCGACAACAAAAAAGAGGAGGAGCATAATAATTACGGCAATAACTGCGGCAATTACCTCGCTTACACGGGCTGTTTCTACTAATAGGTTTGTAATTGGGCGGATATTTTCGATCAGAAATTCATAAAACCAGTTGAGGACAAAAATCAGTACTATAATCGGAAGGACAACAAGAAAACCGCCGAAAAAAGTGGTCTTAAGAAACAGGTTCAACTTATTCATAAAAAATCCTTTTCGTACCGGGTCATTAAACTCGGGATTAAGATACTCAAAATTTTTGTTTATCTTGTAACGCAAAAATAATCATTGGCAACTTTAAAAACGGACCGATTTCTATGAAGAAAATCTTTTTCACTCTCTTTTTTCCGGTTATCCTTTTTGCCGGTTCATTCGAACCGAATTCCCTGGACCGGCAGATAATCGATCATACATTCAACGAGGAGTTCGACCGCGCATTTAAGCTATCACAGGATCAAATAAAAGCAATGCCGGGCTCCCCCAAATACTACTATTATTATATAAACGCAAGGATTCTTGAATACTACCAGAGAATAGCCGAACTGGATCCGGCTAAACGGGACGCCGGCAGAAAAGCTCTCAACAAAGAGATAATTGATTATTGCGAAGGTGTGATAGAAAAATTTGAAGACTCCAAATTCAACACCGAAAATAAATTCTATTTCGGTTCTATCTACGCATATCTTGGAAGGATATACGGAATTGACGGCTCGTGGTGGAGCGCGTTCAGAAGCGGAATGAAAGCTAAAAATATTATGGAAGAGATACTAGAATCCGATCCGCAGTTTTACGACGCCTATCTTGTGCTTGGTATGCTTCACTATTACGCCGACCGCTTAAGCGGTGTTTCAGGGTTTATTGCCGGCGTACTCGGAATGTCCGGCGACCGCGATAAAGGACTCGCCTATTTGAATTCCGCTTACGAAAAAGGAAAACTAACATACGGTCAGACCGCTCTTACTCTTATAGAGGTTTATTCGAGTCTGGAGGATAATGATGCGGCATCGATTAGATACTTTGAAGAATTTCTAAAAAGATTCCCGAAGAGCAAAAGAACACTAAACTCCTACTGTCAGCGGCTTTTAAACCTGAATGAATTCGAAAAGGTTGAATCGCTGATTAATTCTGACAATCAGAATCTGATCGAAGAATACACGAAAGCCCGGTACTATGACGCAACGGGTAAGTCCGACCTGGCAATCAAACACGCAATCAATTCTCTCGAGAATGAAAAGCCTACCTGGAGAGGTGCGGCGGGTAATGCAAAATATATTATAGTAACTAATGCGTGGCTAACAGGAAATACTTCCCTTCTAAAAAAATACGAATCGGAGCTGGATGAAAGGTATAAAGAATTTTTTGACACCATGCGCCGATTCGAAAAAGAGAGCCGGTGGCTTCACCGGTTTACGGTGGAGATTGCTTCGGGTAGATCTATTACCGAATTAGAGAAGTCCGCCTCTGCCCGTCCCGACCTGAGCAAAGCCGGTGATCTGGAACGCCGGTTTAATCTTATTTTCGGTTTCGTTTATTTCAAAAAGAATCAGTTTAATAAAGCCGAGCAATATTACAGACAGGCATTGCGCTCCGGAGAAGATAGAGATAAGTATACTGCTTATAAACACCTTGTGGATATCTACATGAAACAGGCTACCGACCGCAACAAGGTTAAACAGTTACTTGACGATATCGATGATCTTGAAAATGACAGACTTACATTCAGGGCAAAGGATCTTGAGAGAAAATATAATTTATAAATAATGAGGGGGCGATTATTCGTCCCCGTCAATATTCTTTATTTATTTGAGTGAAAAGCCACCCGGTTTCCTTCGCAATCTATAAACAAAGCCATAAAGCCGATATCCTCTGCAATAAATTTTTTATCCATAATCACTTTTCCTCCGGCAGCTTCAACTTTAGAAAGGGGTTCGCTTAAATCCGGATTTGCATTAAGATAAATAACCGGGCCGTCCTGAGTCGGATTGTAATATTCTCCCTGGCACAAGGCGCCGCCTACACCATCCCCCTCCATCGGGAAAAAAGCCATTTTGAGTCCGCCCAAATCTGTCTGGTAGAATTCTCCCCCGAGCACCTGAGTATAAAATTTTACAGCTCTATTTAGATCCCTTGCGGGAATTTCAAACCAGTTTAGAACATTAGCCATTCTACTATCCTTTCTATTTTAGTTAATTGTTTATTTGACGGCGATTACAAGCAGTTCGTAATCATCTTTCGATGGGCGGTGGTTTCTGCTGAAAGCCCCGATTTTGCATCCGAAAATTTCCGATCCGGAAAATCCGATAGTTTTAAGATACCACGTCAATTCAGACGGCATAAAATATCTTTCGTTGCACCGGAGTCTCATCTCCACTCCCGAATCATCCGTCATGGTTATTTCTGAGTGGTCTCTTAAAGTCATTTGATCAAAATTATTCTGAACCGAAAAGACATTTTCGGAATCGCCGTTGATAAAATCTTTAACCGAGTTATTAAGGGGAAATAGTGCGTTAAGCGCCGTGAAGATAAATTTTCCGCCTTGTTTAATGGATTTAAATACATTCTGCAGGATTCTGAAATTCATTTCGTCGGTTTCCATAAGGGAGAAGGCCCCCTCGCAGATTAAAATCGCGTGATCAAATTTTTCGTTGAAATCAAAGTCACGCGCGTCTTTAACCAGAAATTCGGGATTAACTTTCTGAATCTCAGCCTTTTCCTTTGCTCGTTTTATCTGGGCTTCGGAGAGATCAATACCGGTTATCCTGTAGCCCCGTTTCGCAAGTTCAATAGAGTGCCTGCCGGTACCGCATCCTACATCAAGCAGGTATGCGGACTTATTATGTCCGATCTCATTTTCAATAAAATCAACTTCGCCTAATGTACCCTTTGTAAAAATCTCTTCGTCATACTTTTTTGCATAATTAGAAAACATTTCCTCGTACCATTGTTTCATTGAATGCTCCGATATTCTAGTGAACAGATTCAAGAAGTTTAATTAGTTTCCTTCCTCTTGCCTTTACGCCGGGCGCGCCGTTAATCATTTGTCTCTGAATTTCGTCACGCACACTCTTTCTCATCTTCGTATGATTTAAAGAGAGCTCGGCTAGAGTCTGCATACACATTACCTTAACAATTATACTCTCTTCCTCTTTAAGCCACTTAAAAAGGAATCCGGCCGCCCTGGCAACCTCGGCAGAATTGAGTTTAAGATAACCGATCATCATCGCTACATGCCAGAGGACTTCCTTCTGTTTGAAATTCGATAAGTTTTTAAGAAGTATTGATTTCTTTTTTTGAATATAGACTGGAAAAGTTCTTGCGACTTTTTCAACCGCATCCGAGCATCTGGCTCTGATTATTTTATCTTCATGAAATATTCCGTTGAATACTTCATCGAACAAATCCGGGTCGCTTGTTACAATCTTAACAACTTCATTCGATTTACCTATTGAGCGGAGATCGTGACCTTTAAGAAGGTCAAAAATTGTGAGCATTTATTTCCACGCGGTTATTTTTAATTCGTTTCCAATGGATATAATCCCGTGCCCCTTATGTATCAGGTTCTGGCCGAACATCACTTTATTATTAACAGTCCGGTATTCCGAAAGAGTCCTTAACGGTTCTTCATTCTTCTGAGCATTCTGCTGGTTTATAGTAGTAACTACACATCGTGCACACGGCTTAACCGGAAAAAATGTAACGCCGCCAATAGCAAAGCTTTTAATCCGGTCCTCGTCAAAAGGATTTCCGCCCTTAAAAACCAGATTCGGCCTGAAACGGTTAACTGGTAATTTTTCTATTAAACGGGAATTGAGATCGTCGAGGGAGGATTGCCCTATCAATAAAAACGGATAAGCGTCTGCAAAGCTTACAATTTCATTACCGTGCGAATACCGATTATCAACCGTTCGGTTTGTTTCGTCGGGCATAAAGACCATCCGGCACTTAACGCCGATCATATCGCTGAACCATTCATCTGCTTCACAACCTACAAATTGAGCAGACACCTTATCGTTCCAAATCACGATTTCGGTTTTAACGCCGGAATTTCTTTCAACCTTCAGGCTGAACTTTTCCTTTTTAAACCTATGATTAAATTCGAGCCGCCCGTTTTCAATTTCCACTTCAATAAGCGCCATCTGCGGATAAACCCGCTGTGTAATAAACTTACCGGATTCATCTACCAGAAGCCAGCGCCGGTCATATTTCAAACCCCGTTCGGTAACTTCAGAACTCTTAAGTCTGATTCCGCCAAGCGATTTAACGGGATAAATATAAAGATCGCTTAAAGAATATATTTCTAATAAGTCCACTTTATTCTACAATCAGTTTCAGTGCTGAGGGTTTAGTTCTGGCGGTAATCCAGTTTTCAAGGCGCTTTCTTTCGCCGGCAGAAAGACGTGAACCGAATTTTGCAAACGCAACAGTAACGGTATCGAGCTGATTAGTTTTAGAATTTGCAATAACAGTTTTATCAACAAAGAACTGAACAATACCGGGATACTGCGCTTTTGCTTCCAAGAAAATTTCATCTACCGGATAACGGGCAAGCCCGGCTTTTGCAAGTTCGTTTTCCAGAAATTCAATTCTTTTCTCTTTCGATTTAAGAAGCTCCTCGTTCTTTTTATATAAATCCTCAATTAATCCGGTTTTTATAAAATCCAGATTAAACTCTTCCCGGCCTTCAATACCCTGATTGATTAAAAGTTCGGCGTCTCCTATTCCGTATTTTTCAAGTTTCTCTTTAGTCAGGTCGAGTGTTTTATCATCAAGCGTCTCGCCTACCAGAAAAACCTCTATAAGCTTTTTACCTTTTTCAAGAAGGATGTTCTTACTCAAAATGTGGGTATTTCTGAAAGCGAGTTCGTTATTTATGAAGAGATTTGCGTTCCTTTCGAAAATACTTCTGTCTACAATATTATAAGCCATGAAGAGACTCGGAATTACGGTAATCAGGATGATTACAAGTATATAGCGTTTAACTTTTCTCTCTGTTGCCTCATCAATAAATTCTTTCTGGGGATATTTAAGAAATCGAACTATAACAAGCGTTGAAAAACTTATGAACACACTATTAATGAAGAAGAGGAAAAACGCTCCGAGGAAGAACGGAATATTGCCCGAAGCTAATCCGTAACCGGCCGTGCATAAAGGAGGCATCAACGCTGTTGCAATCGCTACGCCGGGAACTACATTGCTGACGTGTTTTCTGGACGCGGCAACAATACCCGCCAATCCGCCGAATAGAGCTATGAGAACATCCCAGATTGCCGGTGTAGTTCGGGAGAGAAGTTCGGACTGCGCCTCCCCAAGCGGAGAGATAAAAAAATAGATGGCCGAAGTAATAACGCTTATGCCTACGGCTACCCCTAAATTCTTAAACGCTTTTTTTATAAGATCGAAATCGTTTATCCCGACTCCGAGACCAATTCCCATAATAGGGCCCATTAAAGGGGATATAAGCATTGCGCCGATAATGACGGCTGTTGAATTAACATTTAATCCAACAGATGCAACAATGATAGCAAATATCAAAACCCATAGGTTCGTGCCCCGGAATTCGATCCCCTTTTTAATAGTTTCAATTGTCTGCAGTTCATCCGCTTTATCCTCATCCAGGTTGAACCTGTCTCTCACAAAATCGCGGATTAGAGCTATTAGTCTGAGGTTTTTTGTAACCTTCATGGCAACACCGTCTTAAATTTCTTTTAAATATAATAATATTTTAACGTGGAATTCAGTACGCGGTATTAGGCTTGGATGTTTCTACCGGCCAGTTAACACAATTACAGTAACTTCGGGAGAGGAATTATACCTGACGGGCGCAAGAGACATTCCGAGTCCGCGATTTACAATTGCAAGCATATCACCAAAACGGAAATCACCTTTTACATACCTGGTTTCGATAAGGGTTGGAGTAAGATTTATAAAAGGAAAAAAGAATGTCAGCTGCCCACCGTGTGTGTGACCTGCAAAAAAGAGATCGTAGTTTGAATCGCGCGCCTGCTCAATTAAAAATTCTCTGGGCTGATGGGTAAGGAATATTCTTAGGTCTTCGCCGTCCGCGTGGTTTGTAAGACTATCAATTATTTCTTTCTCAATCCTTTCTACATAAGTGTTTGTTATAAAAGTAACTCCAATGCGGGTTGAATCGACCGGTAAAATTATTTTTTCGTTGTCGATCATTCGAACGTTCTGCGATATAAGAGCGGCTTTAATTTCCCGCAGACTTCGTTCGGTATCCTGCCGGTAAGCCCAGTTATCATGGTCGCCAACGCATGAAAAAACACCATGCTTCGACTGAATTTTCCCAAGCTGCTCTGCCGCAACATCAATATAATCCGGTGTGGATGTTATAACATCTCCCGCAATAAGAACAAGATCCGGAGTTGCGTTATTAACCGCTTCAATATAACGGTTCAGGCGGGTTTCGTCCGTATACCGGTCCGCCTGAACATCGGCAATAAGTACGATTTTAAAATTATGGAGGCGTTCCGGCAATCCTTCTTTATTATACTCAACAACCCTGGTCGATACTGTTGAATAATCATAATAAGTTCTGATCGGAACATATATGATAAAAAAGAGAACTATTATCAAACGGGCCGCAGCAAAATGGAATTTCAATTTTGAGTTAAGATTCTTTGAGAAAAGAACCGCGATGAATCTAAAAATATCTATTATTGCATAAAAGAGAATCGATTGAACAACAATCAGAATATAAATCCAGAACGGGAACTGTATGATATAATCGAAGGATTTGAACGGCGGAGGAAACACAGCGCGGGAAGCGGAAAACTGATTATAGATCAGGTAGAATAAAGCGATAATCAAATAGAGATTTGCGTAGATCAGGACCGACCAGACAATAATCTTCAGACGTTTACGATTAATTCCCGGGAACGCCGTTTTAAGCGATCCGGTAATTCCGGCAATGAAATAGAGCTGAATTACAAAAGATAATAATGCGACAATCACTAACCGGAGAGTAAAACTCATTTTAAAAATTCCTCCTTTCTATAACCGTTACTCCAGTATTTTCAATTCCATTAAAATTTTTCGCGATAACCGGGCGCGGATCTCCATTGTTTCTTCGAATGTTTTTCCATCCACATTAAACGCAAAAAGATAAACCTCGCTTCCTTTTTCTACGTATCCGACAAGCCAGCCTATAAATTCCCCGGAGGCTTTTTCCCCGGTGCCTGTTTTGTATTTCAATATTGATCGGGAATATTTTTCTTCGCTCATAATCTCTTTTACAATATCAATAGATCTCTTTGAGACCGGAAGTTTATAACCGTAAAACTTTTTCATGAAATCGATCTGTTCGTCGGCCGAAATCATCAAGGATCCGTCGAGCCAGAAAGAATCCACTCTCTCCCCTATTGTTTTATTTCCGTAATCCATCAGGTTAAGGAAGTGTTCCATTTTTTCTTTACCCGCTCTCCTCGCGAGTTCCTGGTAATAAGGGACGACAGAAAGTTTAATTGCCGAGCTGAGAGTGTGGTCCCTGTTCCACTCCTCATTCCACCGTTTATTTCCATCCCAGGCAATGATAAAATTTTCATCTTTAATAACACCGGTTTCCAGTCCGATAAGTGAATTCGGGATTTTAAAAGTGGATGCGGGTGTAAATCGGAGAGCCGCTCTTTCACTATTTATTGTCAGATATTCGTCCCTATTAAAATCATAAACAACCATTGTTCCGGAATTTCCTTCAAAGAGGTCGTTTTTCTGCTGCGCATTCAGCACCAGTGTAAAAAGTAATACTATAGTTGATAACAATTTCATTTTTTCCTCTCATTAAAGATCGACATATCTTCCGGTTTTATACGAGACCTGTAAAGATCGTAATACTGACCGGAATAAAATAATTTCGATTGCGGCGGAACGACCGGTTCACGGAATGGCGGTCCATGGATACCGGCGGGCCCGAAAGGCGCTTTCCCATTTTTCTGCACAAGGAACAGGAGATAATCGAAGCGGTCCCAGTATTCTTTTATCAGAACTTTTTCAATTACGACGCTAACGCGTAGAACATAAGACGCCCACCATTCCATTCCGTGGCGGGTTACAAGCAAAAGACTTCCTTCCGATGGCAGCTTCTCCTTAATTACTTTCAGTTCGTTGAACTGTTCTCTTCCCATATTAGAATAATTTTTCATGTTTATTCTTGCGAAGAGAGACAACGCCGTTATAACGATAATCATCGCCAGAAAAAGTTTTTTCCGCGTAAATGATTCGGTGTTCGAATAGATAAACGGAAGCAGCGGGAACATAGTAACATACGAGATGAAGTTTAACCGCTGCGACCATTCAAGACCGATTAAAGGGAACGCAAGGAAGATGGAAACAACAATGGATGTAAGAATAAAAATTTTTTTGTGTTCCGGAATTACATTTATTCTCTTCAAATAAACTTTAAGCGCTGTAATTGAAACTGCGTTTACAAACAGCATGCTCAAGAAATCGATCGGGGAAAGGGATGGTTGGCGCTGTAAAAGGAGAATTAAAACCGGATCGCGGAAAATCTGAAGCGGGAAATTTAGCAGGGTCTTAATCCTGGGCGGACTTATCAGCGTGATTAATCCATAAGATATTACTATAACTACAAGCAGCGTTGCCGCCGGCTTAAGAATAGTTTTTCTTTTTACAGCATATTTAACTGTAATCAACAGAACCATATATAGAATAGCAACCGAGAAACATCCGAAATGAGTAATGCCGGTCAAGATAAAAAAGAAGAAAGTTAGAAGATAATTTATAAGCCCTTTTTCCTGCAGACTCTTATTTGCATACAGCATGAGAAAGAAAATCCAGATTAATCCCAGCGCATTTTTCTGAAAATCGGAAACAAGAATTAAAAACGAAATAAACAGAATAGAGAGTGACGAAATAATAACGGTGGCGTGATTTTCCTTATTACTCTCCAAAAGTTTTTTGGACAATAGATACGCAGGAATTATAGCAAGCGGAGGAACCAGAGAATCGAAAATGCGGGATGCAAGATCAATCGATTGTTCTATGCCGGCAATTCCAAGGAAATTAATCACCCGGGCAATAAATGCTTCAAGCCAGAAGACAAGCGGAAAATCCTTAAAAAAAATCTCCCCTTCTTCAATAATCGACCTGATATTTACCAGATAAAATGCGCCGTTTGCGCCGGGAATAAATTCAGTTGAAAAATTGACAGACAGGCGAACGAGGGCTGAAACCAGATAGAGTCCCGATAGATATACGACCGGCGATTTAGATAATCTCATTTACCCTTAAACTGTTTTATATAATTCCTGGTAAACTCGGATACAACCAGCCTGCCGCTGATTTCCGCTCTTTCCTCAAGCAGCTCGTCCCAGTCTTCGGTTCCTTTCCAGAAGATTTTTTTCAATTGGGCAACCGAATCGAGATTACAATTCGAAATTTTCTTTGCTATTTCGGAGACTGCTTCATCCAGTTCCCGGTTTGTCGCAAAGACTTTTGTATAAAGTCCGTTCTGTTTGGCCCAGAACGCATCGTGCCATTCGGCATCAATTGACATTGTAATAAAAGCGGTCTTACCGATTTTTCTTTCGACAGCAGGACCAACCACAAATGGTCCGATACCAAGAAGAAGTTCGCTTAAACGAACCGATGCCTCGTTCGAAGCGAGTGTATAATCGGCCGCCGCCGCAATACCTACTCCTCCGCCGACTGTTTTTCCGTGAACACGGCAGATAATAAATTTAGGACATTTACGCATCGCATTAATAAGCCGGGCAAATCCCATAAAGAATTCTTTACCGCTTTTATAATCTTTAATAGTCAGCAACTCGTCGAAGGAAGCCCCGCTGCAAAAAGCTTTTTCACCTTCACTTCTAATTACAATTACGCGGGCATTCTTATCGTGCGCCATCTTATTAATTGCATCGGTAATCTCCTTTAATAATTTAGCCGGGAGGGAGTTGCTCTTGGGATGTGAAAAACTAACGGTTGCGATTCCGTTAATATTACTAACCGATACTTTCCCGTTATCCATCTTTTCCTCCTTGCAGATTAATTTCCCCGGTTCAATAAATATTCTATCTGGGAGATATTATCAAACAAATAATCCGGTTTCGTGTCCTCAAGCAATTTACGGTTCCTGTAACCGTAAGATACTGCGCAGGTAAGAGAGCCTGCAGTTTTACCGCATTCAACATCCAGTTCTGAATCGCCTATCATAATAGTGTTTTCAATTCGGGTTTCAACCTCGGCGCATAATTTAATAAGTGGTTCGGGCGAAGGTTTATGTTTTATTCCGGGCCTTCTTCCCATTATTCCGTCGAACAACTCGTATAATCCGAAATGCTTCAGTATTAATTCGGCCTGATCCTGGCCCTTTGTTGTAAGCAGTCCTACTTTTCTCCCCTCTTTTTTTACAGATTCAATTACGGTCTTAACATCCGGGTAGAGTTTAGAATTATCAATATAATCGAAGTAGATCGATTTATATATTCTGAGAAACTCGTCGAAATCGGGAACCTTAAAACCGAATTCAGAAAAAATATCCTCGAAGTGCATACCGATCATATTAAGAAATCTGGTCCGATCAATATTATTATCAATTCCTACTTCTTTAAGAGCGTGTTTAGTTGCCTTAAAGATTGTCTCATGAGAGTTAACCAGGGTTCCGTCCAGGTCGAATACAAAAAAATCAATCCGCATAATTGAGTCTATTTATTTAATACCGATTAGTTTTGGGAATCTGCCGGATAATTATTCGTTCACTTCAATGAACCGGGGAAGAAGCGTGGCTATTCCCTCCCTGGCCATTTCACCGGAGATCGAAAATTCACCGAGCGCCAGAAAGTAGCCGTCCGAACTGAATTCTGTTGATCCGAAATTAAGACAGAGAACAGAATACGTCCGGGTTCCGTTATTCCAATACTCAATATTAATACAATTATTGAAAACCAGAAAATATCTGTTTGTCGCCCGATTGTGTTCTACAATTTCTTCGGCTTTATTAACGATCCCCGCGCCTCTTCTCAATTCAAATCCTTCGTCCCTGAAATTATACTTTCCCCGCGCGAGAGACGAGAGCAGGTGAATGGTAGAGCCTAAGTAAGCTTTTTCTCTGTTGGATATAAAATACTCCAACGAATCCTCGTCTGCTGTTTTAATTTCATTAAAAAGCGGAAATACGGAATACGATACAGAGCCGTCGCTTTTATTATGCTCGAAATAATTCAGTATGCATTCAATATCGTAGCCGAGAGCTTTGTTTATTATAATAATCGGCGTTGAAGCTTCGGCGAATAATCTGCTGCCGTCCTCAGTAAAGTTGATAAAGTACGGATTTTTTATTTCGCAGTGTTTTGCAAACTCGTTGTTGCCGAAAAAGATTTTTTTAAAACGCTGATACTGGCTTTCCCAGTTTTCATCCGCCTTATCCCTGACACTTACTTCGTCGAGAAGATAAACGGTTGGCTGTAGTTTTATATCGATATATTTGTTCTTTCCGTCTCTAAAATCAACGCTTACAATTTTGGTTTCATAACCAATAACAGAAACTACCAGAGAGAAGAGGGATACAGGAACGTTTTGAATTTTAAAATATCCGTTTTCATCGGTAGAGGAACCCAGCGTTGTCTGTGAAAGAAATACATTCGCCAGCGGAATCGTCTCGCCGGTTGATCCGTCGGTTACTTTTCCCTCAACGCTCAATCTCAGGTTCTGAGAATTAACCATCCCCGTAATCAGTATAAGAAAAAGAAATATGCTCGGAATAAATGATTTTATTTTATTTATTGAATCTGTCATTCGGGTGTTGTCCTGCTTAATTATCTATTCACGGGATAATAATTAAAAAAATTCTGTTCAGTTACAATCTAAAAAATCGGAAAAAATTAAAGGAAAAAGCTTTCAAAAGAAGATCAGGATAATCTGCGGCGTTGAAACACCATGGAGCACGCAACGCATCAAGTTAATTAGTCCAAAAAAATTCAAGCCGGCCACGCGCCCAATATTAAACCGTTTATCAGCAGAACAATAAAATGATAACCGCCGTCGATAACGAATTGCTGAAAGGTTCTTCCTTCGAACAAGAAGTTAACCGTCATGGTAGTTGCAATAAATCCGATCGCAGCCATAAATGCCACTTTAATCCCTTCTTCGGGCGTAGAAACTCCGGCATAACTCATAATCATTGCGAGAACAAACGCCAGAACAAGTTCCGAAAGAAATGATATCGAATATGCTTTAAGCGGTTTAAAATCCTTCTTTAATTCATCTTCGGACTTATCGAGCGAAGCTACCCATACTTTTCCCAGGAACATATGACTATACCAGAAAGCTCCTATTCCGAGTGCTATTACAGCGCATACTAGAACAGCGAGGTAATTAATTTGATTGTGTAACTCCATTTTTTCCTCAAGGCGATTAGGGCTAAATTATTTCACTTCAACGATAAAAAGAATCAATCATTATAAATTTTTACTACCGGGGCATTACCGCTCATGTAGTATCCGCGGTACATTCCCTCTGTATTGAAAGGCATTGCAACATTTCCATCTTTATCAAGGCAGACAACTCCGCCGGTTCCGCCGAGATCTTCAACTTTTTTAATTACTTCTGTAGAGGCAGACAGGAGATTCATTCCTTTATACTGCATAAGAGAAGAAATATCCTTAGCAACACCGATTCTGATAAAATACTCGCCGCTTCCGGTTGCAGAAACACCGCATGTTCTATTATCCGCATAAGTGCCCGCTCCGATAATCGGCGCATCGCCAACGCGTCCGAATTTTTTCATCATCATTCCGCCTGTTGATGTTCCGGCCGCAATATTGCCGTCCATATCGAGTGCAACAGCGCCGACTGTTCCGTGCTTCTCAATTTTTTTCTCCTCTTCACGGCGCTTGAGGGTTCTCTGATACGATTCCCATCTTTCCTTTGTAATGAAATAACTGTTATCCACCATCTCCAGATTGTTCTCTTTAGCAAACTCTTCGGCTCCGTCGCCAATCATCATTACGTGTGGCGATTTTTCCATTACCAGTCGGGCAAGTGTAATGGGGCTTTTAACGCGTTTAATTCCGGCTACAGCCCCCGCGGCAAGCGTTTTGCCGTCCATGATTGAAGCATCGAGTTCGGCAACGCCCTTTTCCGTTAGAACCGCCCCCTTACCTGCATTAAACAAAGGAGAATCTTCCATCATCCGGATAACTGCCTGGACGGCATCGAGAGAGGTTCCTCCCTCCGATAGAATTTTGTAACCCGCTTCAAGCACGCTTGTTAATGTGTTTGTGTATTCCGCTTCTCTTTCAGGACTCATATTCGATTTAAGAATTCTGCCGGCGCCCCCGTGGATTACCAAACCGAATTTCTTATCCTGGGCCTGAATATTTACAAAAAAGATAATGACAAGCGGGGTGATCAAGCAAAAAAATTTGATGAAAGTCTTCATTTCAGCACTTTTTTATTAGTAACGAAAATGAAATTAGCTCGGACTGAATTTAAAATCAATTGTCAGAATAAATTATTAGTTATGAATTATAAATCCGTTGCTATAAATTTGAACCGGAACTTTAATTGAATTATTGTAATGGAGCTAATATGACTCGTCTTAAAACTAATTTATGGCCGATTCTTCTGCTGTTAGTTTTTCCCTTATTAATAACCGGACAGGAAAAAAGCAAAAAGGAAACCTATGAATTTACCATGATGCATCAGGTAGAGACTACACCTGTTAAAAATCAGGCGAGAACGGGAACCTGCTGGTCTTTTGCAACAACATCTTTTGTTGAAAGCGAATTAATTAGAATGGGCAAAGGGGAACACATTCTTTCCCCGATGTGGTTTGTACGTTTTTCATATCCATCCAAAGCCGAAAAGTATCTGCGGTATCACGGACAGTATAATTTCGGGGTCGGCGGACAAGCGCATGATGTTACAAATGTAATCAAGGAATTCGGATTTGTACCCGAAGAAATTTATAAAGGAATGAATATTGGTGAAGAAGAACATAATCACGGAGAAATGTCCTCGGTGCTTGAAGGAATAATGGACGGTGTAAAAAAGAATCGCGGCGGAAAAATAACCCCATTATGGAAAAACGTTCTGGAATCTGCGCTTAATATTTACCTTGGCGTTCCACCGGAACAATTCACATATCAGGGAAATGTATATACGCCGGGCGGCTTTGCCGAAAAGCTCGGTTTTAATCCTGACGATTATGTCGAACTGACATCCTATACCCACAGACCCTTCTATACTAAATTTGATCTTGAGATTCCCGATAACTGGAGTAAAGACCTTTATTACAATCTGCCTATCGACGAGCTGATAATGGTAATGGAGAATGCTCTTTCAAACGGTTATTCGGTCTGCTGGGATGGTGATGTAAGCGAAAAGGAATTCGACAGAAAGAAAGGAACAGCTATAATACCTCTTGATCCGGCAGATAACAAAGAGGGTGAAGAGGCGGACGGGCCGGTAAAGGAAAAAACGATTACACAGGAGATGAGACAGGAATCGTTCGATAACCACACAACAACGGACGACCATCTGATGCATCTTACGGGAATAGCGGTCGATCAGAACGGCACTAAGTATTATTACACAAAGAACTCGTGGGGAACAAAAGATAAAAAATTTGACGGATACTGGTACATGAGCGAATCTTATGTAAGGCTAAAAACTGTTGCTATCATGATTAATAAAGATGCGATACCAAAGGATTTAAGGACAAAACTGGGATTGTAAACCGGAAATCAGATTTTTCGGGATGCCGGATCTATCCGGCATTCTCTCCTTTTCTTAACGATTTTATTATTTTAGAATTAATTGAAATTATTGCCGGCATTTTCTCTTCTCCAGAATATTCAATCCGGGTCTTGTCATCATATATAACTCTTTGTAGTTTTGACCGACAATTAAAGGAAGTTAATGTATAAGCAGATAATATTGCTTTTGTTAATATTCTCTTGCGCGCTCCAATCTCAAACCAAAATCCATTCGGTCCTGGGTCAAATTTCTTCTTTCGACGATTCTTCAAAAGCCAGAATACTACTGGAGGAAACCTGGAAGCGAAGGAGTAACGAACCGTTAACCGCCATTCAACTCGGGAAAGAAGCGCTGAAAATTTATATTAGCCTTCAGGACCGGTCCGGCGAGGCAAGAGCAAATAATTATCTGGGAATAACTTACGTTAATACCGGTGCAATAGAAGTTGCATATGAATATCACATTGCCGCATTAAAGGCCGCTGAAAACGCCGGAAATTCTGATCAAATTGCTTACTCCTACAATAACATCGGCGATGTTTTCAGATTAAAGAATAATGTTGTTGCCGCAACAGAAAATATTCAGCGCTCAATTCAAATTTTCGAATCAATTAACGATCGGCGTGGATTAGCATACTGTTATGTTAATCTAGGACGGCTATATGTATCACAGGACGATCCCGGGCGCGCACTCGACTTCTTTGAGAGAGCCGGGGAAATTGCGGTAGATCTTAATCTTGAAGAGATGCACGGAAGAATTCTGCTTGCAATTGCAAGAATTTCACAAAGGAGCGGTGATTTATCCAGAGCTGAAAAATCCTACATCGCGCTAGAAAAGTTATATGAAAATTTAAATTATCAGAAGGGAATCGCGGAAGTCTGGAGCGGTTTAAGCGATGTCCTGTACCAAAAAGGTGAATTCCAGGACGCCCTCGACTATTCATTAAGATCTCTCGAATTGAACAAACGAATATTTAATGCTGTAGGCGAAGTAAATAATCTAAACAGCCTGGCGGGTATTTATCTTGCCCTGAATAATATTAAAACAGGAGAACGGTTTCTTTCGCTTGCATTAAAAAAATCGAACGAGTTAAATTCCTCATCTTTAGCCGCTTCAACTTTTAAAAAATATTACGAGCTTTACAAAAAAAGCGGTCGTCTCGATAGCGCATTATATTATTATGAGAAATATAACGCATTAAATGATTCCATTGTTACCAAGGAGGAAATGATAAAACTTGGGGAACTTGAATCCCTTATTAAATTTGAAAAGTCCGAACGTGAAAAGGAGGTTCTGCAGAAGGATCTGGATTATCAAATAAGGCAGCGGAATTACCTTGTGGTTATTGCAACGCTCTTTCTTGTAATTGCTATTATTCTAACATTCCGTTATTTCGAAAAGAAAAAAGTATCCGACGAGCTGAATAGAATCAATATAGTAAGGGATAAATTTTTTAGAATTATTGCTCATGATTTGCGCGAACCTTTCGGAGCTACATTTTCCGCGCTTGGACTTTTAAGAGATCAATACGACGAGCTGAGCGAATCGGAGAAAAAGGACGCTATTGCTGTTGTAAGCGGGCTTATAAAAAAGGATTTCGATCTTCTTGAAAATCTTCTTATGTGGGCCAAGAACCAGCGCCGCGAAATTAAATTTGAACCGGTAAAAATCCATTTACAAAGTGTTGTGGAAAAAATTATTGCTCTTATTTCATTCCGCATTTCGGCTAAAAACATTTCGGTGGAAAATTTCTGCGGCAGCAATGATACAGTTCTGGCCGACGGGGAAATGCTTAACGCAATACTTCGAAATGTTATTTTCAATGCCGTTAAATTTACAAACCATGGGGGCCGAATAACAATTTCCTGTAAGCACACCAATGAAAGAAGTGTCATTACGATAAAAGATAATGGAATTGGTATGGATAAAAACACTATAAAGGATCTCTATTCTCTCGATACCAAAAATACATCAATCGGAACAGCAGGCGAATCCGGCTCGGGGCTCGGTATGATTCTCGTTAAAGAATTTGTAGATATGCACAAAGGAAAAATCGAAATAGAAAGTGAATCCGGTAAAGGAACAACCGTAACAATTATCCTGCCTAATTAAAAAGAGTAAAACCGTCTTCGTTTCATTACTCTTCATTAAGAGGGGGGTGTAACTTAAAACTAAATAAAGGAGTGTTATGAAACCGAATAAAATAATTTCGTTTCTATTTCTGTTGATCATTGTTTCCTTTTCCCATCCATATTTAAACGCACAGCCCGCAATGCTTGAAAAACAAATGGCCGATTTTACAATGCCCACAATCGACGGGAAAAGTGTTTCACTCTCGGATTATAAAGGAAAAAATGTTCTGCTCGTTTTTCCACGTGGCTACGCGGCCGAAGGAAGATGGTGTTCCATCTGTAATTACCAGTATGCTCAATTACTTGAGCTCGAAAAACGAATCAAAGGAAAGTTAGATCTTCAAATACTCTACATATTTCCGTACAGCGAAGAAACTACCCATGCATGGATTGATTCTTTTCCGGATCAGCTGAAGTTAATAGAGGAGATGAAAAATCCAAAGGACGAAAGCGACGCAAGCAGGCGTCGGGCGGAATTCGCAAAAAGTTATTTCACCGAGAAGTATGAATTTAAAAAGGGAGAGGTGCCGACTCCTTTTCCGATACTGATTGATTCATCTCGGACCGTATCAAAATCCCTTCGCCTATTTATGAACGAATGGGGCGGTTCCAAGGTTGATCAGAATATTCCCGCGGTGTTTTTGATCGATAAAAACGGGGTTCTGAAATTTAAGTACGTTGGACAATCAACAACCGATAGACCTGGGGTGAATTATTTAATTAAAGTTATGGAATCTTTATTATAAGGTAAATTTGCGGAATTCAACGGGCTGGTTGAAATCCCGATACTTACCGGCGGGATTATTTAACCAGCTTTTTCATTTTTTCAATTTCATCCCGAAGGAATGCAGCTCTTTCAAACTCAAGATCCTTTGCCGCGGTAAGCATCTCTTCCGTCATCTGTTCTATCAGTTCCTCTTTCTGTTCCTTTGTCATAAAGCGCACGACCGGTTCGGCAACTTTAAGAAACCGGGCTTCCTCTTTTTCATAATCCTTCTTTCTAACATCGGCAATAGACGTGGAAGAAAGAATCTCTTCAACACTTTTAAAAATTGTTTTTGGAGTTATACCATTTTCTTTATTGTATTCCTCCTGGAGTTTTCGTCGCCTGTTCGTTTCGTAAATTGTTTTGCGCATTGACTCGGTTATAATATCGGCATACATCATCACCTTTCCGTTTACATTACGGGCGGTCCGTCCCGCAGTCTGCATCAGCGATCTCTCGCTTCTAAGAAATCCCTCTTTGTCCGCATCAAGAATGGCAACAAGAGAGACCTCGGGCAAATCGAGCCCCTCGCGTAAAAGATTAACGCCCACAAGTACATCAAAGTCGCCGATCCTCAGATCCCGGATTATTTCAACTCTTTCAAGCGCGTCGATGTCGCTGTGAATATACCGGACTTTGATTTTCAATTTATCCAGATAATCCGAAAGATCTTCGGCCATTTTTTTTGTAAGTGTGGTTACTAGAGTTCTTTCGTTCTTTTCAACCCGCTTTCTTATTTCTCCTATCAAGTCGTCTATCTGACCCTTAATAGGTCTTACTTCAATTTCAGGATCAAGCAGCCCGGTGGGACGAATAACCTGTTCAACAAAAACGCCTCCGCTTTTGGCAAGTTCATAATCGGCCGGGGTCGCGCTGACATAGATTACCTGATTGGTTAATTCATCGTACTCCTCGAATTTTAGAGGACGATTATCGAGAGCGCTTGGAAGTCTGAATCCGTATTCAACCAGAACCTCCTTCCGCGAACGGTCGCCGTTATACATTCCCCTTATCTGCGGAACAGTAACATGCGATTCATCAATGATCAGCAGATAGTCTTTCGGGAAGTAATCGAACAAACAATACGGACGGGAGCCCGGCGGACGGTTATCCATATGACGGGAATAATTTTCAATTCCGCTGCAGTAGCCGATTTCTCTCATCATCTCAATATCAAACTTAGTTCGCTGTTCAAGACGCTGAGCCTCAACATATTTCTCCTGCGACCAGAAATATTTTAACCTATCCCGAAGCTCCTCATCAATTGATTGAATTGCCCTGTTGACCTGCTCTTTCGTGGTAACGAAATATTTTGCCGGATAGATCGGGGCGGATTCTACCTCGCTTATAACATTACCGGTAATAGAATCGATAATTGAAATTCTCTCTATCTCATCACCCCAGAATTCAACCCTGACCGCTTCTTCATACTGATAAGCGGGAATTATCTCCACTACATCACCCCGCGCCCTGAATGTTCCTCTCGAAAAATCGGCGTCGTTCCGGACATAATAGATATCGATCAGGTTCCTTAACAATTTTTTTCTTTCAATATGTTCACCTTTATGCAGGAACAGGATCTGGCGGGCATACTCATCGGGTGCGCCGATACCATAGATGCAGGAAACACTGGCAACAATAATCACATCGCGTCTCCCTTCTATCAGCGATGTTGTGGCTTTAAGGCGAAGGCGGTCAATCTCTTCATTAACAGAAAAATCCTTCTCGATATAAAGATCCCGCTTAACTACATATGCTTCGGGTTGATAATAATCATAATAGCTGATAAAAAACTCAACAGCATTGTTGGGAAAGAAGGATTTAAATTCTGAGTAGAGCTGTGCGGCAAGAGTCTTGTTGTGAGAAATAATAAGCGTGGGGCGGTTAAGCTGTTGAATTACATTAGACATTGTATAAGTTTTACCGCTTCCCGTAACACCGAGCAGAGTCTGATGCTTTACTCCCCGGTTAAGTCCTTCAACAAGCTCTTTAATTGCTTTTGGCTGATCGCCAGCGGGCTTGTAATTCGATATTAATTCAAAAGCCGGCATCTATTATATTCTAATTTCTGAGCGTTACTGAGGCTGCATGAAAATAATCTGTGTGTAGATGTCCCCTCAGAGTCACTCGGCTTGTAACATCCATTCCGGGAGGAAGCGTTAAGGGGCCTACAACTTTTACAACCTGCCCGGCTCCGTCTTCTACATAGAATACCGTGCCGCCGGAATTTTTATCCTGAACAAATCCCCTGTCGGGAAGAAGTTTTACAATTATATCACGATTTGCATTGCTGTTCGTATCAAAATCGGAAAAAAATCCGAGGTCGTCTTTAGGACTGAAGTAGAGGAAGTAGAGTGTGGCTAATACAGCCAGGATTAGAACAGGAAGAATTAGTTTTTGTGTTTTCATACTTTCCTTTTTTACTATTTGTTAAAGCGTGAATTGAAATATATAAAAAAGGGGGATTACGGGATAAATAAATCGGTCAGGAAAAATTTTGCCCGGCCGAAAAGAATAAACACCAAAGTTATTCTTATTTTAATGGAGCAAATATTTGAACTTTGGAGAAACTCATGAAAAGAATAATATTGTTTTATCTGATAGCCGCCCTTTCTTTAGTTAGCGGACAGGAGGCTGATTCTATTAAGGGAAAATGGGCTCCTTCTTTAACAACGGGTCTTGGAATCAGTCAGATTGCTTTCAGCAACTGGGTAAAAGGCGGTGAAAATTCAATCGCATGGACATTGATCGGTGATTTTTTACTTAACAAAGAGGACAAACCATGGTCGTTTAAAAACCAGATAAAAGCCCAGTACGGAAGGGCAAAGATCGGCGAGGATACTTACAGGACGACTACCAACGATCTCTATGTAGAAAACCTTGCCAGTTATCATCTCGGGTGGGCAGTAAGTCCTTTTGCTTCAAATGCCATTAGAACTCAGGTTTCAAAAGGATTCGACTATAAAAAAGCCGGGACACCTAATATTTCCGACTTTTTCGATCCCGGATACATAACACAGACAATCGGTTTTACATACGACAGATTTTCAAATATTATGACCCGTTTCGGTGTCGCGTTTCAGGAAGTGATAACGAATAAATTCACGCAATATTCGGACGATCCTTCCACGCCCGAAATAGAAAAATTTAAATTTGAGACCGGCATTGAATCGGTTACGGATATAGCGCTTGAAATCGATACAAATCTGAAATGGAAAAGTAAAGTCCGTTTCTTTTCCCGTTTTGAAAGTCTTGACGTTTGGGATGTCCTGTGGGATAATACCGTAACCGGGAAAATAAACTCCTGGCTCAGTGTGAACTTTACCTATATCCTTCTCTATGAAAAAGCTCAATCTTTAAGAACACAAATGAAAGAGGGGCTGCAAATCGGCATTACTTACACCCTCTTGTAATCAACCGAATTTATCATCATTTAAACAAACAAGATGACAATACACAAAATCCAGGAAGAAATAATAAAAGAGTTCGAGCAGTATATTGAGTGGGAAGACAGGTATAAAAGAATAATCGAAATAGGAAAAGAGCTCCCGCCTCTTAATGAAACTCTGCGTACCGAAAAATATAAACTAGCTGGCTGCCAGTCGCAGGTATGGATAACGGCAAAAATAGAAAACGGGAAAATATATTTCGAGGCTGATAGCGATGCTTCGATTGTTAAGGGATTAATTTCCCTTTTGATAAGAGTCTATTCCGGCCATACTCCGGAGGAAATACTTGAGAATCCTCCCGATTTTTTCAGAAGGATCGGAATAGACAGTCATCTCTCTCCGACGAGGAAGAACGGTCTTTCAGCAATGATGAAGCAGATTCAGATGTACGCTCTGGCTTTTAAAGCGCTTAACAATAAAAATCAGCGCGATAATACTAATTAGAGAGAAATAAATATGAGAACGGTGGTCTCAATTCTCGCCGCGGCAGTAATATTTATAATGACCGGCTGCGTTTCGAAAGAAAAAAACAGCAGCGCTCAGAACGGTAATTTTGAATTCGAGCAGACATATATTCCGCAAACAATATCAGACTCAATCGACTGGGCCGGTACTTACAAGGGGATTCTGCCGTGCGCCGACTGCGAAGGAATTGAAACAATCCTTGTTATTACGGAGGAGATGACTTTTCATATGAAAACAAGATATCTAGGTAAAGACGAAACGGTTTTTGAACAGAAGGGAAATTTTTTGTGGAATGAGAATGGAGATAAAATCATTATAAACGAAAGGGGGGGTAATCAACGAAGTTATCTGGTGGGTGAGAATTATCTTATTCAGCTTGATTTAGAGGGCAACAGGATAACGGGTGAGCTTGCCGACAAATATTATTTAAAGAAAGAAATTATACCGTAGTATAAAAAAAAACATTCTACAAATTTCTGTTTTCCATCAGGTTTCTAACAAATTCGATTTCGTCCTGATTGATAGTATGCCCCATTCCATTATAAATTCTTTTTGTAACATTCGCATTCATGGATCTGAAAACATTTTCGGTTTCAGTAACGCGTTTAATGGGAATGTGGGGATCAACATCGCTGCAACCCAGAAACACGGGCGTTCCTTTGAAATCACCTTTATCATTCCATTTGGATCCGGGTGGACCTATTAATCCCCCGCTCAACCCTATTACGCCGCCGAACCTCCGTGGATTTCTGGCGGCATACTCGAGGCTTAAACAGGCTCCCTGAGAAAATCCTAAAAGAAAAATCCGCTCGCTAGCCAATCCGCTTTTCAGCAAACCTTCTATCATAGAGTCTATCAAACGCAAACCAGAAGTTATCCCCGGTTCATTCATCTCTATGGGAGATAGAAAACTGTACGGATACCACGTGTAGTTGTTTGCCTGGGGCGCCAGATATGCTGTGTCGTCAACTTTGATTTCACCTGAAAGAGAGATTATACTTTCTGCGGTGGCTCCCCTTCCGTGGATCATTATCATTACAGCACGCGCCTCACCCGGTTTTTTCCCCGTGTTGATTACGGGTTGATTTCCGTGCGGGTCCGATATATTGAATGATTCTTTCATTTTAATGTTACGAATATTGATCTGCGGGTTTTACCATCAACGCTTCTCGTCTTATGGCCCCGCCCGGTTATATCTTCGGCAAGAATTACATCGCCCCCTTTAAATCTTCTTCTTTCGCCAATACCGGTTTCAATTTCAATTTCGCCATCAAGGAGTATGATAAATTGTTTTTCCGGGGCCGGGTGAAAGTCGTAATTATAATCCCCGTCAGTTTCTCTCAGGATTAAATCCTTTACAGGAATTTTATCCGAAAGTCTTCCGATCTGACCTTTATCATAAAGATCGTATTCGATGACCTCAAAGCGGGATTCCAGGTCGTCTCCGGTATAAAGCCGAGTGATTTTCATATCAGTTCTGCTTAATAAAAGATTTTGTTCTCAAAGGAATTAAAATCTGTTCAATCATTTTTCTTTTGGGTTCATGCCACGGAGGAAGCTTCAGTTCACCGCCGAGTGAATCAAAGCTTTCATCAACCATAAAACCCGGTCCGTCTGTTGCTATCTCAAAAAGGATACCGCCCGGCTCACGGAAGTAGATCGAGTGGAAATAGTTCCTGTCAACCATTTCGGTTGGATGCAGGCCGTATTCAATAACTTTATTTCTCCAGTTATTCTGTTCTTCATCATTTGCAGTACGCCACGCAATATGATGAACCGTTCCGGCACCGCTTAAACCGCGGGTGGTGTTTTCATCTTCATAAAGATCAATAAAGGCTTCACTGGAATCCCGCCCGAAAGAATATCGCTTTGTATTCCCTTCCTCTGCCAGATACGAAGCACCCATAACATTTTCTAACAGTTCCCCGGATTTATAGGCGCTCTTCAGATAAAAAGTAACGCCGAAAAATTTTCTTATAGAATGCTCGGCGGATATTTCGCCATTATTCCAGCCGATCAAATTGTCGGACGCCGGATCCGCAACAATTTCAATTTTCATTCCGTCTGGATCGAGAAGGCTAATATATTTATAGCCGAACTTTTGAGACGGGCCGTCGAAATCAACCGCAAGGTCTGCGAGCCGGTTGATCCAGAAATCGAGAGAACGGGACGGAATGCTGAAGCCAACGGTTGTTATTTCCCCGGTACCGCGTTTTCCCCGCCTCGCATCCGGAAAAGGAAAGAAAGTAAGAATTGTTCCGGGGGAACCGACCTCGTCGCCATAATAAAGATGATATACATCGGGTGCGTCGAAGTTTACGGTCTTTTTAATGAAACGCATTCCAAGAGTTTGGGTATAAAAATCATAATTTGCCTGCGGATCGCCGGCCATTACGGTAATATGATGAATTCCGTTTATTGCCTTTTCCATTCTATCAATCCTTTCTAACCGCGAAGCTTATCAAGAAGCTGATTCAAAATTTTTGCTTCGTCTACGGTCAGTCCTTTAAATAGTTTATTGTAGCTGTCTTCTATCTTATCCATTTCTTTTAAAAGTGTAAGTCCCTTTTCGTTTATAATCACTTCAACCCGGCGCCTATCCTCGGGACAAATTTCCCTTTCAACAAGTCCCTTCTGTTTAAGCCGTTCAACCAGCCGGGATGCGTCCGACATTTTATCGAGCATTCTATCCTTCAGCAGATTCACAGAAGCCGGACTGGGGTGCTGTCCTCTTAATATTCTGAGTATATTATACTGTGGACCGGTAATTCCAAACTTCTTGAAATATTTGGACTGATGGTTCATAAACCAGCCGTGAGTATAAATTATATTCACGGCCAGTTTGTGAAAATCGCTTTTAAATTTCTTCTGAGTGATTTCTTCTTCCAATTTCATTTATGATTTTTTAACCAGTTGTAAATCAATTATTAATTCAACTTCTCTGCCTACTACAAGCGCTCCGGTTTCAATAGCTGTATTCCATTTAAGGTTGTAGTCGAATCTGTTTATCTCTCCCGTAACTTTAAATCCTGCTTTTGTATTTCCCCACGGATCTTTTACCATTCCGTTATATTTAACATCAAGCTCAACTTCTTTGGTTACATCGCGGATTGTAAGATCGCCAACAAGCTTATATTTATTGTCGCCAACCTTTTTCATTGATTTTCCCTTAAAGGTCATTTGAGGAAATTTTTCGGCATTAAAGAAATCGTCGGAACGTAAATGCTTGTCTCTTCCATCGTTGTCCGTAAATATGCTGCCGGTTTTAATTGTGAACTCGACATTTGCGGTTGAAAAATCGTCCCCCTTGGTTGTAACTTTTGCATCATACTCTTTGAAGAAACCATCTACGTCAGTAATAACCAGGTGGCTGACGGAGAATCCAACTTTAGAGTGGGATTTATCTATTCCCCAGTTTGTCTGAGCGGAAATTGTAGTTGCTGTGAAGATTAATAATGCTGCCAGAAGATTTAGTTTTTTCATTTTACTTCTCCTATTTATTAATAAATGATGTTGTCACGTTTAATGTTGTAACACATAATATTCCGGCCCGGTTCCCTTTATAAGCAAAAAACTTTTATTACTTTGTTTTTGAAGTAAAAAAAGCGGATTTGAAGCGATTTTCTCAATTAGTTTATTACGGAAAGAGCGGGGGAAGAGGGGTGCCGGGAAGTTTCCCGGAATGTTCTATCTATAAAAATTTCTTAAGCTTATCAATATCATCGTGTTTACCCATAAGAATTAATGCGGTGTCGGGCAGGAATTTGTACGAGGCATCCGGAACCGGGATCATCTCATCGCTCAGGATATTCTTAACCGCAATTACTGTCACATTGTATTTTTTTCTTAAATCAATCTGGCCGATATGCTTGCCGACAAAACTATCCGGCAAGGCAATCTCTACGATGCTATATTCGGGGGCCAGGGATAGTTGATCTATAAGTGCGGGAATCGTCAGTTTCCTGGCAAGTCTAATAGCCGATTCTTTTTCCGGGTAAATTATTTCCGTAGCTCCGATCGACCGGAACACCTCACCTCTAAGTTCATTCATTGATTTAACAATAATATGCTTCACGCCGATTTGTTTCAAATGGACAATTGCAAGAATGGTTGCTTCCATATAGCTCTCGCCCAGTCCCAGAATTGCTGTATCATAATCTTTATCAATAAATTCATCCAGCGAATTTTTATCCATTGCATCCACAACAACCGATTCGGTAACCTGGTTTTTTATCTGATCAATAATTTTTTTATCCGAGTCGATTGCAAGCACCTGGTGCCCTTGTTTTGCAAGTTGTACCGCAACGTTAAATCCGAAGGTTCCCAGACCAATTACAACAAATTGTTTCATTTTACTCTCCTAACCAGTTAAAATATTGCCCTGCGGATATGAATATTTCACAATCTCTGTTTTACTAATCAGTGAATATCCGATTGCAAGCGGACCGATTCGACCCACAATCATTGTTATTGTTATTATTATCTTACCTGTGGTGGTTAGCGCTGGCGTGATCCCCGTTGAAAGTCCGACAGTTCCGAGCGCAGAGGCTGTTTCAAATACTATTTTAAGAAACGAGAAACTTTCCGATATTAAAAGCAGAGTGACGATAAATGTAAGATAGAAAAAAGACATGACTGAAATCGTTATTGCTTTATCTACTGTGCTTATACTTACAGTATGTTTAAAAATATTTACTTCTTCTCCTCTTAAAATAACTTTCTTTATAAAACTAAATACGACGCCAAATGTAGAGGTTTTAATCCCGCCGCCAGTACCGCCGGGTGAGGCCCCAATAAACATGAGAATAATAAGCATGAATAAGCTGATTTCCCGCATACTGCCTATATCCACCGAATTAAATCCGGTTGTTGATGATGCGGATACTGTTTGAAAAGAAGCAATCCATAATCTATCCGTCATGGAAACTGCTCCGCCGTTGCCCTTTTCAGAAAAGTATATCATTGCAGTACCGACAACAATTAAAACAAATGTAACTGTCAGAACAAGCTTGCTGTGGTCTGATAATTTATTTGGCTTCTTTCCGTAGGCATATTTAATTAAATAATTATAAAGATCGAAAAGGACAAAAAAACCGAGTCCCCCGGCAATTGTAATAACCGCTATAATAACATTTGCTGTAAAATTGTACGCGTACGATGTAAAGCTATCCGAGTACAAAGAAAAGCCGGCTGTACAGAATGCTGAGATTGAGTGAAAAATTCCCGAATATAATGCTTCAACAATATTAAACTTATCCAGAAAAACAACTGCTAATACTATCGCCCCCGCTATCTCAAAGGCTAACGTAAAATACACAACTGCTTTCACAAATTGTTTAATTTCGAGTCCCGATGGTTTGGCGATCGATTCATTAAACAACTGCTTTCCGTTAAGAGAAAATCTATAGCCGGCAGCCATTACAACAAGGGCAACAAATATCATGTATCCCAGGCCGCCAATTTGAATCAAGGCAAGTATAATAATTTGCCCGAATGTTGAATAATAAGTTCCCGTATCTACAACGGCAAGCCCCGTTGTACTCAGCGCCGATGCCGATGTGAAAAGAGCGTCAATTAAAGAGCCGGCATTATTTTGCGCAGATGATGCCGGAAGCGATAAAGCAAGCGCTCCCGCAAGGGTTATTATAATATATCCGCTCAAAAGAATTTGAACCGGTGTTATTTTTTTCTTCATATAATGAAATACTATACGTTAACAAAGACGGGTTCTAAAATGTAATTTGAAATATGAATTCCAAATAATCCGGCAATTCTTTATAGATTCTTTATTAATAAATGAATCTCTTTATATTTTCTTTATGTGTTTATTAATTGTTTATAAATATTTTATGCCCGACACTAATTTATTTACAGCACTTTAATAAACGGTTGATTAGTTTTAATTGTGCTGATACGATGGCTGTGTGTTTTAGATAATCATGAAAGGAGGGCCCGATGAAAAAAGCAGACAATTACAAGCTGAATAATTCGCGAGCAAAATCAATTTATCGGGATATTCTTTCCCATTTTAAAAATATATGGACCGCGCCATTATTTAAATACTTTCTTTCCGCATTAATTATATCGATCTCCGGATTAACTCTTAGTCTAATAAGCCCCCACGTCGGCTATCAGTCAATCTCGCTAATATTTTTATTCATTGTATCTCTTTTACCGTTGCTAAAATTTAAGCCGGGGCCGATATTTCTTGCCGCAATAATGAGTGCGCTAATCTGGAATTATTATTTTATCCCGCCCTATTACACTCTACGAATCGATAAAATAGAAGACGCAATGATGTTCTCTATGTATTTTGTAATAGCTTCCGTATCCGGCCTGCTTATTTCCCGAATCCGGACACAACAAATTTTGATAAAGCAGAGGGAGCGCAGAACCCTGGCTCTCTACAATCTGACGCGCGACCTTTCCTCCTCCAAATCGCTTGATGAAGTTACTGCTTGCGCCACGGGGCATTTGAAATCAACATTTCATGCTGAGGTTTTTTTCATGTACTCGGATAACGAGAAAACCCTCAAACCGTCTCCGGATAACCCGGGTGCGGCTAAAATAGATGACGCGGAGAAAAATATTGCACAAATTGCCCTTCTCGGTTCAGAGAAAGTGGGGAGATTTACAAAGAACGTATCATCAATTTCTCCATTTACATTTATGCCTTTAATTACCAATAATAGAAAGTACGGGGTGGTGGGACTTTTATTTCCCGAAAACTGCTCAATTGATTCGGACACCGAATCACTACTCGATACTTTCATTGTACAAATAAGTGCCGCTGTTGAACGCGAGTATTTAACCGAACTTGCCAAGAGCAGCCTTGTTATTGCGGAATCCGAAAAACTGTACAAAACTTTATTCGATTCAATTTCTCATGAAATCAAAACCCCGATTACAACAATTATAGGAGCAATAAGTTCTCTTAAAGATGACAAGATTTCTGGAAATAAAAATTTTATTTTTCAATTAATAGACGAAGCGGAGATCGCCGCTGCGAGATTAAAACGACTTGTAGATAATTTATTAGATATAACACGCCTCGAACGTGGAATATTAACACTAAAGAAAGAGTGGCATTCGATTTCAGATTTATTAAACTCCTCAATTAACCGGCTAGAGGCCGAAAATCATAAAGGGAACGTAAATTACACGGTGGGTGATGAAATTGGAATACTAAAATTTGATTACCCGCTTCTTGAACAATCGATAATAAATATCCTTCACAATTCGATTGAATATGGTCCTCCTGATTGTAAAATTGACATTGCTGTTAAAAGAGCCGCTAATTCAATTATTATTAATATTTCCGATAACGGAAAGGGTTTCCCCGAACATGAAATTAAAAATCTATTTACGAAATTCCACCGGATACCCGGAACCAAAGCCGGCGGGACCGGACTCGGTCTTTCTATTGCGAAAGGATTTATTGAAGCACATGGGGGCACAATTACAGCAAGAAACCGTCCGGGCGGCGGCGCGGAGTTTATTATTTCACTTCCAATAAATTAATGATTAACATGAAATCTCATAACACAATAGTTGTAATTGACGACGAATCTCAGATAAGAAAAATCCTCTCTATAACACTTGAAGCTGAGGGTTTCAAAGTAGTAGATTCCTCGAAGGGTAAAGACGGTATAATTTCCATAGCAAATAATCATCCTCAGCTTGTTGTTCTTGATCTTGGACTTCCTGATGAAGACGGTTTTACGGTACTTAAAGAAATCCGGACCTGGTCGAATGTTCCGATAATAATTCTATCTGTTCGAAATTCGGAAGATGATATTGTTAAAGCTCTTGAACTTGGCGCCGATGATTACGTTACCAAGCCATTTAACACTTCTGAGCTTATCGCCAGAATTCGTGCAAATATCAGAAGGACACAACAACCCGATAATCAATCTGTCGTCGTTAATGGTAAAATTAAAATTGATATTTCAAAAAGACTAATCTTTAAAAACAACCGGGAATTAAAAGTAACAAACACCGAGTATCTCCTGCTCTTTCTTTTTTTTAGAAATATAGATAAGGTATTGACACACAATTTTCTTCTGAAAGAAATATGGGGGCCGGTTCATTCGGAAGATTCACAATACTTAAGGGTGTTTATAGGACAAATAAGAAAGAAGATTGAAGACGATCCAGCCCGCCCGGAATATATAATTACAGATTCCGGTGTAGGGTACAGAATGAAAATGATCGATGAAAAATAAAAACTAAGGGACACCATAACGTGTCCCCTTTGCAGTAATTATTTACCTGTTTTTATATTTGTTTCTGAATTTGCAAATTCCCAGACGGCGAGGAATCCCATTTTAATTATTTTCGTCATTTTCTCGAAGTCGATTTTATCAATATGATCGGTGGGCTGATGATAATCGGGATGCATTGCGGCCATTACTCCATAAACCGGAATATCTTTAGCAGAGAATGATGAAAAATCCGATCCTCCGGAAGGACGCTTAGATGGATTGAACCTGATCTCAAGGCCGAGACCGTAATCATTATTTGCTTTCTCAATTACTTCTTTAAGAGCGGGATAATCTTCCGAATACTGAATTCCCAGTTTAACGCCTTTTGTATCGTCCTCGGAATTTCTTCCTATCATATCATAGTTGAGATTAAGAATCAGGTTTTCCTGTGGTTTAAATTTATTTACGAAGTACCGCGAACCGAGGAGTCCTTTCTCCTCTCCCGTCCAGCATGCAAAAATGACGGTGCGTTTCGGCTTAACGCCCGATTCAGCAAACGCTTTTGCGATCGTCATTACACCAATAGTTCCGGATCCGTTGTCGTCGGCTCCGTTCCAGATGAAACCTTCGTTAATTCCAACGTGATCGTAATGACCTCCTACAACGATTACTTCATTCGGATTTTCTCCTTCAATCATGCCAAGAACGTTTCTTCCCCTTACAACTTTAGTTTTTACATTTGTTTTAATAAATGCGCTCTTTCCTTTTATTTCTTTAGCCCCGGATTTAAGTTTTTCTGCGGCTTCCTTTTCATATTTTTTTATATCAATACCGCTTCCTTTTAATATCTCGTGAGCAACTCTTTCGCTGACCGTTATTATATTCAAACCGGTACGGAGAGTATCCTCGGGTATTCCAATACGGATTGATGTACCCGCTGTTAATCTCTTATCCCCTTCATAAAACGGAGTGTTGTATCTAAACGGGTAATTAACAACGGCGCCCTGCATCATATCAGCACCGATGTTGTAATCTATTACGCCGACAGCTCCGAGCTTCTCAATAATTTCGTTTCGCGAGCGCATGTAACTCATGAGCATCATTCTATCGTTAAGTTTCAGTTTTTTATAAGCTGCCGAGCTTGTATCGCGCATACCCGGAATTCCCGATATTCTGAAAACAATCTTTCCTCTAACATCCACACCCTTAAAGTCATCATAACCCGCTTCTTCACTTTTAAATCCGTATCCAACAAAAACGACAGGACTTTCCAGCTCAACTCCCACTCCCGAAGGAGTAAGTGAAAAATCTGTTCTATAAGAAAAAGTGATTCTTTTTTTAGAGACGCCTTCATTAACTGCTATTCCGAATGTCTGATCGTCAACCGGTTCCGAAGCAAGAAAATTAATGTTCTGGAAATATGATCTTGTCCCCTGCGGTGCGGATGATTGACCCGGTAGTTGAAACTGGGCTCTTCTACCTCGTCCTGCCTGAACAAATTCAAAGTCGCCCGCCGGTTTAATTCCGTACAATTTGAATAAGCTGGCAAGATAATCGCCGGCCATGAACTCTCCCTTCGTGGTTGCCTCCCTTCCCTCCATCCAGTCGGACGCAAGAAATTCGAGCTGTGCCTGAATCATTTCTTTATTAATAGCTGCCATACCTTTTTCAACCGGTGCGGTCTGCCCATACGTTAATGAAATTGCCGATAGAAAAAAGAAAAGTGAAAAAATAGATTTTAATGTTCTCATTTATTCCCCGTTGTTAAAGTGAAATGAATTTCTATATTAGAGGACTCCAGCCAATTATTGGTTTAATTATGTGTGCTGTTTTATAAGGCCGACGTCCGGACATTGATTACACTCGAATTGAAGTGTAATGTGTTCAATCCCGAATTTATCGTGAAGACGCGACTCGATTTTTAATCTTAGCGAGTCACTTTCACTTATCTTCATATCATTAACATTTACATGGGCTTCAAGATGAATATCCCCGTCGCCAACCATCCAAAGATGAATGTGGTGGATGTCCTGAACCTCTTCAAATTTTTCCACTTCATTCTGTATGTCTTCAATCTTAATGGCGGTTGGGGCGCCTTCCATAAGTACATGAACGGCCTCGCCAAGAATAACAAAACTCTCTTTTATAATATACAGGCCTATTAATATTGTTAGAAGCGGGTCGATCCAGTTTATATTCCAAAGGGCAATTGCAATACCTCCCAAAACAACGGCAACAGAAGAAATGGTATCGCCCAGAAGATGAAGATACGCCGACCTGATATTCATGCTTGAGCGTGAATCTCTTTTTAGAAGAAGCATTGCGGCCAGATTTGCGGCAAGGCCTATTGCGGCAACAATTCCCATTATGCCGGGATTAATCTCACCGGGCTCAATAAATCTCTTAAACGCTTCATAGAATAGATAGACGCAGATCCCGATCATTGTGGCGGAGTTTATTAGCGCAGCTAAAATCTCTGCGCGTTTAAGCCCGAAGGTATGTTTACGGGAATTTTCCTTCGATTTTAATTTGAGAGCAATATAGCTTATTATTATTGAAATACTGTCGCTGAAATTGTGAAGAGCGTCGGATATAAGCGCAAGACTTCCGGAAATCATTCCTCCTACTAATTCCGCAATAGTAATTACAAAATTGAGCATTATTGTCAGAATCAGACGGCCGCCCGTCGAATTGATATTCCCGCTATTGCTGTGTGAGTGAACGTGTGCCAAATAAATTTTTAGGACTATTATTTATTAAATTAATGTTGCCTTTTACAAAAATGTGAATGATAAGGATGAAAAACAAATTCTATACCGACTGGGATCTCGAAAGAATTAAGGCGAGCCGAAGAGATGATGATTACCGTTCTCCTTTTCAGATCGATAGGGACCGGATTATTCACTCAT
>CAZHHG010000011.1:0-58498 GCA_964532065.1 uncultured Melioribacter sp.
GTAAACGAAGTTAAACTGCCGGAGCCGATATTTATTGCTGTGCCGTCGTGAATTTTATCCATTGCTAAGAACATACAATCCATAACATCATCAATATGAACAAAGTCGCGGCCCTGCTTTCCGGAACCCCAGACCTCGAACGGATCCTCCTTTTTTGCCGCCCTTCGTGCAATGGCAGGAACCGGATAACTGAGATCCTGGTCCTCACCGTATCCTGAGAAGGGACGTATGCATACAATCGATATTCCGTAATTACGGGCGGCAATTTTTGCAAGGAATTCACCAGTCAGCTTTGTCCATCCGTAGGTAAGATCCGGCATTCCGAGTGTATAACCGTCGATATTTATATCAGCTTCTTTAAGAGCAACCGCATCGCTTTCTGTCTGCATATTAATCGGGTATGCGGCGGAAGAACTTGGATAAAGAACTCTTTCCGGCCGTGCTTTTGCTATCCAGTTGAAAAACTCCGCATCAATTGAAAGGTCGAGTGCTACCGCCATCGGATCCCCTTCTATCTTTGCGCGTCCGCCTACTATTGCGGCAAAATGAAATGCGTCGCCGAACTCAATCTTTAAATCGTATTCTCTCTTCAGCCATTCCGGATCATCCTGAACTCGTTGAAGAAATTTTCTAAAATCACCTTTCCAGAAATAGATCCGTTCATCCTTACCTATAATCTCAATTTCTTTTTTCATTTTTGATTTAAATTCCGGAAACCATGTTGAAGGGTGAGTTCCGACCGACAGGTCATCAATCATCAAAATATTATCATTAGTGCGTTTGAGGAGCTGTTTGACCGTATTACGTCCAACAAATCCGCATCCTCCTGAAACAAGATGAAATTTCATTATTAGTATCCATTATTGTGCTTTAAAATAAGAATTTTTGTTTAGATTATCGGCGCATTGAAAAAACTAAATACCCTGGATTTTATAAGGGATAGAAACCGTTAATTATCAAACAGACGCTTCGGGTAAACTGCACTAATGCTTTTCATTATTGCTGCAGGCTTCAATTGAACAAAGTTTTTTTGATGATTCGATATTCTACAATTTTTAATGGTTTTTTTGAGGATGGATGAGTTTTAGTTTATCATTGTTAGGTAACAAATTATTCTAAATCTGTCTTTTGACAGTCAATCAAATTTATTTGACCGCACTTTAAATTTGATTGCGGATGAGAAGAGAGTTTAAGAATCTACCTGAGAATATTAATTAGAGTTCGATTTAGCTGTTTTACCTTTTCTCTTTTACGGTATATTCCTTTTCGTCCTGGTTCGCATGGACAATTAACTCGCCGATTAATCCGATCGCAAAGAACTGGATGCCGACAATAATAAGAAGAATGCCAAGGAAGAAGATAGGTCGATTATTAATTCCTATGCCCAGAAAGAATTTTTCATAAGTAAGATAAAGGCTTATAAAGAATCCCGCCAGCGCAGCGATCAATCCAACAAAACCGAAGAGATGCATCGGGCGCTTAATATATCGGGTTGTGAATATTACTGTTATAAGATCAATAAAGCCCTTGAAGAAACGTGATATACCGAACTTGGTTTTTCCATACCTGCGCGGATTATGCTTTACAATCACTTCCGAAACCGTAAATCCCTTCCACTTTGCAAGCACAGGAATGTAGCGGTGCAGCTCTCCGTAAACGCTTATCGATTGAACCACGTCTTTCCTGTAAGCTTTAAGCCCGCAGTTAAAATCGTGAATCTTTATCCTTGTTAATATCCTCGTTACAAAATTGAAAAATCTCGATGAATATCTTTTTATAAACGGGTCGTATCTTTTCTTTTTCCATCCAGATACAAGATCATATCCTTCCTCAAGTTTACGAAGCAGATTAACGATTTCCGAAGGATCATCCTGAAGATCAGCGTCCATTGTTATAATCGCATCACCGGTAGAGTATCTGAAGCCCATCTGGAGTGCGGCCGATTTGCCGTAATTGGTTCTGAAACTAAGGTATTTTATTTTATTATCGGTTCGGGCTAGTTCTTTAATTATTGCAAGCGACTTATCGGTGCTTCCGTCGTCTACAAAAATTATTTCGCAATCGCATGAATAGCTTTTCAATGCTTTTTTGAGTTCCGAATAAAATGGTTTTAAGGATTCCTCTTCGTTAAAAAGCGGAACTACAACCGAGATTTTTTTAAAAGAAAATTTTATCTGTTCTTTGACCGGATATTCCTGCTGGCTCTGAGCCGGTTTGAATTTTTTTCTGTAGTAATAGTTTTTTCTGCCTGGTCGCCGGTTCTGCTGTTCCTGTTTCCCGGAATTTGATGAGGATTGGGATTGCGGTTCGGGCCGGGATTGTTTAGCTGCTGCTTCCGGTTTTTGCTGATCTTCCAATTTGTTCTTCCTGAAATATCTCTAATATCATCTAAAAATTGTTATGCTGTTCAAAGTTAAAATAAGTGATTACTAAAAGCAATTTAGCCCCTCAATAAAGATTCATCTGAATTGGTTTGACACTGCAGGTTACAATAACTAAGTTTAATTGAAAGAGAAAGATGTTTATGGGCGGAATTATTTTCTGGGCTATTATCAGAACCGCAGTATTAATCCCGGCTCTCTGGCTCATGCAGGGTTTAATGGAGTATAAATACTGGTGGTGGTTTGGTATTATGGCAATTTACGGAGTGATTATCCACCCGTCCGTTATTCAATACCGGCTCTTTATTGAAGAGAATAAAGAAATTATCCGGAATACCCTCTGTTCGACCTGTAAACATTTCGATAAGAGTGCGGTTATATGCCTGATGCACGATAGGCATCCGACTCTCAAATTTCTTCCATGCGAAGGCATGGATTGGGAACCTGTTGGTGAAGGACATGAACAAAAAGAAATACATACATAACAAAACTGAGGCACCGATTAAAAACGTGATCTATTGTGCCGAATGCGGTGAAGAACTGGAGCTTTTCGGAATTTCGGGAGTTGATGTTGAAAAAGTAAAGGAACGGTATCATAATTGCAAAAAGAAAGGAAAATTTAAGGGTGATAAGTGTGCAATGCTCTTTATCGCGAATGAAGAAGAGGATCATTCTTTTGAGGATGAAGAAGATTAAACAGAGTTGAAGCTGCTTCGGCAAATCGCGGACCCGGCCTTCCAAACAAATTTCTGTCGATCAGAATAAGCCGACTATTTTTAACAGCATTAAGAGTTTTCCATTCCGGATAAAGATTTATAATCCTATCTGCAGTATCAGAAATATGAGCTGTGAATAAGAGGTAATCCGGATCAGCCTTTAATATTTCCTCCCTGTTCAAGACGGGATAATTCTGAGCTGAACCGGATGCAAGGTTTTTAGCGCCGCATATCTCAATTATCTCGTTCATAAAAGTATTTTTACCAGCTACCATTAACGGCTTAAGTTCTATAGCAAAATAGAGAGTGGGATTTTCAAATTTTCCGGCTTCATTTTTAATTCCGTTAATAATGGAATCCCATTTTTCCACTTTTAAGCGGGCTTCTTCCTCCTTTCCGAAGATTTTGCCGATATCCACGCACGTTTTTTTTATACCCTTGAATCCCCGTGGATTCGATACAAATATTTTCAATCCGAGCTCTCTGAATTTATCGTATGTTTCCCTGGTGTTACCTTCAACTGTTATGAAAATAAGATCCGGTTTAAGCATAAGAATTTTTTCAAAGTTAAATGTGAGCAGGTCGCCAACTTTTTCAATGTCCGCTGCTTTCTCGGGATAATCGCAATAGAGTGTATTCCCGATCAGCCTGTCTTCGAGTCCCATATCGAAAATAAATTCGGTTAGGTTTGGCGCAAGGGTGATAATTCTTTCGGGCGGTTTCTCGAATTTGAATCCGTAACCCAAATCGTCAACAACAACATTCTCCCGGAAGATCTCTTCTTTCCGATCGGAACAGGAGAAAAGAGAGGCAATTGTTAACAGGTAAATGATTATTCTATTTAACAGATAAAATTTTTTCATTTAACTATGAACTGAGATCGATTTAACTAATTGCACCGGTTTTGTTTTTTTGGCCGATATAAGAATTGCATTTTCGATTTTCCTGATCGCTCCCGGAAGGGCGGCTTTTTTATCCGTGAATATCTCCGCGATTAGCTGGCCCTTTAAGATTTTGTCGCCTATCTTCGGAAAGAATATAATCCCGGCTTTCGGATCGATCTTATCCTCCATTGTCATTCTTCCGGCTCCCAGTACCAGCGATGCCATACCAATCTCAAATGAATCGATAGACGCAACAAATCCCGACTTTGACGCATAGACTTTTTCATGAATTTTTGAACGCGGGTATTTTTTCGGCTCTATCAGAAAGTTTTCATCGCCTCTTTGAAGTTTTACAATCTGAATGAATTTGTCGAATGCTTTACCATTCTCTATCATTCTGCTTGCGATCCGGATTCCATCCTCAATTGAACCGGCTTTTTTGCCAAGGTAGATCATGGCACCCGAGAGATATAAACTCAGTTCCAGAAGGTCTCCCGCTCTTTTACCCTGAAGTACTTCTATGCTTTCATAAACTTCGAGCCAGTTGCCTATGTAGTTTCCGAGGGGCTGATTCATATCCGTAATAAAAGCAATTACGTTTTTATTGAATGCAACAGCTGTACTGGTAAGGGACTCAGCAAGGATACGGGAATCTTCATATTTCTTCATGAAAGCACCCGAACCGGTTTTAACATCCAGAACAAGTCCATCAATTCCCTCTGCCAGTTTTTTGCTCATTATACTTGCGGTAATAAGTGGAATTGATTCAACGGTCGCGGTTACATCCCTTAGCGCGTAGATAAGTTTATCTGCTGGTGCAACCTCTTTTGTTTGACCGGCAAGCACCGCTCCGCATTTCTGAATGATCGATTTATATTGTGCAAGAGTTACGTTTGTAGTAAATCCGGGAATTGATTCGAGCTTATCGAGCGTTCCGCCCGTGTGACCTAAACCTCTCCCGCTTATCATTGGAACGTTTACGCCGGCAGCAGCAACAACCGGGGCGAGAATAAGAGAAGTTTTATCCCCTACGCCTCCTGTCGAGTGCTTATCTATTTTTTTCCCTTTGATTGAATTCAGGTTAATTACTTTACCGCTGAATAGCATTGACCTTGTAAGGTACGCGGTTTCATCCTTGTTAAATCCATTCAGAAATCCGGCCATCAGGAATGCGGAGAACTGGTATGATGGAATCCGGCCTCTCGTGAAACTGGAAATTAAAAACTCAATCTCCTCGCGTGTTAAGGAACCACCTTCTCTTTTCTTTCTTATTAATTCAACCGGATTCATTTAATCTCCTGAATTATCTTTTAAAAGTATAAAAATTTAAAAACCGAATAACCTGACCTTATTAAAGGATCCGTTTTATTGAAACAGATACCAATTTTCTATTAACTTGCCCACAGGAATATAAAATAATAACAGAAAACGAGAGGTTATCATGTTCGATCCCAATTACAAATTCACTGTTGTAGAACGCTTCCAAAAATACGCAAAAATTGAAACTACTTCCGACGAAGAATCAAAAACTTTTCCGAGCGATCCTAAGCAGCTTGAGTTATCAAAACTCCTGGTTGAAGAATTGAAACAGATCGGTATGAAAGAAGTTGAGATGGATCAATTCGGTTATGTAATAGCAACTCTTCCTTCAAATACTGAAAAAGATGTTCCTGTAATCGGTTTTATTGCTCATGTGGATACATCACCGGCAGTAAGCGGTAAAAATGTTAATCCGGTAATAAATAAAAATTACCGTGGCGGAGATATAGTTCTATCTAAAGACCCAACCAAAATAATTGATGCTGCCAGCAATCCCGAATTGAAAGATATGATCGGGTTCGACATCATTACATCCGACGGAACAACACTTCTCGGCGCCGACGATAAAGCCGGGGTTGCCGAAATTATAGATGCAATGAATTATCTTATTCAACATCCTGAAATAAAACACGGGAAAATCCGCGTCTGCTTTACTCCCGACGAGGAAGTTGGACGAGGGACTGAAAAATTTGATGTTAAAAAGTTCGGCGCAAAATACGCTTATACAATAGACGGCGGTACACGCGGGGAAGTTGAAACCGAAACCTTCAGCGCCGATGCAGTTGTAATAAAATTCAACGGTAAGAATGTTCACCCCGGTTACGCTAAAGGTAAAATGATCAATTCACTCAAAATTGCCGCCCGCTTTCTGGAAATGCTCCCTAAAGATTCTCTTTCACCGGAAACCACAGAGAAGAGAGAAGGGTATGTTCACCCTGTTTCAGCAAATGGAAATGAAACTCAAACAGTAATCAAATTTATTATTAGGGATTTCAGCGCGGATAAATTGAAGGAGTACGAAGCTTTTCTGAAAGACCTGGTTGAAAAAACAGTAGCTCAATTTCCGGGTTCCTCGTATGAATTTGAAATAATTGAACAGTACAGGAACATGAAGTATGTTTTAGATAATCATCCGCAGGTTGAACAGTTCGCAGTAGAAGCTCTCAACCGTCTTGGTATTAAACCGCTTAAATCCTCAATTCGCGGCGGAACTGACGGCTCACGCCTCAGTTTTATGGGGCTCCCCACGCCGAACCTGTTTGCAGGAGGGCACAATTTTCATGCTTATACCGAATATGTTGCAGTTCAGGATATGGAGGCGGCGGTGAAAAATATTGTCACATTAGTCCAGGTTTGGGAGGAAAAATCCTAGTTTTTTTAGCTCCTTTCTCTGGAAATCTCCTTATTTTTATACCCCGTATTTACGGGGTATTTTTTTAGGAGTAATGAGTGCCTCATAGATTGAAAAGAGCGGTTAATTCTGCTTTGATTGTAAACATATTCCTTTTTGTGATTAAAGCTGCCGCAGGATTTATTTCCAATTCGATAGCAGTAATTTCGGAGGCATTAAATTCTCTTACTGATATTATTTCTTCCCTGGCAATCAAACGTGCTGTAACTGTTTCAAATCAAAAACCCGATTCCAATCATCAATTCGGACATAATGCGGCTCAACCGATCGCAGCTTTTATAGTTTCTGTTTTTGCGTTTGTTGTCGGAATAAACATTGTGGAAGAATCAATTAAGAGAATAATTGACCCGCAGGATATAAAGTCGATTCCCGCAGTCTATATAGTTCTTATCTCAACAATTATTATTAAGATAGTATTGAACCGTTATCAGGCGCATGTCGGAAAATTATTCAAGAGTCCTGCGATTAAAGCAGCTGCCGTCGATAGTATGAACGATATTCTTGCTTCATCAATAGCTCTTCTGGGTGTTGTGGCTATCAATTTGGGATTAAAAGTCGTTGACGGAATTGCCGGAATTCTTGTGGCTGCATTTATTTTTAAGACAGGATACGAGGTAGGCAGGCAGAATATCGATTATCTTATGGGACACTCGGCGCCCGGTGAGTTCGATAGGAAAATTAAGGAAATTACACTCTCCATAAACGGTGTTAAAGGTATTAATGATCTCCGCTCGCATTATGTAGGAAATAAATTTCACGTCGAAATACATATAGAAGTCGATAAAAATCACTCAACTCAAATTTCACACGACATTGGTAACGAAGTCCGCTTCACTCTTGAACGGCTCGAGGAAGTTCATAAAGTTTTTGTGCATGTTGATCCGGTATAACTTAATCAATTGAATTCCAATTATAAGGAAAAAGTTAATGTATGAATTGAAGACAAAGACCCTGCTGAATGTTTTAAATTCTGCTGCAGATAAATACTCCGATCTTCCGGCCGTCTCTTATCTTAATTCCGAAAAGATTACTTTCGGTGAATTTAAAAAGCGCGTTGATACAATTAAGCATTTCCTAAAAGGTGAAGGGATAATTGCAGGAGATAGAGTTGCCATCCTTGCCGAAAATCAACCTAACTGGGGAATAGCCTTCTTTGCCGTAACCACGCTTGGTGCAATAGCAGTACCGATTATGACGGAATTCCACAGCACAGAAGTTCATCATATACTCCGTCATTCGGAAAGCAAAGCGATTTTTGTTTCCGGTAAGTACTTCAACAAAATTGAAGATCTCGATTCCGATTCACTCCGGGCCAGGATTCTACTCGATGACTTTTCCATTATTCCGCCTGATACAAAGAGTGATTTAATTAAGGAAGTGATTACGGGGGGCAGAAAAGAATTTGCAAAGATCAAAGAAGCCGCGATGAAATTTGTTGGACTAATTCCCGGAGAAGTAACCGAGGATAATACAGCATCAATATTATATACCTCGGGCACGACGGGGCATTCAAAGGGTGTAATACTGACTCATAAAAACATTGTCTCAAACGCACTTTCCACACTCGGTATGGTTGATGTAGTTCCCGGTGACAGGATGCTCTCTATACTTCCTCTTTTTCATACAATCGAATCGACTCTTGGTCTGGTTATTCCGTTCATTGCCGGAGCCAGCGTTACATATCTCGATAAACCTCCAACGGCCGCAGTTCTTCTTCCTGCCTTATCGATTGTAAAACCGACAATAATGCTGGCGGTACCGTTGATAATAGAGAAAATTTTCCGTTTGAGAATTCTACCCGAGATAAACAAGAAACCGATTGTGCGCGGACTTTATAAAATTCCGGCGGTTAGAAAAAAGCTGCATCAAATTGCCGGTAAAAAACTGATTAAGACATTCGGCGGGGAGCTTAAAATGTTCTGTATCGGCGGTGCTTCTTTAGCTGCCGATGTTGAAAGATTTTTAAAAGAGGGAGGATTCCCTTATGCTATCGGTTACGGACTTACGGAAACATCTCCGCTTGTAACCGGGACAAATCCTGCGCTCGTCAGGTTCAGATCGGCCGGTAAAACTATTCCGGAAGTTCAGATTAAAATTCATAATCCGGATCCCAAAACAGGTGAGGGAGAGGTTCTTGTAAAAGGCCCGAATGTAATGAAGGGGTATTATAAGGATCCTGAAAAGACCGGGGAGGTATTCGATAAAGACGGTTGGTTCAAAACCGGTGACCTGGCTGTGATTGATCAGGACGGATATCTTTTTATCAAAGGTAGATCTAAAAATGTTATCATCGGTTCGAATGGGAAAAATATTTATCCCGAAGAGATCGAATCAATCATTAATGAATTTCCTTATGTCCTGGAATCGCTCGTTATCGAAAGAAAAGACGGACTGGTTGCGAGAGTTTATCTTAATCATGATCAGATCGACGAAACGTTTAAGATTCAGAAATTAAACGAATCACAGGCCCGTGAAATATTAAATAAAATACTTTCCGATCTCCTCGTTCAGATTAATGAAAGAGTAAATACTTTTTCAAGAATAACTAAGGTTGTTGAACAGCTTGAACCATTTGAAAAAACTCCAACTCAAAAGATTAAACGGTTCCTGTATGTAGATTAAGTTAAAAAATTAATTTTACGATTAAATATGGATTTATAGTTAGAAGACACAAGACTCCTTTATATCGGAAAATTAAATATCAACGAATTATTTTTAGTACTAAAATTCTGAAAGGTTTAATCACGGTTTTGAAACAAATAGCTTATTTTACTGTATGATAAATTAAATTATGAAAGAAATAAGGATGAAACAGATAATACTTTTACTGGTTTTCTTTATTGTGGCAAACGGCTGCTTCGCTCAGAATCCCGAAGCTGTTCTATCAAAAGATCACAAGATAGATTCCACCAAGGTAATTTTACCTGACGAATCGTATAAAAGAATAAATCAGGTTATAACTCAAATTTTTACAAGTTATCATTACCGGAAACAGAATCTTAACGATTCCCTCTCATCAATTATTTTTGATGAATATTTTAAGAACCTCGATATCAACAAGCTCTATTTTTTAAAGTCGGACGTTTCTTCTTTCGAAAAATACCGTGATAATTTCGATAATTTTATTCTGGAAGGTAAGCTTGAAATTCCTTTCGAGATATTTAATCTCTATAAAAAAAGAGTTAACGAGAGAATTTCGCACGTTAACAAACTCCTTGCTAATGAATTCGATTTTTCAAAGGAGGAAATATATTCACCGGACCGCACAGAATCCGATTGGGCAGAAACATCACAGGAACTTGATGAAATATGGCGACTGAGAATTAAAAACGACGCGCTTAATCTTATAATTTCCGGTAAAGATTGGAAAAGCAGTGCGGATGTTCTTCTAAAACGTTATCAGAATTTTCATAAGATAATTCTTCAATATGAAACCGAAGATGTCTTTTCTCTTTTTATGAATTCATTTACAAGAACATTCGATCCCCATTCAGATTATTTATCTCCGGCCGCTTCAACGAATTTCAATATTGCAATGAAGCTTTCTCTGGAAGGGATCGGTGCAACATTACGTAGCGAAAATGATTACACAATTGTCGCGAGTATTGTCCCCGGCGGACCGGCCCATAAAAGCGGTCTGTTGAAAGAGGAGGATAGAATTGTCGGTGTTGCCCAGGGTGAGGATGGTGAATTTGTTGATATAATAGGATGGCGCCTGGACGATGCTATTCAGCTCATCAGGGGTAAAAAAGGGACTCTCGTAAGACTTCAGATTATAAAAGCGAAGGAAAACCTCAATTCCATTCCGGCCGAAATTCAAATTGTCCGTGATGAAGTTAAACTTGAAGAGCAGGCGGCTAAAAGTGAAATCCTGAATATTGAAGAGAATGGCACCAACTTTAAACTCGGGGTTGTTAAACTCCCTTCCTTTTATACCGATTTTGAAGCTCAGAGAAAGGGGAAACAGAATTATAAGAGTACCACACGCGACGTGAAAGATATACTGGAAAAATTTAAGCAGGAAAAAGTAAACGGCGTTATTATAGATCTCAGGAATAATGGCGGTGGCTCCCTTCAGGAAGCAATTGCATTGACCGGGCTTTTCATTAAAAACGGTCCGGTTGTTCAGGTAAAAAACTCGGGTAACATAATTGAAATAAATCAGGATCCCGATCCATCAATTGTATACGACGGGCCTCTGGCGGTTTTAACAAATCGTTTCAGCGCCTCGGCTTCCGAAATCTTTTCAGCTGCTATTCAGGATTATGGAAGAGGAATTATTCTCGGCGAAAATACTTACGGTAAAGGGACTGTTCAGAACCTTCTCGACTTAAACAGGACAATCCCGATTAAAGATAGAACTCTTGGCCAGGTCAAGCTGACTATCGCGAAGTTTTACAGGGTGGACGGTGGAAGCACTCAACATAAAGGCGTTAAACCCGATATCGAATTTCCATCTCCTTATTCACATGAGGAATTTGGAGAAAGTTCTATGCAGGGTGCATTACCCTGGGATCAGATTCAGCCGGCAAATTACTCTAAGTATGGAGATCTATCGAATTTTATAGATCAGCTCCGGATCAAACATGAAGAGAGAATAAAAAATGATCCGGAATACCAGATTGTAATGGACGAGATAAATGAATTTAAAATTAACCGGGATAAAAAAGAGTTTTCACTAAATGAAAAAGTTAGAAAAGAAGAAAGAGATCTCGCTGAAGAACGGAGAAAGAAAAGAGAAGAAGAAAGAGCAAAAATTACCGGAATAAAAATTCAGGACAAGGAAGAGGTTCAATCCCAAACTTCTGTTATTAACGATTTTGAATTGAAAGAGACCGGAAGAATTCTGGCTGATCTGATTTTAGCTAAAGTAGGATAGACTTTAAAATGGTCCCCCTTCTTTTTCGGGAAGGGGGATAAAATACATCAATTCTTCAAAGATGAAAACCAACGCAATTCGAATCTTAGAATCGAACAAAATTCCCCACTCAATAATTGAATACGAATTTAATGAAGATGAAATTGACGCGGTTTCGGTCGCTGAAAAAATTAATTTCGATCCCGAGCGCGTTTTTAAAACACTTGTGTCCCGTTCCGACACTAACGGGATATTTGTTTTTGTAATTCCCGGCAGCTATGAACTGAATCTGAAAAAAGCCGCTTCCGCTTCAGGTAATAAAAGTGTTGAGATGATAAAGGTAAAAGAAATCCAGTCCTTAACCGGCTATATAAGGGGGGGCTGCTCTCCAATTGGAATGAAAAAACAGTACCCGACTTTTATTGATGAGTCGGCTCAATTGTTCGAATCGATTTCTATAAGTGCCGGTTTACGCGGGATTCAGGTGATTATTTCGCCGGATGATTTCTGCCGGTTAATTGGCGGGAAATATGCTGATTTACTGTAGAAAACGGGTATTTCAGGGGACTAAAAAAGAAGGTTTTATTTCAGCCGGATTTTTTTTACATTTAGCCCCGAATTTTTAAGGAGTAGATGAAATGGCAAAACAACAATCATTTGCGGATAAAGCCAAAAAGAAACACGGCTCATCCCATGTTAATGTGAAAGTTATTAAAACTGTAAAAACCGCTAATGGTTCGTATAAATTTCAGGAAAAATTTGTGAAATTGGACGATATCAGTAAAGTAACTACACTTAAGTAATTTGAAAAACCACCGCTAAACGGTGGTTTTTTGTTAATAACACCAGAAAAAATTTCCCGCTTACTTGACATTCTCCTCAATTATTTTATCTTGTAAAAAAGTTTTCGCTTACATCAGATCTGTTTTTACCTGTTCGCTCTCATCTAATAGCGTTTTTTAAGTATACCAGAATTAAGTTTTTATCACCACAAATCCAAAGGAGGAAGTATGGCAGCTAATTCATATAAGAGTTACTCCCTTCGAAATTATAACGACATTCCACAAATTCACAAATTATCCGGCGCAGAGAAATCCGCGCTCGAAATTGTTGGTAGCGTTTTACCTTTTAAGACGAATAATTATGTAATCGATCAATTGATAAACTGGGATAATATTCCGGACGACCCGATCTTTACACTTACTTTTCCACGTAAAGAAATGTTAAAAGATCGTCATTATAAAACGGTTGAGAAATTAAGGAAAGAAAATGTATCGAAAGAATCATTAGTGCAGTCGATTTACAACATAAGAATGGAATTGAACCCTCATCCTGCCGGTCAGAAGCATAATGTTCCAACTGTAAACGGAATTGAGCTTGCCGGGGTTCAGCATAAATACAAGCAGACGGCTCTCTTCTTCCCCAGTCAGGGACAGACGTGCCATGCGTATTGCACTTTCTGCTTCAGGTGGCCCCAGTTTGTTGGAATGAACGAATTGAAATTCGCGATGCGGGAAATAGAATTGTTAGCTCAATATGTAAAACAACACAGAGAGATTACCGATATTTTATTTACAGGCGGCGATCCGATGATAATGAAGACACAAATTTTATCTACCTACATAGAACCGCTTCTGGATGAATCTCTTTATAATATCCAGACTATTCGAATCGGAACCAAGGCAATCGGTTATTGGCCATATCGTTTTCTGACTGATGAGGATTCCGACGATCTAATCCGCCTCTTCGAGAAAATTGTTGGTGCGGGTAAAAACCTTGCAGTAATGGCCCACTTCAATCATCCTGTTGAACTTGATACAACCGCAGCACGGGATGCTATTAAGAGGATTAGAGCAACCGGCGCGCAGATTAGAACACAATCGCCAATACTAAAGCATATAAACGATTCACCGGAAATATGGGCGGATATGTGGCGTAAACAGGTAAACAATAATTGCATCCCCTATTATATGTTTGTTGTACGTGATACCGGAGCGCAGGAATTCTTTGCTGTCTCCCTCGTTGAAGCCTGGAAAATTTTCCGGGAGGCATATCAGAAAGTAAGCGGCGTCTGCAGAACGGTTAGAGGACCGAGTATGAGCTCAACTCCCGGTAAAGTGCAGGTGCTCGGGGTTAGCGAAGTCCGTGGTGAAAAAGTAATTGTGATGAGATTTCTTCAGGGCAGGGATCCGGATTGGGTCGCCCGTCCCTTCTTTGCGGAATACGACGAAAAAGCAGCCTGGCTGGATGATTTAAAACCGGCTTTCGGAGAAGAGAAATTCTTCTTCGAAGAAGAGCTTGAGCAGTTATTCCATGAACATGTTTACGATGATGAAGCGGAGAATTTCGAATAAAAAAAGGCTGGCAGATCCAGCCTTCTTTTTTGGGATCCGAATTATTCTAGTCGGATATTACTTCAATAGCGGGATTGATTTCTCTCTTTAGAAGATTTTCGATAGCAACCAGTGTTCCCCGGATAGAACTCGGGCAGCTTCCGCAGGCACCCTGATAACGGATTTTAAGAGTAAGGCCATCAAGGCCGCGCACTTCCAATCCTCCGCCGTCTCCTGCAAGAGCAGGGCGAACACGGGCATCCAGAATCTCGTTTATTTTTTTAAGCAGTTCTGTCTCTTCCTCTTTGGATACTTTTATTTCCTCCTCGGGAGGAATTAAATTTTTATCGAAGTTTTTCATGAATTCAACGAAGGGTTTCTGAATCTGTCCCCATTGAACTTTCGGATCTTTTTCGATCGTAATGAATTTGTCCATATAGAAGACCGAAACGACACCATCGATGCCAAAAATTCCATTGGCAAGCGGATCCCGCACAGCTTCCTCTTTATTTTTAAAATGCCTCGTTTCTTTATTCAACAGCTTTTCATTCAAAATGAATTTTAGCGCCTGGGGATTGGGTGTTAAATCCACATCCTGTACAATTAACATTTTATTCTCCTTGGTTTTTCGTTTAAACCCGCTAATTCTCCGGATAGTTCTATAGCAAGATAATTAAAATTGGCTTTGCCATTCAAGGGATCTATTCGGTAACTTCCGGCCGTATTGGCAGGATTACAGAGTGTTTATAATGCAATAAAAGATTATTATAGATCCACAAAGTCAATATTCAGGATCGGGTACCTAGGCCAGTCCTTGAAATCAAAATGCCACCATTCCTGTTCAAGAACCTTAAATCCTTCCGATTCCATTGCTGTTATTAGGAGGTCTCTCAATCTTATTGCATCCTTTTCACCTCCGCTGTAATTCGAGAATGCGCGCTCTGTAAATTCATCATATCCGCTCGGCATTGTTACTTCTTTACCGGTTTCGAGGCTATAAAGTGAAATATCTACAGCACAGCCCCTGTTATGCCGGGAGCCCCTTGCAGGATTTGCAACGAATCCTGCTTGCCGTTCCTCTTCGGTTGCCGAGTCCCAGAATAATTTAGTAACGGACCACGGGCGGTAACCATCAAAAACTACAATGCCGTATCCGTCCTCTCTAAGTCTTTTACTCACACGCACAAGCGCCTCAGCGGCAGGGCGCTGAAGAAAAGCCCTTGCCTGCGAGTAGACAATCTTCCCGAGAAAATTGTTTGTGGTTGCGTAACGGATGTCGAGCTTAAATGTTGAGTCAAGTTCTGTCAGCTCTACAAGATCCGGTTTAAGAAATTCTCCGCTCTCTTTTGGAGGCCCGTAACTGCACGCTGAAAGGATGATTAGAATTGATAAAGAGAAAAAAGTTGAACGGATCGAAAAATATTTTGTCTTTTGCATCCTGGTTTTCTTTCAATGATTCTGGAAATTTAGTCGTTCCATTTTATCACGGTAAATACTATTTCGGAATAATTATTTCTTTCGTAGAGCACTCCTAATTCTGTTTCTGAAATTTTTACAATATCCGAGTAAGCCGTGAAGTCATTATTTGGATCAGAGTCATCCATGTCGATCAGAAAATTTTTGAACCATGTTCTGCCATCGTCGCTGCTGAGTCTGAGTGTAAGATTATTCCGCCGCGCAGGATCTGCCGGATTGCAGAATGCGAGATAACTTTTTCCATCAATTGTATTAAATGAGAGCAGGGAACCCTGGCAGACAGGGTCCGGGAGATTCAGATCGAAATAGGTAGTATCCCAGGTTGAGCCGCCGTTTTTACTAATCGATACAATCCTTGAACGGATATCCCCGCTCTGGTTTCTACTGTTGAGCATTAAGGATCCGTCAGACAACTCTGCCGCGGTCGACTCATTTGAACCTGGAATATCTACTTTATGGCTGAGCATGAATGTTTTTCCGTGATCGTCGGAGTAATATCCGTGTGCAAAGTAATCTCTAAAGTTTTCTTTTGGTGCCCCTTCCGAATGGTTTGCGGCAACATAAATCCGGCCTTTGAATTTTCCGTTTGTCAGCTGGAGCGCATGACCCGGTGTATTTGCTGTTGTTCGCCAATCATCATTAAAGTTGTATCCCGGATTTAAATCAGGTTGTTTAGGGCGGTGAACCATCCGGGTTATATTAACCGGACTACTCCAGGTTACTCCGTTATCGGTCGATGTGACGAACCAGACTTCTCTAAGACCATTACCTTTACGGATTTCATTCTCATGATTATTCCCGGTATTGAAGAAGAGGAAAATTCTTCCTTCGGGATACTCCGGATCTGTTAAATCTAAAACAGGCGCAGGGTTACCGGCCTGAAGCGTATCATAATCTATTATGGTTTTAATGGAAGACCATGTAGTTCCGTTATCGCTGCTTTGCTTCATTACTATATTTACATCGCCGAAGTCGGCAGCACCTTTTACACGACCCTCGCAGAAAGCCAGTAGATCTCCGTTCGGCAGTCTTACTATAGCCGGTATTCTGAAGCTTTTAAACCCTTCTGTGCCCGACTTAAAGACAGTAATTTTATTCTGTGCCTGCGATGTAAAGACGGAGATCAGAAAAATTAAAACGAAAATCTTTTTCATTATTCCTCTTAATCCGAATAATACTGTTTAACGGTATGAAAAAATATATCAAGATTTTGAATGGGAGTTAAAGGAGGAATATCACATCCGGAAGAGATTATCCAATTGGAATACCTTCCCATTTCTTTGAGCAACTTCCCGGTTGCATTTTCTACGGTTTCTGCGGAACCGTTCAGAAAAATTCCTGATGGGTCAAGGTTCCCTAAAATCAATTTATCCGGCGGATATTTTTTAATAGCTTCAGTCAGATCGATTGAATTGCCGAGATGAATTGCTTTGGCGCCGGTGGATAAGATTGAATCGGTAAGCGGAATAGTATTACCGCAGTTATGGTATATAACCAGAAAGTAATCATCTTCAACCGAATCAATTATCTTCTTTATGTAGAAGCTTGAAAATTCCGAGCAGAGTTCCGGGGATAAAAGTCCCGCTGCGGGCTCTGCCATTATTATTCCGTTGGCACCGGCATCTTTAAAAGCAAGTATGTATTTCCGTAGAAATTCAGTTGCCTTTATTAAAATTTTGTGAACGACCTCCGGTTCTGTAATCGATTTAATCATAAACTCGGTAATATCCATCAATCTGCCGCCGAGAGAAAAAGGCCCTATCACACCCGCCAGAACAGGTCGGTCGTTTATTGAACGAGAGGCAATTTCAATTGCCCTTAAGTATTCGCCGGTTCTGGCACTTCCGATCTCCGGAATAACCAGTGAATCGATCTCATCTTCGCTCTGTATAAGTGAGCCGGTAACAGTTGGTACTTCTGTATCGGAATAAAGAATTTGCGCGCCGAATGCTTCAGCTTCAACTGAAAGATCCATATTGCTCACGGAAGCCAGTGAATCATACTTATCTGCAATGGCTATCATACAGCTGGACTGAAGTTCACCGTTTTCAACCAATTCCCGTACGGTGATACCGAGCATCTGAATTCCAGGAAAGGAAAGAACCGGGAGTGGTTTTTTTATTTTCATGGATCGGATTTCCCCGATCCACTTCGTCATGTTATACTTCATTTTTAAGGATTTGTGGCATTATCAATTATGAATACAAACTCCCCCTTAAGATTTTTATCCTGTATCAACTTATTAAGATCGCCGGCATTGCCCCTCAGGAATTTTTCGGTCGGTAGTGTTAGATCGAAACCGATTACAAGGTTTATTTTTGAACCGAAAGATTTTTCAACATCTGAAATAAGTGTCTTTAACCGGTAAGGAGTCTCCATCAAAACAATTAATTCTCTTATTCCTTTGAGCCGCAGTAATTCTTTTTTTCTGAGTTCTGTTTTCGGAGAGAGCCAGCCTGCATAATAAAACCGTTTAAGAGAGAGTCCGGATCCTGCAAGCGCTGCCATAATAGAGCTTGCACCGGGAATTGGAATCACTTCAATTCCTCCGTCAATACAGAGTTGAACAAGTTGTGTCCCGGGATCGGAAAAAAGAGGCGTTCCGCAATCGGATATCAGAGCGGCCGATCTGCCTTCGCGGATCATCCGGAATATCTCCAAACTCGCTTCATTCTCATTGTGTTCGTTTAAACAGATAAGCTCTTTCTCTATATTGAAACGGGATAGAAGCCGTTTCGCTTCTTTATATTCTTCACAAATAATAAAATCGGCTTCCTTTAAAGTATCTATCGCACGGAATGTAATATCGTTGTAGTTGCCTATTGGTGTGGATACTATGAAGAGCTTTGAAGTCATAATTGATTAGTTAAAAATTAATTGCCGGCTTGCGGGAATGCAAAGTAAAACAGAGACCGGCGGGAAATAAATCCGGCCTCTACTCTTTGCTTAAATTAATTCTTTCAACTTACCGATCAGTTCTGATAATTCAACAATCTGTTTTTCGTTAGTTGTGCGGAGTTTCAGTTCAATCTTTCCGTCTTTCAGATTTTTCTCGCCGACAATAATCTGAACCGGCATTCCAAGAAGATCCGCGTCGTTGAATTTAACGCCCGCACTCACGTCGTTGCGATCGTCGAACAGTACTTCGAATCCTTCTTTTCTTAGATCATCATAAAGATTGTTTGAAGTATCAGATACAGTTGCGTTTTTCATATTCAGTCCGATGAGATGGACTTCGTAGGGAGCCAGAGGTTTCCTCCAGATAATTCCCTTGTCGTCGTAGTTCTGTTCGATATAGCAGGCAAAAATTCTTTCAACACCTATTCCGTAGCTTCCCATTACTATCGGGTGTTCCTTCCCGTTCTCATCCAGGAAATTAACACCGAGCGCTTCGGAATACTTTGTGCCGAGTTTGAAAATATGCCCAAGTTCAATCGCTTTAAAAACTTCGAGAGTTGAACCGCACCGTATACAAGTTTCCCCATTCTCGACAATACGCAGATCTGCATACTCAATATTCGGGACATCGCGTTTAAGGTCGATGCCGCCAATGTGATAATCGTTTTTATTGGCGCCGCTGTAGAGATTGTTTGCATCTTTGAGAAGGCTATCTGCAATAATCCTGTTAGTGAATCCGATCGGCCCTATCGAACCTGCATCCGCACCGGAAATTTCCTTTAATTCTTCAGGATGTGCCGGACGGATATTCCCCCCGAGCAAAGATCCGAGTTTTGTCTCGTTCACTTCATCGTTGCCGAGCATTAGTAAAAGAACCGGCTTGCCGTCGTGAATATAAACGCGGGATTTCGCGGTTTCATGTTCGTCTATTTTCAGGAACGCGCATAATTCGTCGATTGATTTTACACCCGGTGTTGATATTTCATAATACGGTTTGCTTTCCTGATGACGGGGCGCCGGTTTAGCTACCGATTGAGCAACTTCCGCGTTTGCAGCATAACCGCATTTATCGCAATGCGCAATAAGGTCCTCACCCGCATCGCTTTTAACCATGAACTCTTCGGATTTGCTGCCGCCCATTGCGCCGGATGAAGCTCCTACAACAAAATATTTGAGTCCGCACCGGTCGAATATTTTTCTGTAGGCCATATCATGTTTTGCGTAACCAGCATCAAGGCCTTCGAAATCTTTATCGAGTGTGTAGGCATCTTTCATTAAAAATTGGCGTCCCCGTATAACCCCGCTTCTCGGTCTTGGTTCATTTCTGAATTTTGTCTGTATCTGGTACCAGATCTGAGGAAGATCTTTATAAGAAGTAACAGCGCCCTTTGCGTGAAAAGCAACAATCTCCTCATGTGTCGGAGCTAATACATATTCCCGGTTTTTTACATGGAATAGAATATCGCCGAATGCTTCAACTCTTCCTGTTGCATCCCATATCTCTTTAGGATTCAGTCCGGGGAAGTGGAATTCCTGTCCGCCTATTGCATCCATCTCCTCGCGTATAATATCGGAGATTTTTCTTACTACCTTATAACCGAGAGGCAGAAATGAATAGATTCCGGCGGAGAGCATTCTAACCATTCCGGCGCGGATCATTAAAACATGACTCGGAATTACTGCGTCGGAGGGGACTTCCTTAAGAGTCGGGAGAAAATTCTTTGTAAATCGCATATATCACAGTTTTATTAAAAAATAATGAGCAAAGATAAGAAATGATGTTTGCAATAGAAAAGAATTGTTTAAGAGGAAATATACATTTCGCAAGTATTGTTTTTAATTATTGAAACTTTAAAAAATATTTTGCAGTTTGTAGTTGCAAATAACAAAATTTAAAGGGGGGTTATTATGAAAAGTTCATCATTTGTTGAATTGTCTTCTCACTCACTCACTCACTCACTCACTCACGCACTCATATAGTTATTCTGTTACTGGTCATTTCATTATTTAACAGTTGTCAAGAAGAACTGCTTCAGCCTACAGAGGAAACTCAAGCAACAGAGTCAAAAGTTGTAACTGAAATGGTGCTTGGTGTAAAACCTGAAGATGAGAATCCAGATAAAAAAGCAAAATTTGAGAAGCTGAAAATTGAACATCAGAAACCTTATATTCTTTTAAAAAGACCGGAAGAAGTTTTAAGAGAGTATTTAGCCGACAGAAAACCAGGCAAGACAATAGTAAAATTAATTAAAAACGAAGATCTAAAATCAGTAATGAGTGGTTCTTGCTATCGAATTGAGACTGACAACTGGGCATTAATAAAATATACGCCATATTCAGGTCTGTTAGGTATTCTTCCCACAAGTGGTTGGCAATCAAATTTAAGTATTCTTACAGATTTAAAAAATTATGGCTTTTCTAATATTATATTAGCTGAAATGGCAGCTAGAAATTGTATTAATAATAATGGAGCTTTCAGTCGAGACCAGATTTACTTAGGTTTTGATTTCGAAGGGACTATTGAACAATGTATAACAACATGGGATAGAGGAATTGTAGCTGGTTGCTATATCGATGAACCATCGGAAACATATACTTGTGCCCAAGCAAGGTATAGATTGCAAAATTCGATTATACCCTTATGGAGAAATAAATTTGGTTATTCCTCTAAAATTGTATTAGGAGACAGAACACATAGATTGGTTCACGAGTTTGATGATTTGGTTGATGTTGTGAATCAATCTTCTTACCGGGATTATAGTTATTTCTTCTTCGGAGTATATGATTTTATTTATACAGAGGCTGATCAGAGAGACGCATGGAACTCATTTAATAGTTCGTTTAGTAATAAATTTAATTGTCTTTGGATTAGTGCAAATTCAGATCAAGAGGAATTAAGCGACTTAATAGGGCATGCAAGAAATATAGATAAAAATCAGGTGTGGTTATATGATGGTGGTGATTGGAATACAATTGATAATTTTTGCTATTATGCTTGGCAAAATCATTTTATATCCAGACACGAAAGAAAATATATCTATGTTTGGTCTTATATTGGTTATGAAGATCCATGTTACGATTATCAAATAACTAGTTGGGAGCTAATTGATATAATTGAAACAAGTGAAACTAGAGTGCTCAATTAATTAAGATATTTAAGAGGCAGATATGAAAAAGCTCAAGTTTTCATTTTTGATTTTCTGTTTTTTTCTAAACCAGGAGATAATTCCACAAAGTTTTCACGGAAGCATTATTGTTGAGTCGGCAGCTCTGATTACTAAAAAACATCAAGAAAATTTATTTTACCTGGAAAGCAATGGAATTATAAACACAGAATTTTCCTCTGAAGAAAAAAGATTAATTCTCTCCGGTTATGGTGTATATTTTAGCGCGAAGTGGAGTGTTGGGAAGCAAATTCAATTAGAAGTTCGGCCGGGTTACTTTTTTTCAGAAAAGATTTTTGAAGGATTACAAACTGGTATTTATATAAGATATTTGTTCCCGAAAGGATATTATGGAATATTTGGCTTTACAACTGAATTGCATTCTGGTGGCGGTGGTAATTCTTATAATCCGACACAACACACATTAACAACAGGATTATCGATCGGAAAAATGATAAACAGTAAGTTCAGTGCTTTGCTTAGTGTAAATAAAACACTAACCGAATATGCTGGAAGTGATGGAACTAATTTCAGCAATCCTAATTGGGTGCTTTATCAATATTTATACTGGATTATTAAAATTGGAGTTGAATTAAATATTTGAAAACCTGGCGCAGTATTCGGCAATGTTTAATTTCATTAGTTATAGTATTAAGTCATGTAAAAGTTTTTTCTTTTTAATAGAATTTTCTTAATAATGATATGCTTGTTAGAAAATTAATAATGGTACTCAGTTTTATTTTGTTTAATAAATTACTTTTTTCGCAAACATACTTAGGTTTTCGAATTGATCCACTTATTTATTCTACAAATGTTGAAAAAGTTAAGTTTGATCCGGTTGGAAGTAAAACAGAATATATTAAAGTAAAGGCTAGCATAGTTCCAAAAATTTCTATTACAACTAGTTTATCTGAGAGTGTAAAGCTAAATGGAAGAGTAGGGATTGTATTAGGAGGTGCTTTGGAAACTGAAATATTTGACAGACTATATCGCGGAATTGAAAGTTCATTATTAATAAACTATTATTTTTATCCCAAACAATATTTAATATTCGGTATGAATGCTCATTTTCAAGAAGAATTTGGTGGCAACACATACAGTGGGAATTCAGGGCTTGTGCCACATGTGGTTTTAGGGTATGGAGTATTTACAAGCAAAAATTTTTCATTAGAATTTCAGTTTAATTTACCTTTAAATAATGAAGTCTATGGGATATATAGAGAATTTGAGACAGTTACTTATTATACGATCAGACATTCTTATCATGTTGCTGCAATGTTGAATATGAGTTTTGGATTTGAATGGGTACTCTAAAGTTATTTCAATTAATTTTATCTTATGAGGAGCCGTTTATACGGCTCTTCATTTCATACCGCTACTAAAATTACTGAACCAGTCATTTTCTACTTATCTTTGCACTAATTAATTTATTAAGCAATTTTTTTTAATAAAAGAGAAATAAATGATTGGTTTTGATCCCGCAATACAGGACGCTCCTAACGACTCCAAATTCCCTGCATCCATGCAGCCGGTTTCATTTACAAGCAAAGGGTGCAAATTATTCGGAACATTTTTCTTCGCTTCCGGCGAAGGGAAACATCCTACAATTCTATTACTTCACGGTTTCCCCGGTAACGAAGTAAACTTTGACATTGCACACGCAGCAAGAAGAATGGGTTTTAACGTAATGGTCTTTCATTACCGCGGCTGCTGGGGAAGTGAAGGAGAGTACCGCTGGACGCACCTCGTGGAGGATGTAGATACTGCCATTCAATTTCTTCAGAGTAAAGCAGCCGGAGAAAAATATAATGTTGATGCTGATAAAATCGTTTTAATCGGGCACAGCATGGGCGGATTTGCCGCAGTGTATAATTCTATACAGCATGACGAAATAAAAAACATTGCTTCAATTGCAGGATTTAATTCCGGACTTTTCGGAGAATTTATTGAAGGGAATAATGAATTGATCCAGTTTAGTGCTGATACGATGCAGCCTGCAATGGAATTTGTTAAATGTGATTCGGCCGTTGCACTTTTAAATGAAATGATAACAAATAAAAAAGAATGGAATCTGCTTAATCACCTTGATACTTTGAAAAGTAAAAACTGGGTTATTATTGCTGCAAAACATGATACAATTGCGCCTCTTGATATCCATCATAAGCCCTTGGTGGGCGCATTAAAAATGGCGGGCGCCGCAAATTTCCACGAACATATTTTAGAAACCGGCCATTCGTTTTCTGACAGCAGAATTAAACTGACCGGAATTTTATGCGAGTGGTTAAGTAAAATTAATTTTTAAAGAGCAAGATCATGAACAAGATCAAGAACATAGGCGATATGCCTTCCGATGAATTCAAAAAGTATGGGAACCAGCTTATTGACTGGATTACCGCGTACCTGTCTGACATTGAAAAGTATCCTGTACTTGGTCAGATACAACCCGGGGATCTGAAATCAAAACTACCGGCGAAAGCACCGGAAGCAGGTGAATCGTTCGAAAGAATGCTTGATGACTTGAATAAAATTATAATGCCCGGTGTTACTCACTGGAACCATCCGAATTTTATGGCCTATTTCAATTCAACATCAAGCGGACCGGGAATTTTAGGAGAACTTCTTTCTGCGGCGTTCAATTCAAACGGAATGGTTTGGAAATCGAATCCCTCGGGCACAGAGCTTGAAGAGACAGTATTAAATTGGTTCAGGGAAATGATCGGACTTCCCGCAAATTATTTCGGGATTGTATACGATACCGCATCTGTAAGTACGATGCATGCAATCGCGGCAGCAAGAGAGTACACGGGCCTGGATGTCCGCAAAAAAGGATTGTCCGGGCTTCCCAAACTCATTCTCTATTGTACAGAGCATACACATTCATCAATTGAAAAAGGGGCAGTCACTTTGGGTATCGGCCTGGACGGGGTAAGAAAAATTCCTGCCGATAATAATTTTGCAATGATACCGGAAAAGCTCGCTGAAGCAATTTCGGAGGACAGATCTAAAGGCCATTTACCGTTCTGCGTAGTCGCTACAATAGGCACCACCTCTTCAACAGCCGTTGATCCGGTCGATTCCATCGCTGAAATCTGTAAAACCGAAAAGATCTGGCTTCATGTGGATAGCGCTTATGCCGGTGTTACAGCAATGCTTCCGGAAATGAAGACGTATTTTAAAGGCATGGAACGTGCCGACTCGATCGTTATCAATCCTCATAAATGGCTTTTTGTTCCGGTCGATTTTAGTATTCTGTACACATCAAAACCTGAAGTCTTAAAAAATGCCTTCAGTCTAGTACCGGAATACCTGAAGACCTCCGAAGAATCGGTCATTAATTATATGGACTACGGAATTCAGCTCGGCAGAAGATTCCGTTCCCTGAAATTCTGGTTTGTGCTCCGCTATTTCGGCATTGATGGTTTAAGAGAAAGGTTAAGAGAACATTTAAGGCTCACGCAATTATTTGCCGGATGGATTGATGAAAGCAACTTGTTTGAAAGATTAGCTCCGGTATATTTTGGAACGGTCTGTTTCCGCGCAAAACCGGAAAATATTACGGAAGAAAATGAATTAAATAAATTGAACGAGAGACTGCTCGAAAAAGTTAACAGTACGGGAAAAGTGTTTATTGTTAATACCAGGCTGAACGGGAAATTTACAATTAGAATGGTAATCTCCGGCCTCAGAATGGAGGAGAGACATATTAAAAACGCGTGGGAGATTATTAATACCGAGTTGAAGAAAATAATTTTATAATAACCATTCCGGCATACATAATGAATTTTAAAATCCCGCTATATGCGGGATTTTAATTATTCAGCAATCCACTACTGTTTTACTATTAAAACATCCTGGGCCTGCGGTCCCTTAGGACCTTCACCAACGGTGAATTCAACCTTCTGACCTTTCTGAAGGTTTTTAAATCCTTCTGATTTAATTGATGAGAAATGAACGAATAGATCGCCCCCTTCAGCTCTTTCAATAAATCCGAATCCCTTTGCCGCATCAAACCACTTTACAGTTCCGGTTAAACGCTCTGCCATCAAAAAACTCCTGAACTATTTAATTTGATTAATAACAAATAGATTTTTAATTCTCTATTTGATCATCATTGCAATCTGTGCTGCCTGTTTCTGATTATACTCAAACGCTATTTTTTTATAATTCACCAGGTCGATAATCGTGCCTATCATACATATTCCGCCTGTTAAAAGATATAAAATTCCAAGTCCTATCTGATCTGTCAGAAATCTCTGAATTCCTGCAATACCGAGAAAACCGACAAGTGTAACAAGAAGAATAATTTGAGGATCTTTTCTGCGTGATCTGTAGATGTTTGCAAACTGCTGGGCTTTCTGATCATCCATGGTTTTGATGATACTGGAAATGTACATCTGTTCTTCACCCATTATTTCAGGCATTAGTTCGTATACGTTTGCCATATTGAACCTCTTTTGATTGTTGAAAGTTATTTATCTTTTTGCGTGTCAGCTGGATTATTCTTGCGGATATAAGAAAAAATGCCGCTATTCCTAATGGATGAGTTTGTAATGAATGGGTAAAGTCCCCGCGATAAAAAAATGAAATCGAACGGCCGAGTCCGCATCCGGGACAATTTTCAATTCCGATGTTATGAAAAGGGCAGAATGTGAATTCCTGCACTTCATACGGATTAATAAAAAACAGAAACACCAGCGCTGCTATCCAGAGAATTGCTTCCGGATCCAATAATCTCAAGATATTTTTCAGCTTAATCATAAATTCAAAAATGAAATTGTTTTTGAATTCCGCAACTGCCTTATTATTCTGTACGGTTAAATCATTAGTCGTTTCGAGAAAAAAATGGTTTTGTCATTAACCAAAATTGTTTATTGCAAAACAATTGACGACATACTCCTTACGCTGTCGTTGTCGTATGAAACAATGTCAACTTTATTTATGGCGCCAACAATCTCAAGGTTTTTCCTGTTTATTTTATCTGCAAGATGTTTACATTTTAAGGGATCAAGGTCATTTGCAATTCCCAGATGCGGTATGAATGGAATGTCGAGACGCAATTCCTTTTCAAGCGGACCGGTATAAAGTTCGTCGTGGAGTTTTACAAAGAGCCGGTAACCCTCTTCCGGAATTAGAAACAGATCTGTAAAATCGCTGAATGAATCTTTTACAATCTGGGCGCACCTTAGGACAAAGAAGAACGTGCCGAATTTATTTACAACTTTCCTTACGTGATCGAGAAAAACCTCGTACTTAATGTTTTCTACCGGGAAGACAAGAGTAAAGTGGGGGTCTACTACTTTGTAATAACGCGTATCATGTTCTTTGCGGATCGATTGGATCCAGTTAAAATCTTTTCTGTCTATTGTGGGATATGCAATTAATAGGAGTGCCATCTATAAATATCTCTCTTTAATTACGTTCAAATGGTGTTCCGAGTGTCCCGCAATTATATACGCCAGACCTCTAACAGTAACATCGTGACCTGATGCGTTTCCCTTTTTAAGCCATTGCTCATCGCGTAAGCTTGTGAACAGGGCAACTGTTGATTGCCGGATCAAAGAGAACTCTTCTATAAGACGGGAGAAATTCGTGGAATCGTAATTTGAATTGTGTATATAGAGATTCTCGTCAAATCCCTGGAGTGGCTTTTCGTCACCTCTTGAAAAACGGAGAGCCCTGTAAACGAATACCCGTTCCGAATCTATTATGTGACCCAGAACCTCCCTCAGGCTCCATTTGCCCGGCGCATATCTCAGTTTTGACTTTTCTTCGTCAATGTTCGAAAGAAATGTAATTGTAGAATTCAGCTGGTCTTCCAGAACATCTCTTATATCGCCATCAGGTACACAGGTTACATATTTGTGGTAGTATTCGGCATATTCGTTTTTATCGGGGCGGTTCATCACTCCTCCTGTATGCAATATAAAAAAATGTAAATATCCTTTCCTTAAAATTTCCTTTTTTTATTTCAATAAAAGAAGTTTTAAGGTAGCCGTATTGCTGCCGGTATTAACACGGCAAATATAGAAACCGGAACTAACCCGTGTATTCAAATTATTCTTTCCATCCCACACAACATTATATGTTCCGGGTGGTTTACCGGATTCATTTCTGGTCCAGATCTCTCTTCCTAATAAATCATAAATGGAAATATCAACATCCGAATTGACCGGTAAACGGTATTGAATTGTAGTTGAAGGGTTGAATGGATTAGGAAATGCGGCAATTGTGAACTCTGAGGGAATAACCGGATCGTTCATACTAGTTGTAACATTCGATCCTCCGGGTGTCGGGGTCATAAATCCCCACACCGGTCCTCCGTCTGGAGCTCTGCCGTAAGATATGTCCGTGGTCTGGTTGCCGAATGAGAGAGAGTCGAGCCATGTGGTTCCGTCACCCGATACAATTCCTATAAACTCGCCTCCCTTGGAGAGCTTGAAGTTGGTATGTATTCCGGGCTGGTTGTCGTTATGATTTTCATCGCACCAGATTAGAAGGTGTTCGCCCGGGTTTATAACCAGATTCTGAGTAGTGAACTTCCACTTGGTTGGATTATCCATTTTATCCGTCATATACATTCCCGTCAAAACGACCGGTTGTGAAGTCGGATTATATATTTCAACCCAGTCATCATTTTCACCAGCGGAGTCTTTAATTGTATTCGCGTTATCAGCCATGAATTCGTTAATCTTAATTCCATCAGAATTGGAACCGGAAGCTCTTACTTCCACAAACTCATTCCTCGGATAGACAACACGGTTGCCATCGTTATCGGTTACGTCAATTTTAAATCTTCCGAATCCGCTGCCGCCAAGAGGGGGAATTACACCAATCCACCGGTCGCTATCGGCAACATTTTTTCCCGGCAGAGGGCGGAATGTCATGTCATAATAGTAAACAACGGTTAACAATCCCGGGTGAAATTCCACCCGCATATTTGTAATTGAACCGTTATCGAATCCGGATGCATAAACATATATTGAATCGTTCGGGCCGGGATTAGCCGGCGCAAAATCGATCTTATAAATAAGAGGATTTGCCGGAACGAAGTTGATACGGCTTGTAATAGAATTGTTCCGCAGCTGAATGAATTCTTTTATACCGCGTTTTACATGTCGGTCGTTTATCGCATCGAATGAATTTGTAAAATCTGACATTGTAAATCCGTAATCCTTTGTTCGGAACGTATCAGCCGCTGCATACTGGGTAATGAGATTGCGGAGCGAATCGATACGGGCAGTTGTATTGCCGGCATTAACAATATTCTTCGAAAGGAAATCGATAAAATGCGAGTAGAGATTCCTGTACTCTGGCACGTTCATTATTTTTGTGAATAAAGGTCGGGTTGAAGTAGTATCAACCCGGGGGATTTTGTAAGGTAGACTTACTGCCCAGTTTATATCCCACCAGCTGATGCCGAATGTGTTATCGTAATCGTAAGGAATCCAGTTGAATTTCTTTTCGGAAGGTTCGTAATAGAGGTAGTAATTGTTCATTAACGACCAGTAGTCGTCCCAGCTTCCGATCATCAGGTTCATTGCCTGATAAAATAGGAACTGTTCAACACGGAAAATCGATTCAAGAGAATCGGGAAAAACATTCTGCGGTGTATTGTTTATAATTTTGATGAACCGTGCCAGCTGTGTATAATCGTTCTCTTCTTCATTGGAAGTTAGTTCGTAAGGCTGCCGGTCTCCGGCAAAATATTTATACAAGTCGGGATTATCTCCGAGGAAATTGAGATCGGCAGGGTAGAGGCATTTCCATAAGTTACCCGAATCGTCTTTGAAATTCTTCTTTAGAAATTCGTCGTCAACATGTTCAACGGAGATATAAAGGCCCTTGTACGAATTATTAATATAAACAGCGGCGTGAGCTGCCCTGCTTGATATAACGCCGGTCTGATTAAACAAATCCCAGCTGAGTTTGGCCCTGGAAATAGAAGGATCATTATGCTCACCGTTCAAATTCATTTTATCTACGTCATAAAACTCTCTTCCGCTTACAAAATCGTTGAATGAGAGTTTAAGCGATTTCTTCTGAGCATCTCTTGAAGTGTTTCCCCGGATTCGAATTCCTACGTCGTTAATTGTCTCGTCGATATATTTATTTTTGAAGTGAACCGTACATCTGTGGAGTGAATCGGATCTGGGATTGTTCATCATCCATATATAATCGGCCGGATTCATCGTTATGTTGATAATTGCGACTTCCGAATCGTCATATAGCTGCCAGCTTTTGTCGCTGCTTTGTCCGATTGCTGAAGAAAGAGAGAGAATAATAATTGCAAGAAGATAGTATTTCATGTTGTATTTCATCAATGTTGGAAAATTGTAAACGAAAGTAAGAAACTGAGCTGAATTTTACTAACCGATTACAATTACCTTCACAATACAAAACAATCAAATAAAAATTGATTTTGTGGAAATTATTTCAAAAGTTGAAACAGAAAATCAGAAGGAGTAGCCATGACATCCCGCCGCGAATTTTTGAATAAGTTTTTACTTACCACCGGAGCCGCATTTGTGGTTCTTAAGACAGATGCTATCGCACGAGCAGCAGAAGCAGTTGAAAAGTATGCAACCGACCGATCACCGAAGGATCTTGCCTCCGATGATGCATTCTGGGGCCGGATTCAATCCGCATTCGATGTGGATAGAACCTTAATCAATCTTAACAACGGCGGTGTTTCTCCTTCTCCTAAAGTTGTTATTGATGCTTTTAAGCGTTACATAGATTATTCCAACCAGGCTCCCGCATACTTTATGTGGCGTCATGTTGAACCGCAGGTAGAAACTGTCCGCGAAAAACTCGCAATCGCTTTCGGTGCCGATAAAGAGGAAATAGCAATCACAAGAAATGCGAGCGAATCTTTACAGATTGTTCAGCAGGGGATGAATCTTAAAGAAGGGGATGAAGTACTTACTACAACGCAGGATTATCCCCGTATGATTACAACTTATACACAGCTTGAAAGACGATGGGGGGTAAAACTAGTACAGGTGCCCTATCCGACACCTCTGGTAAATAAAGAAGATTATGTTAATGCATTTAAAAAGGGGATCACGTCCAAAACCAAAGCCATTCTTGTAAGCCACATCTGTTTTCTAACCGGGCAGATTCTTCCTATCCTCGAGGTTAGCCGGCTGGCTCACCAGCACGGGATTCCGGTTATATGCGATGCGGCTCATTCATTCAATCATATTCCCTATAAATTGAAAGACCTAGAATGCGACTTTTTTGGTACATCTCTACATAAGTGGACCTACGCTCCTGTCGGAACCGGTATGCTCTATGTTAAAAAAGATTTGATAAAGACTATCTGGCCTCTTATGGCCGCTCCTAAGGAGATGGATGAGAATATCAGAAAATTTGAGGAGATTGGAACTCACCCGGCAGCTACTCACAATGCTATTGCTGAAGCTCTCGCATTCAACGAGGCAATCGGAATTGAGCGTAAAGCGGAAAGATTCAGATATCTTCATTCAAGATGGATTAACAGGATTAAGGATTTCAGCAATGTTAAGTTCAGACTTAATATTGACGATACTTCCAGCTGGTGCGGACTGGTAAACTTTTATATTGACGGCGTTGATGTGGGTAAGCTTGTTGATTATCTCCTTGCTAAACACAGGATTTATGTTGTACCTATTGTTCATCCTGAGTTCAAGGGAATCAGGGTTACTCCAAATGTTTACACTCTCGTTTCAGAAATGGATCTCTTTGGAGATATAATTGTATCGGTTGCGAAAGGAGAGATTAAAGAAGTAATGGAGAATAAATAAATCGAAGGGATCTGTTTAATCCCTGTCGAACAGACTTTTAATATAATATCCTTTACCGATCAGGAATGTTTTATTCGATATTAGAAATTCTTCGATAGCTTCGATACCTATTACTTTTGTAATTCCCGTACGGAGGACCTGTTCTTTCTGAACGTAAACTTCACCTTTATACGGTATCATCGGATTGTATTCGAGCTCCTGGGTCTTAGTCATAGGGTGAATAGAATATTGAAAGTCTGCCGGAACTGATTTTACTAATCCGACCAATTCAAAGTTTGGTACACCGTCCCGAATTGCCAGCACTACACCGCCGCTCGAACCCCGGTTGAATACGGCGTCTATGAGAAAAGAGTTCTTTTCCCGGCCGGGACTGCTAACAATTCCTTTCGAGATCATTTTATAATTCATCGGATAGCCGAAAACATAAACAAATGATCCCCATTCAAGTTCATTTGAGTTGCCCCACGGATACTCAAACACCTCAACACTTGCACCTTTGGCAGCCTGATATTTTTTGCCCAGCAGACAGATATCCTGCAATTTATCCATTAGCACGATTTCCAGTTCACCGCCGTCCGGCAGGTCGGGAATATAATTTGACTGCCTGGTTTTAACAGAGACACTCTGAATATTCGGTGTTACCGTTCCGTCCGGATTTGTGTAGTATGATATAACGGTGTCCGGAAAGTTTACTATATGAGCTACGGTAATAAGTGAAATTGTTCCGTGATCTTCCGAAATTACTGTGGCTGTCCCGGATGCAGTCCTGTTAAAAAAAATCATACTCCGTGCGGATTTCTCCAGGTCAATCCTTTTCAAATCTTTTACCGATAATTTCAGTTCCTGATCGAAAAGATAGCTGTTGTAGAATGCAATGCAGTTTATAAGTTTTATGGAGTTGCTTACTTCTTCAAGTTGTTTCGAAGAATTTTTATAAGGGAATTCGCTGTCGTATCTTCCGTCGGTTAATGTGGGAAATACTGTTTCGTATACCGAGGTGCATGCAATGGATATCAGGGATAAGAATAATAAAACAGTAATAGAAATTCTTTTCCGGAAAGGCATAGGGCACCAATAATGATTTAAGTTCACTCTCAATCTAAATCAAATATATTTCTTTATAAAGAGTAAAATAATCGGTTCGTGCGGTGCCCGGTAATATCTATCTTTTTTCCATTTCCCCTTGAAAATTCATTTGATTCTGCATCCACGCCTCACGGAGGGCTAACTGCTCCTTTGTAGGGTTTTCATTTATTTTGAAGAGGTGGCGGATCTTCCTCGGCTGCATGGTTACTGTTACTTCCTTCTCTTCTCCATCACGCAGAATCGAAAGCTTAAAACTCTCGCCTACTTTCAGTTTTGCAAGCGGAGCGAGAATCTGCTGGGCATTCTGCATTGTTAATTCGGTACCTTCGAATTTGTATAGTTGATCGCCGCTTTTCAATTGCGCACCCCCGGATTTTTCTACATTGGTTACAACAAATTTTCCGTCTTTAAATCCGATTCCAAAACCGAGTCCTGTTCTTGTCGAATCATAACCTGCGTTTTCAGTATAGTCGATACCGATTTTTTGAAAATATTCTTCAACCGGAAGTTGATCCGTTCCATCAATATAGCTTTCTATAAAGTTTTTTATTTCAGGATATGTAATATCGACCAGTTCGTTGAAGAAACCGGATTCGCTGAATGATTTTTTTGCCCCGTATTTCTTTGCCAGTTCAATTATTAATTCCCTTAAACCTTTTTTCCCTCCCGATAATTCGAGAAGCCTTATATCGAGCAGCGTCGCTACGACTGAACCTTTGTTATATATGTTAAAATACTGATCCTGTCTTTCTGTTGACTGAACTCCTAATGTTGTAAGTGAAACAGACTGGTCGTAATTATCATTTACAGTTAATTTCTGACGGACCTGGCGGAGGTAGTCTTCCAGGCTGGTTAGATAATCTCTTAATTGTAATATATCCGATGCCCACTCTGTAACACCTTCGTAAAACCAGAGATGCCTGGACATAACAGGTTTTTCGTAGTTAAAGTTTTCAACGAGCTCGCTGTGAATCATCAATGGAGTCACTATATGGAAAAACTCATGCGCCGCGGTAGAACGAAGCTCCGTAATGTATTGTTCATTCATATTCTCTTCTTTAAATACATATAGAGAACTGTAATTGTGTTCCCACGCCCCGGCAGAGAAATTTTCGAAGTGAAATAGAAAGACATATCTTTCCACCGGCAGTCCGTTTAGAAACTGTTTGGTTGCGGAGAGAATATCCTCAAGTGAAAGCAAAATACTCCCGGATTTTGCAAGACCTGTTTTTGAATATGTGAAAACATCGACTACGGTATTATCGATCTTTGTTGATGCTTTGGAAAGATTGCCAAGCAGAATTGGAGAGTCTACAATGAAATCGTAATCCGGCGCAGAATAATAACCGTTGCTGTTTTTATACAGTGCGGTTCCAACTTCCCATCCTTCAGGATAATCCAATTTAATCTCAATAGGGTATTTTTGCATACCGTGGAAATATCCGAACACAGTCTGGCCGTTAATAAGCGCATGGTCCTCTTCGAGGGAGCTTCCGCACATCGGGTAAACTGGATTCTTGTCCATAGGCGTGTCCCATGTCTCAGCTATCGAATATTCGATTTTACTTACATTCTCTGGATTTGAGAATTCCCACTGATTAACGGAGATCTGATTAACCGGTACTTCCGATCCGGCGGCATCGTATGCTTTAAAATTTCTTACATATCTGCCGATATCCATTATCTGGTATGTTCCGGGAGCGGTAGCCGCAAACTGATAAATCTTATTCTTATCGGTTAACTTTTCGGGTATGAGGGTCACTTTGAATAGATCGTCGCTTCTATCATTCAGATTTACTTGAAATTTGTGCTGAGAAGAAACGGAAATATTAAAAAGGAATGAAAAGAGAATGACAGCAATTATTAGTTCAAACTTGTTTTTCATCGCTAAACTCATTTTTTGTTAACAGTTTGACGGTTTAAAGGAAGAAAATGTGCCGGACCGGAAAAAGAATATAGCCAAAAAAAAGCCGGAGAATCAGGCGAATCCCCGGCTTCATCAAAACACCAGAATATTTTATTTAACTTTTTCGAAAAACAATTCCGTGAAAATAAAATCGGGTGAATTAGGGACTTCAATTGTAAACTGTTTTATTTCACCGTTGAAATTCATGTCGAATTTAATCCATCCGCGGGTAAGGAATTCATCCTGCCAGTCGATATAAAACTGATCGAACTGATAATGTTTCAATTCGCCGCGGAACTCCGGGGAAGGGATAAACTGCATGTATAATATTCCCTCTTTCAAACTCACCTCAGCCTTGCCGTACATTTTATCTTCGTATATGCCGCAGTATTTTTCGAGTGGGAGTGACGGCTGAGAATCTTTAATCCTTATTTCTTCGCGGCGCTTATTCTCTCTCTCATATGCGTCAGATCTTCTTTTCCATCCCTCCATAGAGGTTTTGTTATAATCTTTCGGTTCAACGCCGAGCATAACATCCACAATATAATTTTTAATTGCACTTACCATTCCTGTTTCCAGATTGCTCAGGATTACCAGTCCGAGTTTTTCTTCGGGTATAATCGATACGTCAGAGATCATTCCGGGCATACCGCCTCCGTGATTCAGGACTCTCCTGCCGTTACTGTAAGCGCTGAACCAGCCCAGTCCGTAATTATTATTTCCCAGGAACATATGATTCGCCCACATTTCAAAAGACTGCCGTTCGCTGAAAATCCTTTTATCGCCGGATTTGCCTTTATTTAATTGTAATCTTATCCACTGAGCCATGTCGTGAACATTGGAATTAATAGCCCCGGCCGGCGCAACTGTTTCAATGGAATAATAATCGTTGTATGCAATTACATTTCCGTCTTTTATCCTGTGAGGCCAGGCGTTATTTCCTTTTTCTTTCAACTCCTTAATAGATGTAACGCTACGGTTCATTCCGAGGGGGTTGAAAAAATTATATTTCACGTAATCTTGCCAGTTGGTATCCGAGACGGCTTCAATAACTTCACCGGCAACGCTGTACATAATATTCTGATATCCGTAGCGAGATCTGAAGCTTGAAGTGGGTTTAAGGAATTGAGCCCGTCTAATTACCTCTTCTTTGCTGTATGTCGATCCAAGCCAGAGTATATCGCCGCTGAATGTAGCCAGACCGCTCCTGTGAGTAACAAGATCGCGTATTGTCATTTCTTTTGTAACCCACGGGTCATACATCTGAAAATAGGGAAGGTGTTTAATTACAGGATCATCCCATTTTAATTTGCCCTGATCTACAAGCCGGGCAATTGAAGCGGTTGTAAATGCTTTGGAACAGGAGGCGATCATAAAATTTGTATTCTGATCAACCGGCTCGTTCGACCTTATATCTTTTACACCGTATCCTTTCGCAAAAATAACCGAATCGTTTTTTACAATTGCAACAGCGAATCCAGGCATTTTCCAATCCTTCATCGCCTGTGATATGTAGGAATCGATTTTATCAATTCTTGTATCCTGCGCATTAAGGTTGAGGGATAGAATTAACAGGATGAAAAGGAAGAGAGAGTATTTGATTTTTGATAACATAGAACGCTCCGAAAAAATATTTAAATATGGATACCGGTTCTTCGAAATTGTATTCGAACAATCCTGCCCGGAAATACTTTGCAAAAAATAACTTCTTATTCTATTCCGGGCAATTCAGATTTCGATTCAGTAAAAAAATTCGGGAACCGTTTTATAACGCAATGTCCGATCATCTCCGCAATTTCTTCGAAGTGAAGCAGATTAGTATTGATAATTGCATGGTAGAGATGGGGGTCTTCGATGTTCTTATGAAAATATTTCCACAGATAATTCTTTCTTGCCTCGTCCTCCTTCTTAATAAAATCGGCAGCAGCTCTACGCTCCACATCGTAAATCTCTATTGCGGTTTCAATTCTGAAAGTGAGAGGGGCAACAAGTCGGATGTGTAATGCCCGCTTCATGTGGGAGAGAATAACATTGGCGCCGCGTCCGACAATAATAACATTTCCGTATTCGGCAAGTCTTATTATTGTTTGAGAAGTTTTATGAAGCAGTAATAATTTTGACGGAGAGATCCCGAGCATCTCTCCGAACCAGGAATCGATCTTCGCCGGTTTCTCTTCCAATAGATGTTTACGGAAATGATCGGGAAGGTTATGGTCTTCCATTACTTTTTCGATGAAGTCTCTGTCGAAATATGTCCAGTCGTTATAATCTTCTACAGCACGGCTGTTTAAGTACTCAACAAGTTTCTCGCAGACTTTTGCGGCACCGGTTCCGGTCTCTCTTGAAATTGTAATTACCGGGCCGGGATTTAATCTTCTCCTGTGACGCCGGGCTTCTTCAGATGCTTCATAGTGCTTTTCGATATAGATTCGGGCTTTTTCGTAGGAACCGAGGACTTTCATATTTCACCTCCACATTTTGGTTTTTGGATGGAGGAGAGGAAAAATTCTATTAGAAAATAACGAAAGAAAAATTGAAGCGCATGTTTTTGTTGGAAAGTGGGGACCCTTTGTTTAAGGATCCCCGTTGAATTTAACGTTTAATCTGTAGTCCGAGCCATTTTTCCAGTGTAGAATAGATCAATTCTTTTTCCTGGCCTTCAAAATTCCTGATACTTGTACCGTGAGCGCCGCCTTTTTTTACCATCTTAACCGAATTATTTTCACCTAACAATTGTATCGACGTTGCACTCCAGGTATCGTTTTCTCCATAGATATAAAGAATGTTGTTCGCATGCTTTTGTAACCACGTATTTACATTCTGCAGCGCACTGCAGTCATATCTGATTTCCGCGCCCTCTGGTACAAGCATTTTATTCGAACCGTCTTTTATTTCGGTAAGAAGGTCTTTGAAGGGTGAAAGATCATACCCGTAATAACCGACCTGGTTATATGCCTGCACATAAAACGGACCGAAATCTTTCATTGCCTGTTCAGTAAAAAAGTAGAGTGGATTGGACTGCTTCATATGATTATAAAGTTCTTCCGCACTTGCATCAGGCCCGGGAATGTCCTCGCATTTAGTTTGTCCCCACTGCCAGAAAGCGAATGAGTATTCGAGTGTCATGTATTCGAGGACGAAATCATAATCCCACGCAAAGCGGATCTGATTTTGTTCGGCATCTTTCATCAGTAGCGTTCTTACTTCGTCGCGTTTGGATAAAAATGCCCGCTGAAAAATTTTAATTTTTTCTCTGCATTCCGCGGTGCCTACTGAATTTAAAAAGATATAAATCCTAGGGTCCTCCTGCGCGAGGTTTACCGGCGCTACATAAGGTATTGACACATCAACATCTTCGGGGAAGTAATAACGGTGATACAATGTTGTCTGCCCGCCCTTACTTACTCCGGTGTTAATCCATTTGCCTTTATATAATTTCTTGAAGAGCTGGACTATTCTGTGGTGATCATTAGCAGCCTGTTCAATATTTAAATACTGCCAGTCGATTTCTCCGGGAACCGACTTTCCGAAATACCGGTGCTCAACAATAATCTGGTTGGCATCCAGCAGACGTGCCGGCTCCGATTTATAATTCCTGTTAGCCGAGTATCCTTCAGTTACAATAACCATCGGTTTTGAAAAATCGGAATGAGATATGAACAGTCGCTGTGTAAAAGTTTTGCCTGCAGGATTCATATGATCGAGCGGCTGGGTTATAAGAATTTCATATCCCTCTTTATAAGTTGTATCCACCTTAACAGCTGTAATTTCCGATAACTCTTTAAATGATTTAAGATGTTTAAGAAGTTCGGATTCTGTTTGTGAGAATGTTAGTGAGTGAATTACAAAAAGGAGAATGAATAGATTAAAAAAGCGTTTCATTTTGATCTCCATTAGAAATGATTTTATAAGTGAAAAAAAGAGACGGCTTAATCGGCCGTCTCTTTATACAAATCGATTTATTTCTCGCTCAGGAAAGGATAGCGGTAATCTTTTGGAGGAATAAAGTTCTCTTTAATAGTACGTGCAGAAACCCATCTGATAAGATTAAGATAACTGCCGGCTTTATCGTTGGTTCCGCTCGCTCTTGCGCCTCCGAACGGCTGCTGACCAACAACCGCACCTGTCGGTTTATCATTAATATAAAAATTACCTGCCGCGTTTGTTAAAGCTTTGTCTGCTTTTTCTACTGCATATCTGTCCTGTGCGAAGATAGCGCCGGTTAAGGAGAATGGGGAAGTCTGATCGCAAAGCTGTAACGTCTCTTCATATTTATTATCATCGTATACGTAAAGCGTAAGGACCGGTCCGAAGATTTCCTCTTCCATCGATTTGAATTTAGGATCGGTTGTTTCGATGATAGTCGGCTCTATGAAATATCCCTTCGAGCTGTCGTATCCTCCGCCGGCAATAATTGTAGCGTCGTTCGATTTCTTTGCGTAATCGATGTATGAAGTGATCGTTTCGAATGCGCCTTTATCAATAACAGCGTTAAAGAAATTTGTGAAGTCACGCGGATCGCCCATCTTAATTGTTTTCATTTCGGCGAGAACATATTCTTTCAGTTTCGGCCAGATCGATTTCGGAATGTACGCGCGGGACGCGGCCGAACACTTCTGTCCCTGATACTCAAATGCACCGCGGATAAGAGCTACACCCAAAGCAGTGATATCGGCACTTGAATGAGCGAAGATAAAATCCTTACCTCCGGTCTCTCCAACTATACGGGGATACGATTTATATTTCGGCATATTATTTGCCGCTGTTCTCCACATCGATTGGAATGTAGGAGTTGAACCGGTAAAGTGAATTCCGCCGAAGTGCTCAGAATCCATAACTGGGTTACCTACTTTTGAACCTGAGCCCGGTACAAAATTGATAACTCCTGCCGGAAGTCCAGCAGCTTCCAGTAATTTCATTATCCAGTATGCGGAGTAAACAGAACTTGAGGCCGGTTTCAATAATGAAACATTCCCCATAATTGCAGGAGCTGTCGGCAGGTTGCCTGTTATTGAAGTAAAGTTGAAAGGTGCAACAGCAAAAATAAATCCTTCGAGCGGACGGTACTCAGATCTGTTCCACATTCCGAACGGAGAGTGGAGAGGCTGCTGCTGATAAATCTGCATAGCGTAATATGAATTGAAGCGGAAGAAATCTGCCAGCTCTGCTGCAGAATCAATTTCTGCCTGGAATGGATTCTTGCTCTGACCCAGCATTGTAGAGGCATTAAGAATATATCTCCACTCTGTTAATGCAAGAAGATCCGCGGCTTTAAGAAATACCGATACTCGATCCTGCCAGTCCATTCTCGACCAGGATTTGTGAGCTTCCATTGCCGAATCGATTGCCATCTTAACTTCTTTCTCGCCCACCTTATGATATTTGGCGAGTACATGTTTGTGGTCGTGAGGCATTACACAATTATCGGTATCGCCGGTTCTGATTTCCTTTCCGCCGATAATAATGGGAATGTCGATCTGCTGATTTGCCAATTCATCCAATTTAGATTTGAGCGCTGCCTTTTCGGGAGATCCCGGTGCATAATTCTTTACTGGTTCATTCGGAGGTAATGGTACATTGAAGATTGCGTTTGCCATATCTAATCCTTTTTTCTGTTTACAATAAATCGGTTTTTTAGGTAGGTAAAATTAGGAAAAATAACCGGTGCGATACCAAAAAATCGAAGCCGGATTTATAATAGAAAATCTTAAAATCCGGCTTAATTCTGTGTCCCGTAATAAAATTTTTAATTCGGGCTATTTAACCTTTTTTATGTAGCACTTCACTCAATGAATGAATAAAAAGGTCGATCATCTTTTCGTTTGAATTATAACCCATCAATCCGATGCGCCATACCTTTCCTGCAAGTTCACCAAGTCCCGCACCAATTTCGATATTGAATTTATTAAGAAGGTCGTTTCTAATTCCGGCCTCATCAATTCCATCGGGAATTTTTATTGTAAGAAGATTCGGGATTCTTTCATTATCAGGAACGAGGGGTTCAAGGCCGAGTTCTTTTAATTTTGAAATCAGTTTTACGCTGTTCTCTTTATGACGCCGCCACGAGTTTTCAATTCCTTCCTCTTTAAGAAGAATAAGGGCTTCATGAAGGCCGTAGAACTGATTGCTCGGTGCGGTATGGTGATATGCTCTTTTACCCGGTCCATTCCAGTATGCTAAGAGCAGATTCAAATCGTTGAACCAGCTTTGAACGGGTACCTTTCTTCTTTTAATCCGTTCAACGGCACTGTTACTGAATGTAACCGGCGACATTCCGGCAACGCAGGATAATCCTTTTTGAGAGCAGGAATACGCCGCGTCGATCTGCCATTTATCAATCTGTACTTCAACCGCTCCTAAAGAAGTTACTGTATCAGCAATTACAAGCGTACCGTAACGGTGGGCAATTTCTGAAAGTGTTTTTATATCCGATAAAGCTCCGGTCGATGTTTCGGCATGAACGAACGCAGCAACTTTTGCATCCGGATTCTGTTTCAGAGAATCCTCAAGTTTCTGAGGATCAATAGCACGCCCCCAGGTTTCCTTAACAACCTGAACCCGCCCGCCGATTTTTTCAACTATCTGTGTCATTCTGTTGGCGAAGTAACCGCCGACACATACTATCACCTTATCGCCCGGTTCGACCATATTTACCAGGCAGGCCTCCATACCAAGTGAGCCCGGGCCGGATAGTACAAAAGTTTCTTCGTTTATGGTTTTGAATGTATACTTTAATAGTTCTTTAATATCATCCATCAAGCCGATGAATTGAGGATCGAGATGGCCCAGGGCAGGTTTCGATAACGCTTTCAGGACTTTAGGATTTACGTTTGAAGGGCCCGGCCCCATTAAAATTCTGTTAAAGGGTGTAAATGAATGTTCCATCAGATTTTCCTTCTCTATAAAAACTATTAATTGAATACCGGACGCAATACCATGGCATTACTTTTAATTACTGCCGAAGCAGGTTTTATCCTTTCCGAACGGGCTGTTAAAATTATTTCGCCGGAACTTTTTGTTGATTGTACAATAACCTGACATTTACCGTTGAATAAACTCCTCTTGTAATTTCCGTCAATGAATTTATCGGCTTCGTGACTGCTCGGATTCCCGTTGCCTACTCCGATAATTTTTCCGTTGCCTTTTATATCGAATATGAGCGATTCATTAGCTGTTGGCACTTCGTTGCCGTCCTTATCTACCGCAGTAATATTAATTACAGACACATCCTCTCCGTCGGCATTTATTGACTGGCGATCCGGAGTAAGTACAATTGTATATGTTTCACCCGTAGTAACTATTTTTTTTGTTATTACTTTACCATTTTTAATGCCCCTTGCTTCGAGTGTTCCCGGTTCGTAAACAACATTCCATTCGAGGTGGGAGTTTTTCAGAACATCTTTTTTGCCGAGACTTTTACCGTTTAGAAAAAGCTCAACGCTTTCGCAGTTCGAATAACACCAGACGTTAATAGTTTCTCCTGTTTTGCCGTTCCAGTTCCAGTGAGGAAAAATGTGAAGAACGTCTTTATCGCTCCACCAGGATTGATAATAGTAATAAACATTTTTCGGAAATCCGCATACATCCATTATACCGAAATGTGAATTGATGCAGGGCCATTTATAAGGAGTCGGCTCGCCGCGGTAATCAAATCCTGTCCAAACAAAACCACCGGCCAGCCAGTCTCTCTCGTCGTAAAACTTCCAGAAGACTTCAGCTGTTGATCCCCAGGGAGGTGCGTTGGTATCATAATCGGCCATAAATCCTTCTTCGGGAATATTCGAGTAGACACCCCGCGTACAAAGCGTGCTCGCCTCTTCTGTTCCCCATAGAATCTGTTCGGGATGTTCGTTTCTGTAATTATCGATATTACAGTTGTTCATATAATTAAAACCGCGCAGATCGATAACGCTGTTAACTCCTTCATACTTGGGAGTGTTTGCTGCATAAGTGGAAAGCCTCGACGGATCAAGCCTCTTCTGTGTCTGCATTAGTGATAGCGCGATATTTTTTCCGATCTCAGTTGTCTGAACAACCCATTCCTCGTTTCCTAAACACCATGCGATTATTGACGGATGATTCCGGTCTCTCAGGATTAATGTTTCGAACTGCTGCATGAATTCAGGACTGCTTCCCATAAGTCTGTTCTCGTCGAGAACAAGCATTCCGAGTTTATCGCAGGCTTCAAGTAATTCGTTTGTCGGCGGATTATGGCTCGCACGGTAGGCGTTGCATCCCATCTCTTTCAACAGTTCAATCCGGTAATACTGAAGTCGATCGGGCAGTGCTGAACCTACTCCCGCGTGATCCTGATGACAGCAGACACCTTTTATTTTTACGTGTTTACCGTTAAGAAAAAAACCTTTGTCCTTATCGAACGAAATTGTCCGTATTCCGAAATTTGTTTCTATCCTGTCGATTACTTTTCCGTTCTTTTCAATAATAGAAATCAGCTTATAAAGTACTGGTGATTCAATTGACCAGAGGGAGGGATTTTTAAGATTAATATTCTCTTTGATTTTTTTATGATCGAAGGGATGTAAATCGACCCGTGTTGAATTTTTTCCGACAATATTGTTCTTCTCATCCATTATGAGTGAATGAAGAGTGAACAATTGACCGGAATTAAACTGATTTTTCAGATCGGTTTCAATTATTACATCGGCGCTCCCTTTCATTACTTCGGATCTAACATATGTTCCGTAAAGCGGGATATGGAGCGGATTGGTTTTTATCATCCATACATGGCGGTAGATTCCGGCTCCTTCATAGAACCATCCTTCGTAAAAAGTTACGTCCACCCTCACAACGATAGCATTCGTTTTATCATAATTAATGTAATCTGTAATATCGTAGCTGAATTCGCTGTAGCCGCTTAAATTTCTGCCGAGCAGATGGCCGTTAAACCATACGTGAGAATCCCGGAAAACCCCGTCGAACTTTATTGTAAATCGTTTTCCTCTTTCGACGGATGGAATTGTAAATGTCTTTCTGTACCATCCGACGCTTGTTTCGGGAAATTTTTTCCCGATCGGTTTATAACCGTGGGAAACCACCTGATCGTCGTGAACCCTGTTTTCGAAATCCAGTTCCACGGCCCAGTCGTGAGGAAGGTCTAGTTTGCGCCAGGAGGTATCAACAAAATCCGTTCTAAGTACACTGTTGCCCGCACCTGATTTGGCAAAAGGTTCCGCCAATCCGTAATTGAAGTCTTTCTGATAATCTTCTGAATTACCGAAATGAAATCTCCAGTTAAAATCCATAAGTAATTTTTCTCTTTCAACGGGGGTGTTAATCAGATGTTGCTGTGCATGAGAGAACGAAAAAGCAATTAAGAATAAAAAGAGTGCAGCTTTGAATCCTTTCATTTTATCACCGATATATTTTTTTGACAAATCAGATCAAGCCGGCTGTAGTCAGAATTTGTTTTAAATCCTCTTTCCCTGATTCATTCAGAGGTGAAAGAGGAGATCTTGGTTCCCCTCCGTAATAACCGGTTAAGTCCATTGCGTATTTCAGACCGGGCACACCGTATCTGGCAGTAACAGCTTTGTTAACTGGTATCAATTTGTTTTGTAAATCAAGCGCCTCTTTTAATTCACCTTTTTCTGTCAGTTCATGAATTCGGATACACTCTACCGGAGCTATGTTGGCAAGAGCAAGTATTCCCCCAACCGCACCGGCGGTAAATCCGGAATAGAGCATTGATGCAGTACCTACAAGCAGGGCAAAGTCTTTATGCGTTTGTGAAACGAATTCGTTGTTCTGCCTAACATTTTCAGAACTGTTCTTTATTCCGGCAATGTTCGGATGTAACGATAATTTAGCCACCGTCTCGGCTTCTATGTCTACACCCGTAAACTTTGTAACATTATAAATAATTACAGGTATTTTTACTGAGTCGGCAACTGCAGTAAAATATTTAATGAACGCATTGTGTTTCATCTCAGGTTTATAGAATGAGGGAGTTAATATAAGAGCATAGTCGGCACCTCTTTCGGCCGACTCGTTCGACAGGGAAATTGTTTCTTTTATCGAATCGCTTCCGGTTCCGGCAATGATTAATTTATCGGGTGAAGCATATTTTTTAGTGGTTTCAACAAGAAGAAGTTTTTCCTCGCGCGTGAGAAATACCGATTCGCCGTTCGATCCCATTACCACATAGCCGCTCAATCCGGATTTATTCCACTTATCAATATTTAATTGAAGTTTATCTGCAGCAAGTTCCCCGTTTACAAAGGGAGTGGTTATAGGAGGCATGATTCCATTTAGTTTTTTCATATTACCTTAAGATCTATTTCAAAAAATATTTTTTAGAACGAACCAGATATTTGCCGGACGCTCTGCGAGGCGCCGCATATACCATGGATACCATGATTCACCGTAGGCAATCAATACGCGGAATTTATATCCATCTTCTGCAAGTCTCTTCTGTAGATTTGTTTTAATTCCGTAAAGCATCTGGAATTCGAACTTGCTTTTATCTATACCGGTCAGGCCGGCTTCTTCAGTAATTCTTTTAATCAGCTTTTCATCGTGTGTTGCGAATACAGGCCGTACTTTTTTATTCCGGGTTTCGGTCATCAATCTACCGGCACAAACGAAGAAGTTTTCATCGACATCGGATTTTTTCTTAAACACTATTTCCGGCGGTTCTTTATAAGCTCCTTTTACTATTCTAATTTCGGGATTTATATCGAGCATTTCCTGAATATCGTTCCCGGTTCTGAACAGATAAGCCTGAATGCAGATACCGACATTCCCGAATTCTATCTTACACTTTTTATAAAAATCGATTGTGCGTTGAGTATAAAGACTGCTTTCCATATCGATAAAAACTGAGTTGCCGAGTTTTTCACCGGCCTTTTTGACAATAGCGATGAAGTTACTATAGGTCTTCTCTTCGGACAGGTCGAATCCCAGCTGTGTTAGTTTAACAGAAATTTCAATATCTAGTTTCCGTTCTACAATTTTATCGATCAATTGGAGGTAATGATCACGGACGGCCTCTGCCTCTGAAAGCTTTGTGATATTTTCACCCAGCTTTGTGAAAACAGAAGGAATGCCGAGTTTTGAAAATTTCAAAGCGGCATCGAGGGCAGCTTCCTCGGATTCACCCGGCATAAATTTTTTGACAGCTTTACGGACGAATCCCAGTTTAGGGATCCGCTCTTTCATTAATCTATTTTCCGACATCCAGAGTAGGATGCTTCTGGGAATACTCATTTGAAGATCCTTTATAGTTCACGCTTCGGCAATCCCTCCCTCCGGGAGGGATTTCTCAGCGTGACGGATTCAATACTTATACTTTTTCCGAAGCTACTTCTTCTACCTCATCAACAGTTTTTGGAATTGGTTTCCCAAGCACGCGGCAGCCGGTTTTTGTAACAACAACGTCATCTTCAATCCTTACGCCGCTGAACTTTCTGTACTGATTTACTTTAGCGTAATTAATAAACTCTGTAAATTTCTTTTCACCTTCCCACTTATCGATTAATTCAGGAATAAAATAGATCCCCGGCTCAACCGTTAAAACGATTCCTTGTACGAGCGGACGTGCATAACGGAGGGATTTCAAACCGAACTGTGTACTTCTTTTAGTCTTTTCATCGTAACCGAAATTATTTTCGCCGTAGTTTTCCATATCGTGAACATCTAGACCCATTAAATGACCGAGTCCGTGAGGGAAGAAAAGAGCGTGTGCACCGGCTTCAACGGCATCCTTTGTATTTCCTTTCATTATACCGAGAGCTTTTAATCCGTCAGTAATAACTTCAGCTGCTTTTAGATGGATCGATTTATAATTCTGCTTTGGTTTAATGCTTTCAATAGCCGTCATATTTGCTGCAAGAACAATCTCATAGATAAATTTCTGAACAGGAGTGAATTTGCCGTTAACCGGAAAAGTTCGAGTTATATCACTTGTGTAATGAGAAGCGGCCTCTGCGCCGGAATCATTTACAACGAGATCGCCGTCTTTCAATTTGTTGCCGTAGTAATGATTGTGAAGAGTCTGAACGTTCCGGGAAAAGATCGGCGGGAATGCAAGTCCGCTTCCGAGAGATAATGCAAGTCCTTCTATAAATCCGGCAACTTCTTTTTCATACATACCCGGTTTAGTAAAGCGCATTGCAGCCGTATGCATCTCGTATGCAATGCCAATAGCTTTTTCAATTTCTGCGATTTCCTCGGAGGATTTGACTAGCCGTTGTTCTGCTATTGCTTTTATAAGATTCATCGATGAGTAATCATTCACTCTTCCGGGCGCAACACCAAGCAGACTGTGAATGGTAAAAATATTATCGAACCTGTATTGAGGAATGAAATGAATTTTCCTGCCGCGTTTTACAGCATCGGCACAGATTGATGCAAGCTCGCTAAGCGGCTTTGTTATCTTAACACCGCTCTTAGCAGCCTCTTCTCTAATTGTAGACTGAGGACCCATCCAGACAATATGATCGATCGTAAAATCATCTCCGAAGACGATTTCTTTATTCTCGTCCACATCAATAATAGCCGCAAGCTGCGCACGGTCAAGTCCGAAATAGTATAGAAATGTGCTGTCCTGCCTGAAGTGATATGTGTTGTCGGTGTAGTTCATCGGGGCTTCGTTATTGCCGAGGAAAAGGATAATTCCGTTCCGGATCCTTTTCTTTAATTCCGCTCTTCTCTGAATATAAGTTTTTGGTTTGAACATTTTTTTACCTCTGTTTTTTTACATTATCCAATTCTGATTTTTCTTCCAGCAGAACAGATATTCTTAATTTATGATTAGGATACTGATCCCGGAAGTATATTTATAGTTTATTTCTCGTAATTAAATGATATTCAAATCCCGGAAGTAAAATAAAGTATTTAGCCCTAAAATTAAATCTACTTAACCCGATTTTAATTTCTTTTTTAGAGGCTGAATAGTTTAATTTATCGGAGCAGATTTTTGAAAACAATGACAGACAAAAAGAAATCGATAATCTACGCCTCCGGTGCAATATTATTCTGGTCAACAGTGGCAACGGCATTTAAATTAACTCTTGAGGGCATGAGCAATTCCCAGTTGTTATTCTATTCATCCTTAACAAGTGTTCTGATACTCTTTCCGCTCGCTTATAAAAATTCCCCCGAGGAATTGAAACAGTTCTTCAATAAACATCATCTTAAGAATAATGCGGTTCTCGGTTTAATAAATCCCTTTATCTATTACCTGATTCTTTTCGAAGCCTATTCGGTTCTGCCGGCACAGGAAGCTCAGCCTATAAATCTTACCTGGCCTTTAATCATTTCGATCTTCTCGGCTCTTTTCCTTAAACAGAAACTCTCTCTAAGAACAGTAGCCGGGCTTTTGATTTCCTTTTCGGGAGTAATAGTTATAGCGACGCGGGGTAATATTATGAATCTCCATTTTCATAATTTATACGGAGTACTGCTTGCGCTTTGCAGCTCTTTTATCTGGGCATCTTTCTGGATTCTTAATCTTCTTGATAAAAGGGAGGAGTCGGTAAAACTTTTCGGATCGTTCTTTTTCGGAACTGTTTTTACCGGTATTTACATTTTATTATTCGGCTCGTTCGGTCCGGTTGAAACAGGATATATTCTGGGAGCGGTTTATATCGGTTTGTTCGAAATGGGAATCACTTTTTTCTTATGGCTTAAAGCTCTTTCTCTCAGCGATAACAAAGCTAAAACATCCACAATGGTTTATCTATTTCCCGTTATCTCTCTCTTTTTTATTGCGCTTGTACTCAAAGAGAAATTGTTTATCTCTTCTGTGATAGGTCTTATAATGATAGTCGGCGGAATTTTATTTCAGCAGCTCAAAAAAGAAAGTGATTAACCGAGAACGAAAGTCTGGCCAATCTCATCCAGCCCGATTTCTATCGGGAGATTTACTGCGGCGCGTTTCATCCAATCAATCGGTTCATTAAACGGTTCAGAACCCTGCTTGAATGTCTTTGTGTGAATCGGGATAAAGTATTTTGCATCGATATCGTTCGCCATCTTAAGTGCTTCCTCGGGATTGCAGTGGCTTCTCCGCCAGGGATTGTAAGCGCCTATCGGCATAATAGCGATATCGATTTTTTCATCCTTAACAATATTGAATTTATCGGACATTGCCGTGTCGCCGCCGAATAGAATCTTTGAACCGCCGTAATCTATGACGTAGGCATTGAAACTTCTTCCGTCCTTCATGTAGCCGCGCGAACGGTCCTTCTCCCACGGAAAACGCCATCCGAAATGTTTTACTTCCAAAGCTCTGAATCGAATCTCCTGAAGTTTAAGTTCATCATTCCAGTCCATTACGGAAATAGATTTCCATGGTAGTTCTTCAATTACATCTTTTGTAAGGTAAGCCGTAACAACATCTATCTGATCAGGATATTTATTTGCAAAATGTTTTAATGTAGGATAATCCATATGATCCATATGCGCATGCGATAGAAGAATGATATCCGGCTTGGGGAATTCATCAATTTCTAAAGCGGGGGGAGTCATCCGCCTTGGACCGATTGTATTGCCTAGAAAATAAAGGCCGACATTATCAAACAGAACCGGATCCGTAAGAATCCATTTCCCGTGAATGTTTATAAGTACTGTAGCATGCCCGATCCAGGAAAGTGTAACCGTATCATCCGTCCATAAGTGCGGTTCGGGTTTGTAATTTAATTTAATCCTCGGTTTTGCTTCTGTATCTGTCTGAAAAAACAGGGGAGTGAGCAATGTTCCGGTTGTTGCAAGGGATATATTTTTAAGAAATTTCCTTCGTTTCATAAATATTATTAACAGCAGAAGCCTTAAAAAAGTTTACTATGGGAAAAAAACAATTTCAAAATCCCTGATTATAAATCCGTGGTACGCGGGTATTGATGTTTGTTAAAATTTCGTAGGCGATTGTCCCTGCCCAGCCAGCAAGCTCCTCGCAGGTAATCGAGTTCGATCCGTCACTTCCTATTAAGATTACCTCGTCACCATTAAAAGCGCTATCACTCTCAATATTTACAACTATCTGGTCCATTGTAATTGATCCTATAACCGGATAACGCTTTCCGCGGATCAGCACTTCAGCTTTGCGGGACATACTGCGGAAATATCCGTCGCCGTATCCAACAGGAACAGTAACTGCTCTTATAAGTCTATCCGGTGTGTAAGTAGAGTTGTAGCTAACCGGATGACCCGGTTTAATAGCTTTGAAGTATACAACGTGGGATTTCCATGATAATGTTGGTTTAACGGCAATAGTTCTTTTCACTTCGCTGGAAGGATATACACCGTAGAGTAATATTCCCGGCCGCACCAGATCAAGATTTGCTTCCGGCATTTGTAAAATTCCTCCTGAATTAGAAATATGCCGCAAAGGAAGATCGAGAGAATTTTTTGAATAGAAATTAAGAACTTCCAGGAATCGCTCAAGCTGAAGTCTGGCATATGATAGATCGGAAGAATCGGAACTTGCGAAGTGAGAGTAGATCCCTTCAACAACAAGGTTTCTGCATTTAACGGAAGCTTCCAGGAATTTTTCAGCATTATAAAAGTGAACGCCAATTCTTTCCATCCCTGTATCAATCTTCAGGTGAACCTTTGCTTTCACTTTCATTTGTTCAGCTGCCTGATCAATCTGATTCAACTTTTCGATTGATGAAGCGGTCATTGTCAAGTTATATTTTAAGAAAACCGGGATCTGGTTGCCAAGCATACCGCCCATTACAAGAATAGGAAGTTCAATACCCGATTGCCGGAGCAGAATCCCTTCTTCGAGAACAGCAACGCCTAAATAATCGGCTTTCAATTCCTGCATCAGCTGCGCCACACGGACAAGTCCGTTTCCGTAAGCATTAGCTTTAAGGACCGCCATCATTTTCGACGGGGATGTATGGTTCTTTATCAACCGGAAATTTTCGGTAAGCTGATTTAAATCGACCTCAACGCGTGTCGGACGGACAATTTCATCCATGCTTATTACAGGGTGATTAACTGCGGAGTTCAATTTAATTCACAATCACTTTGTTGGAGAGTTCGTTTCTGTCGTCGGTTTTAATAGGGAAATGATCTGCCAGAATTTTTCCCACGCGTTCAATTCCGTGGATAATGCCGTCTGCAAACTTTCCGTTCCGGAAACGTTCCTGAATTTCGTCTCTGATCCTATCCCAGGTATCTACGCTGACCTTACTGTTAATCCCTTCATCCGCGAGAATATAGAATTGTCTTTCGCCTAAAAGAAGAAATAAAAGTATTCCGGTTTTATCCCGCGTATTATTCATATTGAGCCGTTTAAATTCCTTCTCAGCGAGCTGGCGGATTTCCTTGTTAAACTCGATTATTGACCTGTTCTCTCTTATAGAAATACGGATCTCGCCTGATGTGGTAAGTTCCGATTTTTTAATCTGACCGGAAATCCTTAGAAAATCGTCATCGCTGAAGAAATTATAGATTAATCTGTTTTTCATTTTCGACCCTATGCAAAGATAAGTTTTGGTATAATTAAATGAAATAAAGAGAAGTTCTAAATTTCCTATATTTACAAAGTCATTCTAACAATTTATGGTGAAAAAGAAATGTATAAGGTAGTATTATTAAGACATGGCGAAAGCGAATGGAACAAATTAAATCTTTTTACCGGATGGACCGATGTAGACTTATCTGAAAAGGGAGTTAATGAAGCTCATCAGGCAGGTAAAACTCTTAAATCGGAAGGATTCAAATTTGATATCGCATTCACTTCTGTATTGAAAAGAGCGATACGCACACTCGATATTACACTCGATGAGATGGATATGATGTGGATTCCGGTTATTAAGAACTGGCGGCTTAATGAAAGACATTACGGCGCTCTCCAGGGACTGAATAAAGCCGAGACCGCAGAAAAATACGGTAACGAAAAAGTTAAAATCTGGCGCAGAAGTTACGATGTTCCACCGCCGGCACTTGAAATTACTGATGAAAGATATCCCGGTAAAGATCCTCGTTATTCTGAACTTGACAAAAATGATATTCCGCTTACGGAAAGTCTTAAACTAACAGTCGACCGGTTCCTTCCTTACTGGCACGGAAGTATCGCCCCGATAATCAAAAGCGGTAAGAAAGTTATTATTGCGGCACATGGGAACAGTCTCCGCGCTCTTGTTATGTATCTGGATAATATTCCTGAAGCTGAAATTGTTGAACTGAATATTCCCACAGGTATACCGCTGGTATATGAACTCGACGCGAACCTTAAACCGGTTAAACATTATTATCTCGGTGATCAGGAGGCGATTAACGCAGCCATTAACGCCGTGGCTAAACAGGCGGAAAAGAAGTAGAGTCTTAATTATTGTCTCGTTTTTATTGTGACTTAGTGCCGGAAAAGATTGCTAATGCCGCTAAGTCACCAGAGTATTTTTATAGTTCCGACAATAAAATTTTGGCATGATTTTAAGTCTTGCATAAAAACAGGATAAAAATTAATATTGCACACAGGAAAGGAGAAAGATATAGTTATTTCTACAATAACTAATTTACTAAGGAAATTTTTTATGAAAAGGCTAATCCTTCTTTTCTCCTTTTTCTTTTTAGTCCTCTCAAACGTTCAATCCCAGACAGTTATCGGAAAGTACGCAGGTGAATTTTTAGCTATTGGAGTCGGCGGCCGCGCCCTCGCAATGGGATCGGCTCATACCGCGGTTGTTGGTGATGTTACTGCGGGGTACTGGAATCCGGCGGGATTAGCCCGTATCAATTACCCGCAATTCTCATTAATGCACGAAGAGCATTTCGGAAGCCTGGTTAATTATAATTACGGCGCTGTTGCAATTCCATACGGCAAGGATATGAGTTTTGGAGTGAGTCTGATCCGTTTAAGCATCGACGGGATTCCCGATACCCGAAATGCCCTTTACGATGCAAACGGTGACGGGATTCTCGATATTCATACAGACCGCCTTGACTATTCAAAGATAACCGAATTCAGCAATACGGACTGGGCTCTTTATCTTTCGTTTGCAAAGCGTTATTCCGAAAAGTTCTACTGGGGTGCAAACGTTAAAATAATCAGGCGCGATCTCGCTGAGTACGGGGCTACTGGAATCGGTTTTGATGTAGGTGCTCTTTATATGCCGTTTGATAATCTCTACCTTGGTGCTAATATCCAGGACGTTACAACAACTCTTGTTGCGTGGAGTACAGGCAGGAATGAATTGATAACCCCAACCGCAAAGATCGGGGCCGCATACAGTTTCGAATTTTTTGGAGGACGGATATTACCCGCCGTTGATCTCGACTTGAGATTTGAGAACAGGAAATTTGCTTCAATGTTCAATGTGGGACCGGTAAGTTTCGATCTTCATACCGGGTTCGAGTACAATTATAAGAATATATTCGCGGTACGTGCGGGTTATAACGATGTAAAGCAATTTACTCTGGGGGCCGGAATTTATTTACCCAAGCTTCAGATCGATTACTCGTTCGCACGGTTCAGCCAGTCGGAATCGGACCGGCTTCCGGATTCGCACCGTATATCACTGATACTTACACTTGAAGAACCCAACTTTTTAAGAGGCGGAGAATAATCCGTTTCAATTTTTTATGAAAAAAATATTTGCTCTGGTTTTTATTCTTCTTGTATTCTATTCATGTTCAACTGCGGTCAATTCGTTATATGAATTTGATTACCCTTTAACTTCCCGGAAAGCATATTCAAAAAACACAAACATCTCAGTAAGTATTCCGGATGGCTGGTTTACAGCGGAGGATAATGAATGCAAATGCATCGACCTCTGGTTGATAAAAGATGATTTATCGCAGTCGCTTAATTTTAATATTATTAATACGGATGAAAAAACCGTAAGTGATATCAGGGAAAAAGGATTGGGCAGTCTTGCTGAATACAACAGGATCTTTGTCAGAGCTAAACTAGGTAGTTCGTTTAAGGGTTTTCTTAACGAAGAGACTTTTGAAATGGGCAAAAAACAATTTTATGCATATCAGTATTCAGATGATTCGGGTAGAACAGTCAGGGTAGTGTTATTCGGTCATAACAACAGGTTTTATGAATTAACCGCAATATCTAAAGACCCTGGCAATTATGAACAACTCTGGGTAATTCAAAATACTGTGCTTACCTCTTTGAATTAATTTATCTTCAGGCAACATTTCGTCAACTAAAGCATCTTTATAATAAAGCGGAAATAATGTTTTGAGTAATCCCCTCGAAAATATTATTGATTTCACGCTTATTTATAACCGTTACAAGCGCCAGCTCTTCAACTTCACGCTTAAAATGGTTAACGATAGGTTTACGTGCGAAGATATAATTCAAAACGTGTTCATTAAATTATTTGAGAATCTGAAGTCGATAAGAAATCCAGATCGTATTCAGTACTGGCTTTATAGTACCGCTAGAAACGAGATCTATACTTTCTACCGAAGAAAAAAAATCCATGTCGATCAGTTCGGTGCCGAGGATAGCACAGAGATCGATATTGAATCAGGCAATAATGTGGATTTTGAATATGAACAGAAGGAACTTTCGGAAATTGTTATGAATGAATTGAATAAAATTACGATTGAACAAAAAGAGATTTTTCTGCTGAAAGAATATGGAGGTCTGAGTTATAAAGAAATTGCCGAGTTGATGAAAATTGACGAAGATCTTGTTAAAAGCCGGCTATTCAAAACTAGACAGAAATTAATTAAGAGATTATCCAGAATCGTAACGAGGTAAAGATGCTGAACGAAGAAATAAAAATGTTGGTCGATAACTATTTCGATGGTGAACTGAATAAAAATAAAGAAGCTTTTCTTTTCTCTGAACTCTCGGGAAATGAAGAATGCCGGGAGTACTTCAAGGAGATGAATAGGTTAAAGAATGCTGTTCAGAATAGTTTAGAGGAATTCCCTATCGGCCTTGAAAGCAGAATCTTCTCTTATATAAAGAACAATAGAGAAGGGACTCAGTGGTATAAAAGGTTCTTCCCTGTGCTTTCGTATTCGCTGGCTGTTATACTTTTGGTGGCATCAATCTTTATGTTTAATGAATTGAGGGAATACAGAAATGATATTCAGCTTACGTCGCAAAAAATAATTGAACAGCAGAAAACAATTAATTTACTGATAAACAGTCTTCCCAATGTAGAAGTTGAGTCCGAAATTCAGAACGCAGTTATAATAAGAGCAAATTTGTGAGGTGTGAGATGAAAAACATGAAAATACTGGTGATAATTATTTTAATCGCCATTAGCTGCAAAGAAAACAAAATAGAAGTAATAAATGATGAGCTTGAATACTTACAGATCGAAATGTTAAATCCTCCCATCGGTGATTCTGTTATAATTGGTCATACATTTTCGGTCGATATTCAAGACCTAATTAAAGAACTGAATGAACAGCATAATGAAACTTTGATTATGCTTAAAGCGGAATACACTTTATTTGTGGACATAGATGGCAGAGTTAATAAAATTAAACCACGAATAAAATCAAATATAACAAAGATTGAACCCTCACAATTAATCTTATCTAATATTCAACAATTAACAGACTTTTTAATTGAGTACTTCGGAAAAATCAGTTTACCAATCGGATACAAAGATGGTCAAAAGGTAAAATATCAATTCAATATTCAGAAAGTTTATTACAGTAATAAAGATGATAACTCAGTCATAATGGATAGGATAAAAGATGTAAATACCGATGAAGTGAAAAAAAGCGACTTATTCCTTATTGATGTGGATAATAAATCCGAACCGATTGGAGGAATGCAATCAATTTTCAAAAACATCAAGTATCCCGAAATTGCAAAAAGAGCAGGCATCCAGGGAAAAGTTCTGGTAAGAGCCTATATAGATGAAAAAGGAAATGTGGTTGATGTTAAAATACTTAAAAGTGCTCAAGAGGCATTAGATTCAGCAGCAGTGAGTGCAGTTTTAAAAACAAAGTTTAAACCTGGAATGCTGAACGGAAAAACTGTTAAAACACAGGTTGCAATTCCAATCGTATTTACACTTAAATAAACTAACTAATTAATGGGGGAGTTATGAAAACTCTAAAAAACATCTTCATATTTGTATTCGCTGTTTTAATATTTTCTGCGAATCTCGTATCTGCTCAGGATAAAAAAGAACTCGATAAGCTGCCGATGCCGGTGGGAGGAATGCAGGCAATAGTCAAAAATGTTGTTTATCCTGAAGATGCAAAACAAGCAAAGATTGAAGGTAAAGTATTTGTGCGGGCTCAAATCAATGAGCAAGGAGATGTAACGGAAGTAAAAATAGAAAAGGGTGATAATAAACTACTGATAGATGCTGCCGTAAAAGCAGTAAAAGCCACAAAATTTACACCGGGTGAGCTTAACGGGAAAAAGGTGAAGGCAGAAGTAGTTGTTCCGATTGTGTTCAAACTGAGCTAGTATTTTCGGATTTAACCGGGGGGATAAAAAAAGGGCGGTATAACCGCCCTTTTTTTTATAAGCTAATTATGTCGCTGTAAATTATAAATGCCATTAAAGCAAGGAGTAATACAAATCCGGCATTCTGAATCGCAATTTTAACTTTGAGTGGTAATTCCCTTCTGAAAATTCCCTCAATAAGTATAATAATAAAATGTCCGCCGTCGAGCGCAGGGAAAGGAAGGATATTAATAATTGCTAAAGAAAGACTCAGCATTGCAAGGAAAAACAGGAATGAACTGATTCCTGTATCGGCTGAGCGTGCTGCGTATTGAGCAATTTTAACCGGTCCGCCGAAGGCCTGGTTGAATGCAATTTTCCCGGTAATAACATTTTTAAGCATTCCGAATGTAAGAATTGTGTACTGACCGATGTTATCGATACTGTGGGATAAAGCCCCGAAGAATCCGTAAGTCTTGAATTCAAATTCGCCAGTGTACGCGTCAGTAACAGCAATTCCTATCTTGCCCTCAATACCGGGATTGATCATTGTTTTTAATGTATCCTCGCCACGCAAAAAGATGATCTCAATATTTTTTTCTTTACTCGATGAGATTAACTGGACTACCTGTTCGCGATCCTTTAATTCGTTGCCGTCAATTGAGATGAAAATATCTCCCGGTTTTATGCCGGCATCTTCGGCCGGTGAATCACTCATTACATCCTGAATAAATGGTTGAGTGGGATAGGGGAAGAGAAAAAATCCGTTTTGAGAACCTTCGGTAATTAAATTCCTGGACACATCAAATTTCTGTTCTATCCCATCTCGTTCAACCAGTACCGTAACGTTAGCTTTACTGCTTACAAGAAGGTTGTCGATTATTTCGTCCCAGTCTTTTGTCGGAACACCGTCGATGGAAATAATTTTATCATAGGATTTGAAACCGGCTTTGGAAGCAAAACTATCGGCTTCAATTTTACTGATAGTAGTTGATTTAAAGACCTGCTTTCCCTGGAAGAAATTAATTCCCCAGAAAATTGAAACTGTAAGAAGCAGATTCATCAATACGCCGGACGTAATAACGAAAAGCTTCTGGTAAGTCGGTTTCGAACGGAATTCCCACGGTTGAGGTTCGGATTCCATAAACTTGGTATCCATACTTTCATCAACCATACCTGCAACTTTTACATATCCTCCTAGCGGGAAGATGCATAAACGGTAATCTGTATTTCCTTTTCCATCCCAATCTTTTGGAAGATCTCCCCATGAGAAACCGTCAATCTTGTTATATCCGCAAATTCTCTTTCCGAATCCGATTGCAAATGCATCAACACGAATCTTACACATTTTTGCGGCCGCGAAATGACCGAACTCATGAACGAATACCAGAATACCAACTGTAATAATAAAATATATTATATAATCCATTTATTCCCTGTCAATTATATTTTTTATTAAGGTAATTTCTTGTAAGAGAATCACACTCTTTAATTACATTCAAATCGGATTCCTTACTTTTCGAGATACTATTTAGAGCATCTTTAACCATTTCCGGTATCTGCAGAAATTTAATTTTACCGGAAAGGAATTTTTCAACCGCAACTTCATTAGCAGCATTAAGAATACATGGTGCGGTCCCGCCCTCTTCAATTACATCATATGCCAGTTTCAGGCATTCAAATTTATTAAAATTAGGGTCAAAAAACGTCAACTCCCTTATTTTTTTAAAATCAGTGGAAACACCGTCGTAGTCCAAACGGGAAGGATATGTTAAAGCATATAAAATAGGGAGTTTCATATCCGGAGTGCTTAATTGCGCTTTTATAGAGCCGTCCTTGAATTCGACCATAGAATGGATTACTGATTGAGGATGAACTAATACTTCGATCCGGTCTTTAGGGAGGTTGAAAAGCCAGAAAGCTTCAATCACTTCCAGACCTTTATTCATCATAGTTGCAGAATCAATTGTAATCTTGCTTCCCATTTTCCAGTTAGGATGCTTCAATGCATCTTCCACAGTAACATTTTCTAGATACTCTTTGCTTTTGTGTAGAAACGGTCCGCCGGAAGCAGTAAGAATTAACTTTTTAATCGATGACTTATCTTCCCCGGTCAAGCATTGAAAAATTGCACTGTGTTCGGAATCCACAGGAATCAACTCCGAATTGTACTCTCGGCACAGTTCAATGATAAGTTTTCCTGCAACCACAAGGGTTTCTTTGTTTGCGAGAGCAATTCTCTTTCCAAGTTTAATCGCTTCAATGGTTGGTTCTAATCCCGAAAATCCGACCATAGCAGAAACAATTACATCATAATCACCTCGCCGGGTGATCTCTAAAATTCCATCATCGCCGGAGAGAATTTCACAACGGTTATCAATCAGATTCTTTAGGGATTTTGCTTTTTCGGAATCTGCAACAACAACGCTTTTAGGATTAAATTCCGTTATCTGAGTGGCCAGCTTTTCAATATTCATATTGACGGTTAATCCGGTTATCAGGTATTCATCAGGGAATTTACGGACTAACTCGAGAGTGTTTAAGCCGATTGAACCGGTTGAACCAAGTAGAAGTATCCTTTTCATTAAAATTCATTTCCCGAAATAGTAGTTATCACATAAATCTTCTTGTTATCGCGAACAGGAAGTTTAATAAAACTATAATATTAATTGCCGTATTAAGACGGTAAATTTTGTTCAAATATTTATAAGCTTCTTCTGTAAAGGGTTCTTTCTCCAGTTCAACACTAATCTTCGAACGCAATTTTTTTGCCGTCGGTATGATAAACAGGAAAATAATTAATAGTAAAATTACCATCAGGATCTGTTTTGTAGTAAGCCAGTGATTAGCCGTCATCTGAAAAAATTCGAAACCCGGGTTAAGAATTACCATTGTAATACCTGTAATAAGAATCCCTGTTGCACC
>CAZHHG010000012.1:0-21233 GCA_964532065.1 uncultured Melioribacter sp.
ATGATGTCTCGCTCGTTTACTTTGATTCCGAACAGTACCGTCAACCTTTCATTTCAGTTCACAGATTTGAAAATGAGTTTAATGTCGAATCTTTAAATGATCTTGTATTCCTGTCTATTGATAAAAGAAGGATTAAAGATTATTATATATTTGAAAAAATAATCCCTCAATATAAAAGTCGTGAATATAGGCAGATCAATTTTAAACTGGGCTCTTCATTCCCGGTTGAAAATTATAGTATGATCTACTTTAATGGTGTTGACTGGATAACACTGGAATAATTATGATTTCCGTAATCATGCCGACGTATAATTGTGCCGCTTATATCAACAAAGCTATCAAGAGTATTCTAAATCAATCTTTTATCAACTATGAACTGATTATAATCAATGACGGCTCAACGGATGATACCAAGGATATTATTAAAAAATATCAGGATAGTAGAATTAAGTATTATGAAAAAGAGCATTCCGGTCTTATGGATAGCATTGATTATGGACTTAGTAAATCTTCTAATGAAATTATTGCCCGTATGGACGCAGACGATCTGGCTCATCCTCTCAGGCTGCAAAAGCAGATTGATTTTTTAAAAAGTCATCCTGATATCGATCTTCTCTCGTCCTGGTATGCTGTTTTTAGAAATAATAGAATTCGTTATGTCGTAAACAGAAGTATTTATGATGAGGAGATAAGAAAAAATCTGGCGCTTTATCCGGATATTTGTCACCCATCCGTCATGTTCTGCAGATCGAAATTCCTGAAACTTGGCGGATTCAAAGTTGATCACCGGTATGATGTGGTTGGAGATTATTTCATCTGGCTTAAGTATAAATCGAATCTGAAATTCTATAACCTTCCTCAAGTTCTCCATTTTTACCGAGATAGGGCAGATTCTGTCAGTAACCTGAATAAACTACAGAATCAAAAAATGATTTATGAAATTCAATCCTCTTATTACGGGGCTGATCTATCAGATCATTTTGGTCTACCAGAGAAACAATCACAAATTATAAGGGGCTGGCGGGAATATCTTTATGGAGATCCTAAAAAATCATTGAATTACTGGAAGCGTTCCGATTCAGAATTGCTGATTTCACCTTCCGTTTTTACAGCAGTTATGCTTTCAAGACTTCCGGATTTTATTATAAATAGAATTAAAGGGAAAAGGATCCCGGAACAACTGAAATTTTTTACTAAAGCTATTCTGCCACAGTACAGACGGGTAAAAAAGGATTTTCAAACAATAATAAAGGCGGTATCGGATGTTTGAAATTACCCTTACTTCAATTAAATCGATTCCTGTTAATGAAAATTCTAAACAGGTATTTCTCTACGCTGACTTCAACGTTATAAACAATCTCTACACTGAGGGTATTTCACTCAATAATCCCGAACTTCTTTTTTATCCTGATTCCACGGCTTTATTTGTAGCAGCAAACCTTTTAAACGGGGGCGGATTTAAAAGAATTGTGAGTACCGACCTTCTCAATGGATTATTAAGTGAGGCCGTTGAAAAGAAATGCAGGATATTCTTTTTTGGAAATTCATCAGAAGTATTAATGAAAATGACTTCGCTGCTCTCAATGAAATATCCATCTATAAATATCTGCGGAGTTTCGAATGGATATTCATTTGATGATGATATCCTTATAAACCAAATCAATTCATCGGGAACTGAAATCCTGTTTGTCGGATTAGGAGCGGGGAAGCAGGAGAAATGGATTGCCGATAATTATTCGCGTCTAAACTGCCGGTTGATCGTTTCGTGCGGCGGATGGTTCCGTATTCTTGCCGGAATAAAAAAACGCGCGCCGCGGTTCCTGAGCGATTTTTATCTCGAATGGTTATTCAGACTTTTATCTGAATTCCGTTCAATCTGGAAAAGATACCTTTTTGGGCTCCCCCTTTTTTATTACCGGATTATTAATAAAAAAATTAAGCTGGTTTGGAAATGAAGTATAAAACCGTTACGGTTCTGATGGCAGTTAAAAACGGCCTTCCGTTTCTGGCTGATTCGGTCAACTCTATCCTTACACAGTCTTATACTGATTTCAACTTTCTTATCATTAATGATCATTCCACCGATGCTTCCGTTGATTACCTTAATTCGATACACGACGGGAGGCTTCATGTTATTAAGAACCTTGGAACCGGAATTGCAGCTGCCCTTAATACAGGTTTGAATTCCGCCCAATCAGAATATTGCGCGATTATGGATGCAGATGATATTTCCCATCCCCGGCGCCTTGAGGCACAACTCAACTTTCTTGAAAAAAATCCCGATCATGTACTAACCGGAACATCATTCAGGTATATCGGATTAGATAATTTCAATCGCAGCTGGAACGTGGATCTGCCTTCAGAACATAACATTTTGGCAAAAGCGCTTGCAAATGGATTCTATGTTATTTCTCATCCGACGATAATGTTGAGAACCTCCGCACTTAAAATGATTAACGGATATAATGAAGATCTGGATTATAATATCGACCTGGATCTTTATTCCCGGCTGATTGAACACGGTCGGTTCTCCAATATTGAAGGAATAAGAACGTCAATTCGGCTTCATGAAAAGAGCTTCACCAATTTAAACCTTAGGTCGATTGTTGAACATAATTATCTCTATTCAAGGAAAAAGGAAAAGAATTTTAATCAACTCGATCAATTAGTAATTTCATCCAAATACTATTCCGCATTTAATTATAAGAAGGGTCTTATAAAATTCCTGAATGGTGATCGGATTGCATGGTACTGGTACATGTCTCTCGCATTTTTTTTCGATATGCCGCGAGCAATTTTTTACCTTAAAAATAAATTTCATTTTAAATGAACAGAATAGTCTTATTCGGTAATCTGGTCCTATTCCTTTTTATTGTAAACACTGATCTTTTATCCCAGCATCAGGAAGCGGGGAATGGGGATTGGTTCGAACCCGGCAAACCTCACTTAAAAATCGGCGTGGCCGCGGATGGAATTTACAGGATAAGCTATGATGACCTGCTGCAATACGGTTTCAATATATCCGGTGCCGATCCGCGTACTCTCATTCTTTTTAAATCCGGAATTAAAATCCCAATATTCGTCAGCGGAAAAGAGGACGGCCGGTTCGATCCGGAAGACTTTATCGAGTTTGTCGGCCTTCGCAATATGGGAGGCAGTCACCGGGAAATTAACGATCCCCTAAAACCTTATAATGAATATCTGGGAAGATATACAGATACAACAGTTTACTGGCTCTCATGGCGTGAGAGTAATAGTTCGGTGATTGAAAATGCAATACCTAATAGTACCGCTGCCGATACTGTCTTAACCTCATATTATGAAACACTTCATTATGAACGGAATGTTGCGCTTGATTTCTCTTCTCCGGATCTTGTTACAAAAGAATTTCCTTTTTGGACGGGGAACAAGACCTGGATTGAAAGCCTTTTAAACCCGGGAACGAAAAACTATAACTTTACGGTAAAAAACCTTGTTCCGGGAAAGAACGCTTTCATTTCCTGTAAACTCTTTGATTATGCTTCAGAAATTCAGAGCAATTCTCATCTTCTTGCAATTGGATTGAACAGTAGCTCACTTGCGGATTCAACAAGTCTTAACAGGTATGAACAGTCAGTTCTGAACGCTGAAATTGCTTCTGCTTTTATACAGGAAGGAAATAACATAGTAAAAATTAGATCCTTCCCGACTGCAGCTTCATTAAACGTCGTTGCAATCGATTGGGTTGAGCTTAAATATCCTAAGCTGCTTTCAGTTGAAGACGGCAGCCTCAGATTCTCTTTCCTCTTACCGTTTGATAACAAATTGTGTCAACTCCGGATCGCCGGAATAAAATCAGAAAGTAATTCGATCTGGAAATACGGAGCTAAAATCCGCAGGTACTCTGTTCCTGTAAATGAAAATCTGATCTCAATTAGTGATACTGTTTCAAATTCCGACTTCTTTTTTATTTCCAGTGGAAACGGAATTAAAAAACCTGAACTTTACTATACACGCAGTCAATTATCACTTAGGTCCGACACCGCTTCTGCGGAATACCTTATAATCACGCATAAAAAGTTTTTAAATAAGTCACGGGAATATGGCGATTTTATTTCTTCCGGTTATAATTTGAAAACCCGGACAGTTGATATTGATGATATCTATGATGAATTCTCTTTTGGACTGTTTAATCCCGAATCGGTGAGAGAATTTCTGAAATTTTTATCGGACTCCCGGCAGAATCCAAAATTAAAATACCTTCTGCTGATCGGCGGAGCCACTTACGATTATCACGGTAATAAAGCGGCTTATCAGGGAGCGCCGAGGTTTTATAATTATGTCCCCTCATTCGGCTCTCCGGTAAGCGATACATGGTTCGTAATTTTCGATTCATCCAAATCAATTATCCCCGATATCAGCGTCGGAAGAATACCTGTTACTACTAATCAGGAACTTGAATGGTATTTCGAAAAGCACAAAAAATATCTGGAACAGCCGTTTGATGCATGGAATAAAAGAGTAATATTTTTTTCAGGAGGAACCGGAAATGTCCAGTCGCAGATAGATGCTCTGAAAAGTATTAATGATTTTATTATCAATAACTATGTTAGTCCTAAACCTTTCTCGGGGCTGTTTACCCACTTCTATAAAACAATTAATCCCGTAAATAATTTCGGTCCTTACTCGCCTGAACAGATCTCGGAGACGATCGACAGCGGCGGAGTTTTTATATCCTACCTGGGACACAGCGGTACTCAGACCTGGGATAACTCAATCACAGATCCGATGCAGCTTCAGAATACAGTTGACCGTTATCCGCTTATTACCGATTTCGGCTGTTCAACTGCGAGGTTCGCTGAACCGGATGTAATTTCATTCTCGCAGACATTTGTAAATAAAGGTCAGGCAATTGCTTATGTGGCGAACTCTTCACTTGGTTTTACATCCACGTCTTACACATTCCCGCAAATATTTTATAAAAAGCTATTAGCGGATTCGGTTCGTACTATCGGTGATGCGCATCGTATCGCTAAAAAGGAATTAATTACGAAATATGGTTCGTCGGGAGTCTATCAATTGTTTGCGTTAACCAATACGTTGATTGGCGATCCTGTAATTAGTTTGAGATTACCCTCTAAACCCAACCTCAAAATTTCTCAATCTCATATCAAAATAGTGGATGATAACTTTTCCGACAGCCAGGATAGTCTTAGAATTAAAATCAGCATCAGTAACTTTGGTTTATCGAATAACGCTTCTTATAAAATCCTGATACAGGATCACTACAAAAACTCGGTAAATTATTTTAAAGAGTTCACCAGGATTATTCCCGATTACTCTGATTCTCTATTTATCAAAATCCCCGTTAAGGGTTTGAATGGAGAGCACCGGCTTTCCGTTAATCTGGATACTGATGGGACAGTAAATGAAATCTATGAGAATGATAACATTATCAGTTTCGATTTCATTTTACCAAGCGGTTCTGTTAAATACCTGATCCCTTCATACGTAGAGAATTATATAAAGAATCCGCTCCGGATATTATCACCGACAACGCCTGGTGCACAATCATCATATATTCTGGAAATCGCTGACAACGGGAAATTTCTAAATCCTTTCGATTATAGCATTGTTCTCGATACAATAAAAACTGATTTCTATCTCGACAGCATTTTCAGGAATAAGAGAATATGGCTTCGTGCAAAATCAAATCCGGACGACTCCAGCTGCTCCGCGATAACTTTTAAACTGTCAGATAAAAACAGTTTTTCACTTTTTGACTCATTGAGCTTTTCGAATCAATATCTAAAAAATATTTCTGGCAGTAATGCTCTCTTACTCGATTCGAACTATGTCCGGTTCAGATTGCTTTCTGCCGGATTAAACGACGGCAATACGGCCTTGATTCTTAAGGACGGACAGAACTTTATTCCCGAAAATACATTGCGCGGCCACCATGTCGCCTTATTTAAAGGTAAAAGCTATCAGTTTGCCGGTTACAAACGTTTTGATCTATACGGCGGAGGGGCTGCCGCTGCAAATGATTATATTAAATTCCTCGATACTCTTTCCTCGGATTACATTGTTGCATTCTCAGTATCTGACGAAGGGACAGTCAGTTCCGCTGCTCTCAGAAGCAAAATCAAAGAATTCGGGAGTAAGTATATCGATAACATTTCGTTCAGAAGTTCATGGGTAATGCTGGGGCGCAAAGGTGCAATAACAGGAACTGTACCGGAGAAATACGCAAAACAATATCAGGGAAGAGTTGAGGCCGATACCGTTATTCTTTCCGATTACCGTTCGGGCGAATTACAAACCAATATGATAGGCCCGGCAGGAAAATGGAAACAATTGAATCTTGGATTAAAAGGTGATTCAAATCTTTTAACCTTATCAGTTCTTGGAAGCGGCGGGCTAAATTACGAATCCCTGTTTACAACAGCCGAGCGGAAAACCGCTTACGATATATCTTCAATTGATCCTGTGAAATATCCGTATCTGAAAGTGATTCTTAAATTGTCATCTGAGAATATTAAGGATGTAGTCAGAATTGATTCGCTGATTGTTGATTACCTCAAACCGCCTGAGATTGTGATAAGTAATCAAACAGCTTCGGTCTCACAGGATACTCTAAGACAGGGGGAGACTGTTTCATTAAACTATACTATTTACAACGCGGGGGAGACTACTGCTCAAAACGTGAAAGTCGCTCTGCAGCTCTTTAAGTCGGACGGCTTCAAGATAATGGAAAGTGTTACTGTAGTGGATTCTATTAAAACGGATAACGGGAAAAGCTATTCTTACAATTACGATACCGGCAGTCTGAACGGTTCATACTATTTTATAATAAACGCAGATCCGGACAGATCCTTGAATGAAATTTATACTGATAATAATTATTTATCCGTACCGTTTTATGTGAAGGGGGATGAGAGTATTCCGGTTGTACGGGTTAAGTTTGATGAAGCCGATATTTATGACGGGGACTATATTTCGTCAAGACCTGATATAAAAATAAATATCAGTAATAGCTCGATAATCCCACTAACCGATACTTCTTCAGTTGAAATATATCTAAATAACCAGCGGATCTATTTTAAGAACAATACCGGATTAATTAATTACAGTTTTTCGAATACTAATCCGAAAATGGTAATTGATTATAAACCTGTTCTGGAGGATGGTGAGTATTTATTTAAAGTATTTGCCGGGAATCCTGTTAACAGTTCAATTGAGAGAACAACCGTTCAAAAGAAATTTTTAGTTGCGGATAAATCCCAATTGCTTTATGTATACAACTATCCTAATCCTTTCAGCGACATGACTTATTTCACATTCAAGCTTACCCGGATTCCTGATCAGCTTAAGATCAGGATTTACACTCTTACTGGCCGGTTGATAAAAGAGATCTCCGCTGAAGGTTCGCAGCTTAAATATGACCTCAACCTGATTGAATGGGATGGAAGAGATCAGGATGGTTCTTTAATAGGGAATGGCGTTTATATCTACAAGATTATTTTAAAGAGCGGATCAGAACAAATTACAACAACGCAAAAGCTTTCTGTTATCAGGTAAATCTATTTGTAATCGTCTTGCATCATTTTAAAAGAATCAATTTTTTTATATTGCTGTACGAACCGCTTATAAACCTGTAAAAATAGACTCCGCTTGGATATCCGCTTCCGTCGAATATGACATCGTAATTACCGGGTGATTTAAATTCATTTACAAGAAGCTTTACTTCTCTTCCGAGCAGGTCGAAGACGCTTAACTTTACATGTCCGGCGGTCTTTATTTTGTATTTAATAGTTGTTAACGGGTTGAATGGATTCGGAAAATTCTGGTATAGAAAAAAATCATCAACTATCTTATCATCATCGGCGGATGTTATAGGAGGCGGTAGAGAAGGGGATGGATATTTCCAGATGCCGTTAGTACCGGTACCTGCAAATACCGCATTGCTTGTGAATAAAATGGAGTAGATTGGTATGCCGAAAGAAACGCTTGAACGGAGCCATCGTGTACCGTCATTATTCAGGAAATAGACGCCGCTGAAGGTTGTTGCGTATACCTGATTGTTCGAAATGGAAATTGAATAAATCCCAGTACCCAAAATACCGGTGTTGAATTCCGACCAGGTTTCTCCGTTATCAATTGAAGTATAAATTCCACCGTAAGTACCCAGATACAACTTCCCGTTCAGCTTTGCGATTGATGTAACGTATGTATTCCGTAATCCGTTATTTATTTTACGCCATTGATTCCCGTCGTCGTTTGAAATGTATACTCCTCCGTCCGTGCAGGCAAAAAGATTCTGTCCCTCCGAATAAATGTACATAATGTTCAGATTCTCCAATCCATTGTTCAGGGCTGCCCAGCCGGAATTTATTCCTGTCAGTTTATAAATTCCCAGATTTGTCCCGGCGTAGATTGATCCATTAATATTTATAAGGGAATGAACCTCTCTGCCAACAAGATCTCTGTTCAGTTCAGTCCATGTGCTGCCTTCGTCAGGAGAATAAAAGACTCCTAGCATTGTACCGGCAATTAACAAGTTATCCAGCAGGGCAATTGAGTTAACATTGGACCAGAGATCCCCGACTCTAATCGATTTCCAGTCCTCGCCTCTGTTTTCAGATTTTAAGATTCCCCAGCTTGTCCCGGCAAAAAGATTTCCATTCAGCTCGGCGAGAGCATTTACATTTTGTAAGCGTTTTTCAGATCTGGCTATACACCAGTTCTTCCCGTTCTGTGTTAATAAATAGAGCCCTTCAAAAGTACCAATGAAAAGAATTTCATTTTTATAAATAAACGACCGGCAGCCCGGTGTAAGAGCATCCCAGCTCCAGGTTTTTCCATTATCCGGTGAAAATTTGACACCGCTGTTTTCAGTAAAAAAAATGTTGTTCCTTACGCTTATTACTTTGTCCGCATATGAACCGATGTCTATATGCTGCCAGGTGTTACCATCGTCAGGTGAATAGTAAATTCCATAACCGGTACCTACATAAAGACGGGAATTATCAACATAGAGGTCATAAATTCCATAACTGTATCCGTTGTTTGGTATCTCCCTCCATGTAGTCCCTTCATCAGAAGTAAAAAATAAACCGGACATTCCTCCTACATACAAACCATTCTCATTAACCCTAAGAATATAAGCGAATAAATTTTGTGTCTGCGGGGTATTTAACTTATGCCAGCCCGCCCCTTCATTATCGGATTTATAAATGCCGTTATTCGATGCGGCATATATAATATTCCCCTTAATTACAATATCGTTTATACGGGAAATGCTGAAACCGGAATTTGCCTCCACCCAGGTTCTCCCGTAATCGCTTGACCTGAATAATCCTTTGTCTGTTGTTCCTGCAATGAAATAATTCTCAGTTGCAGCTAAAGCAGTAACATATGGAGTGGTTAGACCGTTGTTTATAAACTCCCAGGTTTTACCGTAGTCTTTTGAAAGGGCGGCGCCTTTAAGATTTATACTTGCTAGAATTAATGAATCTTTAATTACCATATCCTGGATAAATTCAAAAAATGGTTCTCCGAAAGCAGGCAGGTTAAGTTTAGACCATTGACCCGAAATTGAATTGAATGTGAAGACCAGGAAAAGAAGGATGATTTTTTTCATTATTCGACTATCAGTTATAAGCGCAGTTAGTACCTCTGAAATTTAAGGCAATTCTAATTAAAAGACTATATTCAAATCCGGTGTCAGATTTCCTTCACTTGTTTTGGAATCATATAATTTTGATTATTCCTACCACAAAATGATTCTAAGGTTTTCAAATAATTATTACTGATTTCAGTTATCCTCTTTCCCCTTTATATTTTTCTTTGATAGCTCCTTATTCTCTTTTGTAATTTCCATCTGATTTCTCACTAGATAGCTTCCCTGACTAATACCCATAAGAAAGACAAGTTCTTCCGGAACACTCCATAGCTTTCCCTCTACCGAACTTTTGTAAACAAAAAGTATAATTGCGGCAACGGTCCAGAAGAGGTATTGTGCTTTAGCCATCGATGGGTATTCCTTATTCTCAATCGTAATATTAATCACAGAAGCCAGTCCGGAAAAATATCCTTCCTTTATCGTATCCCTGCCGATATCCCGCCCCAGACTTTTATTTAAGTCTTTCATTAAATGGGACTGGTAATGCCCGGCCGCACCTGATACAACCGATAGACCCATCAGCACAATAAGCGAATCGGGTATATCGGGAACATCGAGGTGCATCAAGCCGAAAAGGAACACCATGGCTCCAACTGCGATTGTCCACATAGCCATCTGCATTAAGGAGAGTGAAATCTTACCGTCGTATGTTCTTATCACATCGAGCGGCCTCTTCTTCCGGATCCATTCGAACGAGAAAACAATAAGCGTCATTACAATCAGAAAAATAATTGTGTAGAAGATTCCGCCTGTGCCGTTACCGATGTAAATTTCCGATTCACTTATAACCCTGGAATATTCGTAGCCGGTTCGATCCTCTTCAGAATTTTTTTTGATTGTCCATCTCATAACAGGAAGTACACGCATACCGGCATCGTAAAACGGCATCTCTATTCCGCTAAGATCGAATATCATCATTGTTCCCTGAATGGCAACGGGCACTCCGGAAATACTATGAGTTATTGTCTGGCCGGGTGCAACCTGATAGGGTTTGAACGGATGTGAACTGTTAAGCACATCGCCGAATTTTACACGTGTGCGCTGATAAATACCGATCAGGTAGAGCTCCGGTTCCATTTCCGCCGTAATACTAACATTAGCAATAAATACCTTTACAGGATGGGAGCGGAGCTGCCCGTCATTCATTATCAGTACCGGTTTGCTTCCATTCTCTTCAGCCAGATTGAAAAGTGATGGCAAAAGAAAAAATATCAGCGCTAAAAAAAATTTTCTCATGTTAACTCCTCGAATATTTAAATAACTGCAAATCCGATTGCTGAATTAACCGTATCCTTTATTACAGAAACTGCTGCGTTGATTGCCCGTTGTACAGTTAATATTCCCAATCCTTCAATAGTCAGAAGTACATTCTGTATCGCATTTTTATGAAGCTCGGTTAGAAGCTGCGCCCGTTCAACAGAAATCCTGCCGGTTAATAACAGCTTACCGATATCCTCGAGGGAAAGAGTAAATTTTTTAAATTCTGTCTCCGCATACGATTTTACATCATCCCATCCGGAAACGATCTCTTTTTCGGCAGCGCCGAGCATCTGCGGAACCAGATTAGAAAAATCAAAAGCCATTTTTATACTCCTTTTGTTAAAAATTAATCACCTCTTTTTTTAGCAAGCTCCAGTTTTAGAATTGCTTCAATCGCCTGATTGAATGCACCCCGGATTATCGGAATCTCCTCTTTGATGATACCTTCCGGACTCCTGTGTGCCTTTTCGAGTAGGTCAATCTGGTTCGATATGTTGCTCAGTTGAGTAACCTGAATCTCGTTCAGGGGCCGGGTCTTTGCCCTCAACTGGAGTGATGCAAGGTCGGTCCGGATATCATCATAGAACTTTTCAAAATTGATGTATGCCGATTTGGTGCTGCCTGTGCTTTTTTCAATTTTTATAAGCAGGGACTCAATCTGCTTGTGGAGCGAAACAACTGCCTCATCCGTTTGCTGGTCGTAATCGCTTATCAATTTTAAAGTACAGGCGCCGAATTGAAGGATAATAAGAAGAACCATGGCCGTTCTAAAAATCAGAGCTCCCGATGATCTCTTTGTCTTCACATTCCCTCCTGATTTGTGTTGACTAATAACTTACTGTCCCATTAAAAGAAGATTGAAATACCAAGAAGAAGATTATGCGAATAAAATGAATATTCGATTTTAACCGGCGGACCATAATATGAATTAAGTTCCTCCTCATAACTGTAAATCTGCATTCTGTACTCGGTTCTGAATGCGATGCTTTCTGTCACCAGGAACTTTAAGCCCGCCCCTGCATTGAATTGGGTAACAGAATATGTATGGTTGGAAATCGGCATAAGAATATTAAAGTAGGGGACAGAATTGCCGATTCCTATTCCGCCCAGTACAAACGGAATAATTTTACTGTCATCCTTAAGAAGATTAAAAAGCAGATTTGCGTTCAAGCTATACATCAGGTCAGAATTTTCAACTATCGAAAGCTGCAGCTCGGGTTCCAATTCCAGACCTTTGTAAATAAAATACCCTAATCGTCCGTGCATAAGGAAATAGTAATGCATTTCGCCGTCGTATGACCCGCTATATCCTCCTGAAGTTTTCGAGTTACCCTTAGCACCTCCTATTGTGGCAGAGACTGATAATTCGAAACTATTTTCTTTGACTTGTGCATCAATTGGGATGCTTAAAAGAATAATCAATGATAATGAGATTAATATTTTCATACTTCCTCCGGCTGGATCAGTTATTGAATAATTTATATTTAGAATTAGAGAACTTGACCGGATAAAGAAAAAGGAGATAATTGCAAGAGTGATTTAGTTTTTCATTACCCTCTTTCTGGCTTCTCAAATTATTGAGTTCATCGCTTCAACGGAGGAGGGGGGTACTCCGTTGAAGACGGCTGAAATCTAACTTATTGGAATTCAAATTTCAAGTGGTGAAACAGTCGAATTATTCTCAGTATTAAAGTATTAACCGGGCAGTATTAAAAAATCATGGGATGGAGGTTTTTATAAAATCAACGAACTCATCAACTTTATAGAATTTAAAATCCGGATTGCATTCCCTGCACCTGTTTCTTGAATACTCGTCCCATAGGACAAGGGCGCATTTTACTCCAGCGCTTCCGGAAGCCATTACATCGTGAATTGCGTCTCCAATCATCAAAACGCGGTTGGGATCGAGTGAGTACTTTTCAATAAACTTTATTATTCCCTCAGGTGCCGGTTTGTGCGCTTCAACATCATCACCGCTGAGTATCAGATCAAAATGATCGTAGAGCCCTATCGACTTCAATGTGATTGTTGCTGAATCGCGTCCTTTGCCCGTAAATATTCCGAGGGGGATCTCCTTCTCCTTAATATAACTTATAACTTCATTCATACCGGGAAATATATCGGCCATTTCCGCATGCTTCGATTCATAAAAATCGAAATAATCCTTTCTTGCTTTTTCGTAATCGCCTTTCATCCATTCCTTCAATATAACATCCTCGGTAGGGCCGAAGAGTGCTACTATTTCCTCGTTAGTCAGGCGCTTATTAAGATACTTTTCCGCAACATGATTGAAACTTGCGAAGATAAGCTCGTGAGTCTCAGCAAGTGTTCCATCTACATCGAATATAATTCCGTCGAAGAGTCTCAATTCTTCTCCATCGAAAAGATTATCACGCGTCCGTTATACCCGGACGCCATATATCTGTTGCTTCCGATTTGTTTGAGCGATTTGAACGGTTCGTAGCCGGATTGGTAAAGTATTTCGCTCTTTGTTCCGTGCAATGTTCTCAAAATCTTTCCGTTCTCTGTATAGATCAGATTGCCGTTATCCTGAAGGATTCCGGCTCCCAGTACTGTAAAAGTTTCACTCTGCTTAAATTCTTTTATAATTTTTCCGTTCTCAGGATTGAGCTGGTAGATTATGGAATTCTTTCCTTTTACATAAATTGACTTTCTGTTTGCTGATACAGAGACTCCGTCGAAAAGATCTAATTTGTCGTTCTTCCATTCCAATTTCCCGAGCATCTGGTCTATTGCATATATAATCCCGTCATTAGAAACAGCAAAAACTCTTTTCCAATCCGTTGAAATCCGGGATCCTGAAAAGTCAGTTTCAGCTTTCTCTTTCCATCGCCAGATCATTAGTCCGTTACGCGCATCGATAGAATAAATAAATCCGTCTTTACCCGCGAAGAGAATTTTATTTCCTGCGCTTACCGGATCCGTTCTAATCATTCCATTCGAATTGTAGACCCAGTATTCCTGAAGTGTTTCAAGATCGTAGCAGTAGATCCTGCCCGATGCTGTACCGAAAACAATTGCAGCTTTGGATTCGGTTAGCTTTGGGATCATCAGAATTTTAGTCCCGCTGTAATCAATCACTTCCAGACCGGTAGTAATCAATTCCTCGAATCCGATCGTCTGTATCTGTTCGCCTGAAATCGCGCTTAATGTAATCAGGTCACCCTGCAATGTGGCAATCGCAAGAATTCTATCCTTAATTACGGGCGTTCCTATTATCTCTCCGAATGTATCATAATCCCATAGAAAATTTCCGGTCGAATCGTGACAGGTGACCAGACCGTTCTTCTGAGCTGAATAAACTTTTCCGTTCCAGTAAATGGGGATTGAGTAGGATAGGTTTTTTAAATCTATTCCGCACGATAAAGTGATTTTGTCTTGAACCGCTACAATAGGGGGTGGCAATTCCTTATTAATTTGGATCGATTTATCAATAACGATTTGTGAATTCAGATTTGAATCTGATACGGTTATAGAATCGCGGGAAAGTCTGAATATAAATGCTTCGCTGTTCTTCTCATTGTCGAACGGGGGGAGGTCGATAATATTTGTGCCGAGCAGGTTCCTCTGGATGAATTTAGGCCGGTTCCCGTTAATGATCAGTTTCAGATTCTTCTGCTGTAGTAAAGTATAAATGCTCTGCCAGTTGTATACCGATTCGAATTCTACGGGTGAGAAAAAATAGACCTCTTTTTGTAATCCCGCTATCTCAAGGATTTCACTAAGCCAGTTCAAACTGCCTGAATGGTAATAGTTTATTCCCCGGTATGGAAGAGTGGGGTTTATTCCGATGTATATGAAATCGCCGCCGTCTATTGCAAAATTATCCCCTTCAAAATAATTCATGAACCACTCCCATCCTTCCGCGTCGCGCGTATCTCCTGCGTTCGGAAGGAATAGATAGTTGGTCTTCATACTGTCCAGATAATTGGAGAGCGATTCAAATTCTTTTTTTGTACCGGAGGATGTTATTTGTCCTGTCAGTACAATAAATTCATTCAGGGCTTCAGAATTGAATCTGCTTATCATAGAATCGATCGATACCCTGCTTTCGGAAGGTGAGTACTTGAGATTTGATACAACTCCAAACCTCGCACTCTGTGCGGATACCGTAATAGATATAAATAGTATTAGGAGATAGATTGATTTTTTCATTTCAGCCAGAATTGCTACAGCGTAAAATTATGAAAAAGAGGAATGATTTGTAAGATACTTTGCTGCAGGTCAAATCCCGCATTTTAGTCGATCTTATTCTTCCTTAGAAAACTGACCGATTCAGTTATCAGTTCTTTCAAAACTTTCATATCAATATCTTCAAGGTTGTTAATGTAGAGACAGGATTTACCGGTTTTGTATTTCCCCAGTTTCTTCATCAATCCGTCATATTTAGAAAATCCGGACATAATATAGAGAGTCAGATTCTGTTTTCTTGGAGAAAAACCGCATTGGAACCAATCTCCCTCTCTGCCGCTCGCGTATTTGTAATGGTAAATTCCGAAACCAACAATGCTCGAACCCCACATCTTTGGTTCTGATCTGGTTATCTTTTTCATCAGTTCTAGAACAGAAAAACAATCCTCGCGCTTTTCTTTGTCTACAACTGAATTAAGAAATTTACTTACACTTGCGTCGTTTAATTTTGTCTTAAGCTCAGCCATTTAAATCCCTTTCCTGAATAAATAATGATTATTGCATTTTTCTTATTCTTATTTCACATTCTTTATTCTCTTTCATCAGCTCCTTCAGTTGATCAACTTGGGTATTACCGTAATGATAAGGATAAAGAATTTTCGGATTGAATGAAGCGGCCGCATCTGCAACCATTTGAGGTGTCATTGTGTAGGGTAGGTTCATCGGCAGAAATGCAATATCGATCTTTTTAAGGTCTTTCATCTCCGGAATGTTCTCAGTATCTCCCGCTATATAAATTTTGTTACCGCCGATTGTTAGAACATATCCGTTCCCTTCGCCTTTAGGATGGAATGGATTACCGTTATCACGTTTATGAACAAGATTATAAGCCGGGACAGCCTCTATTGATATTCCCTTGTATTCAGCTTTATCCCCGTTCTTTAGAACTTTAGCGGAAGGTACTTTTTCCAGGCACGCCGTATTGCAGAATATTTCTGTCCCATCCTTTAGGATCTGTCCGATAGCCGCGGGATCAAGATGATCGCCGTGCTGATGGGTAATTAGTATCAGGTCCGCCTTTGGCAGTGTGGTATAGTCGGCGTATCTTCCGACCGGATCGATATGAATTGTCGTTCCGTTTAATTCGAACATCAGTGTGCCGTGACCTATAAAAGTCATTTTAAGATCGCCGGCACCTGTCTTAAAAATGTCCTGCTCAAAATTAGTCTGAGCGTTTAAATATGTTAACGATAAAAGAATATATGCTGCAAACAGAAAATTTTTCATTTCTTAACCTTCTTATAATTATATGGGATCTATTTTAATCAGTTCGATCTGTTCAAGATCATTTGTACCGAGTCCGAATTCTTTTGAAATCCTGATATGCCGCGCAACATTTTCATTAACAGGGGAGAGGCCTTCCTTAATCCTCTTCTCGTTAATTATACCGAGCATTACAGTGTCCATTGCAACAGGATCGGTGCCGATCAGAATTCCACCGAAAGGCCACATATAATTTCTTTCCCAGCGCGGCCCGCCGTTATAAACACCCATCAGTGCATTGGTTATTATAAGCCGCTGCTTGTTCCGGATTTCAGGTAACAGGTTAACTTCCGGAATTCCCGGATCCGTACAGTTGTTAGAATGGAATTCCCTCGCGTTGTTAATAGAACCGTAATGGTTTTTTAACGCACCCGTGAATCCGGCGTTACCGTGAGTTTTAAGCTGCGGAATATTTATTATAGTGCTGCAATACTCAGTTAGTATCTTTGCCAGTCCGGTCTTTTTATTGCCGACCGGATACTCTTCATTAGTATATCCGATACCGGTGTCGCCGCGCCTCGAGTCTACACATCCCAATATTCTTGTTTTACCTTTTTCTTTTTGAATTGTAAAACCGGCGCTGATTAATTCTTCTTCACTTCTGTCCCATACAATGAAATTATTTTCAGGGATTTCGGCTTTCTTACAGCTCTCGATAATTGTTTTTGTGAATGCGTCAAAATGATTTATGAGCGTTGTACCCGCGATAGAATTTAAACCCAGCGTATTAACTTTTAAGCCGATTATCTCTTTTTTACTGAAATTATTTTTCCAGAAATTAGCGGCTGATTTTTCATCGCTGTATTTCAATATCCCTTTTTCAAGCATCTCATAAAGAAGGGATGTGTCAACTATCCCTTCCTGATTAATTACTTGTGGATTCCTTACAAGTACAATTCTGCTTTTAATTCCGTCCGGATTATAATTAATTACTTTTCTTACATTTAATGGTAAGGCGCCAAGAAATGATAATCCCGCAGCGCTGATTGATGTAGCTTTGATAAACTCTCTGCGTGAAAGTCCGGCAGAACTTTTTTTCTTCTTCATCTATATTCCGTTATTTGTGATTCCGTTGATCACATATTATCTATAGCCGACTCATCCATGTAAAAGATTTCCCATATATGGCCGTCCAAATCCTCAAAACTTCTTCCGTACATCCAGCCATGGTCCTGAGGTTCGCGCGGTTCCTTCCCGCCGGCATCGAGCGCTTTCTTTATAAATTGATTTACTGCTTCCTTATTTTCTGCGGTAAGAGAGAGTAAAACTTCGGTTGTTTTTTTCGCGTCGGAAATCTCTTTGTTTGTAAATGTCCTGAAGAATTGTTCTGTCAGGAGCATTACATAGATATCATCCGAAACAATCATACATGTTGCGTTTTGATCCGTGAATTTGGGATTGAAAGAGTATCCGAGCTTTGTGAAAAATTCAATAGATTTATTTAAATCCTTTACAGGCAGATTGACAAAGATTTTTTGTGACATACTGCTAAACTCCTTTCAGAGATTTATTTCGAATTGATAATAAAAATAATCGGTACAAAATTGCAAGAGGTTTCCGCGGTAATTGAGATCACGTCTCCGTCTACTTCAATCTATTCAATGGCATAGCAGAGTTAACCGGATTAACAATACCGCTCTCATTTTTTTCTGAAAAGGAGTAGTAACTGTCCGGCAGCAATTGTTGCGATTACTCCTGTAAAAGTAAACCATGTCCAGGCGACAATTTTAAATGAAATAACAAATATCATTACTATTATTCCCGTCGAGAAACCGATCAGGGCTTCTTTTTCGCCGGCTTTCTTCACAAAAATACCCAACAGGAAAGTCCCTAAAAGTCCGCCGTATGTAAATGAAGCGATACTGAGTGCAAGTTCAACGACGGCCTGCGATGTGTTTATAAAGAGAAGTGCAGACCCGGTGAGCAGAATTGCCGCAATTATACTGAAGATGCGGCTCATCATCAGCTTTTCATTTTCTGTACTGGAATTCTTTAAGAAGGGAAGATAAAGGTCCATCATAGTGGAAGAAGAGAGTGAACTGATTGATCCGGCAAGTGTGGATAAAGCAGCCGCGAATAATCCTGCAATTATTATCCCGAATATGCCGGACGGCAATTCTTCAATTATAAATTTAGGGAAGACCGTATCGGGTTTAATTTCCATTATACCGTAATAAGCGTAGAGAAGAATTCCCATCATAAGAAAAATTGCAAACTGAATTATTACCAGAACACCGCTCCCTATAATGGCTTTCTGGCCGTCTTTCAAAGATCCCGTAGCAAGAAGGCGCTGAACAATCAATTGATCAGTACCATGTGAAGCCATTGATAAGAACGCTCCGCCCAGAATCCCTCCGGTAAGTGTGTAAGGCTGACTGAAGAATCCGCTCAGATTATTTTCGAAACCCGAATACAAAATTGAAAGTTTTCCTGCAGCGGATGCTTTAGATATTACTGTCTCCCATCCTCCCGGCAGAACCGATAGAAGGTAAAAACCCGCAAATAGAACTCCGCCTAAATAGATAAACATCTGAACTGCGTCGACCCAGATAATTCCTCTTACTCCGCCGGTGTATGTATACAACAGCGCTACCAATGCCATAATGACGATTGCCTCCGGGTAGGAGATTCCTATCATCAGTTTAAGCGGAATGGCTGTTGCGAAGAGACGGACTCCATCTGCCGCAATTCTCGTAAAGAGAAATACGATTGATGCGAATGATCTGGTCTTTTGGCCGAACCTCTCGCCCAGATATGTGTATGCAGTTCTAAGTTCTCCGCGGGAATATGCCGGGAGAAATATGAATGCGACTATTATCCTTCCGATCAGATACCCGAATGTAACCTGGAGGAAATTCAGATTTGTAAGGTAGGCTAAACCCGGAATCGAAATGAACGTGAGCGTACTCGTTTCAGCGGCTACCATCGAAAAGCAGACCGCCCACCAGGCTACCGGTTTGGAACCGTGGAAATAATCTTTTACCGTTTTCTGTTTACCGCCGGCTAAAATACCAATTGCCGCTATGGCTATCAGATACGTAATTATGATTATATAATCGAGCTGACTGCCTTTCATATCAGAAGATCACCTTCCGAGTTTTAAGATTCTTAATGCTCCCCTTATTACAAGGATGAATACAATCGTGCCTATTATCAGATCCGGTTTATTGGAATTCAGCGCGTTAACAAGAATGCCCGCTGTGATAACGCCGGCATTTATAATAACATCGTTAGATGTAAAGATCATACTCGCCTGTATATGTGCCTCACTGCTCTTCGATTTCTGCAGCAGGTAAAGACAGATTGAATTCGCAATCAGGGCAAATACGGAGACAATTATCATTGTTGAAAAATCAGGAATTGATTCTAATCCGAGAAATCTTCTGATTACTTCCACAAAACCAATTACGGCAAGTGTTAACTGAAAATATCCCGATAGAGTAGCGATCTTTTTCTTACGCGTGATTGTTCCGCCGACCGCAAAAAGGCTGATACCGTATACGAAAGAATCGGCTAGCATATCGAGACTGTCGGCAACTAGACCCATCGAACCGGAGATCAATCCGGTCGTTATCTCAATTACAAAGAAAGCGAAGTTGATGCCGAGAACAGCCCATAATACTTTTCTCTGATTAGTATGATCGTTCCTTTCAAAATCTTCAACTTCTCCGGTCGAAATAATTTTATCCCCCAGTTTAAGCTCTCCGATAGCTTTGCTTATACCGTCAATATTATCCTTATGATAAACGGTCAGTACTCTATTCTGTAAATCGAAGTCCAGGTTTTTGATTCCGGAGATTGCTTCCAGCTTAAGCCGTATCAGATTCTCTTCCGAAGGGCAGTCCATCCCGGAAATTTCAAAAACTGTTTTCTGTATTTTCATATAATCCTCTTAATCTTCCGGAAAATATCTACGAGCTTACACTCAATATTTTATCCTGTAACGGTTCTTTCATTTTTTCTTTACCGGTTTCAGCAGATTCTCCTTAACCCTGAACTTTACTATTCTTGATATTAGTGATAGAGGCAATTTTTTATTATAAGGAAATTGAATGGCTCCTTTCGAAACTTTGAATGGAGACAATTCTTTCCTGAATGCACTTATACCCGAAGGTGCGGGGTAAAACCCAATATGATTTTTGTAAGCACCGAAATGGACCAGATTACCATTGAGTGTGAATGTTGGTATTGAGTATTTAATCGTTTCCTCAGCGCCGGGTGCCGACTTCAGGATAGTCTTTCTCAATCCGTTTAGCAGCGATTGAACCTCTTCAGGATAGCATTCGATATATTCATTAATACTTTTGGGGACTTTTAAATTTATGATCATTACTATTCCTTTCTGCTATTTGCCCGATTGAATTTTCAATCTGTGTTATTTATAAATCATAGAAATATTTTTACACATATCCGCCAGATATAAGATTCTATTAAAATCCGCATCGGGCGGAGTAGTATCCGCAATACTTAAAATCAGATGGTCGTATGGTTTACAGGTATTAATCAGATCACTGACAAAAGATTCGAACTCTTCGTCTGATGTGCAGTTTCTTAAAACCATATTGGATGGAATTCCGCCCCAGATCGTAGTACGCCTGCCGAAAAACTCTCTGTACTTTTGAATCGATACTTTTGTCATTGGCGCCGGGCAGACAGAATCGGCAATGTCAAATCTGCACTTTTCGAAAGAGGGAAGGAGTCCCTCATTTTCTCCGTCGGTATGTGTCAGTAGTAATATACCTGAGGAGTGAAACCGGTCGTATGCTTTATTAAGCCACGGAGCAATCTGTTCGTCGAAGAAGGGGGGCCATGTGATCATCTCGTCGTAATTGGC
>CAZHHG010000012.1:21243-28839 GCA_964532065.1 uncultured Melioribacter sp.
CACCGAAGAGAACTACATCTGAATTTGAAGCCGCTGCGCAGTCTAGAATCTGTTCATATATCGCAGTAAGAATTTCAACAAGCCCGTCGAAAACTGAAGGGTCGTCGTAGAGATCGAGGCAGAAATCCTCGTACTTCACCAGGTCGCGCATAATATGCTGCATCGGTCCGCAGGCAAGAGATCCGAAAGCAACAGCAATACCTGAATTACCGATCCTCTCTTTGTAGCGTGCATAATTCCCGGGGGATGGTATGATCTTAATTCCGGAAAGGATCTCTTCGAGTGCTTTATAATCATCCTGTTTCTTAACAGCATGTTCAATCATTTCAGGAATTGTATTTCCGGAATGGAAGAGTTCTTCTCCGTAACTGCATCTGGTTGAAATATCGCCGCGGGATGTGTGATATTTAACCTTAAGTTCGCTGCCGGTCTGAACGGCTTCGTAATCAATTGCACTGAAATCAACTATGTAGGGGAAATCAGGATTGTTGTAAAAACCCAGACCTCTGTGATGGATCGATTCAACCGGAGCAGAACGGATAAAATCGGGTACAACAGAATGAAATCCGACTCCGACCTTTTCAGTCAGCTCTCTTAAAGATAGGTTCTCAAAGCCGCGGGGGAGTGAATTGTGCGCTTTGTTGAAATTGTACCAGATATCGAGGCGGGGCACGAAAACCAATCCGCCCGGATCCTCGCCCCGCAATACTGATAGAATTTTATCCCAATAGTCAATCATATAACAGAATTGTAAATATAGATGAGTAAAATAATCGTAAGAATTACGCTGAAAATCTCCTTATTATACTTCGCGATAGTGTAGGGAAGATAAATATCGAAGTTCGGTGAATCCTCCGGCGCGTATTTTTTTGCGATGTTTGTTAATGGACACCGCCAGGAATTAACCAGAATTACAAGTGACTCACCGACAATAAGAAATAATGAAATATAAAAGAGTGAATTGAATTGCATCGTAACGACGGAATAACCGATGTAAAACGTCGCGAGTGTCATTATCACCCAGATAATTGTGTGAAGGGTTTTGATGAAAACTATCATAGAGTATTGCCTGTATGTTGGTTATCTGAAATTGAATTCATTAATTAAAATTCTCTTCTGAATCTCATATAATGAAGCAACCGGAAACTGATATAAATCTGAAAATAAAATTAATCTATTTGATGGATAGTAAAAATAATTTTTAAACTATTAAGGCGGGTTTATTGAAAATTACGTCACTGTCTGAAATGTAGGCGGTACTATAAAAATTTCTCCGGCTCAAAAATCCGTGAATATCTCAATCCTCACACCCATCTTCCGCATATCATTGATTAAGATTTCAGGATCCGCTATATGGCCCATCATATAGAGTCCAGGTTTCCTCATTGAATCAAACTGTTTAATGAGAGCGATAACCGGGATGACCGTAAATTCATAAGCGCTATGATGTTCGGCGCGGATCATTACTTTCTTTAACCTGCCTCCATTTTGACCCTCGGCCAACAGAATGAAAACGACTCCTTCATTACCCGTTGAAAAATAATTGATCCCCCACGCCATTATTCGCGCCCATAATTTTCGGAATAGTCCTCGCTTGATTTTATGCGAAATCATAATTAGTGGAAAGACAAGATAATCAACGAACCAGTTGAATCCTGCTACGTATACTCCGGTCTCAGCGAGTCCGAACTTCTCGGGCATCCCTTTCATCTCGATCATACCTATCGGCACACAGCTTCTTTTTCCCCATCCTTTACCGAAGTCGATTTTTATCTCATCCTTATACGATCCGGGTACCCATTTGCCGTTGCGGTAAACTTCGGGCTTGTATTCGGCGAAGGAATCTACAAGTTCAATTAATGAATAAGGATTTTCAATCTTTTCGTTCATTACAAAGGCGATTAAAGCTTTTTTATAATTGCTGAAGTGCAACGCTCCGCTTCTGATAAAAATGGCAGGGAGGCCCGGATGGAATCCACCCTGCGTAATAAAACATCTGCCGGAACTTAATATCTTCTCTTCAATTGTCTTAAGAGTAGCGAAAACATCCTGCTGAAAATATATGTCGATGTAATCAATACCCGCTTCAATTGTTTCTTCAGCGATTGTTTGGGCATATTCAGCAGTAGTTGCCGCTATTAGAACGAGGTCGCACTCCTTAAATGCCGAACGGAGACTTGATCTATCCGCAGCATCCGCGTGCCTGAATTCAACCCGCTTACCGGGAAATTTTCTTTTAAGAATTTCCGCATACTCTTCGGCTTTCTTTTTATTTCTTCCGGCAACAATGACGTTACAGTCTGTCTTTTCAAGTAACATCCGGCAGAAGACTTTTCCCGTTCCGCCGTAACCGCCGAGCACTAATATTTTCATTCCTTAGAAGTCCAATAGTTTTTAGATCCAAATTACTTTAAATATTATATCTTATTTCTAACATGACCTCTTCTTTGTAATGCTAATCCATTTTTTCGTAGATAAAAAAAATGAATTACACTTCTAAAAGTAATAAGAAATTTTTAATGAATAGATGGAATACATGTATTCTTCTCTTTGATATCCAATGAAGGATCTATACTTTTTCCCAACTAAACTTCTGGATGGAATTAACAAATGCGCGGACAAACCGAATTCATTAGAAAATGTTCTGCCGATTCCAATTGATATAAGATAATACAGATTTCTCCTATCGGGGCTATGATCGGTTCCTCTGTTTAATAATATTAATCCAAGAACCTGTCTGAAGGATATATCAATGAAATACGGCTCGTAAAAAGAATATTTTAGGTCACCGCCGGTAATAATTCCGTTATAATAAAATTCTGAATGAAAATAACCAAGATTAAACCCCAGGTCAAGATTAGAAAAGAGGTGAAACTTGTATCGGTATGAAAGAATTATTCCGTGTTTAATAGTATTGAACGATTCTGAACCCCGACCATATACAAGAGTTTCATTAAAGGAAGTATTAAGTAGTCCGTATTCGAGATCAATCCGGCTCCGTTGAGAAAATAACTCATTTAGCGGTAAGTAAAAGAATAAAGTTAATATAAGAATCGAACCTTTTCTCATAAAAATAAATGCTTCCGTTTTCATCGATTTTTTAAGTCATCTTTTTAATTCAACATGCCTTTTAAAATTATCCAGTATGCTCTGCCAGCCCTGCCGCTGAAGCTCCGGATCATTTTCCGTTTCCGCATCGAATTCTTCTATCACCTTAACGCAACCTTCAAGCTGAATGAATTGTACCGATACTTCACGCCCGTCGGACATAAAGTACTCGATCAGGTTCTTCTCTACGACTTTGCTGTATGTTCCCTCAAAGTCGAATCCCATGCTTCCGTCCCTGGCTTCCATCCTGTATGAAAATGTTCCGCCGGGCTTCAGTTCGAGCCGGCTTGCCGGATTGTGCCAGTCGTCCGATGCGGCGTTCCAGCGGTTGATATCGTCCGGAGTATTCCATGCTCTCCAGACCTGATCTATATCTGAATTTATAATTGTTTCTACTTTTATCTTCATCAGAAGACCCTTTCTGTTTAGTCTGTAAGTTTAAACCTGCCGTCTTGAAATATGCAGGTATATTGATTGCTGGTAAGTGAGGAGGGTAGTCCGGCTGTTTTTCCACTTGTTTATTCCGCTTTGATATAGAATTCATCTTCCTGATATCCAGGACTAAAATAAAGAATTTTGCACTGATTATTTTTTGTAATAAGCCGAATAATTTCCCGAATCAATTATTATCTTCTTAATGAATAAGATTAATAAAAATCATTACAAGGATTGAAATCCAGGTTCGAAATCAAATATTTAATGAGATACGCATCATTCTTCTGTTTTTCCCAGATCATGAAATATGAACCGGTAAAAGCATACGGATGTTTTGTTTCATTTGAACTGACCGATAGTCCGTAAGTACCATATTCATAAATATCATTATTTACTTCCCGGATTTTCTCAACCTTCGCGTTGAATGAATGGAATTTCGTTCCTTCCTTTTTCTGCTTAAGATAACTTTCTCTTATTGCATCTTTCCCTTTAATTGCAGGTTGAAAGTCGGATGCGACTATCGCGTCATCGGTATAAAATTTTAAGAGAGTTTCGTAATCCGTATTGTAAATAGCTGTTTCGATTTTTTTGTTGGTTTCGGTTAACACGCTTTCAATTGAGGAGGATAAATTGGATACTTTTTCCTGTGCATCAGCCTCTTTAAGATTATTGCACGATATCATTACGGCAACAAGGATACAGCAGAAGAAAAATCCTGAAACATATTTAAGATTCATAAGACTCCTTACTTATAAATGATTTCTATTATCCGCGATATCAGGTTTTTGTTCAGGCAGCTTTTTCCACATCTTATCATAAAAGATTGCAAAAGCAGCTAAACCCAAGAAGAGAATTTTATTAACCGGATTCAGTGAGAACTGATTCCCGAATGCATTCATCGCAGGATGAAAAAGAGCAGGGGCGAGTATACTTCCGTTTGTCCTGTTGTAGAGCCAGGTCATTATAATTGAAAAGACAAAACACCAGACAATGCGGTTCTCTATAATCCATCCGGCCGGCACACCTGTTCCAATGTCGTATGGAATATGCCACAATGACCAGAAGAACCAGACAATTGCTGCTGACGCCAGCACAGAGTAGCGGGCTTGAAGACGGGGTAGAGCAAATCCTCGCCATCCGCTCTCTTCATTAATTCCACCCGTCATTAAAAATCCTCTCGTAAATTCTAAAATTAGAAAAACCGCTGCCCCTTGAAATCCCCGCTCTGCCAGATAAAAAACCGCTTCACCTCCGGTAATATTTGTTATAAACATGGATATTATCGGAATCCCGGGGAAGATCAGAAAAATTACCAGATACCAGATTGCCGGTCCCCCCGGTTTCATTAATGTTGAGAATTGTTTTCGTACTCCGGGTGTCCTTGAAAAAGCTGAAGAAAGAATCAATGCAGGTAGTAACGCAAATAAAGAACTGATAATTACAATTCCCCTGGTGATATCGATATTATATATTTCCCTGAAGTAAATAATTTGAACCGCAGTAGCTATTAACCAGGAAATTAGAAAAACGAGTATCCGTTTTTTGTCGCGCTTATGTTTTGGCTCCGGCTCGGCTATTCTGGAGATTAAAAGAGATGATATTGCAGGACTGTAAACCACCTGGGAAAAGAGTACTTCAATTACCTGATTCCCCGGGTAGATGAAAAAAATAAGAATGAATCCCGGCCATGTTATTGCGAATGTCAAAATGAAAAAAGATGTTATCTGGTTACATCTGATCCATTCAAAAATTTGTTTCATTTCACAACCTCTAACTAATATTTTAATCTGATTTCCTTTACCTCTCTTTCTTTCTGCCGGATTTTAATTTCTTCCGGCCGCCATTGAACTCAATCAATTCAATTGGAACTCCATCGTCTATTATCATGGCGACACGGACACCCTTGGACGGGGAATTGATTTCACTCAGGATTGTTCTTCCCTCTAATGCCTCTTCGATGTTATCAACTTCGAAAGCGATGTGGGGAAGTGAGCGGATCAGCTCATTCACTTTACAGTCCGGCTCAAACCGCATCCATTCTATTCCGTAGGGACTCGTATCGAATCCCCGTACAAACATTTTGAGTTTCTTGAGATGTTTTTCTCCGGGATGGGGGAGTGTGGTGGGAATACCGAGATGGTGATACTTCCAGCCCGCACGCGATGTGACTTCGGGCTCCTCGTGATCGGATCTCTTCTTCAAATCTGTCTCACATTTATCTATTCAAAATAAATCGAAACTTCTAAATCTTCTGATTGAAATTAATCATTCGGTAAGACAAATAGCAATGTCGGGAATTCGGGTTGGTACGTTTGAAATGTGAATCGGGTTCTGAGAACAATCCTCAAATCTTTTATTGAACAAATTCCTCCGGTCTATTCAACAGATGAAAAAACCGGAGGAAGCTGATTTATTAATTCTGGTTTAAGTTTTGTGTTCAGGCTCGGTAATCGGTTTTGCCGCCTGCCGGAAAAGTGAAGAGGAGATAATCCATAATGCAATGAAAAATCCGTTTACTGTAATAAGCTCCCGGAATTCGCTGAATGTATTTCCGTTCCCTTCAATGTAAGCTATAACAACTACTATAACCTGTGTTAACGCAGCAGCCAGTAATGCGTATGACATCCCTTTCGGTTTGAACTGAGCAATTACCGCCCCGACAACTCCCACACCGATAACCCATAAATACATTATGTTGGCCGGATTATCCTCGCTGCCGATGATTCCGACTGCAAGGTTTGCCCACATCATTAACAGTGCGGTTCCTACCGCGATACCGGTTGCGATACTATAAGTCCTGCTGCCGGCTTTGTGAGTCAATAATACAAATGAAATCCCCGCGCCGGATAGAAGGATTCCTGCAATTACAAAATCGATCAGACTCCATACGACCTCGTCACCCGCAATCATTGCAATCAACGGAATTAATGAGATGAGACCTGTAACAATAAAAACAATAATTATGTGTCTTGCTAATTTACTGAGTGATTTCATTCTGATAACCTCTGATAAATTGATAAATAGTTAAAAGTACTTTGTATCACAAAGTTTCGGCGCAAAAAAATTATTTACGTGATTCTATTAATTTTTCAAGCGCTTTAAGATGATCGTCGAATGCTTTTCTGCCTGATCTGGTTATAAAATATTTAGTGTTCGGTTTCTTACCGATAAACGATTTTTCCACTCCTATGAAATCCTCTTTTTCAAGCGCTTTGATATGACTCGCGAGATTTCCGTCGGTTACATCCAGGTATTCTTTCAGCGAAGTGAAATCGAGTCGGTCGCTTACAGCCAGGGCGGACATAATCCCGAGCCGGACCCTGCTCTCGAATGTCTTATTAAGATTATCGATTAATGTTTTCACCTCTCATACCTGAGATGCATGTAAATTCCGTAAATGATGTGAATAATCCCGAATCCAGCCGCCCATAATAATAATCCGAAGTCAACGAAGTAGGAACTTATCAATCCTAAAACTATCTGTGTAATACCGAGGGACTTAACTTCATCGATCGTGTATTTACCAGCATTGTAAAGTGAGAGTCCATAGAAAATAAGTGTTGCGGGAACGAGTAATCCGATTAATCCTTTTGAAATGAAAACCAGGATTAATAAGCCGCCCGAGACGAGGGGTACTGCCATGTGAACCAGAAGCCTTCGGGACGTGGCGTTCCAGATTTTCTCCCCCTTCTTCTTCGCTTTATTGCTTGATAGAAGTATTGCGGTAACAAGAGCGAGTATCAGCACCACAACGGCTAATCCTGTAACTTTATAGAGGGTGGGGGAGAACTCCGCCATGCTGCCGCTATCGTAATAGATCCTGTCAGGATTGAAATTGAAATGAGCGTATGCAATATATGCTCCGGCTAAAGCATAAATTCCCGCCATAATTCCGGCCCAGCCGGAGAGTGATAGAAATTTAGAGGAACGCTCCATCATAGAGCGTATCTCCGTTATGTCCTGAATGTAATCCCGTTCTTTTCCCATACAAAGTACTTTTTGATGCAAAGTTAATTCAAATTCCATCACAGCGCAAGCGGCAGACCAACTTTT
>CAZHHG010000012.1:28849-53050 GCA_964532065.1 uncultured Melioribacter sp.
AAGAACAGTGCTCTTACCATCGATAATAGTTAAACATTTCCTAACAAGTATCAAAATATTCCGTCTAACCTTAACAGAATCCTTCAAAATCTGAGGAACAGATGAAAATTAAATGTTCTCTGCCGGCTATAATTACCTTATTCTTTATAACAACAATTACTATTTTATCTCAGGAGAATAACGATCCTGTATCGATCGGAATTTATAAGAAGCTCCATTCAGAAATTCTTAATGAAGACCGTCTGCTTACAATTACCTTGCCGCGCGAATATGAATCTACCAATCTCTCATATCCTGTCATTTATCATTTATACGGTGATAGGATTGAACAGTATTTAGCCGAATCAGTTTCGAATGTATATAATCTTGGGAGTACCGGAGCCATCCCGCCCTGCATACTTGTAGGGATTGATGAAAAGCAGCTCAGGTACCGCGATCTCCTTCCCTTAAATAACGACGGTACTCCGACGGGAATAGAAAACTTTATCCGTTTTATTAAAGAGGAAGTCTTCACGTTTGTTGAGAAGAATTACAGGACAAAGAATTTCCGGATTCTCGCCGGGCCGCAGGTAGGTGCGAACTTCGGAATTTATACTCTCTGTAAATATCCCGAGCTCTTTAATGCGTTTATTCTTACGTCTCCTTTCAGATGGAGCGGGGGACGGGATCTTCTTTTTGAAATGTGTAAAGAATTCTTCGTCAGCAGCAGGCAACTCAACAGGTTTTTAGCTATCACCTATGATGAAAGCGACCGTCTGGCTAAGGAGGGCGCGGTGTATGTCAGAAATTTTGAGAAGATGATATTGGATAATTCCCCGGATCAGTTCAGATTGAATATTCATTTCATAGAAATGAGCGATGATTTTAATACACCGCTGCGGCTTAAAGAAGGATTAAAATCACTTTTTGACTCATATCCGTTACCGGCTGAAAAACAAATTGAAAACCTGGCAGGGTTGATAGATTATTATAATAATCTATCCGGCCAATACGGATTTCCGGTTGATGTTCCTGAACATGTTCTCACCGATGTTAGCGACAGGTTTGATTCGCAGAAAAAAATAAATGAAAGACTCGAGGTTCTCGAGTACATTTTGAAAATCTATCCCAATTCGGTTAATGCACTCTGGCGGCTTGCAAATTATTATAAAGGAACGGGGGAGAAGGAGAGGGCGCTAAATTACTTTGAGGAATGCCTTAAGATTATGCCCGATTTCGGCGCGGCGAAAGAGAATGTTAGAGTCCTGAAATTGGAACTGGGAAAATAGTAGATTGGGCAATGCTGATGATCAATTCATTCATATTGAAAGATAACCGATAATAAATATTTAAGCTCATTAGTATTAAATCAGCGATTTCCCGTTTAAACAAATAGAATCAATTTGCTAATTATTAATTCTTCGGCACTCGCTTTCTTAACATATAAATAGAGCCAGCGATAGTTATAACACCCATTGCGATCAGTATTGCTGCCAGACCGGGATATTCAAGGTTCTTTGGAGAAGAATGAGACAATATCATGACGAAAAGAAATAGATACCAAATGCCAACTGGAATGCCAGCCCAGAACATCCAGCGCGGTGAATCCGGGCTCCATAGACCCATATACCATCCGATCAAGTAAGGGAGCAATAGTATTCCCCACCAGTTGGAATTTCCGGTGGATCCGCCAATACCGCCTGCTATACTAAGTCCCCACATCGCACCAACACCAAAAGCAATAAGTACAAAGACAGAAAATCTGTATATAACTATCCGGCGTTCTTCTTTACCTAGAAGAGTACCGAGTGCTGTCAAACCGCTGCCGGCTAGAATAAGTATTGATCCTTCCAGAGGATCAATGGCTCCTGCAAGCATTGCTATGCCTCCGGTATTTTTAAGAATGTTCGACCAGGTAAAATTTGTTTTCATAAGTTTTTTTGCAGTTTATAATCTTATATATGCCCGTCGGCAGTAATGGATTGCTGAAATAGTACGACGGTTTAATTTACTTCCTGAGTATCTTCTCTATCGCTTTCCCTTTTGCAAGTTCATCTATCAGCTTGTCCAGGTACCGTATTTTCTGCATAAGAGGATCTTCAATTTCCTCAACACGAATACCGCACACAACACCTTTTATAAGAGAGCAATTCTTATTCATCCCAGGCGCCTGAGTAAAGAAGGTCTCGAAATTGATCTCCTTTTTTATCTGCTTATCTAATCCCGCTTGTGTGTAACCCGTCAGCCAGCAGATGATCCGGTCGACTTCTTTCTTTGTACGGTTTTTCCGTTCCGCTTTCTGGACGTAATACGGATAAACACTTGAGAACTTTGTTGTAAAAATGCGGTGTTTTTCCATCTCAATTCCTTTTAAATTGCATTTAATTCATCGGACATTCTAAACATACTTTTAAAAAAAGAATTTGCCAAAGCGAATTTGATACCGAATGAAAAATAAATTATTCTCAGGATGTGCGGGCATAATATGTTTTTTTATCTTTTGGCATATCTCTTTTTTACAAATAAAGAAACTAACCACATACACGGAATAGTGAAGATATAAACTATAACATGAATAGCATCAAACAACGATTGGGTTTCGGAACGGATTACACCAATAATTACAAAGACAATTACTATTATGCCTAAAACTGAAGTCCTCCCAGTTTCATGATTCGGAGAAACTGCTGAAGTTACATAAGCACCTATCATTGAACCTGTAATTAAAAAAAATCCCTGGTATTTATGTATCGCCTCTTTTGTTAGAAATGAAGTCGCAAGTTCTTTACTTAATTCCAGATTAATTTTTTCGAGAATCCAGGAGAATAAATAAACAATTACAAACACACATATAAAACCCATCGCGATTGCAATCGGGGACTTTAAATTCAACCTTTTCATACACTATACTCTGCCGTTTTAGTTCTTACTCGATGCCTGATTTACAGGGTATGGGCGGTGCAAAAGATAATAAGCATCATTCAAATTTTTTATAGAACAACTTTTTCTCTTGTGCGCTTTTCTCTTTATCTATTAAATATTGATTCCCGGCTTTTGCTTCGCGGACCCAATCATTCACCTCAAAACGAAGAAGAAAACAATAGAAATAAAACAAACCCAGGGTAATAAAAAGCAGAATATTGCTGAACTCTGCCGTCATTGTAAATATTAAAAGAAAAATAACCGGCACAATTACAATTGCGGCAAATAGAATAATCCAGCTTTTCTTTTTCTCTCTGTATAACACATAAAGCATATAGGGCGTAAAAATTATTGCCGCCGCAGATGCAAATAAAATAAGAACAAATGCGAAAAAAGACAGAAAATATAATAGTGAACTCGATATTTCATAATTGAGAAATTTCTGCAGCCGGGTCAGATTAGGATTCCGGTCTATATATATCTCTTCTTCCATTAGTTCTCGCTCATTATTATGGTGTTAGGCTTAAGAGGCTGCCCGGTTTAACTGCCGCAGGCAGGCTAGAACAACAATACCGGTTTTGTCAACCTAACTTTTATTTTACTTCAAACGACCGCATCGAACCAGCCTGCCGGTTTACTTGCCGTAGGCATGCAGGCAGGGAAGCGGTCGGGCTGAGACGCTGGTTATATGGTAATTATAGCTTATACAATAAACCCAAAAGCAATTGAATGCCTCTTGTATTAACAGAACCTTCCATTTTAGAAATGTCATAGATCCCATGTGAATATCGTGCATTTAATAAAAGAGAAGTAGATGCGGTTAATTCATATTTTACACCCGCACCTAATTCAATAGCAATATCTATCTTCTTAAAATCGTCGGTAATTTCAAAAGTCTCTTCTTTGCCATTATATATAGATTCGGCTTTTACTTTTAAGAGGTAACCCATATTTATTCCAGCCAATACAAAAGGCCTAAACTGTGATTCGGTAAATTCCGTTACAAAGTAAATTGGCAGTTCTAAGTAATCATAATATATTTTAGTATCAGTTTTGAAATTACTTAAATCGAGTTGTGCCCTTTCTCCCTTTTGAATATATCTAGGTTCAGATTGTAGACTGAATATTTTATTAATTTCGTAATTAATTATAGTCCCAAAGACAAATCCATTATTGTAACTTAATGTAGCTTCAGGAGCTTTGTTGGATAAATTCAATATTGCGGAATTCAATCCACCTTGAATACCAATACTTATTTGAGCAGTTAACGAATTTGTGAATAAGGTAGAAAATAATATTAGTAACACAATTTTACATTTTGAACACATATGAAATTCCATAATTTGTTTACTATATAACGGTGTTGCCGCTAAGCCGCCGCCCAGAACAGCAATGCTTAACTTGCAACCAATGTTTATAATTTGTAGCCGCCAGTAAATTCAACCGCACTGGCGGCGACCTAACTTACATTTACAAACTACTTAGAACAAAATGCCGAACGAAAAAACTAAACCTTAAAATTGCACTTACCCCGAACCATTTCGGCGGTCGGTCTTGAGCGGCTTGTTATGTGTGATACACTAATGTTTTTACTAGTTAAAATAATCATTTGTCAATAAATAGAGATTTCCTCTTGAACGTGAACAAGCAACGTAAAAACGATTTTTATTCAACTGGGTTAATTTATATAATTCATTATTTCGATAATATTTTGCTGCTTCTTTGTATAAAACAACACATACATCGTTGAAATGGTCAGCCCCTTTACTTTCACCCCAATTGTATGAATAACAATTGTATTGTGAATGCATCTTATAGAATAATTTAACAATATCATTCGATTCAATAATTTCTCTTGCTTCATCTTGGTTTGTAATAAATTTAACAATTGTATCTGTATCACGGTGTGAGTGAATCTCAATTCCAGTGCTGTTTGTGATAAAATTACACACAGTAGGACTACATCTATAGCTTCTACTCAAAGATTCGGTATCCACATTGATTCCGATTTGAACAAATTGATTTTTATAACGTTCATAATCTTTATGTAAATTTGCATTGACAGTACCATCACGGCTTGTATCGTAAGTATGTTGGTAAAAATCACCGACAAATAGCATTCCAAGATTTGCACGTGCTATATTTTTTATAAAATTAAAATCGTGACCAGCAAAATCTTGTATTTCATCAATGAAGATTTTGTCAAAATATTTTTCAATACGTGCTTTTAATGAATTTAATTCTCCATCTCTATTTAATAGTTCAGATATCCTATTATAAAATAGACGTTTATTTTTATCTATAAATCGTGCGTTCCCTTTTGCATAACGCGAAGGACTCCATTTATAATTGATACCTCTTGTTTCGTATTTATAGAACAACAATGGTTTATAGCAAAATGAATGCAAAAACGAGAAATATGTAAATACTTTAATATTTTTAGGGAAATAACCATAATTGCTGATAATCTTTTGTTGTATATTATTGTAATTGTTGTTTGTAAAAGTTATAACTAAAGATCGCTCAACTGTATTTAGTTGATTAACAATGTATGAGGTTTTCCCCGAACCAGCTACGGCAAATATTACGCGTTTAGCCACAGTATAGCATCTCTAATATAATTTGGTACAATTAAGTTTGGACCATTTTCATCCAAAAGTTTGAAAGCCACTTCTGCTTTATTGGAAAGCATATATTCCAAAACGCTCAAAGTTCTTCTGCTTCCACTAAATTTATCTTCACATAGTTGCTGATTAGAATCATATAAACATTTTTCAAAGGTATATTTTGTGTTGTCCTCTACATAAAATATCTTGATATGGTCATTTACATATTCTTCATAGTTTTGGATACAATTTATTTCATAATTTGTATCATTATCTCTTATTACAGCAGTCTTAATATTTAACAATCTTCCCAATTCTAAATAACGCTTAAAACTAGTTCCGCCAACAGATATTATGTGAATATCATCTAATGAGAGTTGTGATCTAGTTGTATTATTGTAAAACTGTTCCATAAGTATAAACTCTGCATCACCTTCAACAAGTAATACCTTTTTAGAAAGGATATAGTTAAGAACATTGTTATTCGGAGCTTTCATAAAATATTTTGAGGTTGGATCAGAGAGAGTATTTAACAACGTAGGTTCTTGACTACTACTATTCAATAATATAGCTTTTCGGAGATTTAACCTTGACAATATCATATTGCTGTGTGTTGATATTATTATTTGAGCTCCAGCGGATTCGATAATTTTATTAATTAATTTATTTACATTAACGTGACTCAAATGATTTTCGGGCTCCTCAATCATTATAACATCAAGGCTGTCATTTGCACGGGACAAAGCAAAAGCAGTCTTGATAAAACATTGAAGTCCTTTGCCTTTGTTTGATATATCAATGTCACCCTCAACAATAGTAAGGTCGGTCTCAAGATTCGATTTCAAATCGTTCCTTAATGAAAATTTATAAGTGCCGAGCCTTGAGTTCATTTCTGATAGGTGATTGTTAGTAAAATCATTTTTTGATTTTCTGTATTCATTAAATTGTTTTGGTTTTTCTTTTTCAATAATTGTAGAGTAATACATATCCTTAATGTACTCTCTTATGGCATATCCACTTCCTATCTGTGAATGATCAATTGAAATGTGATTTAAATATTTTTTATACCCGGAGTATCCATCTTCGGCAAATGTCATATAATTAATGGAATAGAATTCAAAAGGGAATATTGCGTCATCACCAGAGATTATCTCAGCAATTTCTTTGCTGAGTTCAACATTTGGTCTGCATTCAAATTTCAATCCATCACATTCAATTAAATCTGAATTATTCTTACCATTTAGTTCATAATTATTTTGTTCATCAAAATATATTTCAATGAAAAGTTTTGGTAAGTCTTCATATTTTCTTTCGGAGGCTAGAAAACTTCTTATTGCTTCATAATTAAATATACCTTCTAAGTCCAGGGTCTCAATTTTTTTTCGTTTACCACTTAAGGTAATGTTAATCGCTTCCAATATTGTACTTTTGCCAGATTCATTATCACCAATCAATACATTCAAATTATCATTGAATTCAAGTGATAGGTTCTGAAATCGCCGAAAATTATGTAATTTAATTTTTCTTATATACCCCATAAAACCAAACCTTCAGATAATTTATATTCACACATAACTATTAATTAACCCGCCAGAATACTCTATGTCATTTGTTGCATAGATTCGGCTTTTATTTAGTTTTTGCACAATATTCTTAATTTCTTGCGTGCTATCATCCAATCTATAAAAACTTTTTTAATGGATTCCTCAGACGGTTGAAAATAAAATCTTGTCAACAGAACTGGTCTTTATGCTATCAATTTTTGTGATATCTATTTTTTTGTAAAACTGGAAAATACTTTTGGAGTTTGACTGGTAAAGAGAGAAGTGATGAGATATTTCATCAATAAGAAAACAAGAAGAAGAAGCGTCAGGCATTAAGAACCCCTCTGTAATGCTTGAGCAAATTAAAATTTCAACTTTATAATTGCAAGAAAAATAATTCTTGGTTCGTGGTTCCCGCCAAAAGATGGCGGGCAGGCTTGGTTGAATAAGAAGAAGTTCAAGATTCTTCATCCCGCGGTGCGGGAATCAGAATGACAGGATGCAAGCGAACGCAGATTGTGAATTAATCCTGCCTGCCATGCCTTCGGCAGGTAAACCTGTAGGCAGGTTCAGAATGACAAATTGAAAGTGTCATCCGGACGGAAGTCAGGATCTACGAAGTAACCGGAGATCACCCAATTACGATCAGATCCCGATTTTCAACTGCCTTCGGCAGTCTGGATCGGGATGACAGAGCGTTTGTCATTCCGGACTTGATCCGGAATCTATGTACTAATACGATCAGATTCTGATTTTCAACTGCCTTCGGCAGTCTGGATCGTGATGACAGAATGAAATTTCGCTCTGTCGAATGTCAGTATCTGTTTATATTTTCATTCCCACCTAACCAAGAACAAAGAACTAAGAACTCCGAACATCACACTCTTTTGTCGCCCTATCAATCAATCATTCAAGCAATCAAGCAAAAATCTTTTCCTCTTCATCCTTCCTTCCTTTGTAAAACCCTTTCATAATCGCTATATTTCGCGGCAAAATTTTTCAATTAATTATTAAAATTGTTCATTATCCGCGGAAATCCGCTCAATCAGCGTTATCTGCGTTCTATCAGCTTAGTAAGGTAAAAATTGCAAAACATCCGTAACTTCTGCATAATCGCTCATATCGACCACGGCAAATCGACTATAGCCGACGGCCTTCTCGAGCTTACTCATACAATCTCCCAGCGCGAGGCGAAGGAGCAGCTTCTCGATAGTCTCGACCTCGAGCGCGAACGCGGAATTACGATCAAATCCCACGCGATACAGATGAAATATATCGCCCAGGATAAGAAGGAATACGTTCTAAACCTTATCGATACACCCGGACACGTCGATTTCTCCTACGAGGTATCACGCTCGCTTGCCGCATGCGAAGGCGCTATACTTGTTGTAGATGCCGCGCAGGGAGTTGAAGCCCAGACAATCTCCAACTTATATATGGCGATAGACGCCGGACTGGAAATTGTTCCTGTCATCAATAAGATCGACCTGCCGAGCGCTATGGTTGACGTTGTTAAACACCAGATAATAGACCTGATCGGATGCAAGGACGGGGATATAATTCTCGCGAGCGCGAAGACACGTCAGGGTATCGGCGAAATTCTAGAAGCTGTTGTTAAGCGGGTTCCGCCCCCTGTCGGTGACGAAAATTCTCCGCTTCAGGCGCTGATATTCGATTCAATCTTCGATTCGTACCGCGGAGCTGTGGCTTATGTCCGGCTTATGAACGGAACTCTTAAAGAGAAAGATGAAATCACATTCTTTACAAGCGGCAAAAAGTATCTTGCCGAAGAAGTCGGTATTCTTAGAATGGGAAGAATACGATCCGGTGAACTTCAGGCCGGAAATGTAGGATACCTGATTCCGGGAATTAAAGAGCTGCATGATACTAAAGTCGGCGATACCGTAACTCATTTCCGCAACGGTGCTGAAAGTCCTTTGCCCGGTTATAAAGAAATTAAACCGATGGTCTTCAGCGGATTGTATCCAACTGATTCCGATGATTACGAAAACTTGCGCGATGCTCTCGATAAATACAGATTGAATGATTCGGCTCTAAGCTATGTACCCGAAACATCGGCGGCGCTCGGATTCGGATTCAGGTGCGGATTCCTCGGAATGCTTCACATGGAAATTGTTCAGGAACGTCTGGAACGTGAGTTCGATCAGTCGATAGTTACAACGCTTCCTAACGTTGAATATTGGGTTTATACTAAAACTGGTCAGAAGGTTATTGTTGATAATCCGGCCGAGATGCCTGTCCAGGGCGATATTGAAAGGGTTGAAGAACCATATGTTAAAGCCCAGATCGTTACTCCGAGCGAGTACGTCGGGAACTTAATGCAGCTTGCGATTGAAAAAAGGGGAGTATATAAGAATACAACGTATATCGATCCTACAAGAGCCGATATACAGTTCGAGTTTCCGCTCTCTGAAATTATTTTTGATTTTTATGATAAGCTTAAGTCGATCTCACGCGGATATGCGTCGTTCGATTATGAGTATATCGGTTACCGCGAATCGGATCTTGTTAAACTCGATATTATGCTTAATGGCGAAAAAGTCGATGCGCTCTCTATAATCGTTCATGAGAAGAAAGCTTATACATGGGGACAGAAAGTCTGTTCGAAGCTTAAGGATCTGATACCGCGGCAGATGTTCGAGATAGCGGTTCAGGCGGCTGTAGGTACTAAAGTAATTTCGAGAACGAATATAAAAGCCCTGCGTAAAAATGTTCTTGCTAAATGTTACGGCGGTGATATTACACGTAAGAGAAAACTTCTGGAGAAACAGAAGGAAGGTAAGAGGAGAATGAAACAGGTAGGCAATGTTGAAATTCCGCAGGAAGCGTTTTTAGCAGTATTGCAGATTGAAGACTAAAAGGAAATAGAACGCTGATTACATGTAATGCTAGACGAAAGGATGTTGAACAGATTTATAATTCGTGAGAATTAGTTTAATTCGTGAAATTCGTGTTCTATCAGCAAGTAAGAATAAAAGGAAAAATTTTATGCCGGAAAAAATTGAAAAGAAGGAAAAAACATTGAAAGCCAGCAGAACACCGTTACGACGCTTTTTAGATTTTATGAAAAATCTTCTCTTCGCGGCAATCGCCGCTCTCCTTATCAAAACATTTTTGATAGAGACATCGCGCGTTCCTACCGGCTCTATGGAAAAGACAATCCTGATAGGCGATTTTCTTTTCGTCAATAAATTCATTTATGGTTCATCCTCGCCTCGGAATATTCCGTTTACAAATATCGCGCTTCCTTATTTCCAGATGCCCGCTATAAGGGAACCCGAGCGGGGAGACATAGTAGTATTCGAATACCCGGGCGACCGCGACGAGCTCGTTCCGATGTCGATCGATAACTATGTAAAGAGGTGTATCGGAATCCCCGGTGATACTATCCGTATTCAGGATAAGGTTGCATTAGTAAACGGGGAGGAAGCCTGGCGCCCGCCTCATATCCAATATATAAATCCTATTACTACTCCGGCTGGTGTTGTAAATCCGCGTATCTTTCCCAAAGGATCCAATTTTAATGAGGATAATTACGGACCCGTTGTTGTACCTAAGAAAGGTGATGTAATTCAGCTGTCGCTCAGCAATATTGAAGCATGGCGCACTATAATAGACCGTGAATACGGCAAGCGCGTAGTTACCGTTGAAGGGAATCAGATACTGATCGATAAAAAACCGGTTACCTCATATACAATTCAAAAAGATTATTACTTTATGATGGGCGATAACCGCGACGATAGTGCTGATAGCCGATTCTGGGGATTCGTCCCGCGCGATAAGGTTGTTGGACAGGCGTTCTTCATCTACTGGTCCTGGAATCCGGCAATTCCGTTCTCCGATTTCTTTAATCTGCTCGGTTCGGTCCGTATCGGAAGAATAGCAAAATTAGTCCATTGAGATTTATCACTTACATTAAATATTTTTAAACAGATTCTTAAACTGTTTATAAATAATCTGCGGAAATCTGTTCTGATCCGTTTAATCCGCGTTCCATTAATTTTTTTTTGAAAGGTAAATTATGAGGATCCGGCCCGTATTATTTTTAATCGTTCTTCTCTCGGCAAATTTATTTTCTCAGACCAAATATATAATCTCTTTCAAGGATAAAGGCACCGAAACAGTAAGAATTAATAAGTCGTCTATGATTTATCAGGAAGCCGAAAAATTACTTTCCAAAGAAAGTATTGAAAGACGCAAACACGTTATGGGAGAAAATTACATTACGTTCGAAGATCTTCCCGTAAGCGAAAATTATGTTGCTTCACTCGAATCTCTCGGAATAGAAATAATTCATAAATTAAAATGGTTCAATTCGGTTTCATGTTATCTGACTGATGATCAGCTGAGTAGAGTTAAACAATTATCATTCGTGAAAAGTGTTGAAGAAGTCAGATCATTTAAAAGGAGTGAACCCGTTGAAGAGAATTTAAATTCTACTCCGGTACTTTATAAATCGAATTACCTTCTCGATTACGGACCGTCGCTTACTCAAAATGAACTCTCCGAAATACCTGCTGTTCATGATCTCGGAATTAACGGCCAGGATGTTATAATCGGTCTTCTCGATACGGGATTCAGAAAAACAATTCCTTCACTTCAGGGAAGAACCGTATTGGGAGAGAGGGATTTTATTCAGAACGATAATAACACCGCGAATCAGGGTGATGATGCAACAAATCAGGATTCACATGGAACCCATGTCTTCTCGATTATCGGCGGATACGCTCCGGGATTTCTGATCGGCCCGGCGTTCGGTGCAAGGTATTATATTGCTAAGACTGAGGATGTCCGTTCTGAAAGAAATGTTGAAGAGGATAATTATGCAGCCGCTCTTGAGTGGATGGAATCGCAGGGTGTTCACATTACAAGCAGCTCTCTCGGTTATTCCACGTTTGACGCTGGACAAACATCATATCTCTATTCGCAGATGGATGGAAAATCTACAAAGGTTGCTCAGGCTGCCAATCTCGCGTTTGAAAGGGGAGTATCTACTTTTTCTTCAGCTGGTAATGAAGGTGCTGATTATTGGGGAACGGGAGTCAGTGGTATTCAATCTCCCGCAGACGCAACTAATATAATAGCTGTTGGAGCTGTTACTTCACTAAATCAGGTTGTTACTCCTGGCGTTAATGCTTCCTGGGGTAGCAGTCGCGGTCCTACTTTCGACGGAAGAATTAAACCGGAAATAGTTGCGCAGGGCTCTCAGGTTCAATATGGTAATGTTTCCAATCAATATGGTTCGGGCGGGGGTACATCATATTCGGCGCCAATTGCTGCGGGTGTTGCCGCATTGTTGAAATCCGCATTCCCTCACCTTACTAATGTCCAGATCCGTCAGATATTACTTGAATCAGGTGATAATGCTGCGTCTCCCAATAACGAAAGGGGATACGGACTTATCTCTGCCAAAAGGGCTATTACTTATCCCAACCTCAGTTTTGTTCAGGGTCAGCCGGTCATTAATAAGATCTTTTTAGCCGGCGGAGGTATAAACGAAAACTCTGTGAAGATTTATATAAGAGAAACCGGCGGAACGTTTCAGCAGGCGACAATGGTGAAGAAATCCAATCTGGTATTCAGTTATGATGTTCTCCCTTTCTTTGCCGGAAAGAAACTGGAATTCTATTTCGAGTATCAGAATAACAGCGGATCTGCTTTCCGCGAGCCGGTTATTAATAATTACCGCTTTACTTACGGAGGTCAGGTGATTGATAATGTTCTGACGGATTTAAAAGAGGATGAGAAGATACCTTCTTCATTTTCACTAAAGCAGAACTATCCGAATCCTTTTAATCCTGAAACCAATATCACTTTTACGATTAACAAACCCGAATTTGTTACGCTTAAAGTTTATGATCTGCTCGGCAGGGAAGTTACAACTCTTGTAAACGAATTCAAGCAGCCCGGCATTTATACTTCGCAATTTTCAATCGGCAATTCAGAACTGTCATCCGGTGTCTATTTCTACACGCTCAAAGCCGGCGATTTTGTTCAATCGAAAAAAATGTTAGTGTTGAAGTAAATCAGGAGTAATCTATGTCGCAGATCCTCTATCAGCAGCAGCAGAATTATCTCGAATCGTTCCGGCCGGAACCGGATCCCTTAATTAAAGAGATGGAGGAATTTGCGTCGGAAAAAAGAATCCCGATTCTTGATTGGAAATCCGCGGAACTTCTGGAACAGTTAATATTGATCTCAAGACCGAAACGCGTTCTTGAGATCGGCACCGCAATTGCCTATTCGGCTATCAGAATTGCGCGTAAACTGAAGAAAAAAGGGACAATCGATACGATCGAAAAAAGTCTCGATAATATTTCTCTCGCATCCGATTACATCAAACGTGCTCAACTCGAAAAACAGATCAACCTCATACAGGGTGATGCGCTCGAAATCATGCCGCTTCTTACTAAAAAGTATGAACTGATCTTCCTAGATGCCGATAAAGAGGATTATGAAAAACTTTTTTATTACTCCCTAATGCTTCTTAAGAAGGGAGGAATAATATTTGTCGATAATCTTATGTGGCACGGATATCCTGCTGCTTCCAAGGTTCCACCTTCCTACAAGAATTCTACAAAGCATGTTAGGGAGTTTAATAAGCTCTTTATGAATCAGACTGCGTTAAAAACTTCAATCTATCCCGTTGGCGACGGTATTGGAATCGGAGTAAAGATTTGACCCGCAAAAATTCAAACACAATTCTTGAAGAAATAGAAAAACTATCTAAAGGAAAACTGAATTTCCGTGATGATCTCGAGCGGATTATCGATACTTCACTTGAGAATGGGAATATTAAGGCTCTTGAAGAACTCTCATTTCAGGCCCGTTATTCCCAGGGATTGCTCTCAATCGTAAAGAACCGTGATAATAAAATTGAAGACGGGCATTTCGATAAAATTCAAAAGGAGTATATGGATTCGATTCTCAGGATAAAATCACAAATTGAATTGATTCTCGGTTCGTCATCCGAATTTATCAGGCAGGTCTTTTCGGAAAAATATTTTGAAATGAATCAGAAGAGTATGATGAACCTTAATCTCCTCTGTAGCGATCTCTCATTTTTAAAATTGTATTTGAATGATTTAAAGCGGAGTGATGAATAAAAAAAGGGGATTGAGCTATTCAATCCCCTCTAAAATTCTATCTGTGTTTTCTCAACGTCTCTGAATATTTTTCAGCAACTTCCTGAACCGATTTGCTCGAGATAAGGTTGTAAATCCTGTTGCGGAGGTCGGACCATTCTTCATGGAGCGGACACGGATTTTCTTCTGAACACTCTTTTAATCCGGTAACGCATTTCAGGTTGATTACTGGTCCCTCAACTCTTTCAACTATTTCAAGGATCGAACTTTTCTTTGCCAGCTCAGTAATCTTAAATCCGCCGCCTCTTCCCTTAAATGAATCAACATAACCGTACTTAGCCATTCTTTGTAATATTTTTGCCAGATAATGAGCAGGAATATCCTCGCTTTTAGCTATTTCGGAGGACATAATTAAACTCTCTTTCGATTGACGCGCCAAAAAGAGTATTGCTCTTATTGCGTATTCACCTGTTTTTGTGTAGATCATATTGAACCTTTTATGTTATATGATTTTTTTTCGCCTATTATGGGAGAATTATATCCTAATTAAAATTAAGTAAATCACCCCTCTTTGTCAATAAATTATTTTTTAGTTTATACTGAATTGAATTTTTTCAATTACCTCCACGTTCTTAACATAAGTTGAATAATTATGTTAAATTTAAGCCCGCTAAAAATTATTAGTTTTTATCATTCATTAAATGAAAGAGGGTTACTATGTCTAAATCGTTTGAAATTATAGAAAGAGTCGGAATTTCCTTCGAAAGTATTTCCGATGCGGTTAAATCAGTTGTTCAGGAAGCTAATTCCGAAAAGAAAGTCGGTTGGTTCGAAGTCGTTGAAGAGAGAGGACGACTTACTTCCGATGGCAAAATCGAATTTCAGGTAACCGTAAAAATTGGCAGAAAATTATCAGAATAAAAATAAAAGGAGACAAAATGGCTTTACAGATTGGAGATGTTGCACCGGATTTTACATTAAAAAATGCAAACAACGAAGCTTTTACTTTAAGTGATTTTAAAGGGAAAAAAAATGTTGTGCTTCTCTTCTTTCCCGCTGTCGGAACCTCTGTTTGCGAAAAAGAATTATGCTCAACAAGAGACAGCATGAAAGATTACGAGAACCTCGATGCCCAGGTATTTGCAATTAGCGTTGACGGGCCATTTGCCCAGAAACTCTGGACAGACCGGCACCAATTTAATTTCCCGCTTCTGAGCGATTTTAATAAGGAAGTCTCAACAAAATATGATGCTATTTATGATGTATGGCTTCCTGAAAAATTTGCTCTTAAAGGTGTTTCAAAGCGTTCTGCATTTGTGATAGACAAGCAAGGCGTTGTTAAGTATGCAGAAGTACTTGAAGTCGCCGGTAATGAACCTGATTATAATGCGATCCGGGAAACTCTGAAAAATCTCGGTTAGTTTTACGTTTGTAAGGAGAGACAATTTAATCTCTCCTTTTTTATTTTAAAGGAACTATTTTAATCTTTAGCTCTGTTCAGTTTTATTTGGAAGGGAGAATCTCAATGCCTGAAATAGGTAAAAAAGCACCGTCGTTCTCTGTTTTCGACTCGAACGGCGTAAAAGTTTCGCTTAGTGATTTTAAAGGCAGAAAAGTTGTACTCTATTTCTATCCTAAGGATAATACTTCCGGCTGCACTAAAGAAGCATGCGATTTCAGGGATTTCTTCCCTGATTTTAAAAAACTTAAAGCTGCGGTTATTGGAATCAGTCCCGATTCTGTTGAATCTCATAAAAAGTTTGTTCAGAAACTGAATCTGCCTTTCATTCTACTTAGCGACGAGAAAAAAGAAGTTGTACAGAAGTATGGAGTCTGGAAGGAAAAAAGTATGTATGGTAAGAAATATATGGGTGTTGAAAGAACAACATTCGTGATTAATGAAGAAGGAAAGATCGTTAAGATTTTTCCGAAAGTTAAAGTTGATGGACATGTAGAGGAAGTTATCCGCGCTCTTAAGGATTAATTGCAACAGGACATTATAAATGCTATATCTTACAAGAAGGGAAGTCTTTAGCGCCTCTCACCGCCTCTATAACGAGAATTATTCCGATGAGGAAAATCTCCGTGTATTCGGTAAATGCAGCAACCCAAACGGACACGGTCACAACTACGTCCTCGAAGTTATTGTCCGTGGAGAAATCGATAGCAAAACCGGCTACGTTATCGATCTGAAAATTTTGAAAGAGATTATCAGAGAACATGTTATAAGAAAAGTTGATCATAAGAATCTTAATGTTGATGTCGATTTTATGCGAGGAGTGATCCCGACTGCGGAGAATATTGCTATAGGAATCTGGAACCAGCTCGAAACCAGAATCCCTTCGGGTGAGCTCTATTCGGTTAAGATTTATGAAACAGAAAATAATTATGTAGAATATAGAGGAAAGGAACCGAGTTGAAACTAGAAAAGCTTGAACAAAATGTAAAATCGATTCTCGATGAGATTGGCGAGGATGTTAACAGGGAAGGCCTTCTCAAAACACCTCACAGGGTTGCAAAAGCATATGAATTCCTTATGCAGGGTTATCACAAGAGCATTGATGATGTTCTTAACGGCGCTATCTTCGACGAAAAATACGATGAAATGGTTATTGTGAAGGATATCGATTTTTACAGCATGTGCGAACATCATCTCCTCCCGTTCTTCGGCAAGGTTCATATAGCTTATATACCCGGCGGTAAAATCGTTGGCCTCTCTAAGATTCCCCGGATTGTAGATGTCTTTGCCAGAAGATTGCAGGTTCAGGAAAGAATGACCCAGCAGATTGCCGATACAATCGATCACTACCTTAACCCTATCGGTGTTGGCGTGGTTGCTGAAGGTTACCATATGTGTATGATGATGCGGGGTGTACAGAAACAGAATTCCATTACTACCACCAGTGCTATGCACGGTATTTTTAAGTCGGATGCCAGAACGCGTTCCGAATTCCTGAACCTTATTTCTCTTAAGAAGATTTTATGAGCGATCGTATAAAAGCTGTCTGGATTACCGGTTCCAGCTCGGGTATCGGAAAAGCCCTTACAATTGAATTTGCTTCAAATGGCGAAACTGTGATTGCTACTTCACGCAGAAAATCAATTGTACAGAATTATGTCGATCAACTCGGGAAATTATCCGGAAATATTATCCCTTTCCAGCTTGATGTTGGTAATACAGTTGAAATAAATGATTTTTATAATGAAGTTTCTGCCCGGTACGAGATTAACGGTTTAATCAATAATGCAGGATTAACCTCCTTTAAACCGGCGACAGAAGATTCGTTCGAAGAGATAAAAAATATTATCGATGTAAATCTTCTTGGCGCAATCTTCGCCATTAAAACAGTTCTGCCTTCTATGATCTCTAACAATGGCGGAACCATAATCAATATTTTATCGGTTGTTACTCAGAAAATATTTACGAACAGCAGCGCTTATTCAGCTTCTAAACATGGTCTGCTCGCTTATTCAAAAGTTCTCAGGGAGGAAGTAAGAAAAAATAATATCAGAGTCCTTAATGTCTCCCCCGGCGCAACAAAAACTTCTATCTGGCCTAATCACGTTCTCGAGAAATATTCTCACCGGATGATGACCCCCGAAGAAATTGCTAAAATAATTTTCCAGTTCTATTCTCAAAAATCGATTCTTGTAGCGGAGGAGATTGTCTTACGCCCAATTCAGGGTGATCTGTAAAAAAAATTGTCTAAAACTAAAAGCCCCGATTTGCGGTCGGGGCTCTTTTATTACTTCATTCTTCCCATCATTCTTTCTTTAACTCGTTGCTGAATAATACCTCGTGCTGCGCCTTTCATCATTCCTTTCTTGCGGTCCATGCCCAAGTGTTTACTCCATATTGCCTTTTGTTCGTCGTTCAGTATTTTATTTATTGCGATCCACTTTTTTACAGCAAGCGATTTCATTTCTGCCTGCAGTTTGCTGTTTGCATCGGTTAAATCGATCAGCTTCTTTTCATCCACCTTGTTTTCTGCTGCCATCTTTTTCAGTTCAAGACGGTTCTTTTCGATTGCGGATTTCAGGTCAATTACTTTTTTCTGATGTTCAAATGTAATATCCCTGAACTGTTTTTCCTGATCCTCTGTTAAATTAAGTCTCTCCGGTACCGATTTCATCCCGGGATTCTGCATCCTTTTCATTCTCTCAGCCGGCTGGGCTGTTATTGTAACGGAAAGTGCAATGAGTAATAATGTTAATAAAGATATTTTTTTCATCACGGCTCCTTTATGTTGATTTATGTTTTTTCAATTTGCTATTTTGACAGAAGCAGGTCAGGCCAGGTTTAAATCATTCTGAAATTTGCCCTTCTTCTCTCCGAAGATTATTATTGGTGCACGGTTTTGATTAAACCTGACCGGAATACAGTTTGTCTATTTTTCGAATAATTAAAAAAAGATGCAATTAGATAACGATTTCGAATTAATTGAGAAGTTTGTATCGGGGGATGAATCCGCTTTCAATATATTGGCCAGAAAATATCAGAAGAAAATTTACTGGCATGCCCGGCAGATGCTTGGGGATCATCTGGATGCCGATGAAATAACGCAGGAAGTTCTTATTGTAATGTATAATAAATTAAAAACGTTCGGATTCAAATCCTCTCTTTATACCTGGATCTATAAAATTGTTACTACGAGGAGTCTGAACCAGATTAAAAGAAAAAAATTGAAACGGCTGATCTCTTTCGATAATACCGATGAGAAGAACCTTTCATCCTCTCACGATATTATCAGGGATTTAACCAATAAGGAGAAACTCGAGAAGGTTAATCAAGCGCTAAATACTCTGCCTCCTAAACAAAGGCAGATTTTTGTCCTGCGTAACTTTGATCAGCTCTCTTACGAGGAAATTTCTGAAATAACCGGAAAAAGTGTCGGGGGATTAAAAGCTAATTATTTTCATGCATTGAAGAAAATTGTGGAGTTGGTTGATGAAAAAGAATGATGATGAAATATTAAGATTTCTCTCCGGTCTGATGGACCCGGATGAAGAGAATGTCTTTTTGAAAAAACTTGAATCCGATTCGTATCTTAGTAACAGGTTCCATTCAATTAAAGAACGTATCGACGGGCTCTCCTCACCGGGTGAGATTGAAGCGGATGACTTCTATTTCAACTCTCTGGTTCCTAAGGTTAGGGAGAGACTGGAATTGTCCGAAGGAAAAGGTATTCTAAAAAAATATTCTATTGCAATCCCTGTTCTGGTAACTATCCTCATTGTTGCTCTTCTTACAGTTCTTCCGGAAAGGAACGGAGTTGAACAGACCATTTCTTTAGTTGATGAAATTGTAAATAATATTGATGATGTTGAAATTGCAGATAACCTGATCAACGACCATACATTCGAATCGGTCATCGCTCAGAATACTAACGGAAACGGATTCGAATCTCTGCTGCCTGATGATGTCTCAATTCCTCAGACGGCAATTAACAGATATGTCGATTATTCTAAGGTCGACTATTCTCAGGTCGAAAATCTTAGTAATCCTGAATTTGAAAAACTTTATAAAAATTTAAGTATGATCACTTTCGAAAAGGTATCGAAATGAAAAAATATTATTTTTTTCTTCTCTTGTTCGCTTTTGTCTTTACTTTAAATGGTCAGGATAAAAGGGATCAGCGTCCGTTTGAAAAAATTGAACAGCTCGAGAAAGCTAAATTGATCGAAGTGCTCGACCTCGATGAGGAAACCGCGGTCAAATTTTTTGCGCGCCGTAATGAGCATCATAAAGTCCAGAGGGACCTTATGCGCAATCGCCAGAACCTCCTCGAAGACCTTGAAAAAAATATAAAAGATAAAATCTCAAAAGATGCGTATTACACAGAGCAGGTAAATAAAATTTTTGAGATCGACAAACAGATGTCGGTTGAAAAACAGAATTTTATCCGTTCTCTTGGTGATATTTTAAATCCTCAGCAGATTGCAAAGTTTGCCGTCTTTGAATTCAAATTCCGCCGAGAGATCGCTCAATCCTTAATGGGTAGAAAAAGACCTAAAGATTGAAAGATAAATCCCGGTGATGTAAAAAATTTCCCCAACGGAAATATTCTGTTGCATTTTTTTTCGTCGAGGCCTATCTTGCAACACATTTTTTTGCGGAAGTGGTGAAATTGGCATACACGCTACTTTGAGGGGGTAGTGCCCGTTAGGGCGTGCGGGTTCAAGTCCCGCCTTCCGCACCCGGTTTATCAACTAATTTATTAAAGGTACAATTATGAAGAAAAATTGGATATCTCTTTTCGTATCACTTTTTCTGGTAACTTCGATCTCTCTGGCTCAGGATATGCCCCCCGATGCTGCCAAGGCATATAATGAGGGAAATAAATTTATGAAGGCTGGCGATTATGATGGTGCTATTCAACAGTATAATGAAGCTTTAAAAACCTCTAAAGATTATAGAATTTATTATCAACTCGGTGTTACTCTAAAAAAACAGAATAAACTTGAAGAAGCTGAAGCTGCTTTTAATTCCTGTATTAAAAACAATCCCAATTTTGAAATTGCCTACAATGGCCTCGGCGGTACTTACTTCCAGGATGGTAAATATGCAGAAGCAGTTGAAAGTTTCAAAAAGTTCGAAGAGCTGACAAAACAGAAGTCTCATAAGGAACAGGCAAGACAGTACGTATCCCGCGCTCTCGTTAAACTTGGTGAACAGACTAAAAAAGACGGCAACTACGCCAAAGCTATCGAACAGTTAAACGAAGCAATCAAATATCATCAACTGGACGCGGCTTATATTCTGCTTGCAACTACTTATTATGAGAACGGTGATTACGATAAAGCTATTGCAACTGCCGATAATGTTATCAATATGAAATCGAGCGGTCTTAAAGGTGCTGCATATTATTATAAAGGAATGGGGCTGAAACAGAAACAGGATATTACGAAGGCAAAAGAAAATTTCGAACTGGCAAAAAGGGATGCACAGTATAAACGCCTTGCGGATTACGAACTGAATCTGCTCAAGTAGATTTTTTGGGCCCCCTCATTCAGGGGGCTTTTTCTTTTCATACTGCAATCTTTATCTCTTTTACATTCAAAAAATTTTTGGAGCTCTATCACGACTGAAAATTTTTTAATTGTTCTTCCGCTTGCGCTAATTCTGGCCTTCTTTTCATTCCGTTTTAAGTTCCTTACCATCGGCGGATCAGTTTCACAATTTATCCTTGCGGTAATTATTTTCGGAATAGGCGGCATAAAGTGGAGTATACCGGTACTTCTTTTTTTCTTTTCATCAAGTCTCATTTCTGTAATCAAACCTGAGAGGCCCGATCTAATAGAGAGAATAAGTAAAGCGGGGACTGCGAGGAATCAATACCAGGTAATTGCGAATGGTGGCATTGCCGGAGTGCTGGTTTTATTCTATTATTCCTCTGGTGACGATCTTTTTTTCTTGCTTTATCTCTCTGCTGTTAGTGTCGTCTGTTCAGATACCTGGTCAACTGAAATTGGAACCTGGGAAAAATGGCCAGCGTATAATATTTTGAATTTCCACGGAATGGATCAAGGCCTCTCCGGTGGTGTTTCGGTTGCCGGAACATTGGCGGGAGCTGCCGGAGCAATTATTATTGCACTATCGGGATTTGTTTTGATCAGGTTTAACCTTAATGATTTTGTGGTTATTATTATATCCGGAATATTAGGGAATATAATTGACAGCATACTTGGCTCATCCATACAGGTTAAAAACAAATGCCGGGTATGCGGTTCGATTCTGGAATCCGGTTTTCATTGCAATACATGTACTGTGTATTTTAAAGGTATCAGATTAATTGACAATGATGCCGTAAATTTTATTTCGGTTTTAACCGGTGTTTCTATTAGTCTGTTTTTATTTCTAATAATATAGAATTGTATATGAGAATTAAAACTTCAGTCCTTCTTACTCTTCTTTTATCGTTCAATCTTTTTTCACAGAAGGGGGAGAGCCGTTACGACTCGGCTCTCAGTCTATTCAACGAAAAAAATTATGCCGCATCTTACCAGGTTTTTAAGTCGATTGCAGACGATCCCAATTATGATGATCAGAAAAGATCAGCTTCTCTCTACTATAGCGCGGAATCGTTACTTCAAATGGAACAGCTTGACGGAGCTGCCGCAGAATTTGAGACCTTCCTGAATTTATATCCCCTCTCAGGTCTGAGGGAGGATGTCCTTTATAAACTTGGTACAATTTACTATCACAACAATGAATTCAGAAAAGTCCGCGATCGTTTAAATCAACTCCTGAACGAATTTCCTTCAAGCTATTATAATGGTTCGGCTTATTACTGGATTGGGGAGGCATTCGCTGCGGAAAATAAAAATATCGAGGCCGAAGAAGCTCTGAAAGAAGCAATCTCAAGAAGAAGCTTAAATGATTATATAGTTCACAGTATCTATGCACTGGGCCGGCTCTATGAAAAAACCGGAGATTATAACGAAGCCGTCTCTCATTATGACGAAATCCTTGCCTACTATAAAAACAGTCCTCTGGCACCGGGTGCTCAGTTGAGAATCGGTATCTGCTATTTTATCCTGAAAGAGTACGACAGTGCCGTTCTTGAACTTACAGATCCGCTTATTAATTCACTCTCTTCTGATGAATTGATAGATGCAAAATATTTTCTGGCTAATTCTTTTGTGAGGTTGAAGGATTATAAAAACGCCGCGATGGTTTATGAGGAGATCCTCTCCGGGAGAATTGATCAGGATCTCAAAAATAAAATTAATTACAGTCTCGGATGGATCAAATTTCAGACTTCGGAATATGAAGAGGCTTATAAAATATTCAGTGAACTCGCTTCTGTTGAAAATGATTCACTCTCAATCCCCGCACTTTTCTGGAGCGGAGAGAGTAAAAGATACCTGGGCGATGTAAACGGTGCTAATGAAATTTATAAGAATTTTCTGGAACGCTATCCGAATCATCCTCTTGCGTCACGCGCCCAACTGGGAAAAGGCACTGCCTTCTACACTCAGAATCAGTCTCAGGAAGCTGAATCTACTCTCATTCTGGCCTCACGGTCCGGCGATAATCTTACCAAAGGAAAAGCATTCACTCTGCTCGGTGAAATGAAATTGAACCGGAAAGAATTTCCCGATGCTAAAAATAATTTTTCTCAGGCAGTCAGATTCTCCGCTTCCGATAAGAATACTCTCGACCGCGCGTCTCTAGGACTCGCAGTTTCGGAATTCTATCTCGGTAATTACAATGAATCGGCCGCGATTCTCGAATCTCTTAAGAAGAGATCGCCGGAATTCGAAACCGGTAAAACAAATTTCTACCTTGCTGAAACATACCTGATGCGAGGAGAGTATTCCGCTTCAATTAAATATTATAACATGATCGGTTCCCCGGATGAAGAATTGCGCAAACCTTCAATTTACGGTAAGGCATATGCTTATTTCAATATGAAGGATTTTCCGAATGCCATCTACTACTTTAATGAATATGTAACAAAATTCCGCAATGATCAGAATATCAACGACGCAAAACTGAGACTTGCCGATAGTTATTTCGGCATTAAGAATTTTGAAAGAGCAAGCCAGATCTACCGCGAGCTATTTGCCAACGACCGCTCCGCTATGAATGATGATCAGACTTACTACCAGTATTGTCAGTCTCTCTTTAAAGCGGGGAGATCGAGCGATGCTATAAAAGAATTCGGAAATCTTCAGCAGAGATTCCCCCGGTCGAGATTTGCAGATGCTTCACAGTATGTTGTCGGATGGATCTATTTTCAGCAGAGCAATTTTCAGGAGTCGATCGATAATTATCTTGAACTTCTTAAAAGATATCCCGGGTCGCAGCTCAAACCGATCGCTTATTATTCTATTGGAGATGCTTATTTCAATTTGGGTAACTATCAATCGTCAATTGATTACTATAACAGAGTTTTAACCGAATATCCTAATACTCCGTACATTCTGGATGCGGTTAACGGAATTCAGTATGCGTTCCTGGCTCAGGACCGCGCCGATGATGCCGTCGGTTTTATTGATCAGTTTGTTGAATCTAATCCACGTTCAAGGTACGGCGAT
>CAZHHG010000012.1:53060-58285 GCA_964532065.1 uncultured Melioribacter sp.
CAGATCTTTTTTAAGAAGGGCGATATCTATTTCAGCTCCGATAATTATGAGAATGCAATTCAGGCGTATACGGAATTTGTTCAGAGATTCCCGTCGAGCTCTTTAGTCCCTAACGCTTATTATTGGATTGGGAAAAGCGCTTCAATCCTTAATAGGGATTCTGAAGCTATCGAAAATTTCAGCAAAGTCCTCTCCTCAAATCTGAAGTCCGATATCGGTATCTCTGCCGCGATTGATGCCTCCAATATTTATGTGAATCAGAAACAATTCGATGCTGCCGTCAACGTACTTAATACTGCAATTAACGCACAGCCGACCTCAAACAGGATCCCCGAACTGCTCTATCTTCGGGCATTATCCGAAATAAAATCGGAAAAACTTCAGGATGCTTATTCAACCCTCGATCAAATAGTTACGTATTACGAAGGAACTGTCTTCGCCGCCAAATCTAAAATTGAACTCGGACTGCTCGAATTCAACCGGTCGAATTTCGAAAACGCTTTGATCTTATTCAGAGAACTTGCGGAAAAACGCCTGGATGATATCGGTGCCCAGGCGCAATATCAGATCGGATTGATCTATTTTGAACAGAATAATCTAAATGACGCAATTACTGCTTTTGTACGTGTCCGTTCGGTCTATTCCGGTTTTGATGAGTGGTATACTAGATCATTAATGAAACTCGGCGATTGTTACGTAAAGTTGAACGACAAAAAACAGGCAAGGGATATGTATAGGGCTGTTATTAACAGACATAAAACTGGCGAACTTGCTCAGGAAGCTAACAGGAAATTAAAAGAGCTATGAAAAAATATCTGATATTTTTACCCGTATTATTTCCTTTTCTTATTTCTGCTCAGCAGGAACAGAAGAGTATTGAACTCCCGGATTTTGTAATTACCGGCCGGCAAAGCGTTGAGGTCCAATCGGCTCAGAAAAAGAAACCTGAATTAATCGCAACTCTTTCTCAGGATTTTTTTACTCCCTATTATTCACCTGAAGAACTTCCTCTGCTTATTTCTTCGGATCCTCTTCAAATAATTCCGCCGGTTGCTTCGGGCGATCAATTCTCCGGAAGACTCTACTTCGGTGCAGGAAGGTATACACTTCCATTAGGCCAGTTATCACTTGGTAAATCATTCGGGAATTTTTTACTCTCGGCTGATCTATGGGGACATAACACCCGCTCATACATTCCTGATGCGGGTTATAACACTTCCGGTGCCTCGATTAACAGTAAAGCTTTTATTGATACAGATTCTGACCTTCTCCCCGGAATGAGTATTGCATTGGGTGGCAGATTCTGGCGCGATAATTATAAATTCTTCGGTTCGGTTAATCCTCTGTATGAAAGAAAAACAAACAGGGCTGCTGCGGCTCTTTTAATCAATAACGATTACGGACGCCTGTTCAATTTTAATATCGGCCTTAATGCCGATTTCCTTACAGTTACAGAGACTGATCTTAGCGAAAGATTTCTATCTGCCGGTGCAGGATTTAAACTGAGGTTGGGCAACCTGCTGATCGGTGCCGACGGAAAATATCAGAAACAGCTCCTTAATAATAATATGAGCGGTATTGATGATTACGGTTTTTATAATTTTGACGGACATTTAAGAATTTCTCCTTCAGGCTCAATAACTCTGCTTGTTGGCGCCCGGCTTGCCGGTAATTCAGCAAATTCTTTTTTCTCACCATTCGGCTCTATGATGCTTAATCTTGATAATGGTCTCTACCTTAATTTAAGCTTCGATCCGCGCGCAGAGAATTATACGCTGAAAGACTTTATCAGCAGAAATATCTATATGATGAACAATTTTACAGATAATGTCTTTACCGAGGTTAAGTTCGATTTGAAAGGATCGCTCAATTATGAATATCAAAAACTGTTTTCAGTTTCCGTCTGGGGAGGTTATGCCGCATCCGATAACTTCCTTTATTTCGAGGATATAATCCGGAAAGGATTTTTTGATGTATTGAGCGCCAATGATGTTAAATCAATTTCCGGCGGTGTGAATATTCTTGTATACCCGAATCTCCTGGGATATCTATCAGGTGAATTAAAATACCAGAACATTAAAGATGGTAATGATAATTATATCCCGTATAGACCTGAATACTTCGCTGCTGTTTCATACGGATATGATTTTGCTTCCGGTATCGGAATTAAATTAAAATATCTTTTTGCTCAGAATGTTTATGCGGATCGGCTTAATACTCGACCGGTTGGCTCCTATCACAATCTTGCTGCGGGGATAAGTTACAGATTGTTAAATAACTTATCTTTGTCTGCGGACTTTCAAAACATCATGAATCGAAGTAATTTTGTATTCGACGGTTATCAGGAAAAACCGTTGGATTTTGTCCTTGGTGTTGAATACCGATGGTAGTTTTGTTTAACTGAAAAAGACTTTAAATGACGATTTCGGATCTCCAAAAAAGAATTGCCGAGGTTCTGGGAGTTTCAAGTTCCGAGAAAGAACTTGCTTTCAATATCCTTATCCCCAAAATTGCCGATAATCTCGAAGCAGACCTTACTTTGAAAATTCCCCGCATCGGATTCTTCCAGCTGAAAGAAGGGGAGGATTTAGATAAAACTTCTCTTATCTTTACGCCGTTTTCCGAAGATGTCTCTAAAAGCACTAGAACTCTTTACCTCACTATCGATGTTCCGGGCAGATCGAAAAAAGATCCCGATAGCGATGCGGATGTCTTCAGCATTGGTGTCGGCAAACCCCTTATTCCTCTTTCTGATAAACTGAATCCTCAATCCGAATCTGAAACTTCCTACATCATTCTTAAAAGATCCATCGAGGAACGGGTTAATGAAATTATTACTGAGTCGGACAACCTTCCCAACTTCAATATCTGGGATGATTATTATGAGTCGCTCGACTCAAATCAAGAAGGTTTTGACAGTCAGTCAAAATTAACCGAACTTACATCCGATCTCGAATTCAAAGAGGATATTATTGCCGAAGAGATTACCAACAATCTCCTCGAACAGGATTCTCCGGAAGTTGAGTCTGCATCTGATGAAATTGATATAATTCAGCCCGAGCTTACTCCAAGCGATCTTCTGGAAGATTATAATAGCCCCGGAATCCTGGATGAGTTACCGGAAGAAAACATATCTGGAGAAAATGAATTAAGTGAAGATGCCGGAATATTAGAAACTGATAATTCATCAGAAGAAAATTTTTCCTCATCGGAAGACTTGCAGGAAATGATTAAGGATTATGAGGACGAAAAATCAGAAGATTTGGAATTCAAAAAACTCGAGAAAAAGGAAACATCAAAAAGTATTGATCCGGACATTACTGAAGATACTCTGACTGATCAGGTTGATTCCATTATCCTGCCCGATGAAGATGAGGAGACTTTCCTCGGTCTTAAGAAAAAAGTTGTAGACAATATCGACTGGAACTGGGGAGATGAGTTAAAAGAGGAATTAGGACCGGTTCACGAAGATGATGAAAAACCTCTCTTCGAATTTGATGATGATGATTCGTATGACGAAGATGATTCCGGCAGGGACATTTTTAAGACTTCAAAACCGGTCTCAACCCGATTATTCGACCAACTCGAAGATTCTATAAAAAAAGAATTGGCAGAATCCGAAAAGGAAGATGCGTACATTGAATATTCTGCGCCGTCCCCTCGATATGAATTTGTTGAAGATAGAAACTACCCTGAAACCCGGTTGCAACCTGATTCGTTTCCGCCTGAAGTAAAGCCGCCTACACGCGAATATGAGGAGTATAACAAAGAAAAATATTTCAGCAGGAACTTCCTCCTTATTTTCGGGGCTTTCATAGTAATTGTTAGTCTCATTGTTTATATGCTATTACCTAACAGGAATCAGAATCAGGATGTTCAAACACTCCCGGTTTCCCCCGGGGATTCAATAGCTTCAGAACAGTTACAGACATCTCTGCCGGTTGATTCAGCCGCTTTTACTGAGGTTGAAATTAGTGATTTCCCGAGAGTCGCTTCATTACCGGTTATGGACAAGGATTCTAAACCCGGTGAACCAACTCAAAAACCGGTTGTAACAAATCCCCCTGCGCAAACCGACAGAACAAATTCAAAGGGAGATTTGTATAAAACTCCAGTTAGCGAAACCCGAATCGGAAACTCTATTTACTACGACGGAACTAATTACAACGTTCAGGTTTCTTCCTGGCGGAATAAGGAGAAAGCTGAACTCGAAGTAAGACGCTTAAGAGGCCTCGGACTTAATGCTTTTATTTTAGAAGCGTATCTTCCGCAAAAAGGAGGTACCTGGTATCGTGTCAGGGTTGGGCAATTTAAGTCGAAGGAAGAAGCTGAATCATACGAATCACAGAAAAATTTTTGAAATTAATTAAGAAGGAATTTTATGGATCTACTCTCAATATTTGTTAAAGGCGGCTTTATAATGTATTTCATACTGGCCAGTTCAATAGTCGCTGTTGCAATTGCTATTGAAAAATTTATTGTGCTTAAGAAAGCTAAAATTAATGTCCCTGCTTTCCTGATCAAATTAAGAGGATTAATTAAGAAAAAAGATCTTGAGGGAGCTATCAGTTATTGTATGCAGGAAAGAACTCCTGTTTCAAACATTGTTAAGAAAGGATTGAAAAAAATCAGGTTCGGACATCAAAGGGTTGTTGAAGCTATTGAAAGCGCGGGGCGCCAGGAAATAAGTAAACTCGAGAAGGGATTATCGATCCTTGCATCTGTTGCTGGTATTGCGCCGCTTCTCGGATTCCTCGGAACTGTCACCGGTATGATCGGCGCATTTATGAAAATTCAGGAACTGCAGGGTTCGGCTAATCCAGCCGACCTGGCAGGAGGTATCTGGGAAGCTCTTATAACTACAGCTTTCGGTCTTATAGTTGGTATTCCGGCCCTTGCACTCTACAACTATTTTGTAAGTAAAATAAATAAAATGGTTGTTGATATGGAAAGAATTTCGAACGACCTTATCGATATGCTCGATGATACAGCCAAAAATATAACCAACGACGAAGACGACGAATATAACTTATAGGTGATTAATGAAATTCGAAACATCAAATAAACCGTTAAGCATTTTTGCGTTTTCGTCCTTAACGGACATTGTTATGCTTCTTCTGATCTTTTTTCTTCTTACCTCGCAGTTCGTAATTCAGACCGGGGTAAAAGTTAAACTTCCGGGAGCTCAGAACAATGAACAGGTTTCTCAGGGCAGGATGGTCGTT
>CAZHHG010000013.1:0-52948 GCA_964532065.1 uncultured Melioribacter sp.
TGTGGCGTTAAGCGGAATTGTGGATAAATCAATCGTATAATATGTCCTGTAGATCATTTGTGTTGAACCGCTTAATTCTTTTCCAATTTGACAATTTCCATAAGTATAGGTTGGATTTCCGGTTTCAATTATTTTTACAATGCTTGTTCCGGATGGGTAGAATAGTTTTGTCTCAGTAATTACTGGTTGTGCGTCAATTATTGATGCCAAGAAAGACAAACTTAAAAAGAAAATTAAATGCTTTTTCATAGTTAGTCTCCTTTAAGATAAAAAAATGTTATTTTTAAAAAGAGAATAGGTACAGTAGCAAAAAAAGCTGCTGATAGGGTGCCAGCCTAAATGAGCTATTCTCGATCAAAGGGGATGGCGCGGTCAGAGCGCCTACCCTTTAATTTTGTTTTTAGCTTCTAACCTCATTTATTTTAACCTTCCATGAAGAATAAAATCATTATTATTTATCGGATCATTGACTGCAAAAAAAACATCCTTGTCAAATATTGCAGCATTATGTAGAATACTTGTGGTGTTGTTTTCAAATCGATACAAGTAGCTTATATCAGAACCATTATAATGAGCCAATCCGTCTTTCATTCTTAAAAATATATCCATTTCATTCCTGCCATATATTTGGTAACCGAAATTTGCAATTACAAACGAATATTTTTTTATAAACGAACCATTCTTGTATGAATATACAGAACTGGAGATCAGGAAAAACAACTTATCGCCGATAGGATTAAATGTTCCAATTGTAATTTCATTTAATTGTTTGGAAAAAATTTTGTTTAGATTGTTTGCATCGTACTCAAAGAAAGTTATAGTGTCCTTGCCGGTTGAGTTATAAACTGAAATACAATTAATATAGAACTTATTTTCTTGTTTATTAATTTTTATAAATTGAGATCGGAAGTTTGCAACATAAACTTCACTCCAAGTATTACCGTTATAATGTAAAACAAAACCCCTTTGTGTGTCATCGGTACCATTCGAAATTAACCCCACAGCATAAATATTATAAGGTGAATTTCCACAGATATCTGTTATGGTCGAATAAGCAAAGACTTTATTTCGATAAACAAACTTTTCCTCCCACTGATGACCGTTAAAATGAAGGATTTTTCCATCATCGCCTCCCATCCAGATATTATTTGTGGAAGTACCCCACAGAGTCCTGCTTGAGGTAGAGTAAATATAAGTTCCCCATTTTAGCCAGTTTTCTCCGTCAAAGTGAAATAAATCGCTCGGCTGTGCCCCGCCTATCCATACATCATTTGGTGCACTTCCCCAAATTGATAATATGTTATCGAATGGATATCGAATTGTGTCTATATTCCAAACATAATCTCTTCTTCCCGATAATTTATCAGGTTCTGTGACACTATTACATGTCTGAGAGATTACGAATCCAACAAGCAAGAAAACTATACGTGATGTTTTTTTTTTATTGAGTATAAATACTAGAAAGGATGGATTTAGGTAGCGGGCTATAAAATAACTTAGCACTTCCCCTCCAAAATCGTTACGGAATACAACGAAGCAGAACTAAATCGATAGGATTATATAGTTTTAATTTCTGTGTCGAAACTTAATAAATAGATATTAAAATTGCAAGTATTTATTTCTATATTAAGTTATATGGAAATATTACAAATTGAAATTTAATCCCCTCCTGAGAAAACTATTATAGGAGATTGCGAAGAGGGCGATTGTAGAGACGCCGCTACCGGCGTCTCTACACAAGAAATAGATGTTAGAAAAATTTATCCTTCTTTATTTTCTTCGAGCCGGTATTTAATATTTGAAAAGATGCCGTTAGTAATTTCGGCGCTCGGCCTCTTCTTGCCGGCTTTTGAGGAATACTGGAATTTCTCCACTACAAATTCGAAAGTGCCGGAGATAGTCTTGTTCTCGGCGTCGTGCTGTGTAACAACCGTCTCGCCTTCAACACCGTTCCATTGCGGATTATCGGGGCCGTCGGGAACCCATACAACTTCCGATGCTGGTGATTCCCCTTTTTCCGGATTCGGTTCCGTGAATTCCAGTGTTATAGGCAGTTCCCCTTTGAGCGAAGAGAGTTTGCAATAGAGATAGAGTATTTTGTCTTCCGACTCCGCTCTTATCTGAACATATTCAGCCTCGAGGAAATTAACTACTACCGCGTCGGTTACTGTGCCGGTAAAGAATTTACCGTCAACCTTGAAACTGAAAACCTGGGCGGATGTGTTGTAATAGAACACGACCGTAAATACGATCGTCAGATAGAAAAAATATTTTTTCATTTTCTCCCTTACTAATTAAATAGACCTGTTGCTTAAACGCGATTTAAAGTAGAATAATTCAATTTTCACATCAAGAGAATAATTATTCTCTGTTGTTTAATAATCCTGTATCAGGCGCCGGAGAAAATTTTTTTCATCCGGAAGAGGCCTTCTTCAATAACATGAACCGGTGTGGTTGAAAAAGAGAACCTGATATAATCGTCAAAATAATTACCGAAGCAGGAACCGTAAACCGTTGCCACTCCCTCATTCATTAAAAGATTGTATACATAGAGTTTTCTCTCTTCCCCGGAAATATGTTCTGGTATGAATGCGGAAAAATCCGGGAAGAAATAGAATCCCCCTTTCGGTTTTGCTACTTTAAGCCCGTCAATTGATTTAAGACCCTCGTAAAAGAAATCCCGCCTTTTTTCAAACTCGGAAACCATCATACCAATAGATTTTCTGCTCTCCTTTTCATTATTTAAAGCTTCCGCGGCAGCATGCTGCAGAAAAGTTGTAACACCAGCGGTCTGAGTGTAATTGCCTAGTTTAAGAAGTTTGGGAATCCGCTTGTCCCTTGTTACAAGGTATCCGAGCCGCCAGCCGGTCATAGCATACGTCTTCGAAAGTGTGAACGTGCTTATTATATTCTCATATTCAAGTGATGTAGGACTGAAATGGGTTTCGTTATCGAACAGAACAGCTTCGTAAGCTTCGTCGGAAATAAGGTACGCACCTTGTTTAAGACAGAGTTCTGCGATTGATGTAACCTCTTCCTTGGTAAAAAGTTTTCCGGTCGGATTCTGCGGTGTGTTAAGGTAGAAAAACGAAGCTCCCTCGAGAGCTTTATCGAGCCGGTCGAAATCGATGCTGAAATCGCTTAGCAGAGGAACCTGACGAAAATCGGTTCCGCAATAAGGGACAAAGTTCTCAAGAACGCAGCTCCAGCATGGCGCGAACCCGACTCCTTTTTTCCCTTCGAATAATTTGAATGAGAGCTCGAGTGATTCCTGACCGCCGTAAGTACAGACAATGTTTTCTCTATCAAATCCCGTGGCCTTGTTATAATATTCAAGTTTTTTAATCACAGCATCCTTAAAGGTATCTTCTCCGCCCGACTTAGGATATTTTGTATAGCCGGAATCAAGAGCTTTCTTGGCGGCATTTACGATATACTGTGGAGTTTGAAAATCGATCTCGCCCCTTTGAAAAAGAACAAAGTCCTTTCCCGTCGCCGCTTTAAATTCCGGAGCTCTCCTGCGGACTTCCTCGCTGATGCTTACTATCGGCGACATTCTAATGTTAGACAAATTCTCGCTGAATTTAGATTGAATCATTTCTTTTCCTTTTGATAAAGATTAATGAGGGGATGCGACCAATTGGGAGTTCAAGCTAAAATAAAATCGGTAACGGTGCAATAGTTTGTTGAAATATTTTTCCTCTCTACAGATAGATTTGTCCTAAAATGTTTTCTAACCGATTCTACGGCAGATGATTTTTGGGGACCGGACATAAGAGAAAAAAATCAGGAATAGATTACGGCGCTAAGATAACCGACTACCTCGGAGTAATCGCCGGTTACTTCTCCGGAGTCTGTACGGTACAGAACTCTGGTATTTTTTCTGTTGGTCATACCGGCTGCTTTCATCAAAGCGACAATTGCGCCGCCTCCGCAGGCTTCGCACTTTCCGGCTTCAAGATCGCTCTGGAGTTTTTCATAATTGTTTTCCAGTAGATCCTTTTCAACAACTGAATCGAGCTTATCGGCTATTGAACGGGAATAAAAATGAGAGAGGTCGGAGCTCGCCACAATGAGAATCTCTTCATCAACAACTCCGGAAAGTTTTTCAGCGAGCTCATAGACAAAATTTCTGTTCTGGTCGCCAAGAACCACGGGAACTATAGTAAAACCTTTCATAACCATTTGAAGAAAAGGGATCTGAACTTCTATGGCATGCTCTGCTCTATGACCCTGAATTCCTCTAAAAATGGTTCTGCCGTCAGTAATTAGCCGGTCGGCTATTTCCTTATTTACAGGAACATCACCAAGAGGAGTCCGGTAGGCGTCCCCATCGTAAATTGAAACACCACGGAAATATTCCCTGTGACTCGGAGAAATTATAACCACCGTTTTATAATTTTTACCTCCCAGAGAATTGAAAGCAAAAGCAGCTGTTTTCCCGGAATAGAGATATCCCGCATGCGGAGAGACTATTCCGGCGATGCTGTTGAAGCGTTCGCTAACCGGTGTTCTTTCTAAAAGTAGGGCAACTTCATCTTTAAGTTTTGCGGCGGAGGCAGAATAAAACATACCGGCGACGGCCGGTTCTCTGATCCCTTTCATACAACTTCTTCCTTTACTGATTTTTCACTGAAGACTGTTGCTGTAAAGCCATTTAAATTGAGCTGCTTATCACGCCAGTAGCTGGCATGGAATCCGGACTTCTGACAAATAGCATCGAGATACTGCTCTTTGTTCATATGATGTTCAACAGGAACCTGGGGAAGCAGCAGGCCGCGTCGGCCTTTTTCCTCCAGGATCAATCCGTGCTTACCGATTTCAATCTCGTCATAACTTTTTAAAGGAAAAGGTTCTGACAGAATTGAGATTTCGATTTCGATCTTTGCAAGTTCTTCCTGATTCACGGGTGAAAACCGCGGGTCACTACGCGCCGCATGAAGAGCCGCTTCGCAGACAGTTTCAAAAAGCGGCTGATCCGAAATGATGTAACCTATACACCCGCGTAGTCTTTCTTTCACGGTTAGTGTTACAAAAGCGCCGGAGCGGGATTTAAATAGCGGGTGTTTATTATAATCGGGCTCTTCAATTTTCTGACCAGTGAAAAAAGATTTGATTGAATTACGCGCCGCATCAAGAAGAATTGTTTTTTCTTCGAGTGAAGGTTCCATGACTAATCCAGTTTATATACTATCAAACCATTTTTCTCTTTCAGCAGCAGAAGAAAATTTTTGTAAACGAAAAACGAATCGGGTACAAAAGCATTAGTATTTGAATTTAACAATTCAGTAAGAACTTTTTTATTTATCGAGAGATCAAAAGCAGTAAATCTATTAACAAGGCTGCCTGAAAAAACTTTGGAGTAAAAATTAAAAAAGAGAAGATTACCGCGTCTATTATATTCAACATCGCCGACAATTTCAAGACCACTCAATTCATCGCCAATCAATTGTTTCAAAATCGGATCGGCAGAGGCCTCGTCATATTTTTCGGCGAACAGGTATTCCCCTCCGGATCTCAGTTTGTCTGCTTCGGCCCTCAAAAGATTCACCTTTTCAAAATCCTCGCCAAGGTTTTCTTCGATCTGGCCGTTCAAATAATTTAGAGAATAGAAATTACGGCTTTCAAAATTCTGCTTGTAACAATAGATCTTTTCCCGATAAGCGAACAAAAAAGAGAATTCAGAATTAACCCACCTCACCGTTTGATTCGTGATGTCGAATGCTATTAGCTCTTTATGCCCGGGCATATCCGGTTTAGCATATTTATGAAATATGATCAGATCGTTATAAAGAGCTTCAATACCGATCCAGTATTTTTCCTCCATCTGAACCGATTCGAAAATTCTTTTCCCTTTTTCAAGATCATAACAGGTGAAGAAAACCTCCTTATTATTAACATCTCTCAATTCTATAATCAGTTTTCCGGTTTCGGAAATCAGCAACCGCCAAATCTGGTATTTCGATTTATATGTAAAATGTTTTTTAATGCTAATCCTCCGCACATTCAGAAATCAACTTTTCTTAAACCGGTAATGAACTTAAATATATTTTATCAGACCGGTTTAAACTTTGCGGTAAAGTGCCTGAGCATAGGTGCTTCGTAGATTATTTCATAACCTTTTAATTTGTCCCTGTTCCCGAAGACTTCGATAACAACCTCGGCAACATAATCTACGTGGCTTTGCGTATAGACCCGGCGCGGAATCGCAAGTCGAACAAGTTCCATTAGAGAAGGAATCAGTTTGCCGTCGCTGCCGTATTTACCGAACATAACCGAGCCGATTTCAACAGCGCGAATACCGCCTTCAGCATAAAGTTCGCAGACAATTGCCTGTCCGGGATACTGTTCCGGTTTAACTCCGGGTAAAAATCTTTTCGCATCGATATAGATAGCGTGACCTCCCGGAGGTTCAATTATCGGAACACCCGCATTTAAAAGTTTTTCGCCGAGATATTCTGTGCTTCTGATCCGGTACTGCAGGTAATGTTCGTCAACAACTTCTTCAAGACCCTGTGCAATTGCCTCGAGGTCCCGGCCTGCGAGTCCGCCGTAAGTCGGAAATCCTTCGGTAACGATTAGAAGGTTTCTGGAATTTCTTGCGAGTTCTTCATCGTTTAAGGAGAGCCATCCGCCTATATTTACGAGCGCGTCTTTTTTTGCACTCATTGTAGATCCGTCGGCATAAGAAAACATTTCCTGAACAATTTCAAGAACAGATTTTTCCGAGTACCCTTCCTCCCGCATTTTTATAAAATAAGCATTCTCTGCGAACCTGCAGGCATCGAGAAATAAAGGAATGCCGTACTCGGAACAAACCTTCTTCACATCTTTAATGTTTTGCATAGAGACCGGCTGTCCGCCGCCGGAATTATTAGTAACGGTAATAACGATTAGAGGAATATTTTCCTTCCCGTACTTTTTAATAAACGCTTTAAGCGCGTCAACATCCATATTCCCCTTGAATGGAGCCCGCTGTTCAGGGTGTTTGCCTACTTCACAAAGAAGGTCGTGAGCTTCCGATCCGCTGAATTCGACATTGGCGCGTGTAGTGTCGAAGAATGTGTTGCTTGCAAAATGTTTGCCTGGTCCTCCGAGAATTGAAAACAATATTTTCTCCGCCGCTCTTCCCTGATGAGTGGGAATTATAAACCTGTCGCCGGTAATTTTTTTAACAGCGTTTTCGAAAGCATAAAAACTTTTAGCGCCTGCATAGGATTCGTCCCCGCGCATAATTCCCGCCCACTGGTCGGAACTCATGGCAGAGGTTCCGCTGTCTGTTAAAAGATCGATCAAAACATCGTCGGCGTGTATTAAAAACGGATTATATCCGGCATCAGCAATAATTTTCTCTCTTTCCTCTTTTGTAGTAAATCTAATCGGTTCAACGGACTTGATTTTAAATGGCTCGATAATGGTTTTCATTTTTTTCCTCAATTGAAAAATGGGAGTTAGCTCAGGTAAAATTACAAATTAATAAGAGTTTATGGAAACAGAGGATTGTATAAATTAAATGTAATTTCGACATTATTAAAAAAAGAAAGAAACAATTTGTTTGATTTTTTTTTGTAAATTGTCTCAGAATTTATAACAGGAATATTACTTCAATTAAAGGAGGGGTCTTTATGGTAGAGACTACAAATCAAGAAGCTCCCAAAATGTCGCCCGCAGAAGAAGAGGAGTTGGAGCTCAGTCATACGGATAAACTCGTCGGCGTGTTTTCCGAACCCGGGAATACATTCGCAAAGATGTCAAAGTTCGGAGCGAAGACATCCGATTGGATAATACCGATACTTGTAGTTATTGTGGTAGCAATCCTTTCAAATATTGTAATGATGAGCAATCCGGTTATTAAGCTTTCGATAATGGAAAAACAGATGGCTCAGATTGAAAAGCAATTCGATGACGCTGTTGCCAGCGGCCAGTTGACGGAAGCACAGAAGGAAGAACAAATGGAAGTTGTGCGCGAAAGGATGGACCAGGGAATGGCTGCTAATATGATTTTTACGATCCTGGGAATAGTTATTTTTTCATTCCTCTCGTTCTTTGTAGTCTCGGGAGTATTTTATCTATTTGCAAGATTTCTGTTGAAAGGATCGGGTGCTTACAAGGATGCCATGTCTGCATACGGACTTCCAATGTATGTTGTTGTAATTCAGGTAATTGTAATGGTGATTGTAGCTTTGGTAATGAACAAATTTTTTGCGAGCTTAAGTGTAGCAGAGTTTATGGATGTGGATAAGACAACTATCGCCGGATTTTTTCTTAATAAGCTCGATATTTTCTCGATCTGGTTTTATTCGATTGTAAGTATCGGATTTGCCAGGATGTTCAAATCGGAAGAGACCGGAAAATATTTTGCTATGATTTTCGGGATCTGGATCGGTTTTGGTTTGATAATGTTCCTTCTTGCCAAAGCACTTCCATTCCTTCAGTGGTTCGGCTTCTAATATTCTATAAAAATCCCTCTCTATACCGGAGAGGGATTTTTATACCCGCCTATAATATGCTTTGAGGATCAATATCAATAATAACTTTTACATCCTTGAACTTTGATTTCTGATTGAAGTCGATATAGGAATTGAGGAGAGCGTTGCGCAATAATCTGCCCGATGGATCTAACTTCTTACTGCTCTTAATCAAAATATTGAAGCGGTAAAATCCTTTTATTTTAAATATGACAGCTTCAGTAGCCGGAGAAACATTAAGGCCTTTTGAGTATTTCTTAAGGAAACCGGCGAATTCATTTATAGCGCCTCTTGCTCTATTCTCTTTTTCGTCTTTTATTTCAACGAGTCCAATCCTGGTGAAAGGAGGGTATTCGCCTTTCTCCCGGAGGTCGATCTCCTTCCTGTAAAATCCGGAATAGTCATTCTCCACAACTTTCCGGAGCACAAAATTCTTTTCGTTCTGAGTCTGGATCAAAACTTCTCCTTTTTTTCCGGCTCTCCCGGATCTTCCGGATACCTGTGTAAGAAGCTGAAAGGTTCTTTCGTCGGCTCTGAAATCGGGGATCCATAATGTCGTCTCGGCGGAGATAACGCCGACAAGCGTAACGTTTGAAAAATCCAGGCCTTTGGAGACCATCTGGGTTCCTACCAGAATATTAATTTCACCCTTGCGGAAGTTGTTAAGTATTTCCCCTAGTTTTCCTTTCCTGTTAATAGCATCCGAATCGACTCGTTCAATCTTCGATTCGGGGAAATAATAGTCGAGTTCGTCCTCTACTCTTTGAGTACCCGTACCAAAGAATTTAAGTGAAAGAGAACCGCACACGGGACATGCTTTTGGAACATGTTTTACTATTCCGCAATAATGGCATTGAAGTATGTTCTTGTTTAAATGATGGACCATAGGTACAGAACAATCGCTGCAGGTGATTACTTCGCCGCAGTCGTTACAAAAAACCTGCGTAGCGAATCCCCTTCTATTTTGTAGAATTATTACACTTTCCTTCCTGTTCAATCTAGTATTTATCTCATCAAGCAGTACCCTCGAGAAGACACCTTCCATTTTCTTCTTCTTTTTTTCAAGTGTAACATCGATCAGTTTTATATCAGGAAGTTTTGCATTATCAATTCTTTCAGGTAATTCCAGCAGTGAATATTTTCCTGAAAGAGCATTATGCATGCTTTCCAGAGAAGGAGTAGCCGAGCCAAGTAGAACCGGACAGCTGCTGAATTTCCCGCGAATGATTGCTGCGTCGCGCGCATGATATTTTGGTACAATATCCTGCTGCTTATAGCTCTGATCGTGTTCTTCATCCACAACAATTAATCCGATATTAGCGAGTGGGGCAAAGAGTGCGGAACGCGGACCAATAGCAACTTTATATTTTCCTGAAATAAGGCCTCGCCATGTATCGTATCTCTCTCCGGGCGACATTCTGCTATGAAGAACCGCCGTAACCGGACCGAAGTAATTGAAGAACCGAGATGTAATCTGAGGGGTAAGAGAAATCTCAGGTACAAGAATTATCACCGACCTCCCTTTTTCAATAGCTCTTTTGGCTAGTTCAATATAAATCTGTGTTTTGCCGCTACCTGTTACTCCATGAAGAAGAAATGTATTGAACTTCTCCTTTTCGATTTCACTTCCAACATTATCAATTATTTTTTTCTGTTGTTCGGTCAGTACAATTTCTTTTAGTTCCTCCGTATAGGTTTCTCTGTATACACGATCAATTTCTTTATCGAAGACAGAAACAAGATTTTTTCTAACAAGAGCATTAACGGTCGATGCGCCCGATCCGGTTTTTTTAATCAGCTCTGAAAGCGGGAGTTCTTCTTTTGCAGAGAGAAGTTCGAGAAGAATTATAACCTGCTTCGGGGATTTTTTTTCCAGTTGCGGAATCGCGTTGTAAACGTCATCATAAGGTGCAGATAACTTTACATACTTAACTTTCTTGGTTCTTACTTTTGCGCTTTCAACTTCACTTATAATTGAAAGAGCGCCCAGACTTGTAAGATCGTTAAGGACCGAATAAATATTTTTATTCTTAATCTCTTTCTGCAAGAAAGAAACTGTTGATACCTCCCTGTTAGCAAGCACATTTAGAATTTTCGATTTGAGAGTACCTTTTTTCTTTTCCTTCAACAATAATTCTGTGCAGAATTCCGGATCCGAAACAATTTTCTTTTTCGATTCTATATCCGTTCCGTACGGTGCAGCATTTTTTAATGATTCTCCGAGCGAGCTCAGATAATATTCACTTAACCATTCATAAAACCGGAGGGTGTTTTTATCGAAAATAGGCACAGGATCAATTACATCTTTAACCGGCTTGATCTTTTCTTTCAGCGATACCGATTCCCCTATTTCAATTATAAAGCCTGTAAGTACTCGTTTTCCAAATGGAACGACGACCCGTACACCTACTTGAACAGATTCGGAAAGTGAGTCGGGTATTGAGTAAGTAAAAGAATTTCTAAAGGGAAGTGGAAAAACGACCTGTGCAAACATATTGCCAATTAGTTTATTTTCGGCTCAAATATAGAAAATTCGATGGTATGAACCATCTCTATTCTTAAACGATATAGTTCATATGATGTCTTTTTAAATCCTTGCATTAATAGGAGCAAAGGTTTAATTTATGTCATCAAATTTAAAAACGGAGAAATTATTATGATTAAAAAAGCTTATTTAACAATCATTATTGCGATTTTACTCGGTTCCAACATAAATGCCGAAGGGGAAAAATACGGTAAAGAGATAACACTAAAGGAGAAAACACAGGTTTCGGCAATCCTTACCGCACCGGAAAAGTTTGACGGTAAAACCGTTCTGGTTGAAGGTAAAATTCTAAATGTCTGCCAGGGAATGGGGTGCTGGATTGAAATAGCAGGCGCTACCGAAGAGGAAAAGATCATGGTTAAAGTTGAAGACGGCGTAATTGTGTTTCCCAAGGAATCTAAAGGAAAAACCGCACTTGTAGAGGGTATTGTTGCAGAAGTACTTCCTTCTAAAGAAGAGCATCATGATGACAAAGACCATAAACACGAAGGCGACGATCCCTGCAATCCAAAAACCAAGTCATATAGAATTAACGGACTTGGCGCAGTAATAAAGTAATATTCAATTAGATAATTAAGATGATAGCCCGGCCAAGCTAGCCGGGTTTTTTATTTTTAATCGGACTTCCGCACCTAAACTCTTTTTCTCACAACCGCTAATGATGAGCTTGCATTTATCATTTTTGATAATGAAATCGCGGTTTTCGAATAGATTTAGCCCCGATTTCCGGCAAGCTTTTTGAGCAGTAATAACAAATGTTTTTATCAAATAATCTATTAGGAGTTTATCATCATGGTTATTACAGACGAATGCATCAGTTGTTCGGCTTGTGTAGATGAATGCGAAAATAACGCCATTTACAATGCAGGTGAATCTTATACTTTTAATGGCGAGACTAAAAACGCGATTTCCGATGATCATACATTCATCGCACCTGAATTATGCAACGATTGTAAATCCTGTGTTGAAGTCTGCGCTGTTGATGCTATTGTGGAAGCATAAGTAGTTGTTATAAATTAAAAACGGCGGCTTACGGCCGCCGTTTTTATTTTAAAGGCTAGTTTACATTTTCAAGATGGGGTGTAATTTTAGATACTAAATGCTGCTTTGGAACCGCACCAATTACAGAATCAACCAGTTTTCCGTTCTTGAATATTCCAAGTGTCGGAATACTCATAATACCATACTGAGACGCGACTCCGTAATTTTCATCTGTATTCACTTTAACCACCTTCAACTTACCGGTCAATTCATTTGCGATTTCTTCTACAACCGGAGCTATCATTCTGCAAGGACCGCACCAGGGAGCCCAGAAATCGACAAGAACTGGAAGATCGGATTTTAATACTTCGGTGGGGAAATTAAAATCAGTCCCCTCTATTATGTTTTTCATCATATCTCCTAAAATTGATTTCGGGTATGATGCAGTTATTGAGGATTGGATTCACCAATCATTAAGGGAATCGATACCTGGTCAGATTCCGGCAATTCTGAAATGTTTAAGCGGAAATCCCCTTTCCGCGCGATTCTATCAGCAGCTTGATCAAATAATAGAAGACCATAATAACTCCGCTGAGGATCGTTGCATAAAACATACTGTTGCCTACCAAATAAAGAATCGCAATAAACATGCTCATTACGGGATCGGAGGGCATTAGAGCATGAATTATCAAAAAAAAAACAATTAAGAGTTTTGTAATGAATTACCGAGTTTCCTTATTTTCAAATAATTAATTCAAAATCAGAAAAGCAGGATCGCGGAAGAGAGATAAATCCAATTAAAAAAAAGGCAAGCTCTCATTGAGAAAGCCTGCCTTCAAAACTAAAGCAGCTAACAAACTTATTAATACTAGTCTTACTTAACAGGTACTCCTTTTTTATCAACCAGCACCGGATCTCCAAGACCAAGTTCTTTTAATTTATCAAACTGAGTAGCTTTATCGCCGACTATTACATAGACCATTTTATCCGGCAGCAAATATTTTTGAGAAAGGGCTTTGTGTTCCTCCGCAGTTAATTTCTGTACAAAGGCCTCTCTCTGTTTAATATAATTGAATGGCAAATCATAAAGGACGACGGGGGAGAGCATACCGGATAAAGCCTGAAGCGTTTCGAAACGGAGCGCATTACCTTTTAGAAGCGTACTCTTAACATTAGCAAGATCTTCTTCGCTTATTCCGTTCCGGTATTTCGCAATTTCATCTCTAATAATTGTAGCTGTTTCGAAAGTTGAATTAGATTGAACCGGCGCAGATGCGGTAAATGTTCCCGGATAATTCGAACCGCTGAATCCTGAACGGGCTCCATATGTAAATCCTTTCTCTTCGCGAAGAATCATATTTAATATGCTGTTGAAATCGCCTCCCAACCTGAAATTCATAACAACCGTTTTGTAATAATCCGGATCGTTATATGGAAGAGAGAGATGTCCGACACGGAATTCCGATTGTACAGCTTTCGGAATATCTACAAAATAAACTCCCGGTTTTATTTCAGACGAAATTTTAATCTCCGGAAATTCAACATCCTTCAACTGCCAATCCCCGAATCCACTGAATACCTGAAGCGCTTTTTCCTTTGTAATATCCCCCACAACCATAATTCTGGCATTGGAGGCTGAAAAATATTTACTGTAATAATTTTTCAAATCATCCATTGTAATAGTTTCAACCGAACCGGCTGTACCCATTGGAGAATTCGAAAGAATATTATCTGAGCCATAAATCAGTTTGGAAAAAACATCGCTTGCAATATTAGACGGAGAAGATTCCATTCTTTTTAGGGTTTCAATAATCTGTCGCTTAACGATGGGGAATTCCTTTTCGTCCCATCGCGGTTCAAAAAGAATTTCTTTTGCAAGTTCAATTGTTTCGTTTAATTTGCCTGCAAGACATGAGCCGCTGAGAGTAATAGTTTCGGAACCTGCCGTCACCGAAATGTTTGAGCCGAGGTCCTGCATTGCTTCTCTTAATTCGACCGGTGTTTTACTCCTGGTCCCTTCATTGAGCATTCGTGCAGTTAAAAAAGCAGTTCCAATTTTATCCATCGGATCCAGAAGCATTCCGCCTTTCAGTATAATAGAAAACTGAACTAAGGGCAGCTCACTTTGTTTAACTCCGTAGATTTGAATACCATTTTTTGTTTTTCCATTCCAGATAGCCGGCGGATTTACAACCGGGTCCGGTCCTAATGCGGGTTCTTTTGTTCTATCAAACTTTGTTGGTATCGGTTCAATTTTTACAGCTTCAGCCGTTTCTTTTTTTACACCCTGCATATCGATTGATTCTTCTTTGATCGGGAATAATGCTGCTGCCGGTGATGCCAGTTCAGCTTTCCCTTTAGGCACAACATTAAGTACAACAAAATTTTTGTCCTTTACATATTTATTGTACACTCTGAGTATATCGTCCTTGGTTACATTCAATGAATTATTCAGATCAGTATTCATATAATCCGTTGAGCCGGCAAAAATGTTATAATCTGCTAAACGCATTGCCTTTCCAAGCACGCTGGAAATTTGATTATAGAGTTGAACTTCAACACTGTTTTTTAATCTTTCCAGATCCTGTTCGGTAAATCCTTCTTGTTCAAAGCGGGTTAGGGCTTCTTTTATTGCACTTTCTACATCACCCAGGTTTTTACCCGGAAATGCACGGACGCTAATATTAAAAGCCCCGGCAATTTCAGAACTTTGCTGATACGCGCCTACGTTTGGTGCAAGTTTTTTCTCTTCGACAATCACTTTATATAGAGGTGATTTTTTACTTCCCGCTAGTAACTGAGATAGATAGGAAAGCGCATATGAATCCTTGTGAAACCGTTCAACCGTAGGAAATGCCATTGAAAGATCCGGCGCGTTGGCAAGTTTATCTTCAATGTAAACGCGCTTTGTTTCCGCTAATGTCACGGGCATCTTAGGTAAAGGTTTTGATTCGTTGTAAGCCGCTATTTCGCCGAAATATTTTTCTACTAATTTTTTTGTCTCTTTAACATCAATGTCACCCGAAACCACCAGAGTAGCATTCTTGGGTCCGTAATAAGACTTATAAAAATTAATCACGTCTTCCAATGAAGCCGCGGCAAGATCTTCGAGTTCTCCTATTACTGTCCAGCTATATGGGTGCCCTTCCGGATAAAGAAGTTTGGACATTGCATAATACGATTGAGAATAGGGCTGGTTATCGCTCTGTCTTTTTTCGTTTTGAACAACATTCTGCTGATTTTCAAACGCTTCCTGTGTCACCTTGCTTAACAGAAAACCCATTCGATCGGATTCCATCCAGAGTGCCAGTTCGAGAGCATTCTTGGGAACTGTCTCAAAATAATTTGTGCGATCTGTATTTGTTGAACCGTTCAACGATCCGCCGGCTTTGGAGATTTTCTTAAAAAACTGATCCTGCCCAATATGCTGCGATTCCTGAAACATAATATGCTCGAATAGATGCGCAAATCCCGTGCGTCCTTTCGACTCTCTCGCAGATCCGACGTGATAAGCAACATAAACCGCGACTATCGGATCAGAACGGTCAACATGTAGAATTACATCGAGTCCGTTAGAAAGCTGATACTGTTCATATGGAATTTTAAATTCCTTTTTTTTCCCGCCTCCGGCAATAAGCAGCGTAGTGGAAATCACAATCAAAACAACAAATAACAACTTACTTTTCATTTTCCCTCCCTTGTGTAAATGATGGCTTTAATGTTAATTCGATTGAAGTTAAGTATCATAAAAAATTTCCGGTGAATTCAATTTCAGATTATCCAGTAATTATGCCCCGTTCAAAATCCTGATTACCTCAGCATGAATAGAAGGATTTGCAGCAACAATACTATCTCCTCTGGCTGGATCATTTCCGTAATAATCAGTAATTACACCTCCCGCACCTCTGACAACAGGAATAAGCGCCGCAAGATCCCAGCGGCTCATAATAGGGTCGATCATAATATCGGCATACCCGCTTGCCAGAAGGGAGTATCCGTAACAATCGCCCCACATCCTGTAGAGTTTTACAAGTCCTGTTAATCTTTCAAATCCATCCTTCGATCTGTATTTTCCAAAATTCAGATGATCCGACGACAGAAGAAGAGCTGACGAGATTTTGGTGCATTCCCTTATTTTTATTTTTTCTCCGTTCAATTCGGCCGTTGAATTATCTCCGATAAGATACTGGCTCAGCAGAGGATGATTAATAACACCGATTACGGGTTCATCATTATGAAGCAGTGCTATAAGTGTTCCGAAGAGGGGAACTCCGGAAATAAAACTTTTTGTTCCGTCAATAGGGTCGAGTATCCACTTGTACTCTGCAGAGGAATTATGCTCGCCGAATTCCTCTCCCAGAATTCCATGATCGGGGAATTCTTTTAAGATTAGATCCCGCATAAGCTCTTCCGATTTTTTATCGGCTATTGTTACAGGCGATTCGTCCGGTTTTGTCTCAACATTAATATTCGTTCTGAAATATTTCCTGATAACCTTGCCGCTCTCGTCGGCAAGATACTTACAGAAATTTTTCACTCCGGTAATCTGTTCCATTTCTTCACACGAAAATATATTTATAAAAACGAACAGTTTTTATTACAAAAGTAATTCGATAATTTTACCAGTGAAAATACCTGAAATAGATTTCTTTAACAAAGATTGAATTAAGATAAAAACCGGATAAATGAAGATATTAAAAGCAACAGAAGAGGCCGTTGAACAGGCCGCTGAAATTATAAAAGCTGGAGGAATTGTTGCCTTTCCGACTGAAACCGTATATGGTCTGGGGGCAGACGGTTTGAACCCTATTGCTGTTGCAAAAATATTCGAGACAAAAAAACGCCCCGCGTTTAATCCTCTCATCCTTCACATAGCCGGAAAGGGCGATCTTAAAAAACTTGCCGTGATTGAAAATGATAGAATTGAAAGATTAATTGATAAGTTCTGGCCGGGACCTTTAACGCTTGTTTTGCCTAAACTGGAGCTTGTTCCAGATATAGTGACGTCCGGAAATCCGACGGTAGCAATCCGCATGCCCGATCATCCGGTTGCCATTAACCTGATAAAAAAATGCGGAACACCGATTGCCGCTCCCAGCGCAAACCGGTTCGGGCATTTGAGTCCTACTGAAGCCATGCATGTATTTAAAAGCATAGGCGACAAGGTAGATTTAATTATTGACGGCGGGAAATGCTCTATAGGTGTTGAGTCTACTATCGTACAGTACGTGGACAATAAATTTTATCTGCTTCGTCCGGGCGGACTATCAAGAGAAGAGATTCAAAATGAAATCGGGGAAATTGAGGCTGTTACAGGAAGCGCCGACAAACCGAATTCACCGGGACAGCTTCCGTTTCATTATGCCCCGTCGATCCCGTTATACTTTTTAACGAAAGAAAATCTAAAAAAATACTCCGATAAAAAAATCGGAGCACTTTTTTTCAGAAACAGTAGCGTCGATTTTAAATTTGAAACCATAAGGATTCTTTCCGAAAAAGGGGATTTTAAAGAGGCCGCGGCAAATTTATTCGTTCATCTCCATGAGCTCGAAAAAGAAAAGATCGATTTGATTCTGGCCGAACCGGTTGAGGAAAAAGGTCTGGGTCTGGCAATTATGGACCGCCTGAAAAAAGGTGCTAGCCGGTTTGTAATTTAAACTTTCGCATCAATATTGTTTTACTAAATATTATATTGCTATTGAAAATGGATGGGGGTTTACAATGACCCGTAATACTTCCAATTCGTCTTACAATAAACAAACAACAGCGGATAATATGACTCAATCCAGCATTCATCCCTCAAGGGATTTAAAATTATTGCTTCATATGATCAATTCAATAAGCGAAGCAATAAATATTACCAACATGGAAAGTGAAATTTTATTCGTAAATAATGCTTTCCTGAAGATGTATGGTTATAAGCTGGACGAAATCATCGGCAAAAAAATATCTATCATCCGATCCAACCGAAACGATCCGACTATAACTTCCAAAATTCATGAAGCTACTTTAAAAGGCGGGTGGCACGGCAGGCTTATAAATAAAAAAAAGGACGAATCTGAGTTTACGATAGAGCTTTCCACATCTTTAATCAAAGACGAAAACGGTGCGGCTGTTGCCCTTGTTGGTATAGCAAGGGATATGACTGAGGAAATAAAAGCCGAGGATCAATTAAGAGAGGTTCAGGATAAGTTCCGAACTCTATTCGTTGAATTGAAGGATACTGTTTATGAAAGTACCGTCGATGGAAATTTCATTGAATTAAATCCGGCGGGTCTTGACCTGTTCGGTGTAAAATCATTCGACCAGCTGAAGCATATTGATATAGCAAAAGAAATATATCTTCATTATGAAGAGCGGGAAAAATTTAAAAAAGAACTTGAAAAGACGGGGTTTGTAAGCAATTATCAGATCAATATAAAAAGAATGAACGGTGAAATTGCCACCGTACTGGAAACTTCAATGGTTGTAAAAAACCGGAACGGCGAAATTACCGGCTACCGTGGAATTTTACGAGATATTACAGAGATTAAAAAGAATGAAGAACGGTTAAAGCTGCTCGTCGAAAAGTTCGAAAACCTTAATCTGCAACTCCGTAAATCCGAACAAGAGCTGAAGGAATTGAATGCGGCTAAGGATAAGTTTTTTTCTATTGTCGCACACGATCTAAGGAGCCCTTTCAGTTCGCTTTTAAGCTTCTCTGAGTTTTTAGTTGAGGATATTGACGAGCTTTCCAAAGAGGACATAAAATCATTCGCCGAAAAAATAAATGAGTCTTCTAAAACCGTGTTTACCCTGCTCGAGAATCTTCTGCAATGGTCCAGAATTCAGACTGGTAAAATTCCTTACGAACCTACAACCTTTAATATTTATTATAAGATAAATCAGATCATCAACCTGTTAAAAAATAACGCAGAACAAAAGAAATTAAATGTAACAAACGATATCCCAGCCAGCGCGATTGTATTCGCAGACGAAGATATGATCTTCTCGGTAGTTCAGAACCTATTATCAAACGCCATAAAATTTACGCGTGAGGGCGGGGATATTGTTTTCAAAAGCAGCTTCCGGGAGAGCGATATAGAAATCTCAATCACTGATAACGGTGTTGGTATAAAGGATGAAGATATAAAGAAGTTATTCAGGATGGATTCGCATCACACTACTTACGGCACAAAAGATGAGAAAGGAAGCGGCCTTGGTCTTCTGCTCTGCAAAGAGATGGTTGAGCGCAACAGAGGCAAAATCTGGGTTAACAGCAAATCGGGTATGGGAACAACATTCACATTTACTGTTCCGAAGGGTTAAAGAACCCCTCTCAACTTTCTGATCGCATTTCGTAAAAAATTCGGCAGGACGGTTTTTCGTGTCAGCTTGATTCCGTTTTCCGACTCCAGCAGTTCCAGCATTTCAAAATATTTTTTTTCGCCATACTTGGAAACCACATGTTCCTTTCTATCCGGTTTTCTGAAATGAAAGTACATGCTGGCGGGATCCGCTTCCGGATGAAACTGGGTCCCCGAAATCTCGTCCGTAATCCGTATTGCCATCATCGCCCGTTCATAAGGAACGTGGGGGCGTTCTTTTTCAATACATAAGATTTGCGCACCCAGGTTTTCAATTACTTTAATGTCCGGCTCTACTACCTGCCAGTCTCTGAAATCCGCTACATAGAAGGGGTCGTTCAGGCCATTCAATAGAAGATCTTCGCTGCCTGCCGGTGTTTTATGAACTTTCATTACACCGAAGGATTTCGAATGACGGGGAATAACTCTCCCGAATTTAAAGTACCTCGCCATAATTTGAAACGAGTGACATATAAAGAAGATATGTTTTTTTGATTCGCTTTTTTGATTAGTACTGTAAATATGATCCAGCAGATTAAAATAGCCGGCTTCCCATTTTGAACCTTCCCCTTCGAACGGACTTCCGGGTCCACCCGATGAAATATAGATATCGAACTCCGGGCCTGGCACTTCGCCTTTAAATCTCGTATCGAACAGCCGGTAATCAATCCCGACATTTTGATAAAGACAATCAGTTTCATTCAGAATATCTTTAATACAACGGATTCCCTGATTCTCTTCATTATTATAGAGATCGATTATTGCAACTTTCACACTGCTCTGTTTCAAATAATGTCCTTTCTTGAATTTCTCTATGAACCGGAGTGTAAATATAAAAATATAGTCTGATAATTATCGGCGGGGTTTGCTTAAAACAATTCCCGGCCCCAATTCTGATTTCTGTTTGCTGATAATCAGATCGGGACCGGGACTAAAAAATTAACCGGAACTATTTCAACTGTTTTTTAATCTCTTCAATGGCTTTATCGAGCTGCGGATCATTGCCTGTAAGCTTATCCTTGAAAGTATTTTTAACATAGATATCCGGCTTAACACCCGTCATCTCAAGATCTTCTCCGGCAAAAGTATAACATCCCCAGGACGGAAGCCGGTAAAAAGAACCGTCGACAAGCGACTTGCCGGATGTAAAAATTATCCACCTGTAGGTCTCGGTACCTATTACAGTCCCGAGTTTTAATTCTTTAAAGCCGGCTGTAGTCATTTCTGCATCACTAAGAGATTGTTCATTAATAAGTAGAACGATCGGTTTAGCCGAAGGAGTAAAATTCGGTTGCTGAGTAAACTGACCGCCTCTATATTTCCACTTGAGATATGGCTTCTGACTCAGAAATTGAAGTACGTCATCATGAACATTTCCCCCTGTATTGTAACGCAGATCCAGAATCAACGCATCGCGGTAGTGAAGTTCGTCGGTCATCTCAATAATAAAATTATTCAATTCTCCCGTTCCCATATTTTTCATATGAACATAGGCGATTTTTTTATCAGCTTTTTCATCCACGTACTTCTGATTGTTATCCACCCACTCATCATATAATAGATTTGATATTACAAAAGAGTTTACCGGGTGAATTTTAATATTATATTTTTCTTTCCCTCTTTCAAACACAAGTTCAATTTCTTCATTAAGGGATGGAGCAATAAAATATTTTTCTCTGTTTTCAGATTTGTCCACCTGCTGCCCGTTTACTGTAACAAGGATATCGCCGGGCATAATATTTTTATCGAGCTTATCGGCCGGTGACCGCCTGATAATTCTCTCCACCTTGTATGGATCGTTATTATTAAAAACAATTCCGGTTCCCATGGAATTATTTTTGTAAAAGACTTTTTCCTCCTCGCCGGTTGAAGAAAATCCCTGATGCGACGAATTCAATTCGCCGAGCATATCGTTAAGAAGAACTCTGAGATTATCGCGGGTTCTTATACCCGGAAGATACTTTTCGTACTGCCCTTTTATCTTATGCCAGTCCGTGCCGTGAAACTGATCGTCATAATAATTCTCTTCCAGATTTGCCCATGTTTCATAAAACATCTGGCTGAACTCTGAATCGAGATTTTTTGTGAAAGCAAAACTGATATCAACAGCTTTGGTTTTGCTTCCGGCAAGATCGAGTTTTAATATTTTCCCGTCGGCTAACAGATAATAATCGTTCTTTGATTTCGAAATAAAAATAGAGCCGCTCTTAGCGCCCTCTATAATTTTTGTTTCCGTCCTGTCGAACGGCTTGGATGTTGTCTGCCAAATAATATTATTATCACCGTTATGATTAGAGACAAATAATAGTGTGGTCTGCTCATCTTTTTGAATAACAAACGCCGACCTTTGATTTCCGGTCTGTGATGCAACGGCTTCCCAGCGGTCTTTTATATTTTCGAAATCGATAACAACTTTCGGCTTGCTCGTATCTTTTTTAGCCTCGGTGAATAATTTTCCGAATCTGTCCGATCTGAAATCCTGGTCATATTTCTGAAGAGGGATCCGGTAGATATCAGAGTTTTGAACTCCGCGCGGGTATCCGGGCTGCAACCGGTCGGTTTCGAAGTATAGGTATTTTCCGTCAGGCGACCAGAATGGATTTGTTTCCGTTACCCCGGTATTTGTAATGTTTGTCGACTCCTTTTTACCGATATCATAAATAAAAATATCCTGCTCAAAATTTCTGTACGCCGTATAAACAATATACTTATTATCGGGAGAGAATAGAGCGGGCGCATCATAGATTGCCCAGAATTCGTCTTTTACAATCGTTTCGCTTTTTAAACTTGCGAGGTCGATCATTCTCAGCTCGTTTCTTCCGCTGAAATAGACGCCCAGAGTTCTCTCGTCATTAAAATTTATTTCACGGTTATTCATTCCATCGAATGTAAGCTGAGTTTCTTTCGGATTCCCGTTAACCTTTACGGTAAAAAGATTGAGCCAGCCTTTCACAGTCCTGTTAAAAAGTATCGTTTCATTATCTTTAAGCCATAAAGCCTCCGCTACCCTTTCAGCCGGATCTGTATTAATCTTTTTTATAAACTTACCTTCAATATCGGAAACGAACATTACACCTCTCGAAACAAACACAAATTTTTTGCCGTCGGGGGAAGCGTTGAAATTTGTAATCTTATCCTTGACGTTAAATTCCTGAAAAAGACTTAATGTTGTGTTGTCGAAAATTCTACTTTCAACCAGTTTCGAAATGCCGGATTTAACATCATAAAGGAAAATCTGGTAGTCTTTTGTAAAAACAATTTTATCTCCGTTATAACTGACCCGTGGACGCTTAATCGAAGTATCGAAATTTGTCAGCTGTTTGCTTGTTCCATTTTCAAGTTTGTAAAGGTTGTATTCGTCGTTGGCCTGGTCGGAAACGAAAAAAATATTTCCGTCCATATCGATTGTTGGCCACATATCTTTTCCGATATAAGTCGTGTGAACCTTATATTCACCGTTTTTAGGATTGTATGATTTAATATCGGGATTGAAATCGCCTTTATAGCGTTTACGGTTTGCGAAGTTTGAGCTTTCCCATGTATCGTTAAAAAAAATCTCACCTGTTTTAGGATGCTCGGAAATATTGTGAGCCCATGTAAAATAATTTTCGAAAAGGCGAACCGGCGTTCCACCTTTAATAGAAACTTTATAAGTAGTCCCGGAATTATAACGGTTGGAAGTAAAATAAATATATTTAGAATCCCAGCTCCAAGATTCCACGGCATCACCGGCACTATGGTAAGTGAGCTGTACAATTTTTCCTCCTTCAGAAGGCATTACATAAACATTCTGATTCCCCTCCTGTGTACCGGAAAACGCGATCCATTTTCCATCGGGTGAGTAGACCGGACACGTTTCAAGACCGTCCATACCTGTCAGTCTGTATGCAGTCCCGCCGTCGGAGGGTACCGTCCAAATATCACCTTCATAACTGAAAACGATATTTTTCCCGTCTGGAGAGAGCGACGGATCAGATGTAAAGCGGATTTGTGAAAAGGAGATTGCGGGAATTAATAAAAGTAAGAAGAGACAGAGACGTTTCATATTGACCTCTTTATAATCATTGAATTTGTTAATTCTCTCTGCTTGCAGTACTTAAAGTAGCAAATAAATCCAACATGATTCCAATTTCCTAAGCAGTTTGAATAATGTACCGGATAAAAAAATTACCCGGAAATTAGACGGTTTCCTGATACTATGGTTTGGCATTTTCCATTAAGAATAGGCATTTTTACCAATACATTATAACTAATTATGGTGAACAAATGGGCAAGGAATTAGTTCTGGAAAAAATTGAACAGGCAGTTAAAATACTGAAAGAAAAAGAGATTGATATGTGGATGACTTTCGTAAGAGAAACCGGAAATATTAAAGACCCGATGCTGGATATGATTGTTGGAACCAATGCTACCTGGCAGTCGGCGTTTATTATTACAAGAACCGGCGAGACTCATGCAATTGTAGGATCTCTTGAACTTGAAAATATGAAACAGGTAGGCACATATAAAAACATTCACCCGTATCTCAAATCGATCAAAGAGAAATTTCTCGATGTAATTAATCAGATTAAACCCGATAAGATCGCAATCAACTTTTCGCGCAACTCGAGTCTTGCAGACGGAATAACATACGGATTATATCTCGAATTGCTGGATCATTTCAACGGAACCGATTATGCGTCCAAGCTTATTTCCTCCGAAGAGATCGTTGCAGCTCTCCGGGGAAGAAAATCCCAGTCCGAAATCAACAATATTAAAGAAGCTATCAAAGAAACGCTTGTCATTTTCGACGAGGTTACAAAATTCCTCAAGCCCGGATTGACTGAAAAACAGGTTGCCTCCTTCGTGCGGGAAATTGTTGACAAGAAAGGATATCAGTTAGCGTGGGATAAAGATTATTGTCCTTCGGTATTTTCCGGCCCGAATACTGCCGGCGCTCATGCTGGCCCGACCGACAGAACGATTGAAGCGGGTCATGTTATTAATATGGATTTCGGAATCAAAATGAATGGATACTGCTCTGATCTTCAGAGAACCTGGTACGTTCTTCGTCCGGGCGAAACGAAGGCGCCCGATGAAGTTCAAAAAGGATTTAATGTTATAAAAGAGTCGATTACCCGCTCGGCAAATGCAATGAAACCGGGGAAAAAGGGATGGGAAATAGATGAAGTTGCACGCAATTATATACAGATAAACGGTTACGACGAATTCCCGCACGGTCTTGGTCACCAGGTCGGCAGAGCTTGCCATGACGGAGGATGTTTAATGGGTCCGAAGTGGGAACGGTACAATAACCTGCCGTACCTTGAAATTGAAGAGGGAAATGTGTTTACTATTGAACCGCGCCTTACAATTGAAAATTACGGTATAGCAACAATTGAAGAAATGGTGGTTGTTACAAAAGACGGAATTGAGTGGTTATCCGAAAGACAAAATGAAATTTATTTAATTAAATAAAAAATTATGGGGACGCTTATACCGGGCGTCCCCATTTTTACGCTAATCAAAATCGAACAGCTCGCCAAGGAAGGATTTTTTTCTTCTTCTCTTATAATAATCATCATCATATTTTTTCTGATAGCCGTAATCGTTCCTGTTATAGCTGTCGTCTATATTCTGCTGCGGTGCAAAATCAATCGACTTTTCAATAATTTTATCGAGCTCCCCTTTATCGAGCCAGATTCCACGGCATTCAGGACAATAATCGATTTCAATTCCCTTTTTTTCCGACATTACAAGATTAACGTTGCAGTTAGGACATTTCATAAGCTTACCTCTTTTTTAGTAATAACATGAATTTGAAAAATGAAGTTCCGCGTAGACTCACTCTTTCCCTCGAAACCATTCAGAGTATAATTCCGGCCTGCGGTCCCTGAAGAATAATTTCTTTGCGTGTGAAGTTTCTACTTCCGAAAGGTCGACCTCGCAGATTAATATTTCATCGGTTAAGCTTCCTGCCCTCGCGATTATTTTCCCATCGGGATTAGCGACAAATGATTCCCCGGCAAAAGTTAATTTTTCTTCCTTACCGACACGGTTGCAAAGCGCTGTAAAATACCCGTTTTGAAATGCGGCAACTTTCAACTCGGCTTCATACAATCCTTCCGGCCACTCTCCCAATGATCCGGCCTGCGGAATAAATACTATTTCCGCGCCCTCCAATGCAAGAGCACGCATATATTCTGGATAATGACGGTCGTAGCAAATCGCGATTCCGATTTTTCCGAAGTCTGTGTTATAAACTTTTATTCCGTTGTTTCCGGGAACGTAGTAATCTTTTTCATAAAAGTGTTCGTAATCGGTTATATGAATCATTCGTGTTGTACCAAGAATTTCGCCATCAACATTTATTATAGGTGATGAATCATAAGTATTTCCGTTTTCATATTCATACAGATTCAGGATGATAACCACATTCAATTCTTTTGAGAGTTTAGAAAAAATTCGGGTGGTTGGACCCGGAATAGTTTCTGCAAAGTTTTTATAATCAGACGAAGCTTTTTTCTGAGGGTAGAACCTTGTAAAAGCCAGCTCCGGAAAACAGATTATTTTAGCACCTCTGGTCGCTGCAGATCTAACCGCCTCAATTCCTCTTTGGATGTTATCCGCTTGATTAGTAGAAGCCGATTGCTGAACTAATGCTATTTTCATTTTTAAGTGTATAGTTTAATTGCGAATTCTTTTTATAATTGACTGTTAGAATTTACCGGTTTTTCTAACGGCAGATAAAGAACAAATTTTGATCCGGACGGATAATTATTTTCTATCTTAATAAATCCGTTCATATTTGCAATTGCCTTTTGCGCAATGGTTAATCCAAGTCCTGTCCCTTCATAATTTCTCTTGTGACCTTCTTCGGCTTGCCTGAAAGCATCAAAAACAATTTGCTTTTCCGCATCCGGAATTCCAATTCCTTCATCCTGTATAGTTATTTGGCCGTAATGCTCGTATCCAACTAAAGTTCTCTTAACGCTTACAACAACAGATCCTTCCTGAGTATATTTTATAGCATTATCAATTAAATTCTCAATTACTTTATTGAAAAAGAATTCATTAACAGCAAGTACTAATTCGTTTTCTTCGAAATTAATTTCAAATTTTATGTTTTTGCTCTCGGCAACATAACCATATTTATCCGTCATCGTTTTTACTAAAGGAATTACATTCTTGTTTACTATTTCAAATTTATCTCCTCCGGATTCAAGGTCGGAAAGAAGAAGTACATTATTAAGAGTCCTTAAAAGTCTATCTCCCCCCTGTCGAATTGCCTTAGCCAAATCAAATAATTCACCCTCAACCAAATCATCAATCAACAAATCACTACATCCGATTATAGAGATTAATGGAGTTCTAAACTCATGACTCATATTTGCAAGCAATGCGTCTTTGAAATTATAAGCTTTTTCAATTTTCTTTTTTGAATCTATCAATTCATCTTCGAACTTTTTCCTTTGTGTAATATCCTCCTGAATTGCCATGTACTTAATAACATTACCATTTGAATCAATTATCGGAGAAATTTGAGAAGAGACCCAAAACAGTTCTCCATTCTTTTTTCTATTTCTGAATTCTCCCGCCCAGGGTTTACCCGATTTTATATTTTCCCATAATTGTTTGTAATGGCTGTAATTCAGGTCCCCGGATTTTAAAATTCTTGGATTTTGTTTTACGATTTCCTCTAATCTGTAACCGGTCTGTTTTAAAAACGAGTTATTAACAAATTCAATGTTTCCATTAAGGTCGGTTAAAATAACATATGCCGGACTTTGCTGAATAGCAAGATATAGCACCAGGTTCTCTTCTTCTTTTTTAATCCTTTCCTTAATTTGTCTAGTTAACTCTTCGTTGGAATCTTTTAATTTTTTTGTTCGTTCTTCAACCAGATTTTCCAGGTGGAATCTTGATTGGAGTATAAGATCTTCCATCGACTTCCGTTCGGATATATCTAGAAAACTAATGATTTCATAATCGGTATTATCCAGTTTAATCATAGTTACTGAACAGAGTACTGGTATCGGGGTGCCATCCGGGGTTATTAGAATGGTTTCATCTTCTGAAATTATTTCATCTTTAAAAATATTTTTGTCGAAATACAAAAAATAGATCGATTTATTTGTACCAATAATTTTTTCTCTGTTTGCTTTCAAAATATGAGTTGCCGGTTCATTCACATTTATAATTTTTTCAGTATTCTTGTCAATAATCAAAACCCCTTCCTTAAGCCAGTCAAGCAAGTTAAATTGATCGCTCGCAAAAATATTCATAAACTGATCGGAAGGTGCTGATAAAAATCCCTGACTAATCTGATTAGCTTTGTTTACAATTTGACGAACATATTCCAATTGAAGAGCAAAATAATTACAGAAGTGTTTTAATAGTAATTCAATCTCGGGTTTTACTAAATAATCATTCTTATAAACAAAAAGAAAAAATCCTATTATATGATTATCGATTTTTATTGGATACAGTCGTACAATGCTGTCTCTATAGTTATGTGTAACCACGTCATCAGAATTATTCAGCACAGAAGCAATTATCTCGTTTTCCACGAGTTCCAAGAAGATTTTATTAATCTCATCCTCTGAATTATCGCCTTCAGATCCGGATAACAGAATTTCGAAACTGTTCTGATCCACAAGATATAGAGAAACCGAGTTGCAGCCCGAAATAGAATGGAATGACTTCAGGAAAGATTCTATAATTTCAACTTTGGAATTAAATATGGGCAGAGAAGCAAGCAATTGACTATATATCTTGAGAATTTCTCTTTCCATTTCTTTCTCATCAAACAGCTTAAGATTGATCGATCAATAGTGTGTGAATCGCATTTTTATAGTCACTTAAAATCTTGTCGCTCAAAGAAATAATATCGCCTTTATCCAGAACAATTTCTTCCCAGATAATATTATTAGGCTGTGGAATTAAATTATCACCCGAGAATCCTAATTTCATAATTCTGGCAATGATATTTGCTAGATGAACAGTTGACAATAGATGGTTTGTGCCCTTTGGAGTTTGCGCGGGATGGTGATATTGAATCGTTTCTTGAATATATGAGGGTATTTTCCATTTGTCTGCCAATATTTGTCCGGCTTGCGCATGATCAATTTTAAGAACTTCTTTTTCAGCAATTAATATTGGTATCTTTTCCTCTTTTGCAAGCTTTACTGCATTAATATATTCTTTTGGAGCAAACTGCAGAAAGAGAAGTTTCCCGATGTCGTGTAATATTCCCGCAAGGAAATAATTATCAAACTTTTTTTGACCCGAAAGAATGGCGAGGTTACGACAGATTATCCCCGTTGCAATCGAGTGAGCCCATAGATCAACCGATCTTAAAGAGTTCGGGTCTCCCTTGCCATTAAATTGTTTAACGATTGATAAGGCCAGAAGGATATTTTTGACTTCGGTATGTCCTAAGAAAAGTAGAGCTTGATTAATCGATTCAATTCTTCTTTGAACTCCAAAGATAGGACTGTTAGCCACTTTAAGGACCTTAAATGCAGAGGCCTGATCTGAAGAGATAATTTGTGCAATCCTTTGATTAGAGGCATATTCGTCATCCAATGCTTCAGAAAGTTGGGTATAAATAGTTGGAAGTGTGGGGAGTGCATTTATTGAGCTAATTATATTATCAATAATATTCATTTAAAATACTTTTAAAGTCTTCTATTTTGATTAAAAATAAGCGCAAGTTGAATTAATTCGGTTTCCTGATAATTACGAGGCTTCCAGCTTAGCATGTCTCCTAAAACGGCAAGATTATCATCAGAGAATCCGGTAATCGGAGATTCAATTTCAACGGTTTCTGATTTTATAGAGATTCTTTTGATACCCCAGGTTTTTAACATCAATTTATGTTTCTCCTGTAAAATTAGACCTCTATTTAATAATATTTGCCCATAGCCGTTTTTAATCGGTTCAGTAAGCTCCATACCGCTTTCCATTTCTGAGACACTGATAATTCTATCTGTCATATAAACCGCCCTCAATCTAAACCTATTATCGCGAAGAATAAAAAAGATTTTATGTCTTTCGGTCTAACCAATAGCTCAAGATTTGCTAAAAAACAGGTTATTGACCGATTTTTAGTACTCTATAGCCCTGGCCTTTTACCTGAATTTGATAAATGCCCCTTTCGGAAACAATCGTTTCTTCATTAAGAAGATCAGAAAGTAAATCCGCTTTATAGAATTCAGGTAACCTTAATGCTATTTTCTGTTCTTTTGGATTTTTATTCAGGACTATCAATACTCTTTCATTGAAGTCGCTTCTTATATATGCATAAGTATTAACATCTGCCCTTACTGTTAGAAAGTCTCCATAGCGTAATGCCGGGTGGTTTTTCCTAAGATTAATAATCTTTCTAACATCCTCAAGCATTTTTCTTTCGTAATTATTTAGTTCGTTGCCAAATCTCATCATTCTCCTGTTATCGGGATCTGATGCACCGGTCATTCCGAATTCACTTCCGTAATAAATTACAGGCAGACCCGGGATAGTATTTAGGTAAGCATAATAGAGTTTTGCTTTTTCATAACTGGCGGGGTTATTTACTTCGGGCGGATTATTCCAGCCCTCTTCAATCGCGCTCCATTGAGTAACTTCCAGATCCCCGTCGGCAAAAGCCATGAACCTGTTTTTATCGTGGCTGTCCATAATATTACCCATCAAATTGTTTTCGCCGTAAACAAGAAAAGATTTTTTAATTTCCGAATCGAGCGATCTAAAGGAAATATTACCGTCAAGAAAAACGGGTAGAGCAACATCATAAACATTAAAATTGAACTGTGCGGTTAATTGTCCGTTGTTTACATACGAGCTTATCAGATCGTAGCTGCCGAATGTTTCACCGATCTGGTAAACTTTTTTGTTTTCCGGGATTTCAATTTCTTTTTTAATTCTTTTTGTGAGTTCCCGCCAGAACTGATTAGGCATATGTTTAACGGCATCCTGCCGGAATCCGTCGGCTCCGGTTTCCTTCATCCACCAGATTGTGTTCGATGCCATAAAATCAATTGCCTGTTGCGACTCAACGTAGTTGAATTTCGGAAGATATGGTTCGAACCACGTGGTAAGCCGGAACTCATCCCACAGGCGGAGATTCAGTCTTCCGTCCGGAAGTTTAAGTTCACCGAACCAATCCGGTTTTTCTTTAACAAGCGGATGATTCTCGTGAACGTGGTTTGCAACAACATCAAGAAGAATTTTAATTCTTTTCGATCGGGCAATTGCTACCAGTTCTTTCAATTGTTCGATAGTGCCGAACTTCTCCTCGGTAGCTGTTGAACTAACAGGCCAATAACCGTGGTATCCCGAGAACCACCGCCTCGGCGCAGGTGCTTCTTTATATGCTGTGTTCGGATTGTCGTATACAGGTGAGAGCCAGATTGTGTTGATTCCGAGGGAGTCGAAATATCCTTCGTTCAGCTTATTGATAATTCCTTTAAAATCGCCCCCCATATAATTCGCTTTCAACGCAAGGGAATCGTGAAGAATAGGATTGTTTAAAGATTTATCGCCGTCGTTAAAACGGTCGATCATAAGAGAATAGATTATTGCATCGTTCCAAAGAAACCCGCCGTTACCCGTAGCCGGTTTACCCTCCACAAGAAATACCGATTGTATATTCGAAACATTTCCATTCTCCGAAACAGCTACTCTAAGAAGCTGGGCGTCGCGTAATTTCCCGTTATCAATCGCCAGCTTTATATTCTCGCCGTTAACATCAACTTCATCTTCATCCAACTTCTGATTATCGAGAAGCGCAATTACATTTTCTGATAAGAGTGTGTTTCCGCTAGGTGCGCTTTCATAAACAAAGAGAAACTCCCCGTTGCTGCCAGATTCACTATAGCCGTTAACGTGAAGAAACACTTTTTCCGTATCACTTTCTTCAACCGTAAAAACAGAATTAAAATCTCCCATGCCGTTAGGAACTTTAACATTATTGAGCGGATCGATAAGTTCCTCCCCGTCGCCGAAAAATTTGTACTGATACCGGCCCGGTTCAAGTGGAACTTCGGTTTGATATATTCCATCGCCGTCATCGTCATTCATAGGAAGATTTCCGCGGTCCCATCCGTTGAAGCTTCCGAACAGATTTAAAACCTTATACTCTTTCAACGGCTTATAAGAAAACCTGTACTTCTGCTGAATTCCCGATCTCACCGGTATTGAATAGATCCGATCATCGAATTCGAAATCGACAAGTGTCATTCCCGAAAAATCTTCTGCTGCGGAAAAGTAGACCATCCCGCTTCCGGGATTATATATCACTTTAACATTTTTATTTTCCAAAAAAACCGGGTCATAATGATCAGCATAAAAAAGGTCTGAAATAAGAAGGGAGTCTGTTCTGCCGGCAATCAGGTTTACCGGCTTGATTATATCTTTTATTTCCCGTTTGCCGGTTGAGCAACCGGTTATAATAATAATAATCGTACTGAAGAGTAAAAATGCACGTTTCATATATTCTCCGGATGGATAAAAATATTGCTCGTGAAAAATAATGAAATTAATTTCCAGTATAAAAACCGGAATTGCTAGAGGGTGCTTTGAGAGGTGATATATTCTTCTAATTCGTCAAGAGAAGCAATATATTTTACATTATTGTATTTACTCAATATCTCCGACTGTCCGCCTGACAAAGCCTGTCCGCCTACAAGTAACTTTAAATCCGGAGCAACGACACTGATCTGCTCTATCAGTTTTACGAGACGTGAAATATTGATATAAAAATTATTTGAGATGCCGAGAAGATCCGGCTTTTTTTCCTTTATCAAATCGATAAGTGTCGATTGAGGTGTGTTAGATCCGAGGTAAAGAGTTTTCCATCCGCTCACCTCAAAAAAACCCGCGACCATTCTCGCACCCAACTCATGAAATTCTTTATCGATACACGTAATAACAACAAGTTTATCAAGGTGGTGCCCGTTCATAAATTGAGATGTGGTCGATTCAATAAGCGATTCGGTAATCTTAGTTGCAATATGTTCGTCGGCTATAGTACAACGCTCTTTTTCCCACATCTGACCGATCCGATACATAGAACGCTGAAATAATTGAATATAGATTTCCTTAAGTGGAACATTGCTTTTAATCAGATTAGAGACTATCTGAAGACATTGGTTTTTGTCCCCTTTTAGGAGGGAATCGAGATAATGAAGATATATTGCTTCTGAAACCATATTGATTCTTATATACTGATTAATACAAAACGCTGATATCTTTCAAATAATTCCCTGTTTTAAAAGATTTTTTTCCCGGATGAAATCAAAAGGGCAATTCTATAGGAAGAATACGCGAAAAACGGGGCGGCTACCACATCGATGGTGTAATGGACGTGCTGAATAAGTACGGCAAAAGCAACAAGAACGGTAGCAAAAAGAAAAATTTTTCGCATCGTTTTATTGACGCTGGTTAGGTAAAAAATGAACATTGTTGCTGTATGACCGGAAAAGAAGAGATCCCGGTGAAGCGTCTCTCCCCCGCCGAAAAATTCTACGAAGGGATCCGTGAGAGATATTGTGGTCGATGGTTCGTCCAGAGGCAAAAGGAAAATTGTGCAAAGCCGGAAAAAAAAGACAAGGCTGTAGGACTGAAGTGCGATCAGCAGATTTTCCGGGTGATATGAGATTGATACAAGAGCAACAATAAGCGATATATAGATAAGTCCGAAAGTAAACCATGTCAGATCCACGGGCTCGAAAAGACTTAATAAGGGGTCTTTAAAAGCAAATCCCGACAGCTCCTCGTTGTAATCGAGAAAACGGGCGAGGCTTAGAAGCACAAAGATTAAAACTGCTGCCGTAACAAAAAAGCGTGTACGGAAATTAGAGTCGGAGAGACTGATTCTCCACGCGGATTTTATTTCACCGAGATTTATCAATAGATCCTTTTCAAGTATCAGAAACCTGGTTTGCAAAATAACCACCGGGTCTAAAAAAGTAAAATAGAAAGAGAAAATAGGAGAGGTTTTTTTACCGGCCCAATTGACTAAGCTCACTATAATCCGCTTGAAGCAAGCCATTATAATATCTAACTTTCATCGAGGAATTTGTTATTAAATATTTTTCCTGATGAGCGGAGCAATTATTATGAAATCCTATTTTAAACTCGCCCTTTCAATTACTCTTATTTTTCTATTTGTATTTAACTGCGATGAAAACAAAGACGGTGAAAACAATCCCACCAATCCGACCACAAGCGATAATCCATTTGCAAATGCTAGGGTTGTTGCATCATTAGAGGGATTCAATTCGGCAGAAGCGATTGCTGTTTCTCCAAATGCAACATTTAACGGCACCCTCTATGTAGGCGATGCTACGAATCTCTCAATTTATCACGTAATCGATTCGGGGGTTCCGATATTTCAGAACAGAATTCCATTAACCACGGTGAACGATCTGTTTGTTAATCACTCGGTTCCGGATTTTTTATACACCGCCTGCGGAGGGCACGGATTGTATATCTATAATATTGCGCCGGGAAACAACAATTTTTTCCCTCAGCAAAGATCTTATATACCGGGCGGATTTTATAAGGACGTTACTGTCTTCGGGAACCGGCTTTACATTGCTTCACAACTAAGCCGCGGTGTTAGAATGTATAACATATCATCAATTGATAATCCCGTTTTACAAACTTCGATAGATGAAGCGGCAAACTCAAACGCTGTTTGTATTTCCGGAAGCGGGGAACTGGTTGTTGCCGATTATAACGGTAAAATAAAGTTTTACGACATTTCACAAACCAACATTATAAACTCGTCAACACAGCCAAAAAATACGCTTACAACAAGCGGATATTTAAAGGCGGTTGCGGGAAATTATGGAAGAGTCTGTGTGGCTTCTGAAAACGGAATTTATATTATCTCTCCCATTGGAAGTGCTTTGCAGAGCCCTCAAATTCAATCCAGTCTTGCTATTTCGAGTTATATAGAGGATGTTGAAATTTTATATAAAACTTCCCCGGAAGAAAAATATTACGCATTTCTTGCTGCCGGAAACCGTGATTTCATGATTGTAGATATAACTGACGTTAAGAATCCAAAGATTATTAAAGAAATTGCTCTCGCTGGAAGTGCTAATGCTATTACGCTAAAGAGTGGTTTTGCATACGTAGCTTCTGATACACATGTTCATGTAATAAAATACGAATGATTCGTTACAACAAACCCCGATAACTATTCGGTTATCGGGGTTTGTAATTTTACTTAAGCTTTCCGCCTACCTTCATAAAGAACCGGATACATTTATGACCGAAATCTACAGGAGCAATGTACATCATCGGGCATCCGTAGATAATTGGATCAATTCCATTATCGCGGCAGAATTTTTCAGCCGCTTCATTATAGCTCCCTTTTCCGAAAGAACGGTGAAACCATACGTTTTTAATTCCCAGTCCGGCGCACTCTTTTACAACATTCAACGACTGGTCGGGATGCGTTGAGAGAAAAACTGCATCCGGTTTTACCGGGACATCTTTCAATGTCCGATAGCATTTTTCTCCTTCTATCTCGTCGGCTTTCGGATTGATTGCGAACACTTCGTATCCCGCGTTCTTGAATTTTTTATAGACAAGATTACCAACGGCGCCCTGAGGATTCCTTGACATTCCGGCAACGGCAATTCTCTTCTGTTTTAGAAATTGATCGATTAATTGTTCTGTGTTCATATGATTATATATTGTTGGTTAGAGTTTTCTGGCTATAACAACAGGAGTTTTAATTTTTTCCGTTTCACCCGAATCAGTTATAATTTCGATCAGCAATATATAAATTCCTATTCTCAGAGGGCGCCCGCTTTCGTCCATACCGTCAAAAATTAAAGAGTTGTTTGGACCTGCCGGATAGTTATTCACAAGTGTCCGGACTTTCCTCCCCCTGCTGTTGTAAACAATGATCCGGACCTGGGCGATTTTACATGACAGATTGAAATTAATTGTGGTAAAATCTTCGTAGCCGTCGTTATCGGGCGAGAAGGGATTCGGTGTCAATAAAACTTTAGATTCCGAAGCTATTGTTTCAGCGTAAACAGAATTTTCTTTACCCGGAGTCGCTCCCTCTTGAGCGACCGAAGAGCTCCAGTTCGTCCGGTCATTTGAATTGAGAAAAGGATTGAGTCTTTCAAGCGAGCGGTTTTTTGTTGATGTTATATTCCTGTTATGCCAGCCGGAATTATAATTGACCGAATCAATTACTTTGTTGTACGCATCTTTAAGAACTATATAAACCCCATCGTTGGATAAACTGAGCGACGGGTTAAATAAAATATGGCTTGTAAAGGGGAAATTGTAATTCTTTTCGATTGTTGAATCGTGAGCAAAGATCAGGAATTGTCCCGGAGCCAGATTGAAATAGATTTGTGAAAGAGGAATATTTTTGTCCGGCCCTATCAGCAAATTCATCCCCCCTGCCTGAATTGAATCGGAGGTTGTATTTAGCATTTCAATAAACTCGCTGTTTCCTTCTGCCGGATCGAACATTATTTCGTTTATTACAAGTGCGCCGCGTTCGAATTCAGGAATTTCTGTAACGGAATTCCTGAAGCCGGGAGTAGCTCCGTAACGGTTGATTGATGTCATCCAGTTTGTACTGTCGCAGCCGGATTTATTGAATGACATTCTCTCAATTGAAAATCCCTTTGCGCCTCCCCATTTTGAATTGTAAATGACGCTATCGATTATCGCGCCGCGGAAATCACTAATATATATTCCGTCGGATGTGTTTCCGAGAGAGCCGAATTTCGCCTGCAGAAAAATCTCCGGCGGATAAAACATGAAGCCGGCAGTATCTGTTGTTATCACCGAGTAGCCCCCGGGACCTAAAATAATGTCTTGTGAAGATATGAGGACGGGACCGGGTAACGGCTGCAGGTCCGAAATTTTCCATCCTCTCAGATTCACCGGTTCTGATGTGCAATTAATAATCTCAATCCATTCCGGCTCGCCTGCCAGCGGATTATACATAATCTCGTTTATTTGAACTGCGCCTCTCTTATAACCGGAACTTACATCTGCCGCATAGAAATTATTAAGATTATCCATGTCTTTCTTAAAAATTACTTTACAATAGACTCGCCGGGGATTATCGAGCTTTAACCGCATTGATGATAATATAAGAGCGGAATCTTTTGCGGATAAATCAGATCCGATTCCATTACTGAAAAATAATGTGTCGTTACCCGTAATAAAATAGAACTGAACGGTAAACTGATCTGCGGATTTCATTCCATTATTAAAAACATTTGCGGCAATGCTGACATCTTCATCAAACGAAGCATAAAGTGGAACAATAGAAATTCCCGATATAGTCAAATCATAATCTTTAGGAGTTAGACCGTTAATTCTTCCCGGTGTGCTAAGCTCGATGTCTGTAGAAGAACCCCAGTTAAGCCGTTCGCCGGATTCACCCGTTATGTGAATTCTCTCCAATGATTTACCGTTTTCTCCGCCCCAGGATTTGTCGTATCGAACTGAATCGATGGTCCCGTCAATTGCATCTCTTATAATAACAGCGTCGGCATCATTGTTAAGATTTGCAAATGAGTTAATAAGCATCTGCGAAGGAATTGAGCGGTGGAAATTTTTAATTAATGAATCTTTGGAGATAACTATAAGCGTTCCCCGTGGAATTATTCTTTGGTCTGATTGAAGTTTCGTTGTTAAGGGCGTTGTCAGAAAATCTGAAACGGACCATCCTTCCAGATCTATATCATAGGGGGAGCTGTTGAATAGCTCTATCCATTCCGGCTCCCCGTTAATAGGGTTGTACATTATTTCATTTAACACAACCGAATTAATTGGATAACCGGGAATAACAGAAAATTGATACCGGTTATTAGTTGTGTCTTCATCCAATTTATAATCGGCAGAATATTCAAAGGTTCTTTTTTCTGAAAGTGATTCAATAATAAATTCCATTTGAGAAAAATAAAAACAGGTATCTTCAATACTTGGCACTTCTACGCTTTCTTCTTTTAACAACAACTTATTTCCGTCTTTTGATTTTTCATAAAGTCTGCAAATAAACTGGGCCGGATTTTTACCCGGATTCCGGAAGTGAATATTAATTCTTACTTCCTGACCGATAATAGGTTTAGCGGGAATAATACTTTTTGAAAATAACACTATATCGTAATTTTTTTTTGATATTGAATTTATTCTGCCCGGAGTCCCTCTCTCTGCTTTTGTTGTCTTCCAGTTAGTAGAATCTGCAGATGTTTTTTCCGCTGCAATTCTTTCGAGAGACCGGCCATAATTCCCTCCCCAGACAGGGCTGTAGTAAGTTGAATCGATAGTTCTTCCCAGAGAATCCAGAAGAATTATACGGTCACCGCCGTCATTAAGAGAAGGAATAGCTGCGGTTATTACTTTTCCCGGATCATTGTAAATAGAGAAAATGCTGCTGTCTTCCGATACAACGGCATATTCTTCCGGCTCCAGCATTAAATCATTGCCGGTTATGGTTATCGAAGAAGAGTTATCGCCGATTACATAATTCTTCAGATTAATAATTTTGCTGCTTCGGTTAAAAATCTCGATCCATTCCGGCTCAGGCGAACGAGGGGCGTACATGATCTCGTTTATTACAATATCTCCTCTCGCCTCATTTAATTCAACACCATTAATGTTGAAGACGAATAAATTATTCTCCGTAAACTGATCAACAGCATAATCAAGAAAAACGATAAACTGATTCTGACCTGTTTCGAAGTCGTTACAAATTAATTTAATCGACATGGAATTATCCGATTCAAGAAATTCAATGGACGTGGTAGAAATTAATTCTTCCGCTTCTTTGATCCGGTTGAAATTCTTATCGCGGAATAATTTGAGATCGAAATTTCCTGCATTCGCATTTCCGGAATTCTTTATCACAACGGTAAAATCAAAATCCTTTCTCATTTCGGCATATTTATTCTCTGTAATAACAGAAATGATTTCCAGATCGAATTCCTTTTCCGAAATTGAGTTGACCCTACCGGGAGTAGATCTATTTATACTTGTCGATGAGCCCCAGTTATTCTGATTCAGAGCGGTTGTGTCTGCTGATTTTCTTTCCAGCGATCTTCCTCCGGAATTACCGCCCCACGACGGAAAGTACCTTACACTGTCAATTGTTCTACTGTATAAATCGTAAACAAGCACGTCATCGCCATTGTTGCTGAGTGTCGGTATTGGTCTAACAAGCAATCGTGATGTAATATTATGTAATTCAGAAATTACAGCTTCTTTGCTTATCACAAGATATTCCGACGGAGTAAGCTCAAGGTCTATTCCGGAAATCAGAACTGCCGAGGATTTATCTCCTGCCCGCCAGTTTTTCAGATTAATTGAGCAGTCCGAATTATTATATAATTCAATCCATTCCGGTTCATCGCCCTGCGGAGCATACATTATTTCATTTACTACTATTTCTCCCGGTGAAGCTAATTTATCGGCTACGTTGATTGTTATAAATGTTGTGTTGTTCGATCTTTTTTCGTCAAGCGCGAAATTAATTTTTCCAATGAATGGATATTCGCCCGATTCTTGAGGATAGAACGGAACCAGAAACTTTAAAGAATCATCCGGTAGAATTGAATTATTAAATGCGTAGATAATCTCATTATTCTCTTCGATGGAATCGCGGTCGGAATCATAAAACACCTCAACAGAAAAACTATCCGCTCTCAATCTTCCCTGATTCATAATTACAAACTCCAGGTAGAGCGAATCACCGGCTGTTACAATCCGAGGAAAATGCCCCTGAAAATAAATTGCCAGATCGTAATCAACCGGCGATACAGAATTCTTTTTGCCCGGTGTACCGTTAATGATGTTTCCGTTAGACCAATTGACTGTTGTATTGTTTTTATCGGGAATTATTTTCTCATCTGAAATGCCGGCAGTGTTGTTTGCAGAATAAGTATATGTATCTATTATCTCGCCGGTATTATTAAGCAGACTTACATCCCGGCCGGTTGTGTTTGCCATACCGGAGGATCCGAAATTGTTTCCGGACGTCTTCATTATTATTGTTCCGGCAGGAATCAGCGTCTTATAAATTCCATTTGCATAATCATAATTTCCCTGCAGAATAACCGCAAACCTGCCCGGCCCGAGCAATGTTCCGCCGCTAACCGGTACAAGACTGTTTGGCGATGATGTGGAATACTTAAATTTAATTCCGCTGATATCGATAGACTGGATTGCAGACGTATTATAGATCTCAATAAATTCCCCGTTCGTTTCAACCGGATAAAAAAGAATTTCATTGAATGTTAGAGCAGAGCCGGACTGTGGATTGATTGAATTGAAGGGTAAATAAAGGAAAAGGAACAAAATGAGAATTTTTGTTCTTTTCATATTACTATTTTTGAAATTAATACTAATGCAATTGCAAAATATAAATAAAGAATCATTTGTGCACTCATTTGTTTTATTTAATTTTAGAGAGTTACTGGCAACTAATTTGGATCAATCATGAAACGCTTCTATTCAATTCTATTTCTTTTTATCATCACTTTTGCTTACCCTCTATTATCCCAGCAGGATCCGGTTTTCCAGAAAATTCTGGAAATCGGTAAAAATGAGAACCGGGCTATGGTTCACCAGGACGTATTATGCAACCGCTTCGGGGGAAGATCAACCGGTTCCGATGCTTACACAAATTCCGCGCTCTGGGTTTATAACGAACTCCGCTCGTGGGGATTAAAAGCAGAACTCGATGAAGCTGGTATAGAACCGGTGGGATTCAACCGCGGACCCTGGTTCGGTAAAATGATCAAACCAAACGAAATGTATCTTGAATTCGGTACCCCCGGTTACACGGCCGGCACAAAAGGAAAACAGAAAGGGCCTGTTGTAATTCTTCCTTCTGAAATTGACGGGATTGAAAAACTAAAAGAAAAAATTAAAGGGGCATGGGTACTGGTGGATGGAGAAAACACCGGTTATCCCCGCGATAGAGATTCGGTAAGCAGCGTAACTAAAAAATTAATTTCATACGGTGCTTTAGGTACTATTCAGTTATCTAGAGTTCCATTCAGATTGTTCGATGTAAGAAATTTAAAATCCTGGGATGATCTGCCTACCCTTCCTGATATCAAGCTGCTCGACAAGCAATTTAATCAGATTAAATCCCTGGTTGAAAAAGGAGAAGAGGTTATTCTCGAATTTGATATCCGTAATTTCTTTTATCCCGGACCGGTGAAATATCATAACGTTATCGGAGTTATACCCGGTACAAAATATCCCGATGAATATGTAGTTCTAGGAGCTCATCTCGACTCATACGATCATGCAACCGGTGCTGTTGATAATGCTTCGGGTGTTTCAAGAATGATGGAGGCGGTACGAATCCTTGCAAAAGCCGGGGTTAAACCGAAACGTTCTATTATGGTTCAATTATATGCAGCTGAAGAAAGGGGATTGGTTGGCTCAAAAGCGTGGGTTGAAAAGAATAAGAAAAAATTACCTAAAATTTCGATGATGCTTAATAATGATAGCGGAACTAATCCGGTTGTCGGTATGGGCGTTCCAAAGGTAATTTATAATTATATAAAACCTGCTGTTGAGCCGATTGAAAAACTTGAACTTAAATACAAATTCACATTGCAGGAGACGGGATTGATAAGAAGAGCCGGACGAGGCGGAACGGATAGTCATTCCTTTACAATGGAAGGTGTTCCTGCTCCGTGGCTCCGTACCCAGGGCCCGCATCAATACGGAACAACATGGCATACATTGCTGGATACATATGATCAGACAATTCCCGATGCTCAGGAACATTCGGCGCTAATCTACGCACTGCTTGCTTATCAGATTGCAAATCTGGATAAGATCGTTCCGAGGGAAGGAGCTTTCCTGCCCGATGGTATTTACGCTGATCTAAACACCAATAAGGGACGGATTACTCTATCACTCGACTATGAGAATGTACCAGTGACGGTTGCAAACTTCGTAGGCCTGGCAGAGGGTAAGATCAAAAACGATGCATTAAAAGAAGGAACTCCTTATTTCAACGGAAGCATCTGGCACCGCGTTGTACCGGGACACGTTATTCAGGCCGGAATGCCTAAGACCGATAAAGAAACGGAAGGACCGGGCTATCAATTCCCGAATGAAATATATCCGAAGCTGAGTCATAACAAAGCCGGTATGCTTGGGATGGCTAATGCCGGCCCTCATACAAACGGAAGCCAGTTCTATATTACACTTGGCGACAGGTCTTACCTCGACGGAAATTATACTCTGTTCGGTTGGGTGGCCGAGGGAATGGATGTAGTTGAAAAAATTGTACAGGGAGACACAATAAAAAGCGTTGGCATTACCCGTATCGGTGAAAAAGCGAATAAATTCAACGTAACAGATGAATCGTTCCGCAAAATGGTTGAAGATGCAAATGTAAAACTGAAATTGAGCCAGGAAAAAAGAGCAAAGGATGAAGAAGCTGCAGTTAAGAAGATCTTACCGGGCGCAGTAACAACCCCGAATGGAATCAAGTACTCTGTCTTAAAAGAGGGAAAGGGCGATAAACCGGAAACAGGTTCATCTCTAAAAGTTGTTTACAAGGGAACAGCTCTCCTCTCGAATTTTCCGTTCGTAAGCAGTTCTGAAGCGGGAATGCCCACAAACTATATTAATCAGCCGGAGAGTTTTGTTTTTACTATTGGAACAAACAGAATAAATCCGGGACTTGATGAGATATTGAGCGATATGAAAGCCGGAGAGAAGAGAAAAGTAATAGTTCCGTTTGCCAGTGCTTACGGCAATAACGGTTTTTATGCAAAAATGGTTGAGGGTAAAAAACGGTTTATTATTCCGCCGTTCACGTCTCTTGTTTATGAAGTTGAAGTTCTTGAAGTAAAATAAATTAATTGAAAAGAAACGATTGTTTTGTTAGTTTAATTTTAGATTTAAAAAATATTTTAAATTTTACCCGCATAAGAAGAACAAGTCTATTTAAATAGAATTACGGTATTTATTTTTTATAATAATTATTTTTAAATACAAACCAGAGCGCGATGGATCAAGTTCACTTAAAATATAAAGATCGAGTAAACTTTGGAAGTTATTATACTCCCAAATGGGTTGTAGATATTGTTTACGAATTTTTATCCAAAAACATAAATAGCTTGCAAGATTATATAATTATAGATACCTCCTGTGGATATGGAAATTTCTTACGGGGAGAACGGGCCGTTGGCGCTGATATCGATGAACAAGCAATCATTATCGCAAGAAAGAATTCTCCTCAATATACTTACTACCTCCATAATAGTTTACTTAATATCTCAAGAAATCAATATAACTTAACGGATCAGGATAAAATAACAATAGTGGGAAATCCACCGTATAATGATACAACATCAATAATAAGAAATAACATAAAAAGAGACGTTTGCCAAAGAGACGAAGATGTTATTTCAAGGGATTTTGGTATTTCATTTCTTCTTTCATACAGCAAACTTCAAGCTGATTATGTTTGTGTTTTACATCCATTATCATATTTAATAAAAAAAACAAATTTCGAAAGCCTTGGCAACTTCAAAAAAAATTTTAGACTAAAAGATGCTTTAATAATTAGCTCTGGAATTTTTACAGAAACATCTAAATTAACCAGCTTTCCTATTGTAATTGCACTTTATCAAAATTACTTATTCGGTATGGATTATGATTTCATATTTAATTATGAGTTTAAGTCCTATGAGAATAAAGTCTTTTCTCTAAACAAATTTGATTATATATCAAAATACATTACAAAATATCCAAATCAAAAATATGTCTCGGAAAACGACACTATCGCCTACTTTTGGACAATGAGAGATATAAATGCCCTAAAAAGGTCTAGAACTTTTGTTGAAGAAGAAAGTTATAATACAATTAGAGTTACACGAGACAAATTTGAATATTATTGTTATGTAGATATTTTCAAAGAATATATCTCTCATATCCCTTATTATTTAGGCAATTGTGATATAATAATTGACAATGATTCGTTTAATGCCCATAAAGATTTCTTTATTAATAAATGTATTATAAAACATCCCGCTCTCCAAAAACATTTTCCGATAAAAGAATTACCAACAAATATCGACCTTATCCTCGATGAATATTTTAAAAAGTTATTGAGAGAACATTATGTGGATTAATTCTCTTAACAAAACAGAAAAAACTATATCTATTGCTATTCCGCTAACAAAAGGTACTGACAAAACAAGGATAAAAAGGAGGAGTTACTTTAACGAGTACGGAATTCCCGTTTCGACAAAAAAAGAACCTTTTTCTCAATCCTGTTATGTAGAATGGCAAATTGGGTATGACGTAATTACAAATGATGTCGAAAAGATTGAAAGAACAACCATAAAAAATAAAACCTTTGTCGGCGCTAACGGAAAAGAAAAAACTCTATATGAATTGTCAGAATATATTTATTATTTTTTTAAGTGGGGCGTCATTAAAAAATGTGAATTAGAAGAAATAAAATCATATCTACACCACCTTAAAGATAATGACTTATTAGTTGCTCATCCTGAATTAACAATTGAAAGAAGCCACCCAGTAGAAAAAAATATACTTGGAATAAAGTATTACTTTACTCAGGTTAAATACCCCCTTCTTATTCATAGGTTTCAACAATATGAAATTTTAACTGAAATTATTATTAAGGAAAAACAATACGCGCTTGGAGTTCAACCAATGTTATATTTTTGTTTTCCAATTACTGAATTAAAATCAAAACGAACAATTCTTGGAAGGTGTGCTGAAACAAAAGAAACTGCAGATTTTATTATTGACAAGAATAACATTCAAATATTTTTAAAAATCATTAAAATATTTGGCACACTAAGTCCATCACACAATTTTGATATCAAAACAATTATTGATAGAATCCTGTGTTGATTGTACTAAATCCTTTCCTTTGCAATATATTAAAGAACTTATGATTGGCGTTTAATAATTATAAACGATATATACATTTTAACATATAGAACTTTTCTAATTATTTATTAAAGATTCGTTCAATAAATAATGTGGGGATAATATGAGCAGCCTGAAATTAATTTTATCTCTGCTGATAGTTTTTCTTGCCGGATGCGAGACATCGTCACAATTTAACGATGAAATTCCCGTCCGCGAACTTACCCGATCTGAAAAACAGATTGTTGCCTCCGCGGATAACTTTGCCCTGAAAATATTTAAAACCATCGCGGAATCTGAAACAGGGAAAAATGTTTTTATTTCCCCCCTAAGCATTTCCATGGCACTTGGCATGACCCTTAACGGTGCCGACGGCACAACATATGAAGCGATGCGGAACACACTTTCGCTTTCGGGAATTACGCAGCAGGAGATCAACGAATCATATCAATCATTAACCGAGCTTCTTACCGGTATAGACAGCCAAGTAATAATGCAGATTGCCAATTCAATCTGGTACCGGAACACAATTCCGTTCAAACAGGATTTTATCGAAACAAACCGGAAATATTTTGATGCTTCAATTAATCCGATGAACTTCCGCGACCCGGCAACAATTAATATTATTAACAACTGGGTAAAAGAATCAACAAACGGAAAGATCGACAAAATTGTGGAGAAGATTGATCCGGAAACTATAATGTTCCTTATAAACGCAATCTACTTTAAAGGTACATGGAAATATCAATTTGATAAAAATAAAACTACCGATGATGTGTTTAAGAAAGAATCGGGTGAAACCGTTGCCTGCAGGATGATGAACCTCGAAAATGATTTTTATCTTTCGTCAAACGATTCATTCACTGTTATCGACCTCCCATACGGAAGAGGTAATTTCAGTATGACAATTCTCCTCCCCGCAAAAGATAAGAAGATTAAAGATGTAATCGGAACGCTCACAGATGCAAGCTGGGCCGGTCTTATTGCTGATCTAAGCAAGATGAAACGCCATCTTTACATGCCGAAATTCAGACTTGAATACAAAATCAATCTTAACGAAACACTCAGGCAACTTGGAATGGGAGTGGCTTTTGAACCTTTCGGCGCTAACTTTAAGAAACTTTACGATGGAATTAACAACGCCTATATAAGCAATGTTGAACACAAAACTTTTGTGGATGTGAATGAAGAAGGTACAGAGGCCGCCGCCGTCACATCTGTGGAAATCGGCGTTACGTCAATAATGGATAATATCATAAGACTTGATAGACCGTTCATATTTGTAATCAGGGAAAGAAATAGTAACTGCATTCTCTTTATCGGCAAGCTGGAGGATCCTTCGCTTCAGTAAGATTAATCGACTAATATCTCCATCAGGCAATCTTTGCAATTGAAGTGCAATCTATATTTCCGGCTTTCATTCACAAGATAGAGAGGCTCTTCAACTTTCTCATCTGTATCGAACGGGCAGAGCCCCATCTCATCTTTTATGCAATACTTACATGTCATAACGGTCTTGCCGGTGTGGTTGTTCTGCAATTCGAAACCTTGTTCAATTTCAAGAGCGCCGTGTTCTTTATAAAATTTTTCGGCCATTTTATTTGTTACGTTGAATTTATAATCAAGATTACTTTCGGGGATTATTAGTTCTGCGTTTTTGGTTCTTAGTTCAGGATCCTGTTTCCCATTCACAATTTTATGCTTTTCTATTCGCTCTGTTTCCAGTCTCTGTAATATTTTTCTTCTCATCTCATTAATAAAACTTATCTGAACAAATAACGGCTTTCCGTATTTTAATCTTACCGATGTGACTTCGAAAATTGTTCCTCCGCTTTTGGCAAATTGCTTTTTGATTGTATCATTAGCTTTTTCGGCATTAACGGCTATTTCTTTTTTGATTTCATAAGTATCCGTGACTTTTACATCGTCTTCATCTTCTGCGGTAATTTGTAATCCTTCTTCAATTTCTTCAATTATTATCTCCACTTTAATTAGTCTTTTGCATTCACGTCCCAATTGATTTTCAAATGAATGATCATAGTTCCGGTAAATTTTCGTTCCCTGTTTTATTCCATTTAATTCATCTGTGTAAACTGTCTTCCCGTCGATACGATTAACATACATCCCGAATAATTCACCCTTGTTATCGTGGTAACACAATCCATCTCCGTTAGAAATTCTTTCAGTTGTTCCAATTACAAAGCAGTTCTTCTTAACTTCTGTGACTTTACCCAAATATTTACCCGTGGATTTGGGCGAATCGTGAGAAGAAACATGATCCGTTCTGTCATTTAAAAAGTAGGTTGTGTAACCCCGGTTAAATGTTCTTTCAGGATCGGGTTCGAAAGGAATAATTGAATAACCCGATGATGCCCGCTCATACTTATTATTATTTCTTATTATGTCGTCAATCTGCTGACGGTAGAACGCTGTAATATTTTTAACGTAACTTACATCTTTAAGCCGACCTTCTATTTTGAACGATGTTATTCCGGCTTTAACGAGATCATTCAAGTACTCCGAAAGATTCAGGTCCCGGAGTGATAAAAGATGTTTGTTCTCAATCATTACTTTACCGTTCGCATCAACAAGCGAATAAGGAAGCCGGCAATTCTGAGCGCACTCCCCCCGGTTAGCACTCCGTCCGGTAAGCTCGTGACTCATATAGCACTGGCCACTGAGGCTTACACATAAAGCGCCATGTACAAAAAACTCAAGCTCGGCATTAACTTCCTTCTTAATCTGTTTTATCTCATCAATTGTAAGCTCGCGTGCCAGAATTATTCTCTTTATCCCGAGCCGGTCTAAGAATTTAATCCGTTCGATTTCATAATTGTGAGTCTGTGTGGACGCATATAGCTGAACCGGCGGTAGATCCATTTCGAGAAGGGACATATCCTGGAATATTATTGCATCAACTTCCATCTCATAAAGTTTATTAATAAGGTTCTTAACATCCGGCAGTTCTTCGTCATAGAAGACCGTATTTATTGTTACATAAACTTCTGCCCAGTATTTATGAGCATAATCGACGAGTTTGCGGATATCTTCAAGAGAATTGCCCGCAGCAGCCCGGGCGCCGAATTGAGGGGCGCCGATATATACCGCATCGGCTCCGCAATTAATTGCGGCAATTCCGGTTTCTAGATCCTTTGCCGGTGAGAGAAGTTCTAATTTAATTTTGGACATTAATTATTTCCACATTTATGTAAAGATAAAAAAACGAAGAGGTTTAGAGAATATTATCACGCAGAGAACGCAGGGTAAGTACTAAGATCGCAGAGAAAAACTTTGCGATCTCTGCGTTTCCTTAGCGGGCTCCGCGAGATAATCTTTTTTATTACTTAGGCAACCTTTTAGTATTCTACCAAATTTTAATTGCGCATCCTCCGCCGGGTGCAAGTTTAATATTCAAAACATCCTTAGATGAAACACTCTTTGTAGTTATCTCGTAAGCCATGGGGTTCTTTTCCCAATGGGCGTCTTTTGAATCGGCGTAGATCTCTGCTTTGTAACTTTTATTATTCTCTAAAAAGGCTAATGGAATCACCGCGGTTCTTTCATGCTCATCTGTTATTGCGCCAACAAACCATTCGTTTTTTCCTTTGGCTTTACGCGCAACAGTAATATAATCACCCGGTTCTGCTTCTATATATTTTGAATCATCCCAGTCAACCGCAACATCTTTAATAAACTGAAAAGCATCGGGAAGTTTCTCATAGTTTTCGGGTAAGTCCGCCGCCATCTGTAATGGCGAATACATTGTAACATAAAGCGCAAGCTGTTTTGCCAGGGTTGTGTGAACCTGTTCTTTTTTATCGGGATTATAATAATTCATCTTGATCTGAAAAATACCGGGTGTATAATCCATCGGTCCACCCATCAAGCGGGTGAAAGGTAGAATTGTCTCGTGTTCGGGGGGATTCCCAACGCTCCAGGCATTGAATTCATTACCGCGTGCCGCTTCGCAGGCAAGCCAGTTCGGATAGGTTCTGTGAAGTCCCGTTGGCCGGACCGGCTCGTGAGCGTTGAGCATTAGCCTGTTCTTGGCAAGTCGCTCGGCAACTCTTACATAATGCTGAACCATCCACTGCCCGTCGTGAAATTCACCGCGCGGAATAATGCGGGCGACATAACCGGTTTTCACCGCGGGGTAACCATACTTTTTCATAAACTGATAAGCTTCGTCCATTCTTCTTTCATAATTAGTAACCGATGCGGATGTTTCGTGATGCATTATCATCTTAACGCCTTTCAACGAAGCATACCTGGAAATCTCCTCAACATCAAAATCGGGGTACGGTGTTACAAAGTCGAAAACCTCTTCTTTCCACCTGCCATGCCAGTCCTCCCATCCTACATTCCATCCTTCAACAAGAACTCCGTCGAACCCGTGTTCGGCGGCAAAGTCGATATACCTCTTGGTTCTTTCGGTAGTGGCTCCGTGACGTCCGTTCGGTTTAAGACTCTTCCAGTCGGTCAGGTCAAGACTAACATTGCTGACGTCGGAATAATTCCAGGATGAAATGCCAATATGCATTTCCCACCAGATACCGACGTACTTCATCGGTTTAATCCAGCTTGTGTCTCCGATTTTTGATGGTTCGTTAAGATTAAGAATCATCTTCGAAGCTAGAATCTCCTCTGCTATATCACTCACAATTATTGTCCGCCATGGTGTTTTGCAGGGAGTTCTCATGTACGCTTTATTTCCGACTGCGTCAGGTACTAGACGGGATTCCAAAACAAAATTCGATTGATCAATTTCGAGATGCATTGCCGGATAATCGATAAGGGCCGCCTCAAAAATATTTATGTATAATCCTTCTGAGGATTTCATCATCAGCGGAGTTTGAACAAAGTTTTTGCCGATAATTGTCCTGGAAAAAATCTCATTTACATTCTTTCCAAAAAGAGCATCTACTTTACTCAGCGGTGATTTAGTATAGTAATATTCATTTGTATCATAGTCACCCGGAATCCAGAAGGCGATATGATCGCCGGTAAGACCGAATTGAGTCAGTTCCTCTTCGACCGTGAAATAACCGAGATTATTCTGAACCGGGAATTCATAACGGAAACCGAGTCCATCATTATAAAGCCGGAAGCGGATAATTATTTCCCGGTTATTTACTTGAGGCTGTGCAAGTGTAACCGCGAGCTCCCGGTAATTATTCCGGATCGATTTCACTTCGCCCCAGACGGGCTCCCATGTTTCATCAAATACAGAGGTATCGATTTTCGTTATAACAAAGTTTTTATCGAGCGAAGGAACTTCTGCAAATTCAAGCCCCGGAACAATCGCCATATTCTTATCCGTGTACATATCTTTCAGTCTCAAGCCAAGCCGGCTCGGTTTTATTACCTGTATATCTTGTCTGCTCAAACTGTAAACCGGAACGCCATCAGTGTTTAGTGAAAAATTAAGAGTCAGCTTGCCGTCGGGTGATGTGATCGATTGTGAATAAAGAACTGAAGTTGAGAGAATTATAAGAACGTAAATAATCCTTTTCATCTATTCCTCTGAATTGAAGTGATAAGATATATGAAATTAATTACCGGCAAATTATCTGGATGCAGGCCTATAATCAAGATGGAATTTGTGTAAAACCTCTGAGTATATGGAAGAAGTTATTATAAAGATAATGCCCTTTTCGATTTCCGCATATTCATTTTTTCAGTCAACAATCAGCAGTTTAACATATCCGTTAGTTCTTGATCGGTGAGGAATATCGTCGTCGGCAACCTGATAGCTCATTCCCGGATAAAGCGTGGTAACTCTACCGTCCTTTAGTTCTGTTATCAACTCTCCCTCTAACACATAAACAACATGACCCCTGCTGCACCAGTGGTCAGCCAGATAATTTTCGGAGTACTCGACAATTCTTACGCGTAAATTTCCTTCTTCAAAAGTTCTCCAGTAAGCTATTCCCGATTCACCCTTGTGTTCCGTCCGATCAACTTTGTTCCAGTCGGTAATCGTATAATTTACCTTTTCAATTTTCATAAAAAATCCTTCTACTTTTTTTTAGCCGGTTTAAAGAGGCCCTCTTCAACCGATCCGGAAAAACAGAGATCAACCACTTCCTTGTCAGCCGCGGAAAGATCCTTTATCATTTTTTTAGTCAGAAGCGGATAATGCTTTATTCTAAAAAGATAATCTCCTATGAATTCCAGATCGTCATCGGTAGTCATCCAGTTGAATTTATCGAAACGGGAAAGGTTGACTGGAACCGAGTAGCTTCGTAAAGATTTTTCGCCGAGCGTATTGAAATAAAAGTCGAAGTACGACATAACCAGCTCCCTCAGCGTTCTGTAGACAGGTTCCCGGAATCTCAGAACTGTTGTATTCGATTTTGCAACGGCCCCGAAACAATCATTCTGTTTGAAGATTGCTATAACATGATCGTCATCGTTCTCAGCCATAAGATCAACAATAACGGGTTTATGTCCCAGCACTCTTAAAGCAGCCGCTGCAAACAAGGCTCCTTCAAAACAGTTTGCCTTCCGGCTTTTGATAATATTCCTTGGAGAACAGGTTTTATATTCCGGATTATAATCAGTTTCATTAAGGAATTTTTGAATCCCGGCAGGGGATTTAAATTCTCTAATAAATTTTAATTCTTCTTTATTGAATAAGTTTGTTTGTATTACTGAGCGCATTCCGCACCAAATATTATTTATTTCGATTTTTAAGAAAATTTCGGATTGTTGTAAAATAAAATTCCGGTTTTTCAATGTGAACAAAATGACCGCTTTTTTCTACAATATGCAGTTCGGAGTTGTTTATCTCTTGCCCCATTCTTTCAATTGCTTCTGTTGGTATAACATCGTATTCACCGTGAATTATCAGAGTAGGGCATTTAATATTTTTCAACTCCTCGAACAGATTATAGTTCAACATGTAAGGTCCAAAGTTTGCCGAACTGGAAAAAAATTTCTTTATTCTATCGCTGTCGAAGTAATTGAAGTTTTTTTTCTCCGCCAGTGTAGAATCGTAAAAATACGTCTTCATACGGATGTTCATAAATTCTCTGAAAAGATCGGGGTCCGAACGCAACTCCGGTTTTTGAGAAATTTCCGTAAGCCGTTCAAGCTCTTTCTTTGATAACCGCTTCATAATTGTCTGCTGAACCTGTTGAAGATACTCGCTGCTTCCGGGAGCCGGTTCAAGTAAAACCAGATTTTTTACTCGGTCCGGATATTTTAGCACATAATTTATTGCAATTAACGCTCCCCAGGACTGACCTACTAAATTCATTTTTTCAAGTCCGAATTCCTTTCGGACTCCATCAAGATCTTCAATCATAGTAACCATTGAAGCTGGTTGATCTTTTTTAATCTCCTCCGATTTTCCACATCCGCGCTGATCATAAAAAATAAGTTTGTAATTATCACTTAATTGTTTGAAGGGTTCGTAGAGATAATCGTGAGCAAGGCCGGGACCTCCATGGACAACTACAAGTGATTCGCCGGAGCCAATAGTTCTGCAGAAAATCTTTGATCCATTAATCTCTTTAATCGATCCGTTTGCCTGAGAAAATAAAGCTCCCGGGCTGAACATTAACAAATAAAAAAATAGAACGGTAATAAAGGAGTGTCGTCTCATACTATCTCCTATCAATAAATTGATTACTGCCCTTGTCGGTTCAGAAGAATCAAAATAAATTTACTGTAAGAACACGGGAAACAGCAAGCATCAATTTAATGGAAACTTTGGTCAACAAGAAATAACATTAAAATAATTCAGCTAAAAACTATTAATCATTTTTGCCTGAATCGCTAAGTACAAAAAAGATTTTCGATTTTTCACATTCAAAATTGATTCAGCGATAGACAAATATTTGGAATCGAATATTGAAGCAAGCAAAAACATATCTATAGATTCTATTGGATCCCAGATTTTTCCCGGCATATAATAAGTATCTCCGGCGCTCCATCTTTTTTTGTCAAGTTCAACCGTAGTATTTATCCATTCTCTGTGTGTTTTTTCTCCCAGAACATAAGGAATCACAAAATCAATCGACTTCTTGAGACTTCCTCCCCCTTCATTCTCTTTTGTAAATAAATCATAATTTAGTTCTCTTGCTAAAACGCACACTTCTAGAAGCGATTGAATTCCATCGACATGATAGCTTAAGGCGTCTCTTCTTAAAAAATCCCAACTAGTGCCGTCGTTATAAAGAGAGGATGTATGACTCGAATCGTATTTCTCAAGTGCCCATGAAATAAAATCTTTTCTTTCAAGCAATACTCCCGAAAGCAAAACAAGCTTAATTCTTTTGGCTGCACGGTTACCGGATTTTTTATTCACTTCAGCCAGGTGGACCTGTTTATTTGCAATCGATTCGATTAAATCCCTAACCGGCTTTAAATCAAATTCTTTCTTAAGATAAAAATAACTCATAAACATCGGCAATAATTTGTTTTCATTTACATCATTGCCGGTTGGCTGGTATGAATGACTCCACGAGATTAATATTTCTTTTGCTTTTGCTGCATACTTTAAATTCTCGGTCAGAATATATGCCCACGTAAGAGAATTTAAATAATCCATATCCTTTAGATGCTGAACCGAACTAATTCTATCGGGGTGATTACTTATCAATCCCTCATAGCGAATTTCTTCCAATGGCGAAGGCTTCTGCATAAGAAACTTTTCTGCTTCTTGAACATGAAATTCTCCCGGGTTCTTTAAT
>CAZHHG010000014.1:0-42462 GCA_964532065.1 uncultured Melioribacter sp.
TAATCAGCGGGTCGGAGGTTCAAGTCCTTCTGGGCCCACAAAAAACCCCGATTTTGATCGGGGTTTTAAGTTTTTAGTCTATGTAATGAACTACTTTATTTCGATAGTCTTCGGTTTTATCCGCTCATGTTTCGGAAGTTTTACATTCAGTATTCCGTTTTCCAACTTCGCGTCTACCTTAGATTCATCAATGCTCTCGGAAATCTTGAACCTGCGATAGAAATTGCCGATCTCCATCTCTTTAAGAATGTATTTGCGGTTAACCATAGTCTCAAAATCAATGCGGCCCATGATAACCAGATTACCATCTTCAAGTTTAATTTTAACATTTTCTTTTGTTACGCCGGGAAGATAAGCCGTTAAGAAATAATCATCCGCTGTTTCGAATATATCGATTGAAGGGGCAATCCACGATTCTCTTTCAAGAGCTTCATCCCAGCTTCTTGAGGGCCTAACTTCTACTGCTTCTTTATTTTGTACCATATTTATCTCCTTTTAATTGTGAAACTTACTTTTTGTCATCGTCAACTACTTCATAAGAAGCGTCCTGCACTTCTTTATCGTCTTTCTTTTGGGATTGCTGCTGGCTCTCAGCCTTCGGCTGCTCGGCAGTTTGCTGCTGACCTGCAGTCTCTCCCTGCTGCTGGTATAAATTCTGTGCGACTTCATTCCAGACTTTTGTCAAACCATCCGTAGCTGATTTAATTGCTTCGGAATCATTTGTTTTCAGCGCATCTTCAACTTTTGTTATTTCATTTTCAAGTCTGCTCTTGACATCAGCCGGGACTTTATCGCCAAGTTCCTGAATCTGTTTCTTAGTCTGAAATACAAGATTATCTGCATTATTTCTTATTTCAACGCCTTCCTTCTTTTTCTTGTCTTCTGCAGCATGTTCTTTTGCCTGTTGTTTCATTTTCTCAACTTCATCTTTAGATAATCCGCTGGATGAGGTAATCCTAATACTCTGCTCTTTATTTGTTGCTTTATCCTTTGCAAACACATTCAGAATTCCATTCGCATCAATATCGAATGATACTTCGATCTGAGGGATACCGCGAGGCGCAGGAGGAATTCCATCCAGGTGAAATCTTCCGAGAGTACGGTTATCTGCAGCCATCGGTCTTTCACCCTGAAGAATATGAATTTCTACAGAAGGCTGATTATCAGATGCTGTAGAAAAGACCTCACTCTTCCTGGTTGGAATTGTTGTGTTTGATTGAATCAATACAGTCATTACTCCACCAAGTGTTTCAATTCCGAGTGAAAGAGGAGTAACATCCAGAAGCAGGACATCCTTTACGTCGCCTGCAAGCACACCGCCCTGAATTGCAGCGCCGACTGCTACAACCTCATCCGGATTGACACCTTTGTGAGGTTCTTTACCGAAGATTCTTTTTACAATTTCCTGAACCTTTGGAATTCTAGTTGAACCGCCGACAAGTATTACTTCATCAATTTGAGAAGCTGACAAGCCTGCATCTTTAATAGCTTTTTCGCAAGGTCCGACGGTCCTCTGAAAAAGATCGTCTACCAGTTGTTCAAATTTTGAACGTGTCATTGTTATATTAAGATGTTTCGGGCCGTCCTGCGTAGCAGTAATAAAAGGCAGATTAACATCCGTCTGCACGGACGAAGAAAGTTCTATCTTAGCTTTTTCTGCAGCTTCTTTCAATCTCTGAAGTGCCATCGGGTCTTTCCTTAAATCGATGCCTTCCTGCTTTTTAAACTCATCCGCCAGAAAGTCGATAAGTCTCTGGTCGAAATCATCGCCGCCGAGATGTGTATCACCGTTGGTCGATTTAACTTCAAATACACCTTCGCCAATCTGTAAAATTGAGATATCGAAAGTACCGCCTCCGAGGTCATAGACAGCTACAATCTGATCCTTATGTTTTTTATCGAGTCCGTAAGCTAATGCTGCAGCAGTCGGCTCGTTAATAATCCTTTTTACTTTTAATCCGGCAATTTCTCCGGCATCCTTTGTTGCCTGTCTTTGAGCGTCGTTAAAATAAGCCGGGACAGTAATAACAGCTTCGGTTATTTCCTGACCGAGATAATCTTCAGCAGTCTTTTTCATTTTCTGCAGAACCATTGAGGAGATTTCCGGCGGAGAGTAGAGACGGTCAGTTATTTTAACACGTGCGGAACCGTTATCACCGGCAACTACTTCATAAGGGACCTCTTTGGTTTCAGTATCAACTTCATCAAGTCTTCTTCCCATGAATCTCTTGATAGAAAAAATTGTATTTCGCGGATTGGTAACAGCCTGTCTTTTGGCGGGTTGACCAACCAGACGCTCACCAGTCTTTGTGAATGCAACAACTGAAGGAGTGGTTCTTCCACCTTCGGAGTTAGGTATAACAACAGGTTCATTACCTTCCATTACACTAACGCAAGAATTAGTTGTCCCTAAATCAATTCCTATAATCTTTCCCATTTGCTTTTCCTTTTGATTAAGTTGATAAAATTTTAATAAGAGCTGAAGATTTTACTTCAGCTCAATTACTTTTTCTTTCTTAGGCTGCGGTTCAAGTTTTTTCAGACTGATACTAAGAACTCCGTCTTCAAACTTTGCATCCACTTTTTCAGAATCAACCTCCGAAGGGAGTGTAAAACATCTCTTAAAGCTTCCGAAAATTCTCTCGGATCTGAAATAATTTTTTTCTTTTGATTCTTCCTCTTTTTTCTTTTCCCCTTCAATTGTCAAAATGTTATCTTGCAATGTGATTTTCAGATTCTCTTTTTTAATACCGGGGATCTCAGCAATTATGTTGTAGCTTTTTTCATCATCTGAAACATCTATTCTCGGATTAAAACTGTCGGAAAACTGGAAACCGAAATTTGAGAAATCATCGAAGTATCTCTGGATTCTGTCGTGAATACTTTCGAATTCTCTTAATGGTTCAAATTTGATAAGTGTCATTTTAACCTCCTGATATTGTTTTTACTGTTTATTTTTTTCTATAACTTTTACAATCCTTATGCCAGAAAATTATATTTTAGTTAACTCATTACATTATAATAATTTAGAGACATTCAATTCTTATCTTGGAAATCTTCAAACTAAAAATTTTGTCAGGATGTCAACGAATAGTAGAATCTTTGTCAGACATAGCGACTTAACTTCATAAGCAACGGAGGAAAATGTGTTCAATATTGAAGAATTTGATATTAAACTAGACACCGAATTTATCGGTAGGAATTTCATTTACAGTGACGAGGTAGAATCGACAAATTCCCTTCTATTATCAAGCAAAGAATTCGGCCAGCACGGAACTGTGTTATTAGCCGAACATCAGACAAAAGGAAGAGGCCGCAAAGAAAGAGTATGGTTGAGTAATTCCGGACAGAATTTAACTTTTTCAGTACTGTTAAAAGAGGATTTTAAAGAGAAGAAGATAAATCTGATTAATCTCGGTTCATCGCTTGCAGTTGCTCAGGCTCTTGAGAATCTTTTTCAGCTAAATGTTGAATTGAAATGGCCTAATGATGTTCTGGTGGACAAGAAAAAAATTGCAGGTATTTTACTTGAATCTACTTCCAAGGGGAATAAGATAAATAAAGTGGTTGTTGGAATCGGGATTAATGTAAATCAACCTAACTTCCCCGGTAAATTTGATATACAGCCGACTTCAATAAGAAAGGAATTTAAATCGATTGTAAGCAGAGAAAGGGTTTTAAGCGAAGTGTTAAATCTCTTTGAGGATATTGTAGACATCTGGAAGAAAGACCCGGAAAAAATTCTGAATGACTGGCGCAACAGATGCAAACTTATCGGCGAGAGGATAAAGATAATTGAAGAGGAGAAAACACGGACCGGTATTTTTAATGATATTGACGGAGATGGATTTCTGATTTTAAAGGTTGCCGATAAACTGGAAAAAATTCATTTCGGCGATGTTAGTTTGAGGTAGCGGAAAGGTTAAGTAATTAATGAATGTATATTTTGATAACGCAGCAACAACAAGACCGCATCCCAGAGTAATAGAGGTTATTAAAAAAAACCTTGTAGAAGATTTCGGGAATCCCTCTTCGGCTCATTCATTCGGCAGGAGAACCCGGGTATTAATTGAAGAGGCAAGAGAAACAATTGCGGATTTTATTGGTGCCGAATCCAGTGAGATTTATTTTACAAGCGGCGGAACCGAATCAAACAATTTTGTGATTTACGGGATTCCGATTGCCGAATTCAATGAGAGCGGACGGAATAAGGTAATAGTTTCTAAAGCCGATCATCACAGCATAATCGATTCTGCTGAAAATTTATCCGCCTACGGTCTTACTTCTTGTTTTCTGCCTGTTAATGCGGAAATAAAAGTTGAAGCAGATAGTCTGAAGAAAAGCATAGACGGAAAAACTTCTTTCGTTTCATTAATCCACATTAATAATGAAACCGGTTCAATTAACGATATCAAATCTCTTGCGCCGTTATGTAAAAGAGAAAAGGTTTATATCCATACGGATGCCGTCCAAAGCTTTGCAAAGATTCCTATTAATGTCCGGGAATTAGGGGTTGATTCATTATCAGCTTCTTCTCACAAAATATACGGTCCTAAAGGGGCCGGCTTCACATATATAAAAAGCGGGACTCCAATTACACCATTAATTACGGGAGGCTCGCAGGAAAGGAACAGAAGAGGCGGCACGGAGAATGTTGCTTCCATTCTTGGATTTGCCGAAGCCGTGCGTATAGCACAGAATGAAATGAAACAGAATTTTGAACATGTAGCCGGAATTAGAAGTGAATTTATTAAGGGTCTTGCAAACATCGACCGAGAAGGTATAATTCTGAACGGGGGCCAAGATGCTCATCCTTATATTTTAAGCATAACATTCAGAGCCGGGCATTACAGAAACGATGCTGAAGCGATTCTTATGTTTCTGGATATTAACGGTGTTGCGGTTTCGAACGGTGCCGCATGCACTTCCGGTACTTTGAAGCCCTCTCATGTTATTTTAGCAGGCGGGAAATCCGAAGCTGATGCTAAAGGTACAATCAGATTCTCTTTCTCGATAGATAATACAATTGAAGAGGTGAATTACGCTCTGGAAGTAGTGTCAAATCTGGCAAGGAAATTCCGGATTTGATCAGGTCAAATAATCGATAAGTTGAGAGACTTTCTCCCTCATCTGTTTTCTATTAACAATAAAATCTACGAAACCGTTTTCGAGCAGAAACTCTGATCTTTGAAATCCTTGCGGAAGGTCTTTCCCGATTGTTTGTTTGATAACTCTAGGGCCGGCAAATCCGATCAATGCTTTCGGTTCTGCTATAATTATATCGCCCAGCATCGAATAACTGGCTGTAACTCCTCCTGTTGTAGGATCTGTAAGGATGGAAATAAAAGGAATCTTAGCATCGGCAAGCCTTGCAAGGCGGGCGCTCGTCTTAGCCATCTGCATCAATGAAAAAGCACCCTCCATCATTCTGGCGCCTCCGCTCTGACTGATAATTATCAGAGGGCATTTATCCTGATAGGCCACGTCAATAATTCTGGCAATCTTTTCACCAACCACCGATCCCATACTGCCGCCGATAAAACCGAAATCCATACACGCAAAAGCAACTTTTTTATTCTCAATTTTTCCGGTACCCGTTTTCACTGCATCGTTCAATCCGGATTTTTTAATAGTAAGATTAATTCTTTCCGAATATTTTTTTGTATCTGTAAACTCAAGCGGATCACCCGATTTCATCTTTTTATCATATTCTTTAAATGAACCTTTATCAAAAAGAAATGAAATATACTGATCGCTTCCGATTCTGAAATGATAATTACACTTAGGACAGACCCAGGAATTTACTTCAAGCTGTTTGTTGTGAATAATTTCACTGCAATCCTCACACTTAGCCCACTGCCCATCCGGAATATCCGTTTTTTTACTGTCCGGTGATATATTTTCTTTTTTTCTTTTAAACCAGCCCATTATGTTTTTTTCTTCTCTATGTTAGCAAATAAGGTAATAACCTGCCGGGGTTCGGAAGGATCGTTGGTTAACAATGTAATTGTTCTGGTAAGTTTGCCCGAACGATTAGCCGTATCCAGTTCAATCCTTAATGAGCCCGTCTCTCCGGGTTCCAGCTTTTTACTGCTCAATAAAGCCGCAGTGCAATCGCAGGTCGATTTAATATCATTGATTGTAAGAACACCGCTTCCATTATTCTGAAAAAGAACTTTCGCCAGAACGATCTTCCCTTCTTCAACGTTTCCAAAGTCTATCTGATTTTTGTCCAGCTTCATCTTAGGAACTTTGCCGGTCGGATTCGCAATTTTTTCTACAATGAGTGCGGAAAATGAAAGTCTGAGCTGAGGAGTAATAGGATCATTGGAGAAAACATAAACATATTTCTGCTGAATACCCATCCGGTCACTCGAATCGAATTCTACTTTAATAGTTGTTTTTTCACCCGGTTTAAGAATTTTTTTTGCCGGCTGTACCGCAGTGCATCCGCATGAAGCCTGCACCCGGTCAATTTTCAAGTCCGCTCCCCCTGCATTCTGAAGCTCATAGGTATGGCTGACGACCTGACCTTCCAGAATTTCACCGAAATTGTGATCCGGCTTCAGGGAGACAATCTTTGGTGAATTTGTCTGGGCATTAATGTTCGTTAGTAATAAAAACAAAATAAATATAGTTAACCGTTTCATTTTTTAATCCTGGCAATAAATTGTTTCAAATAATATGGTTCCATATAATCGTAGTCAAAAGTTAATAAATCCTTCCCAAATAAATAAGCGTATCTGCAAATATCAACCGCTTCAGGACCGCGGAATCTTTTAACCGGGAAATTTCCTACCAAATCCCCGAAAATCAACTCTTTACCCGACAATAATTGTTCTAGATTATTTTTATTTACAAGACTGATCTCATTTAGAGTACGGAATGATGTTCCCTCCGACACAAAAGCAGCGAAGTAGAGATCCTCAATACTGGCATTACGTATTACCGCGAATTCTGTATCAGGTTTTAAGAATCCCGAAATAACAGCTGCCATCGCGTTGAAAGTAGAAACGGGAATGATCGGCAGACTAGAGCCGAATGCTAAACCTTTGGCAGCTGTAAGACCGATTCTCAATCCAGTGAAAGAACCCGGGCCAGTTGATACTGCAATTGATGAGATTTTATTTATCTCAATTCCCGATTCTTTTAAAACTGAATCGATCATTTCGATTAATTTCCTGGAGTGGATATGCTTTTTCAGAATATTAATTTCATAAAATTCCGATTCGTCAACCATCAGGGCAACGCTGCAAAGCTCTCCGGAAGTTTCGATACCGAGAATTGGGAAATTAGTCTTCATTTTTTAGTTATAGATATTTTACGTTTCTGTTCGTTAAGCAATTCAATTCTTACTTCGTAGTATTCATGCGGAATTATATCCTCCCATAGTTCGGCCCATTCAATCAGAACTATAGCTTTTTCATCGTTAAGATAATCTTCAATTCCGATATCATACAACTCGTTCAGTTTTTTTATTCTGTAAAAATCGAAATGATATATTTTTTTTAATCCCGAGTATTCATTAACTATAGCAAAGCTGGGACTGGTTACATTTTGTATACCATAATTGGAAGAGAGGCATTTAACAAAAAAAGTCTTACCGCTTCCCAGATCACCGTTAAGCAGAACGAGATCCCCTTCCGAAATCATTTCAGAAAACATAAAAGCGATTTCTTCAGTTTCAGATTCACTCTCAACTATCCGGCTGAAAGGAAGTATAATCACGCTTTGCTCTCCATTGTAATTACAGGCAGTATCATCTCTTCCATCGAAATTCCCCCATGCTGAAAACTATCCTTGTAATAACTCAGATACTTATGATAATCGGTCGGATAGACGAAATAAAAATCCTCCTTAGCAATTATATAACTGATCGCAACGCTGTGTTTGGGTAATTTATAATCCGACGGATTTTTTATAAAGATCGCATTTTTATCATCCACTTTAAGGTTACGTCCGAACTTGAATCTGAGATTTGAAGACGCCTCCCTGTCCCCCAGAACCTTAGCGCCTCTCATAGCTCTTATGCTTCCGTGATCAGTAGTAACTATAACTTTTGCTTTCGGGATGGAAGCTATTGTTCTGAAAGTATTCAGGAGATAAGAATGCTGGAACCAGCTGTTAGTAAGAGAACGGAAAGCAGATTCATCCGGTGCAATTTCTTTAAGAATCTGTGAATCGGATCTGCCGTGCGCAATCATGTCGAGAAAGTTAACGACGACGGCCAGAAAATGTGTCTTCTTATACGAGAGTATATTCTGTTCAAAAGATCTTCCAACTTCCGGATCAATTATTTTAACATACTTCATCTCATTGTTAAGCTGAATTTTTTTACGGTTAAGAAGGAGCTGTAAAAGATCCTTCTCGTACTTGTTCATGCTGTTTTCATCATCAGCCATCGAACTCCACAAATCTGGATAATGCTTTTCAATCTCGGAAGGATAGAGACCAGCAAAAAGAGCGTTCCTCGAATACGGAGTTGCCGTAGGAAGTATTGAATAATAATAATCTTTCTGAATTGTAAAAAGATCTACCAGGTGTTTTTCCATAAGAAGCCATTGATCGAGACGGAGGCAATCGATTACAATATAAAAAGTCGGTCCGCCGGATTTAGCAAGATGAGGCAGAACATATTTCTCTGTTATAACGGGTGTAAGAAGAGGCGCAGAATCCCGGTCATTCGTATTCACCCAGTTCTTATACTCTTTTTCAACGTATTTCGAGAATTCCTGATTGCATTCTTTCTTCTGCTCGCTTAGAGTCTGGCGCAGATTAATCTCGGGATGAGTATCAAGTTCCATATCCCAGCTTACGAGTTTAAGATAAATTTCAATCCAATCGTTAAAATCCGGATTCATCAGAAGCCGGCGGGAGATTTCGTTGAAGTCGTTGAGATAATCCTTTGCGGCATATTCGACTGATATTTTTTTACTTTCCAGAATTTTTTTACAGACAAGTAGAACTTGAGACGGGACGACGGGTTTAATCAGGTAATCGCTTATTTTACTTCCGATAGCATCATTCATCAAAGATTCGGCTTCATTTTTAGTAATCATAACAACCGGTAGATTTGATGAGATTTCTTTTATACGGGAGAGAGTTTCAAGTCCGCCCAGACCCGGCATCATTTCATCTAGGAATAACAGGTCGTACTGTTCATTTCTTACTTTGTTAATTGCGTCTTCACCGTTAGTAACGGTTTCAACATCATATCCTTTTTCATTTAGAAAGATGATATGAGCGCGAAGCAAATCGATTTCATCATCTACCCAGAGAATCTTATTTTTTTTCATTTTATCCAAAAATTAATAATCAATTTTACTGAATGGCTATATGAACATCAATTCCCGCTTCATTTGTAACCGTAGGAGGAATTCTGGAAGCACCTTCAGGTTCAATACTTGTCCTTCTGTAAAATATAGAAAGAGTTACTCTTGAACTCATAACGTATTTAATTTTGGGTTCAATAGTAGTATTGGTTTTACCTTCCTGTGGTTTTCCTTCCTCTTTGAAATCGTCCATTTCGTAGATAAGACTGGAAGTTTTGCCGCTTGTATAAGAGAATGAAATTTCGAGATCGTTCTTTAATGAGATTCCGAAAAGAGGAAGTTCGAAGCCGGATTTACTGTAGCTGGCGGATATGTTGATGTCGCGTGTGAATGCTTCCGTAATATTTCTTGTTGAAGCACCGAGGCTGTAAGTTGATTTGGAAGAGAATCTGACGGTGCTCTGGAAATTACCGCCGAGAAAATCGTCGAACTGCATATTAAGACCGATTAGGGGCTGGAATCCGTAATCGATTTTCTGGGATTGAACTTCCTGAAGTCCGTCGGGATTAATTTTCCAGCCTTCGCTGTAGTTGGATACATATGTATGCTGAATAGAAACTTTCTTAGCAAAGCTGAGGAATTCATAACGTTCAAGACCTGACCAGCTGAAACTCCAGTTAGGCCGCGGAATATATTTTGCAAGCTGCGATAATACCGGAATTTTGGAAAGTATTGAGATTGTCTCAAATCCTTCCTGGAATGCTTTGGATAAGCTCGCATTTGGATTATCCGAATTCTTGTCGTAGAGTTCACTGACTTTCTTCATACCATTACCCAGAAATGAGAAGATAAGTGTAGGCGGCAATGTTAAGAATGAACGGTCGATTGTACCCGTAGATACAAGATTATTTATTGTTACATTTCCTTCAGGGTCGGTCTGAAGCGACGTATTTTTATTCAAGCCCCAGCCAATCTTCCAATTAAGATCGAGTTGAGCACCTTCCCACAATGGGCGGGAAGTTTTAAAATCTAGATTATTGTTATGAGAATAACTATCCGATAGATTACCCATCGGGGCTCTTTTGCCGATATCGTTCGAAAGTCCGAGCATAAATAACCTGGAGGGACCTTTGGAAGCGGATTGTTTTACTCCCCAGAAATTATTGAAGCCGGTTCCTTCGCCCGCGAGTCCGCCGCCGGAATATGAACTGTTCTGTGAAAAATTGATCGATATCTGATCATAATCGAGTAGAAGCCATTTTACAGCTAACTTAAGAAGCTCCAGACTCTTATCAAGAGTTCCCGGCGAATCATCCTCTACAATCTCTTCTTCTTCGGTTAAAAGAGAATCCTTCACGGCTAATGAATCAACAGCCACATTGATCGTATCGGTCATTTCTTTTTTTACTTCAGGCTGCGCAACCTGAGCAGGAGTGGATCTCTGCTGACTCCTTCTTCCGCCTCTTCCGCCCTCCTGTCTTTGAGGTGTCTGCTGAACAGGTGTGGCTTCCTGGAAGAGAGGAGCAAAAATAGATTTCAATCTGATATTAAAACCAGCGGAGATTCTGTTCGAGTAACCTGCACTTCTTCCAAGTTCTGCCTGCTGGAAATTATTCTGCCAGTTATAAGAGACACCGTAAGATGCAGTAAGGTTAATATACCTGCTGAGATCCCAGATAGAAGGAAGTTTAGGATTTGCTCTCAGATCGAAATTCTGTTTGTAATTGAAATCCCTTCCGAAGAAAGTGCCGCCAAAAATATCCCGCCAGATTTCACTTTCGGATCTTTCATTTTCATTCTCAACAAGAAGGAAGGCAAGTGTCGATGAGATATCGAAATTGTAAGTCAGTGAAAGATTCAGAAATCCGCCTTCGGTAAATGCCCAGGTAAATCCCGCGCCTCTTGTAGATGTAAAATCCCTTGTGATATTAGGTTTTGTTGCTAGGAGCCGGTTCTGTGTAAAACTTCTCTTCCGGCTTGCTGTCATTGAAGCGCTTAATGTCTGAGGTGCAAAATAAACTTTAACATCCTTGTAATCTGTAAATATCCCGATCAAATCACCGATCAGCGGAATATCGAGCGGTTTGAAATAGAGGTCGCGGCTGAACGCTACTGAATAATTAGCATTCGCATTCCAGATCCAGCTGTTTGATGATTCCACAGTTGGAGACCTGCCTGCAGTTTTATTATAGTTGAAACCAAAACTGAGATTATTGATTATATCATCTATATACCATTTATCGGTAGGGATCTTCAACCTGATATTGGAGATTGTAAATGTTTCAGTTACAGCAATTGTCTGGCTCTCTCTTTTCAGACTTTCAACGGCGCTATTAATTTCCTCTTCGGTTGCATTCTGGTCTACTAGAGATTTACGCAACTCATTCTGGGCTTCTTCAACTTTAATATCCGTTCCGGGAACGAAAACCGGATTGGTCGATTGTTCCTGCCGGTTGTAAGTAACTCTTAAATTACTGCCCGGCATATTAAATGGCAAAAGTTTAAGAACATCGAGATCGGCCGCAAGACCCCAACTCAGATTATCCTGTCTGGTTCCGAACCGGTCCGCAAGTTTGTGGAAGTACGGATTAGTCTGGTTGATATTGAACGTAACCTTGGCAAGATCCGCAAGTGTTAATGACGATGAGGCACTGTATGCCCAGCCGGGAGTATCGTCGGCTTCCAGAACTCTCAATTCGTTTATCCAGACGCTTCCGGATACACGCCTTCCAACTGTTCCTTTTCCGGAAGGATTTAGAATTCCGATTGTGAAAAATGTAATTCTGGTAAGAGTCGGATTGCCGAGTACACCGTAGAGGTGGCCTTCCTTTCCTTCAACCGGGACACGGTAGACTGTCTTTATATTAGAAGTATCACGTCTTTGTTTGATAGCTGTCAATTCAGAAAAGATTAGACTTACTTCGTTCCATCCGCCTCTTACAGGCTGACGGTATTCATAATAATTAAGAGAGTCGGAACCGAACCGCATATAGACTTCAGATGAATAATCGGAAGGATCATTGTAATACGAAACGGAATTCTGACTTAAACTATCCTTATCGCCGTGAATGAATAATTTCATTTCTTTATAATTAAATACGTCGAGCGGCCTGTAGAGATAACGGACAATCTCACGCTTATCGCCGTCTTCAAGATTTTTCAGAAGCAGATTCAGCGCCTGTTCATTCTTGAAAATCTCATAATCGGGCTTGGAACGGTCTCTTTCCCTGAATACACCGGGCGGAGAATCATACTCCGGATTTTCCTCGATGCTGATTGTAGAGACGGTGAGGACTTCATCATCAATTGTTACCCTGTTATCCAGAACTTTCTGCCATTGATTTCCAACCAGATTCATTTCCGCGAAGCGCAGATGAACATCCTGTTGAGCACCTGAGAACCAGAACTTTATAAACTCAACTACTGAAAAGCTCGGGCTTCCTTCTTTCAAAATAAAATCCTTTAAAGGAATCTTAAACAGATACCATCCGTTATCGCCGGCACCCTGAATAAACTGGTTTACGGATCTGTTCGTATCGATCGGTATTTCATACCTGAAATAACTGTTCACAAGGTCCAGAGTAAAATTCCGGTTAAGGTCTTCAGAATCCGGAAGGCGGCCCTGATCGATTGATTGAGCGTTCCGCTCCGTTCCGTTAACACGCGAATAATCCGCATTCGTTGTTAACTGGAATGTATAATTATCATTACTTGGATCTGGATTAGTTGAAGAATTATAACCCGGTTCTTCAAAATCATTTAATCCGTCTATACCGGTATCCTCGCCTTCATCAACAAGGTCATTCAAATTCTTATCCTCTGTATCGAGACGGTTGTTTGGAATAACATCTTCACTTATCTGTCCGAGATCAATATTCAGTTTCAGATTCGACGGAGCTCTTACAATCTGAACCCAGAATTCGATGAACTCAATATTCTCTTCAATAAGATTATTTGCGGTTGAAGAAAGAACTTTCATCATACCGCCCCAGTTCTTCGATTTATCGGCAAGTTCAGGCGACCAGTTATATGTTCCCTTTTCGGCCGGGAGATATTTATAATCGAGAACTGTAATAAACTGATCCTCGGGTGATGCCTGCTTACGGTCTCCGTAAATCTGTTTTACGGTTACATCCGACGGCGTTACATTATACCAGTATGATTTAGCTTTGTAATTCATCTGAACATTAAGAGGGAGGCCGTTTATGAAAGGCAGTTTTGTAGGAATACTTAAATCCCTCCAGGAATTATACGGCATACCCAGCGGAATAATTCTTTTAGCACCTTCAAAATCATCTACATAAGCAATGCTTCTACCATTGTCGCTCGAGATCGTACTTTTCTTTGTATTAGGATCGGGACTCATATAAGCGTACTCAGCATTCAATGTAAACATGGAAGGTGCGCTTGTGGATATCACCTGGTCCAGTGCTTTTGTAACAAACGGAAGATTTAATCTTGTGTTGAAATCGATACCCAGTATAGAGTTGTTAAGAGGTTCCTCGCCAATTCTTACTTTGTCGCTAAGTGTCTGCTGATTCAAATTAAGGTATGAGAAACCGAGAGTGGTTTCCCGGCTGATATCGAGAAGGCCGCGCAAACCGAGAAGTGTTTTGGAAGCAAGCTGGAAAAGATCATTCTGCTCAAATGTAATTCTTAAGTCGGCACCCGGTACAAGCGCTTCATCCTTTCTGATTATTATCTGGCCGAGATTATAATCGACTGTATAATCGATTCCCTCTTTCATTTCATTTCCGCCTAGCATAACCCTGACGGAATTTTCGACAACATTAAATCCGAGATTATAAACCGAGGAGACTGAAGCGGAATACTCACCTGAAAGAATAAATTTATCTTTTGCCCTGTCCTGCTTCGCAAATGTAACGGTTGTATCATAGATTGCATCGTACCTGAGTTCCGGGCCGAGCTGTGCGGGGAAATCATCACCGAACGGCTGAAGTACCGGGAATACAATTTCTCCCGTACTCGGGAATACAGTTCTGTTGGGGAAATAATCGAAAGTTGCGTCCGGCTGAGTAGATGTTCCGCTCTTATCTGTCTTATCGAGGCCGAAGACCTGGAGAAGTTTGTTGCCGGCTATTTCGTTCTGCGGTTCGCCCCCTTCGATCTGGTATTTTATATCGAATAAAAATCCTTCGTCCTTAATATCTCTTCCGCCGACCGGATAAATATTTCTAAGCTGGAGTTTCCAGGCGTCTCTAAACTGGGGCTGAAGATTTGGCGGTTTGATCAATCGTAGAACAATTCTTGCGGTCGAATCGGCACCAACATCCTGAATAAATTCTCCGTAGTAGATATCATCATCGGGAGAGGAAGTAGGCCCTTCCAGGCGGAATGCTGCTGCAACAGCGTCCTGATCCTGAATTTGAGTTTTGAAACTAATAAATCCGGTCTCGGCATGGACGTCGTAATCGATACCCTGCTGAAGAAGTAGGAACCGCCTGTCGATCTCCCTCGTACCGGGAATCGATTGAAGAGTGCTGTCCCTCAAATCGTTATATAACTGGCTCCTGTTTCTTTTCCTCAGATCAATATATGCGTTGGCTTTTCGTTCATTCGGATTAACCAGACCGGTAATAGTTTTCCAAACCTGAATATCCTTAACACGTAATGAGTCGACGATCTGCGGAACCGGATTGCTGAAATAATTTTTGAAAATTGCAAGATTAGGATCGGCATAAACCGGATGAAGGAAGAAATGATTCGGCGAATAGTCGTATGCCCGGATTTCAAATTTCTGCGCTTTAGCGCCGCCGCTTATCGATACTTCCTGGACTTCACCTTTCTTCTGGGAGGCGAGAGCCGTTAAGCTGAAAGGGCCCATCTTCATCATTGCTTTAACGCCGAACAAAGCTTCACTTCCACCGATCAAAGGAGATGTCTGAAGTGAAACGTTTCCGGCTTCGATACTCTGAATTATTTCATCATCGTAACCGGTATATTTTATTTTCAGCTGATTCTCGTACTGGAACTGCCTCTCTGTATTCCAGTCGGCGGAGATTGTTAGCTTATCCCCGATAGTGCCGCTTAAATTTATCTGGACCTGCTGTTTGAAATCGGGTTCGTTCCGTGTATTACCGAGAGCCGATGTAGTAATACCCGTAGTGGTTTCATTACGCCATGCGCCGTGAATATCTACCGCGCCGGCAATTTTTAAATTAATCTTCGGCGGGCCGAAAATACTGAGGAATGATGCGCTCGGCAGAGGGATTTCTATGTTCGTAATATCTGTAAGGAGCTGACTGAGATCTTTTTTATCTTCTTTGAGTTTGTACTCGTATCCTTTGTCTTCCCATAATTTCCGGTTGATCGCTTCCAGCCTCAGTTCGATATATTCTTCCAGAGGAAGTTCAAGAATAGGGCGAAGCGTATTACCGCCGATCTCCTCTTTGATAATTACTTTAGTACCGGTCGGATCCAGCTGCGCTGTTCTTAAAATTGTCCCCTGAGAAGGTCTTAAAAGAAGTGACGATTCCTTCCTTTCGCGGAAGCGGGTGGTATATTGATCAGGGCGGACATACCGGAATTGCTGGAGCCTTGCAGTTGAATCCTGCATAAGTGAATCAACAATTCTGAGAGAATCCTGACGGGCCAGTAATTTAATTGAATCGCTCTTTGAAAGCTTTACAACAAGTGAATCCGGAGTGAGTACGGAATCTTTTTTAATTGTGGTATCGGGATTTGAAAAATAATAGCCGGAGAGTGGAGATTGATCCGGTAAGTATTCAGAATTCTTATTGAAAGGAAGTTCTAATTGCTGTTCATACTGGTTCATCTCCATCAGCAGGGATAGAGAAGCATCGAAGAAAAACTGTTTACCTTCCCTGGTATTACCCTGATGGGTGAATCCGAAAGAGAAAATAACCGCAGCAACAAAAAAGGGAAGCAAAAATAATTTGATTCCCAACTTCGAAGTATTTTCTGGCACGGAAAAAATAGTAGACCTTTTAATTATTCGCATTAACTAAAGTAAAAAGTAATCGATCGAACCTCCTTTAATTTTTGCGACTCAAAAATTACTAAAAATTTACTTTAATGCAATCCTTAAAAAAAAATTCCAGGTGCAATTCTAAATGATATCATTTAAGTGAGTTTTTTCTTCAATTGTCTCGATTATGTTGCTTTCGTGAACAATTACAGCCGATAACTTATTGCCTACACAAGCTCCTGTATCCAGATATAACGCGTTCGATTCTTCAACAAGTGTTATATCCTGCTGCTTTGTGTGTCCCACAATCTGAAGCTTACCCAGGTTTAACAGCGAGTCTCTGGTCCACATTATTCCCCTGTCCGTTTTCAGATCATTCCTTATAAATGAATCGAGTGAATCTAAATTATTCCTGAAATCTTTTGGAAGTAAATTTTCGTATAAAACTGAAATGCCGGCGTGACAGATATAACAATCTTTCAGATTATAATAAAGGGGTGCATTCTTAATAAATTCTAAATGAAGAAACATTTCATCCTGATGGTTTTCATAGGACTCGAGTGTCGTCTCGTTACCGTTGAAGAACCAGGAACGTGCAAAGACACTTGAAGGGTCTTTGAAAAAATGCATAAACATATAATCGTGATTACCCGGGGCGAAGAAGATACCATTATCAATAATAAACTTTACAACCTCGTAACTGTGATTACCGCGGTCCACAAGGTCGCCTACGGTATAAACATCAATGCCAGGAAAACTCTTAACTATTTTTTTATGCAGCTCTTCAAGTGTATAGAAGCAGCCGTGAATATCTCCGATAACCGCAACCATTAGATCTCTTCTAAATGTAATAAACTTTTTTTGCGTACTCTGTTAATTGATCTCTGAATACGGGATGAGAAACTGCGATCAGCGATCTTACCCTTTCCTGAATCGTTTTTCCGAACAGGTCAGCTACTCCGTATTCCGTAACCACATAATGAACATCGCCGCGGGAAGTAACAACACCTGCGCCCGGTTTAAGAGTCGGAACGATTTTCGAAAATTTCAGGTCCTTTGTAGCCGAAGGTAGAGCGATAATCGGTTTGCCTCCTTCGGAATGAGCGGCGCCCCTTACAAAATCGACCTGTCCGCCGATACCGCTGTAGAATCTTGTTCCGATTGAATCTGAGCAGACCTGACCGGTTAAATCGATTTCGATCGCGGAGTTAATTGCGACCATCTTGCTGTTTCTGGAAATAAGGAATGGATCGTTAACGTATTCCTGAGGATGAAACTCGAAAATCGGATTGTTATCAATAAAATCATAAGAGCGTTTAGTACCGAGCACAAAACCGGCGATTATTTTTCCCTGGTGCAGAGTTTTCTTTTCACCGTTTACAACACCTTCCTGGACCAGGTCTATAAGTCCGTCGCTGAACATCTCGGTATGAACACCGAGATCGTTTTTATCATGAAGATATTTAAGAACCGCATCGGGGATTGCACCGATTCCCATTTGAAGGGTAGAGCCGTCTTCAATCATTCCTGCAATATGACTTCCGATCTGGTCGTAAATTTTTAACATTTCAGGAGTCGCATCAGGATCAATTTGAGGGAGTTCCAGAAGCGGTTTGTCCGCTTCAACTATGTAATCAATCTTATTGATATGAATAAAACTGTTTCCGAGTCCGCGCGGCATCTGCTTATTAACCATAGCGATAATACACTTCGATTTCTCGGCAGGGGTTTTAATATTTCCCACATCAATGCCGTAACTGCAGAATCCATGCTCGTCCGGCGGAGATACATGGATAAGAGCAACATCCGCCTGTAAAACTCCCCTCTTAAAAAGCATAGTAACTTCAGAAAGAAAGATCGGAATAAACTCCGCGCGGCCCTCATTAACCGCATTTCGGGTATTGCCGCCAATAAAAAAAGCTTTATGACGGAAGTGATTTTCCATACCGGGTTTTACATACGGAAGGTCGCCCACTACAAGGATGTGATAAATTTCTACATTACTCAATTCATCTTTACGCTGAACCATTGCATTAATTAAATCCAGCGGGGCGGCGCAGCCCGGCTGAACAACAACTTTATCATTCGATTTAATTACTTTAACCGCTTCCTCAGCCGAAACAAGTTTAGAAGTATATTTCTTCACCCATGGTCCACTAACCGGCTTATCGATTTTGATCTGATCAAGTGTCATCTTTTAAATCTCTTCTTAATTTTTTGAAAAAATATGGAGTCGTCTGTATTCTATATTGAATGCTTCCGCGATACTTTCGTTTGTACAGAAACCATTGTAAGTACACACTCCTTTAGCAAGCCCGGAATCACCGAGGAGCGCCTGGGATAAACCGTGCCCGGCAATCTCATCTGCATACTCGAGCGCCGCATTTGTCATTCCGTAACTCGCGGTACGGCAGACAAGTGCCGGCATATTCGGTACACAGTAATGAATCACATTATGCATATTGAAAACCGGATCGGAGATTGTAGTAGGACGGCTGGTCTCGATGCATCCGCCCTGATCGATTGAGACATCAACAATAACCGCTCCTTTCTTCATCGTTTTTACCATCTGCTCTGTAACTAGATGAGGAGTTTTTTCGGCTTTAATCTGAATAGCACCGATAAAAAGATCGGCAAACTTGCAGCCGCGGGCAATTGTGAAAGGATTAGCAGCAACGGTGCTGATATTTTTTGAGATATCCGTATTGATTCTCCTCAGTCTTCTCATGTCGTTATCTATAACAATTACGTGAGCGCCTCTTGTATAAGCGGCACGTGCGGCATTAAAACCCACGACGCCTGCACCAAGTATAACAACCGCGGCCGGAGCCACGCCCGCAATTCCGCCCATTAAAATTCCGCGTCCGATCGGCGAATCGCTTCCGAGGTACTTCTCGCCTACCTGAACTGCCAGCTGGCCGGCTATTTCGCTCATCGACTGAAGCACGGGGAGCTGATCGTCCTTTTCAATCAATTCATACGCAATAGCGGTTACTTTTTTCTGAAGGAGTTTTTCAATTACATTTTTTTTGCCGACCGCCAGATGAAGGAATGAGAAAAGAATCTGCTCGTCTTGGAGGAGATCCACTTCGTTATCCGTAAGAGGAGCGATTTTAACAACCATCTCGGAACGCTGGTACACCTCCTCCGGGGTGTAAACAATATTAGCGCCTACATTCCGGTATTCCTCATCTGTAAAGTGGCTCTCGAATCCTGCGCCTGTTTCTAAAAAAACAGTATGACCCGATTTTACAAGAGCGTCTACTCCGGCTGGAACAATCGATACTCTTTTTTCTTCTCTGGCTGTCTCTTTTGGAATTCCAATTCGCATAGTGTTATCTAATTTATTTTACGTAAAAATAGTTATTAAAAATCCTTTCTACAATTCCGTTAAATCCGGACTGGCGTAAGCGGCTTTCTGCCCGAAAGCAGATTAATTACATTTTTAGCGGCTAATAATGCCATTTTACTACGGGTTTCAACAGTAGCGCTTCCGATATGCGGCAGAAGAATCGCGTTATCCAGCCCGAAGATTTCAGGATTTAACCGGGGTTCGTTTTCATAAACATCTAACCCGGCGGCAAATATTTTCCTCCTCTTCAGCAAGTCGATTAGAGCTTTTTCCTCTATCACTTCACCGCGGGATGTGTTCACGATTACAGCGGTCTTTTTCATCAGGTTCAGATTCTTTTTATTCAGAATCTGAAAAGTCTCCTTATTCAACGGAAGATGAACCGAAATGAAATCCGATTTTTTCAGAAGTGAATTGAGGGATACTCTTTTTGCGCCCGTCTTCTTTTCAAATCCGGTTTTGCGGCTCCGGTTATAGTATATAATTTTTGTCTTGAACGGAACAAGCCGGTTCGCCACCTCCAGGCCTATTCTACCAGAGCCGATTATTCCAGCAGTCTTTCCGGCCATTTCAATACCAAGGAGTAGCTGCGGCATCCACGCTTTAAATTTTCCAGTTCTTGTATATGTGTCCCCTTCTCTCAATCGTCTCGCGCAGGCGAGTATCAGCGCTAACGTAAGATCCGCCGTAGCGTCATCAAGAATTCCCGGAGTATTGGAAACGGCAATTCCTTTCGACTTTGCGTATCCAACGTCTATATTGTTGAAACCGACGGCAACATTTGCGATTATCCTGCACTTCTTTAAACTGTCGATTACTCCTTTATCAATTCTGTTTGTAAGAAGGCAGATCAGCCCGTCCGCCGACTTAGCCCTTTCAATCAATTCTTTTTTCGGGATTATTTTATTCTTCCGGTAAACATCAACATCAAACCCTTTACTTCTCAGAGTTTCTTCGATATTCCCCGGCAGTTCCTGCGTTATAAATACTTTCATAGATTAACCGAATAATACTCCCACAATAAAAAGCGCTCCTAAAATTCCGGCAATATCGGCCAGGACACCGGCAGCTACAGCGTGCCGAGTTCTCTTAATATTAACCGTTCCGAAATAGAGTGCGAGCACATAAAAAGTTGTTTCGGTACTTCCCATAATAGTCGATACGAGAATTCCGATGAACGAATCCGCGCCGTGGACGGAAATAATTTCGGACATAATTCCGAGCGATCCGCTTCCGGATAAAGGACGCATCAGAGCCATCGGCAATGCCTCGGCGGGCATTCCGATCAGATTCGTTACGGGAGAAAGGATAAGTATCAGCAGATCCATAGCACCGCCCGCCCTGAAAATTCCGATAGCCACAAGCATCGCAACTAGGTATGGAATTATTCTTACGGCAACATTAAATCCTTCTTTGGCTCCCTCAACAAAAACTTCGTAGAGTTTTACTTTCTTTAACGCTCCGTAAAAGACAAATGAAATTATTATAAGTGGAATAGCTAAAAAAGAGATCCCCTGAACGATCGATTTGATGATCTCCGTATCAACCATCGAAAACAATCCGGTCACGATTGCCAGAAGAATTGCCGCGGCGGCAATAAAAAATCCGCCGATGAATTTTATATTCGACCTGAACCATTCTTTGAAATTATAACCGGGTATTGAGAACTTCTCTAAAATTTTCGCTGCTAGAATTCCTGTGAACGTCGCGCACGCGGCGCCGAAGAATGAAGTGCCGATTATTATCGCCGGGTCGCTGCTTCCCGCAGCGGCTCTTACTGCAATTGCTGTAGCGGGAATGAGTGTGAGTCCTGCGGTATTAATCGCCAGGAAAGTACACATAGCGTTTGTAGCGGTCCCTTTCTCCGGATTGAGCGAATCGAGCTCCTCCATCGCTTTCAAACCGAACGGCGTAGCAGCGTTGCCGAGTCCTAGCATATTAGCCGATATATTCATTATCATCGATCCCATCGCTGGATGATCCTGAGGAACATCCGGAAATAAAAATTTTGTTACCGGCCTTAATCCCCTCGCGATTATTGAGATAAGTCCCGACTGTTCCGCAATTTTCATTATGCCGAGCCAGAGGGCCATAATACCGATCAGTCCGAGGGCGATCTTAACGGCGTTGGAAGCGTAATCGATAGCCGCATTGGTTACCTCCCTCATGCGCGAGAATGAAATCTCCTCAGGGTAGAATGAACCGGTGTAAAGGAGTGAATCGAGTTTCTGACGGAGTACCACTTTTCCCGTAAGGTCGTTCTCCTTTCCTCCTACCTTAGCCATCTCTTTCCAGATTGAGGGAGTCCCGTCGCCCGCTTCGAAGAATGAAGTGAAATTCTTTTCGCCGGGATTATACTTCAGTCGTAAATTCTGGAAAATATCTGCCGGCTCCTTTACATTATAGAAGTCGTTGAATACAGTGCTGCTTACCATTAGTGTAGCGCTGACCGATTTAGATGAATCGATTTCCGGCTGATCGAATTTAACGAGTACATAGAGCTGTTCGCCGTTCCTGTATTTATTGGTCGCTTTATCGGAGAGATCTACTGTTACCGCCGTAACAATACCGAGCAGCAGCAGTGTGAACCAGATATAATTTAGCATTAAATACCTGAAGGATGATTGAATTGCCGGAAAATTATTAAATTCTTTCCGCAAAAAAAATTTTTCTTATAAAAGATCAATCTTAACTGACGGAGCTGAATGATGAAGGCCGGACTTGTTCAATACGACCCCGAATGGGAGAATCCCGAAAAGAATATTTTAAAGATCGGAAAGCTGCTTGAACGGCTTACTGAAAAGCCGGACCTCCTGATATTCCCCGAAATGACACTGACCGGATTTACAATGGACTCCGGAAAATTCGCGGAGGACCTCGACGGCGTCTCTACCCGGTTTTTTATGGAACTCTCCCGCAGTTTGAAACTAAACATCTTTGCCGGAATTATTGAGAAGAGCGAGGAAGGGATTTTTAATTCGCTCGTTCATTTCGACACGGACGGACTTATAGCCGCACGTTACCGGAAGATTCATCCTTTCACATACGCCGGGGAAAGCGATAATTACAGAGCCGGAAAGGAAATTGTAATTACTAAGATCGGTCCGCGCAGGATCGGTCTGACGGTCTGCTACGACCTTAGATTCCCGGAGCTCTACAGGTTATACGGTAAGGAGCGCGTTGATATGATTGTTAATATTTCCAACTGGCCGGTCGCGAGGATAGACCACTGGCGGACGCTTCTTAAAGCCCGCGCTATTGAGAACCAGTGTTTTATGACCGGCGTAAACAGGGTTGGAAGCGACCCCGGTTTGAGATACAACGGCTACAGTTCGGTTTACGATCCCCTCGGTAAAGAACTCCTTTCTGCAGGCGAAGAGGAAAAGATAAGCGTAGTGGATCTCGATTTTGAAATTGTCAGGGAGACGAGGGATAAGCTCCCCTTCCTGGAGGATATGCGGCTTGTTTAGGATAATGTCATTCCGGGTTTGTCTGCGGTAGGCAGGCTTGACCCGAAATCTGAACGTAAAAGAGTCCCGTGACGTGTAGATCCTGATTTTCATCAGGATGACAACACAACTGTCATTCCGGGCCTGCCTGCGGTAGGCAGGCTTGACCCGGAATCTAAATGTACAACAATTCAGTGATGTGTAGATCCTGATTGTCATCAGGATGACCTTTCGTTTTGTAGAAGTTTGTTATGGTAATCTTTGGCAATAGGCTGTAGTGTTCTCTGTTCTGTCTTCTGTCCTCTGACTTCAATTTCTCATCATTCTACCCTTCCCTGTCACTTGTTACTTTGTCACTTTGTTACTTCCCATTATTCCATTTTTCCAATATTCCATACTTCCACTTCCCTACTCCCTCCTGCCACCCTACCCTCATCCAATCATCCAAACAACCAAGCAAGAGAATTAATTTATAGCCCCTAATTTTTCTTGCCTTTTTAAAGTTGAAATTTTAACTTGCCTTCGCATTACAGAGGGGTACTTAATGCCGGACCCATCCTCAGCTTGTCTGCTTACATATCTATTCTACTATTCCACCACAACTTTTTTTACAGCTCCACTTAGAACAGAACCGAAACTGCATATAGATTTTAGATTTAATATTACCTATACAATTTGCTCTATTAATCAACATTGTTTTTATTATGGATGATAGCACGCAAAAAATATAAATTCTTTACACAATATAAATAAATGCAGAATCTATGCATCAAATGACAGAAACTATTCAAGCGAGATAATTACTATTTATAAAGCTAAGTAGGAGTAAAGATATGTTTGAGATTGAAAATGAAAATACGTTAAAAGAATCATTGAAAACTGGTATTAATTTATTTCTGGGTTCCGGATTTTCAGTTATGGCAAATAACCATAATGGTGAGGCATTGCCTGTAGGCGGTCAACTCAAACAAGAAATTATCAAAAATTTTGATTTACATGATGTGGGTGATCTTTCCTTGTCTCAAATATGCACAATTCTTGAATCATCAAAGAAAAATCTATTACGCAGATTTCTTGTTCAACGATTTACAGTAGAAACATTTGATTCTTGTTATAATATCATAGATAAATTATTAATTAAATCTATATTTACAACGAATATAGATGACCTAGTATACAAGATATTTTCGAAAAGTAAGACAAAGTATATAAATGATATAACACATAATGGTCCGACCTATTCTGATCGTTCTGCAATTGATTTTATCCCACTGCACGGAAATATTTTAAAAGAAGATCCTCTTGTATTTTCAACGATTGATATAGCAAGCACTTTTTCAACCGACCCAGATAAATGGAATTTTCTGACAAATAAACTTCAGACTTTTCCCACAATTTTTTGGGGATATAGCATTTCAGACGCTGGTGTAATCAAGGCTCTTAATCCAAATTCAATAAAAGGAAGAGAACAAAAACCTAAATGGATTGTATTGCACGAAAAAGATGAAGCACGAATCAGCTATTTCAAATCTTTGGATTTCTCTATAATAATCTCCGATACAAAACAATTATTAGAATATTTTAATTCTCTGGATTTGCAAAGAAGTGACAATGGACATTTAAGAGTTACAGATGATATAAAAGAATTTCAAGATGCTATAATACCAGAAATCGGGACAGTGCCAGTAAGACCTCTTGTTGATTTTTACCTTGGTGCGGAACCTACATGGCACGATATATTTTCTGGTCAAATATATAAAATATCACATTATTCAAAAATCATAGAATCCATAAATTCAAAACAGAATACTGCGATTATTGGTATTCCATGTTGTGGAAAAAGTACTCTCCTTATGATGGTTGCAAATGATATTAATTTTAGCGGTTATAAACTTTATTTTTCTTCTTTAACATTCGAAAGAGCAAAACTTTTAATCTCAAGATTAAATGGCGCTAATTGTCTTGTCTTTCTTGACAATTTTGCTGATTATATCGAGACTTTCACTTTATTAGTTGATTCGCCTAATGTTATTGTAATAGGTGCTGATAGGGATTTTAATTTCGAAATATGTTCTCATCGTATTGATAATTCTCATGTTAAAATTATAGACATTACTGGTCTAACTGACAAGGATATGCAAGAAATATTTTCTCGTATCCCTACCAAAACACGTGTAGATGATTTTATTAATCCACCAACTGAATTAAGTCTTTCACCTTCAGTATTTGAAGTAATTGAGTCAAATATAGTCGGACCAAAATTAAAGGAGCGATTTAATGATGTCCTCGTAAGATTGAATTCCGAAAATGAAGTTCTTCATGACCTATTTGTAATGTTCTGTTATGTTCACAAGTGCCGGACACCGATATCATTTGATATGACTTATGCATTTCTTAGAAATGAAATTAAAGACTATAAAGAAGTTAATATAATGGTGGATCATCTTGGTTCGTTAATTTTGGATTATTGTGACTCTCTCATTGAATTAGAACAAGACTATTATATTCCACGTTCAAGAATCGTATCTGAAACTGTGTTAGATCTTGTTAAACCTATCGCATTAAAGAGAATATTACTAAAATTTCACAATGAGATTTCTCCATATAGAATTTGCAATTATGACATATTTAAAAGAAGGGCTTTTGATGCGAATTATGCTAAAAAAGCCTTCTGGGAGTGGGAAGAAGGAAAAGAATATTATGAAAAAATATATGAGAAAGATCCTTCATCCTACATACTTCAACAAGGAGCTTTATATTTAGCATATAAATTTAAATTCAATGAAGCATTTTCGTGGATTGATAAAGCAATTACACAAACTGATGGAAAAATTACTGCCATTCGCAATTCTCACGCGATTATTCTATTTAAAGCCAATATTAAGTCAACGAGTGATGATGATACAGTAAGAAGAACGTTAAAGCAAAGTATGGATATTTTAAAAGAATGTTACATTATTGATAAAAGAAAAACTTACCATGCTTTAGTTTTTGCTGATCAAGCGGTTCAATATTGCTATAAGTATCATGATGATACAGCTAAAGAATATTTAATAACTGCTAAAGATATGTTAACTTCTGAAAGGAAAAATGCTCCATGGAATAGAAAAGTTAAAAATGTATTAATTCAAGTTGCAAAAATACTAGACCAAGTATAACTGACTTTATTGTAGCTTGATAACAAATTGCTCAAGGCGACAGCTTTTCACTTTCGGCATTTGTATAATTTTAATGGTAGTCATTCCGTGTAGGCTATTTTGTTCTAAGTTGTACTATAAAAAAAATATTTTCAAAATTATTGGCATTTGTTTTCTAAGCAAAATTCTTATTCTGGGTTGCGTCTTATGCACAACGACGTTAGGTGTTTTTAATAGAGGTTAAATTGGCAAAAAATATTAAACCACAGTTTATGAGATTTTTCAAACCAATCGTAGATTCATTAAAAGAACTTGGTGGATCTGGGAATGTTGGTGAAATAATCGATCTCGCAATTGAAAAACTAAACATACCGGAGAGTGAACAGCAAGAGACTTTGAAGAATGGTGAATCTAAAGTAAGAAACCAAGCACAATGGGCACGACTATATTTAGTTAAAGGTGGATTCTTAATATCTTCAAGCCGTGGTGTCTGGTCTCTCACAGAAAAAGCAATTAAAGAAGAACTAACCGAAGAAATCATTTCTGAAATTATTCGAGCAGAGAGAAGGAATTTTAGAGAACAAAGTAAAAAGGAAGCTGCAAAATTAGCTAAGTCTAAAACTCCTCTTGAAGACGAAATCGATGTTGATGAAAATGAAGAGACAACACTTCTTGAAATTCTACAAGAACTTCCACCAGATGGATTTGAACGAGTTTGTCAAAGACTTTTGCGTGAAGCTGGATTTCAAGAAGTTAGAGTAACTGGAAAGTCGGGCGATGGCGGCATTGATGGTTACGGAATTCTGGAAGTTAATCCATTAGTTAGTTTCAATGTTCTATTTCAGTGTAAACGTTATAAAGGATCAGTCTCGGCTTCACAGATCAGAGATTTTCGAGGTGCGATGCTTGGTAGAGCAGATAAGGGAATTATTATGACAACTGGATCATTTACAAGCGAAGCAAAGAGGGAAGCAAGAAGAGATGGGGCGCCACCAATTGAAATTGTCGATGGCGAAAAACTTGTTGCAATGTTTCAGAGATTGGAATTGGGTGTAATCCCAAAAACAGTTTATGAAGTTGATAATAATTTTTTCAAAGAATTTCAGTAAAACACCTAAGCCGCACTTCAGCCCGACTGCTTCCCTACCTGCCATGCCTTCGGCAGGTAAACTTAAAAACAACGCCGTTATTTTTAGAAATTCATATTTAAGAAAGGAATCAGCAATGTCATATAGATTAATTTCATATCTGTTAATTCTTTTTTTCCCGGTACTTAATTCAGCTCAGGTTGAGTTTACATTTCCCAAAAAACTGGACTTAAGCGGATTTCAAGGGACAGTAGTAGAAACCGGCAATCTCTTTATAAGCGGCCAGCCGGACAGCGCGGCTTTCGTCCGGCTTAAAGAGAACGGCGTTACTGCTGTAATCAATTTAAGGACTCAGAGAGAAATGGATAACAAAAATTATGTCCCTTTCAATGAACAAGAACTTGTTGAAGGCCTCGGCATGAAATATATTCATCTTCCTCTCGGCGGGACGGACACACCATACACACCGGAAGCGCTGGAGAATTTCGCCAAAGCTTTAGAAAGTGTAAAAGGGATAGCATTGATTCACTGCACGGTCGCCTGGCGCGCGAGCCATATCTTTGCCGCATATTTAATAAGATACCAGAATTTCCCTGCAGCAAAAGCGATTGAGTATGCGAGGGGAATAAATTTCGGCGACCTGCCGATAGAAGGATTTTTGAATCAGAAACTCTTTATGGATATTAACTAAAAGTTTACCGGGCGGAATCAATTTATGTCAATCATCAGTTTTACAAAGCAGGAAAAAGAGGAAATCGTCTCAAAGATTCAGGAATATTTTGAGAAAGAGTTAGGCCAGGAGATCGGCCGGTTCGAAGCTGAATTCTTTCTCAACTTTATTGCCGACGAGGTAGGTCCATATTTCTACAACAAAGGGGTCCTCGATTCCCAGGCAATGCTTCAGAAGAAAGTAGATGAGATAATTGAAGCGATCGATTCGTTGGAGAAGCCTCTGAATATACGAAGGAAGCGGGAAGACTAATCTGCTGTGCTTACAAATCACCTTCTTCCGGAGTACAATCCTCTTGATTTGCTCACTTTAATATCCTGAAGCTCCGGTGCTTTCATCCGTATCTCGAACATAAATCCCCGGTATGTACCGATCGGGTTCCAGGTAAAATTCATTTCCCAGCAGTGGAGGTCGCGGTAGATAGAAATCTGCGGCGTTATAATCTGCTTCTGCTCGAAATCGTAACTTCCCCTTACGGTGAATTTCCAGTTTTTCGTAAGACTGAATCCGAGGTCCGCGCTGAGATTCGAAAAAGCTGTGGATTGATTCGGCGTTGTCTTTACAATGTTATAGTTATAGCTCAGGTTAAGATTCCAGGGTATCGAGAGATCGGGCGATTCATTCTCGTCATAGAGAGTAATATAATCGGCTTTCTGGAAGGCACCGTAATCTTCGCCGGGACGTTTCGGAGCGCTGTTCCTGTCGCTGTCCGCCTCGCCAATCAGATTTGTAGAGATCGAAAAGTTGAAATTGGTGAGTCTGAAAAGCCCCTTCCCCGCCGATGCAAGAAAACGGTTTACCCTGAAATTCCCTTCGTAATCGTAAAATGTAAAAGTGGAGCTTCCGTCGAAACTGAGTATCTGCCCTATCTGTGTCCTGTAGCTTAGAGATAGGTCGGATAGTTTCATACTGTCGGCAGCGAAATTATAACCGATGCTCGCGTTGAGATTGAGGAGTTGAATCTTATTCGCGTCGCTATTCTTTGTAGTATCGTTCGGATCTTTCATCGTTTTAATTTCGAAGACATTGCCGAGCGAGAAGCTTAGACTCTGTCTTTGTCCGCCCATAACGCCGCCGAAAATTTCGTTCTGGTATTTATCGTAATAAACCACTTCACCGTTCGACTTAGTATACGAATCGTAATATCCCCAAGTATTATCGGCAAAGTCCGGCTGGTATGAATATGAGATTGAAGGCATCAGGGTATGACGGAAGGATTCTATTCCGAGAATATTCGGCTGCATAATTCCGTAGAGCTTTGTAGACGCGGAAACGCTCATATCGAAAGTCCGGACAAAATTAAGTTCTTTGAGATCCGAAACAACTAGCGTATCGCGTTTATTTATTTTGCCTGTAACAGGATCGGTTTCTTCTATCACCCTGTTTTCAATTTTGGTTCTTTTGTTGTACCATTTCTCCTGGTATCCGATTCTCGGCGAGACATTAAAGTAACCGATTCTGGGAGAAGCGTTGAAAGAGAGGTCGTGCTGAACTCCGCCTCGTATCTTCAGGTTTCCTTCCGTCTTTCTCCTTTCATTACGGAACTGTCCGGAATAAGTATACGCGATCAGCTCGTACCACTTCTGGTCGCCGATTGCTTCGGCTCCCTCTCTCTTGAAAGGATAGGTGATGTTTTTTGAGAAATAAATATTCGGAAGCGATTCGTAGATGTTTCCGGTGGATAGATTCTGAGTCCTGCTGTAATTGATAGAGAGACTGTTTCCGGATTCGTCCCATCTCTTGCTAAACGTAGCGTTGGAGATAATATCCTGTGATAAAAGATCGTTGTAGTTGATACTGATGACTGGAACTGAAGATTAACATCGAGACGTGAAGTAGGATCGATCTGCTGGTTATGATAGAGTGAGAAATTCCAGTCGGTCTGTTCCTGCCGGTTCGGGTCAGTCTCTTCGCCGAGAATAATTTTTGAGTAACCGGCATTGAATGATCCGGAGAAATCGTAACGCTTCGCGTACCTGAGCCGGCTTCTTAGTCCGTATCCCCCTTTGGTAAAGTAATCGCCGGTAAGAGCCAGGTCGAAATAATCGCTGAGCGCGAAGAAGTACCCGAAATTCCTAAAGTACTGCCCGCGCCTGAATTCCTGTCCGAACGTTGGAATAATTATACCCGACCGTCTTCCCGATTCATTCGGTATTACCGCGAAAGGAAGAGGTATGGGGAAAGGGACGCCCCCAATATTCATGAAGATCCATTTGGCAATAATTTTATCGCGCTGAATGACTTTCATTTCACTCGCGGAGAAATAAGTATGCGGAGTATCTGATTCGCACGTGGTAAAAATTCCATCCTCGATGAAATAGGTATCTTTATCAACTTTTTTTACTTTTTCACCTTCGTAGCGGGAGGATTGTTCTTTATTTTTGGCTAATGAGATAAACCCCTGCTGCGTTTTAAAATTATATTTGATTCTCGAACCTTCGTAAACGTCACCCCCTTCAGTAAGGACGGGAGTCTGTTTCAATTTTACTTTAGCGGTATCGGAAGTATCTGTTATACCGAAAGCTTCGAGTTCGTTCTTATCATAGTCGACGAAAATTTTTCCGCTCTTAAGATCGGTCTGTTTGTATTTCAGGTCGCCGGAACCGTAGAGGAACATTTTTTTATTCCGGACGTTATAGATAAGCGAGTCCTGTGAGGATGCGGAGACAACGGCATCCACATCGCTTACTTTTTTAGTGCGGGTTGAATCTGCAGCAAGTGAATCAGCGGATGCAATTCTTAGTGAGTCGCTTAAGACCTTTGAGACGGTTGAATCCTTCTGCTGTGCAAAAAGGAGAACCGGGAGAAATAATATCGTTATTAATATTCTCATCGATCACGGATAATTCTGAACTTGTCAGGATTTATAAAATACAAGAGCGGACGCGCCTTTAATGCCCGCCTCATTTTTAAGCCGCGCGGGCAACACAACAATTCTGTTCTGAAACGGTTTCATTACCCGGCTTTTAAGCGTTTCGGATACGGATGAGAAGAGCAATTCACCGAAGCCCGCAACTCCGCCGCCGATAATTATTGTAGTTATGTCGAGAATATTTACCGCGTTGCTCAGGCCGTATCCGAGTCTTTTACCTGTATCTACAATTACCGATTGAGCAAACTTATCCCCCGCCTCGGATGCGTCGTGAATAATTTTAGGCGTAAGATAATCCAGATTATTGCCGGAAAGTTTATGGATCTGCGATTGCTTATTCTGCTGAAGCCCGGTTTTAACTCTCTCGATCAGGTAGCTGTTTCCTATATAAGCCTCCACGCATCCGAACGAACCGCATTTGCAGGGAACACCGTTATAATCTATTGTGACGTGCCCGAGTTCTCCCGCACCGCCCACTTCGCCGCGGTAGATTTTTTTATCGATAATAATTCCGCCGCCGACGCCGGTGCCGAGAGTAATCATTATAAAGTTATTAAATTTTTTCCCGGCTCCGTAAATCAGTTCGCCGATAGCCGCGGCGTTGGCATCGTTCTCCACAAAGACATCAACCTTAAATTCCTTCTTAATAACATTCCCGAGATGCACTTTCTCCCAGCCGGGGAAGTTAGGCGGATTCTCAACGGTTCCCTTCTTAGTCCGGATAGTTCCGGGAGATCCTATTCCGATACCCAGGATTTTATGATTCCGCTTTTTCAAAATCTGCTTAACGCCTTTTATAATCTGTCCGATCACGGCTTCCGGACCGTTGTGGGCCATACTGTCGATCGAAATCTTTTCTATTATCTTCCCCTTTTCATCAACGAGTCCGGCTTTAATTGACGTACCGCCCAGGTCGACTCCGATTGCGTATTTCTTAGGCATGAATTCCTCAGTTGAAAGTTTTATCTACAATAGTAATTTCGTTCGGGTAATTGATACTTCCGATCGGCGTACCAACGACCGGTTTAACAAGCAATTTTAAATTGGATGTGGAACCGCCGAGTCCGCCCAGATTAAGGAGGAGCGATAATACATCATCCAGATTTTTTTCTTTAACACTTTTTGCCAGGTCGAATTCAATATTCAGTTTGATTAATGTCGATTCGCCTACACCGGGAACGTTTAACGGCTGACTGATATTGCCCGTAATAATCTCTTTCTCATTAACGAATAATTTATACGGGAAGGATTCAAGAGTAAGGTCGGTTCGCGGATATCCGCCAGATCCGTCATTCGGATTTCTCGCTTCAATATTCAGAGTGAATGTAAGAGGTAGACTTCCCTTAAGAAGTCCGGAAGAGAGTTTAAGCATTTCAATCGAATTAAAATCCTTTATCGATTTTTTCCCTTTTACGTCGATACCGAGAATTTTATAATCGAGGGCGGAATGAATTTTATATTTCAGCCGTGAGATATTCTCCATCGTTTTAAGAATGCTGCAGCCGCTCAGGGCGGAAAAAATTATTAAGAGACTAATTAACCTGCGCACGTGCAATCGACTCCTCAATTTTTTTAATTATCATTTCGGCTACTTTAAGGGCTTTCAATCCGTCAGCCCCTGTTACAGCCGGATTAGTTTTATTCCGGACCGAATTTACAAAGAGCTGGAGTTCGTGCTTCAAAGCATTTATCTCCTTCTGTTCCGGCTGTTCGTAAACAACGGCTTTCTTTTTATCGCCTATTCCGATTTCACCGAATGAAATAAACGGATTATCCGGAATGTCGCCGGGGGATACAAGCCTGTAAACTTCAGATACTCCGGTAATAAAATCGAGTGTAATATAAGTATCCCGCTGGAACATTCTCATCTTACGCATTTTCTTCTGCGAAATTCTGCTCGCGGTAACATTGGCTACTGCACCGTTTTCAAATTCGAGACGGGCGTTGGCTATATCGATAGTGTCAGATACAACCGCTACACCGCTTGCGCTGACATTAGCCACTTCGCTTTTTACAAGGCTAAGGATTATATCGATGTCGTGAATCATCAGATCGAGAACAACCGCCACATCAGTTCCTCTCGGATTGAATTGCGATAGCCTGTCGGTCTGAATGAACAGCGGATTAAGAGAATATTTTTCCAGCGAGATGAGAGCGGGATTGAATCTTTCTATATGTCCGACCTGGAAGAGGAGATTTTTCTGATCGGCTATTTTAACAAGCTCCTCGCCTTCGGCAATTGTGGCGGTAATCGGTTTTTCAACAAATACATGTTTCCCCTTTTCAAATGCGTATTTAGCAAGTTCATAATGAGCGCTTGTAGTAGATACAATTGAGACCGCGTCAACTTTCGAAATCAGTCCGTCCAGAGTTTCAAAAGCTTTAACCTGGAATTCGCCCGCAACCGATCGGGATTTTTCCGGATCCTTATCATAAATGCCGATGAATTCCGATCCTTCAACCTCTCTGAATAATTTTGTGTGAAGTTTTCCTAAATGTCCTGTACCGATTACTCCAACTTTCAGTTTCTCCATAACTCTCCGGATTTAATCTTTTTATAACCGATTATTTTATCATATCCACCTTTTTCAGGCGTCTCATAGAAAACAAAAACATGATACTCGTTGAAAGTATCCCAGTAATTCCCTTCCAGGATATTCCAGTCGATGCTATTTATTCTATACTCATAAATCTCTGCCGTTACAAACTGGTAATCATAAATACCTCTTTTCAGTTCTATGCTCAGGTTTAAAAGGCCATTGTCGTCAAACATTTCATATTCGGGCAGAACCTGCCAGTTATTGAAACTTCCGACAAGAAAAACAGGATCGGATATATTTTCCGGGGGCCTGATCCGGAAATTCACATTTAGATAATCGGCATAGTCGTTTCTGAAATCAGTCAGGAATGAAGCGCCGTTAAGGTCTCGTCTTCCTTTCTTAAAAAAATTTGAAGTTTCAATTCCGTCGTATTGCGCATTTACATTTTGAGTATTGAACCGGTTGTAATCCCGGAGATCGGTCTGCCTGTATTCATTGCCCGGCAGAAGATCCCGTGCGATAAATGTAAAACGGTTAGAACCGTTCCATTCGTAAAAGCGGGTCAGTGAATACTGATTCCGGCTAATTACCACAGGATCGGAAATTCTCCTGTTCTTTATTATCTCGACAGATTTAACATAAGCCGCGAAAAGCGAATCGGGAAGTTCAAATGTGTTGCGGATGATATAAGTCCTGTTCAATTCGGCCGTTTCGGAATTAAATGACTGAGCCCTTTCATTATCAATCTGCGAATAGAGCCGGACTTCAGGATTTACTACATAAAATTTTCCTTCACCATAGACCTGATTGGGATTCTGGGAATCGACTATCTGAAAGATCCACTTGCCGGAATACGGGAAAGTAACATTCCTGTTAGGAAAATTTCCTGAATAATGATACCGCGCTCCTTTAACTCTTAAAGGGAGGCGTTCAAACCAGAGGTTGTATTCGGTATTGAATCCGGGATTCATCAGAAAAACATTATCATAAGGGATCCAGTCGGAATTACAAAGCCTGAAAACAATATTCAGATTCGGAATGAAAGTTGACTGGACATCGAATTCGATTGTAATAGTCTGTCTGGAAGAATCTTTAAGATCGACCAGGGGGAATTCAGTCTGATCAAGTGAAGAATAGACACGGAGGCTTTTAATCTGGAAATCGGCTGCGAAAGTTATCCGGCCCAACAGAATTATAAAAAAGATAAGGCTTAATAGATTTCTACGCATTTGATTGACGTATAAGGGACGAAAATATTGTAATTATTTTTATCTCGGACGGCCTCGAGAAGAAGGCCTTCTTCAAATGCCGAGACAAGTTTCCCGGTTTTGAAGACTATTTCGTAGAAAGCGGGGTGTTCTTCTCCGCCTTTTCCATAAACAACGCCGTAATTTTCATTCATCGTGATATTAAGCATTTTACCGAGATACTTATTCCAATCCATTTTCATTTCATATACCCGTTGATTGTATAATTGATTTTTCCGTTCAAAAAGTAGTTAAAAAAGGATTCTTTTACAATTGATAAAGATTTGAAGGGTTGAAGTGAAACTAAAGGGAAGGACCGGTTATCCTTCCCCTCTTAAAATTCTCGGGCAGATGGTAATTATTTATCGCGGACTACTATATCCCCGCCTGTTGTTTTACAGACGATCGATTCGCCGCCGTCGTTAAACTCCCCTTTCAGTTTACCACGGCTGACTTTAGTAGTTTTGTAATTATTGAAATAGCAGTCGATATCCCCCCCGGAAGTAGCAAAATCGACCGATGCTTTTAGGTTTGCCGGAAGAGCGAGATTAATATCCCCGCCTGAAGTTGAAGCATATATCCCTTTATTGCTGCCGTCATATTTTATTTCGATATCGCCGCCGGAAGTCTTTGCTGAGATTTTTCCGTTACCGGCTTCAATGTGTATATCACCTCCGGATGTTGAAGAAAGCAGGTCGCCTTGATGTCCGTAGGTTTTAATATCTCCGCCCGAAGTAGAAACATCGGCATAACCGTTATGACTTGTAAGAGTAATATCGCCGCCGGAAGTTCTGGCTTTCAGATCACCGGAAGTACTTTTAAGATCGATATCGCCGCCGGATGTATCGAGTCTGAATTTCCCTTGAACATTCTGAATAAAAATATCACCGCCAGAAGTTTCAATATTGTTGTTATAGCTGGCAGGCATATAAACTTCAATTCTCACACTGTATCCGCCTCCCCAGTTGAAGAACCAGGAGCTCTCTCTCTTAGCGTATACTTCTACACCGTCCGATGTTCTTTCAATTTTGAAATCCATTTTTTCTTCGGCTTTACGGTTACCAAAGATCTTCACGTAGACTTCATCTTTATTCCAGCTTTCTATTTTAATATCAGCGCCGGATGCATCAACAAGAAGATTTTCACCCGGTTTTACCTGAAAGGATTTCTCTTTTATCAATTTAAGATTATCAGCCAGGAGATCAGTTGCGAAAACTGTTCCGATGAGTGTAATTAAAAGTATCCAGAATACTTTTTTTGTTACCGATTTGTCTACCATGCTGTTCATGTCCTTCCTCCCTCTTAAAAGATTTTTCTGCTACTTTAGACTTATGGAGTTTTTATAAAGTTACACGTATTTTGACCCGGCAGGAATTAAAATAGTTGTATCGAAGAATAATTAAAATATAAAAGAAGGATTAAAATGCTTATCCGATCATACGGGAGAAAAAATTTTCTCCTTTTTTATATAATAGTTTTGGTAGCCTTTCAAAATGTTTTTCCACAAAACAACCTGAATTTCAGGCAATTCGGCAGGGAAACAGAAAAATTCATAAAACAGCCTGGTAAATGGGAATCCGGCGATTGGGGAATGATAGGACTTGCAGCCGCCTCATCATTGCTAATTATGCAGTTTGATGAATCAATCCGGGATGAAGTGATTCTTAACCGGGCCGGGGAGACAAATTTTGCCGTGGAGTTCGGCAGAATCTGGGGAGAACCTTATAATACCGCATTAATAAGCGGTATAAATGCCCTCTCGGGTATAGTGAATGATAATTATCTGAATAGAAAAGTCGCTTTCGAAATTCTTCAGTCAGCACTCTACACCGGATTAATAACACAGCTGATGAAGATCAGTTTCGGCAGGTCGCGGCCTTACAATGATAACGGTGCATTCAGTTTTGCTCCTCTTTCTCTTTTCAGCGACGATAACTGGTCTTTCCCTTCGGGCCATACAAGTCTAGGGTTTTCATTATCAACAGTACTTTCGGAAAACACGAGCAACGGGACTTTAAAAATTCTCTATTATGTTCCGGCAATTTTAACGGCATATTCAAGAGTATACGAGGATAAACATTGGGTTTCGGATGTATTCGTTGGCGCTTTAATCGGATTTTCAGTGGGAAAGTGGGTTTCAAAAATTCATAAGCAGAATGAAGGGCAGGCTCCGCCGGTTCAGAATTTTTATTTCTCCATCGCTCTTTAAAAATATAAATGCCATCCGGTTACAGATGGCATTTCAAATCAGATCTAAAAAAAATCAGAGATTTTTCAATTCATGTGTAAGTTTGGCAACCGCATCTTTTGAATCGCCGAAATACATAAGTGAATTCGGATAGAAGAACAATTCGTTTTCAATTCCGGCGTAACCAACGTTCATGGAACGTTTGTTTATCACCACGGTTTTGGAGTAATCGACATTAAGTATCGGCATTCCGTAGATAGGACTGCTCTTATCATTTCGAGCCGCCGGATTAACAACATCGTTAGCACCGATTATGAGTGAGATGTCGGTATTCGGAAAGTCGTCGTTTATCTCCTCCATTGAAAGCATCTTGTCATATGAGATCTGGGCTTCGGCAAGAAGTACATTCATATGGCCGGGCATTCTGCCGGCAACCGGGTGAATAGCAAAGCGGACTTTCTTACCTCTTGATTCAAGAATATTAACAAGGTCTCTAACCGCATGCTGGGCCTGAGCAACGGCCATACCGTATCCGGGAACGATAATAATATTTTCCGCGGCATCAAAGATCATAGCAAGTTCTTCGGAATCGACCGATTTAACCTGTCCCTTTGGCGATGATGCGCTTGAAGCGGCCGGACCTGATGAGCCGGCGCTTTCCCAACCTCCCATTACGACATTCAGCAGGGATCTATTCATTCCTCTGCACATAATAAGCGTAAGAATTATTCCTGATGCTCCTACGAGCGCTCCTGCAATTATAAGCTGATTGTTCTGGAGGACAAAACCCGTTGCCGAAGCGGCAAGTCCTGAATACGAGTTCAGGAGAGAAATTGCAACAGGCATATCTGCTCCTCCGATCGGAAGAACAAGAAGAACACCGAGCAGCAATGATACGGCGGCGATCAGAAGAACCAAAGATTCTAAAGTGGGATCGATTACGAAAAAGACACCTGCAGCAATCACTCCGATAAACAGAAGAACATTTATCGGGTGCTGCCCCGGGTATTTAACAACCTTGCCTGTAACTATTCCCTGTAATTTACCGAATGCAATAAGTGACCCGCTAAACGTAACGGCTCCGATAATTAAACTGAGCACAACGGTAATGTTGGTTGCATCGTTAAATGTCCATGAGGGAAAGTTTTTCATTTTATAATATTCCGAAAGCGCTACAAGTAACGACGCACCTCCGCCGAATCCGTTTAGAAGTCCCACCATCTGAGGCATACCGGTCATAGGCGTTTTGATAGCCATTAAGACTCCGATTAAACCGCCGATTATAAATCCGGTAATAATCCACTCGAAAGTAAGAACATGCTGATCGAACAATGTGACTATGATAGCTATGAACATACCGAGAGCAGAAAGAAAATTTCCTTTACGAGCAGTCTTAGGAGAACTTAAATATTTTATTCCGAAGATGAAGAGTACTGATGCAATTAAATATGAAATCTCTATTAGTATTCTCATTTTTCAACTCACTTCTTTTTGAACATTTTTAGCATTCTATCTGTAACCAGGAAGCCTCCGACCACATTGATAGTGGCGAAGATCATGGCTACCAGGCCAAGTATGGTGCTTATAGTGAATTCCTCCAGACCTGCACTCAGAATCGCACCGACAATTGTGATGCCCGAAATAGCATTCGAACCGGACATCAGAGGTGTATGAAGTGTGGGCGGTACTTTTGTAATCAATTCAAAGCCGACAAAAATCGCAAGCACGAATACGTAAAAGAGCATTATTAATCCGATACTTTCCATTATTTACTCCTACTATTTATTTTCTTTTTATTATTTCTAATTCCATGTTAATTCAGACTTTTTGAATAATGAATCTGAAAAACAGATTACTTCAATAATTCTTTTGTTCTTTCGTGAACAACCTGACCGTCTTTTACAATTACGGCACCTTTGAAAATTTCATCATTCATATTAACAATGAAATTACCATCTTTGGAAGAGTACTCAATCAAACTGAGCAGATTCTTAGCATACATTTCACTCGCATGATACGGTACTAGGCTCGGCAAATTAGGTTCGCCGATAATAGTAACATTATGTTTAACAACTGTTTTATTCTTTTCGCTAACCTCGCAGTTGCCGCCGAATTCAACCGCCATATCGAGTACAACCGATCCGGGCCTCATATGTTTTACCATTTCTTCAGTAACAAGAACAGGAGCTTTTCTGCCGGGGATCAATGCTGTTGTGATTACAATATCGGCTTCAGTAATATGTTTAAAAATCAGTGCTTTCTGTTTCTTTAAGAATTCTTCGGACTGCTCTTTGGCGTATCCGCCCGAGTCCTGCATGGATTCGTCAGTCGGCACCTCTATAAATTTGCCTCCGAGACTCTGGACTTCTTCCTTAACTGCGGGGCGCACGTCCGAGACTTCCACAACAGCGCCTAATCTTTTAGCGGTACCGAGAGCCGATAAACCGGCAACGCCCGCACCCATTATCACTACTTTAGCAGGTGAAATGGTTCCCGCAGCCGTCATCATTAACGGGAAAATTTTCCTGAGATGATTTGCGGCTAGTATAACGCTTTTATATCCGGCTAGGTTTGCCTGAGAGCTGAGAGCGTCCATTCTCTGGGCGATTGTAGTTCTTGGAATCGCGTCTACGGAAATTATATCGATACCAAGCTCTGCACCTTTCACCGCAAGTTCCGGCTGATGAAGCGAATAGAGGAAGCAGATAAGAAGCGATCCTTTCTTCATCAGTTCCAGCTCGTTCTTTTTATAATCAGGATGCTCAGCGGGCCGACTGACTTTCAGAATTATATCGCTTGAATCATAGAGTTGTTTTAAGCCGGAAGCTACTTCAGCTCCGGCATGTATGTATTTTTCATCCGGGAATCCCGCTTTCATTCCGGCATCTTTTTCAATCTGAACTTTGAATCCCTTCTTAATCAATTTTGCCGCTACATCCGGAACACACGCAACCCGATTTTCTCCTGCGATTATTTCCTTTGGTACTCCGATAACCATCTATTACTCCTTAACTTAATTGTTTGGTTTGTTTTCGAGATGAGGTGTGGAACTAAACAGAAATTTTCGACAAGGCAAAGATATTAATTTTGGACTAAATATCAGTCATACCCCCTTAAGTTTCTGATATCAATATCACCGGCTTGTTATAAATGAATTAATGCAGATTATTATCAAAAGCAGTGCTGATTCTTAACCTGCTTCAAAATCTGCTTAATTGATTGTCATAAATAATTCTGCTAAAATAAGAGCAATACTCCTGTGCTTATGAAAAAAAATTACCGGTCAGGATCAAAAACTTTTCGTCAGGTAAGAAATATTTAATAATTTTCGTTTCAAAATTTTAGGAAGACTTTCACATTACTTATATATACCTGAGTGGAAGTGATCAACAAACGGAGAAATGATGGCAAAAATACTTTTCAAGGAGCAGCTTTCAAAAGATGTATTTCTGATGAGACTTCATGCCCCTCTTATTGCTGAAGAACGCGCCGCAGGACAGTTTATTATTTTACAAATAGATGATGATTACGGTGAACGGATCCCTTTAACAATTGCCGACGCAAACATTGAAGAGGGTTCAATTACGATTATCTACCAGGTTGTGGGTAAAACTACTTTACAACTATCGCTTTTAAATAAAGGCGATGAAATTCCGACACTAGTCGGACCTCTTGGTAAACCGACACACATAGAAAAATTCGGGACAGTTGTCTGCGTTGGAGGAGGAATCGGTGTAGCTCCCCTCCACCCGATTGCCCAGGCATTGAAGAAAGCAGGCAATCATGTTATTACAATTATTGGTGCGCGGAACAAAGAATTGCTGATCCTGGAAGAGGAGATGAAATCGATTGCCGATGAATTTATTGTATGTACTGATGACGGTTCATACGGCCGGAAAGCACTTGTAACCGTTCCACTTAAAGAGATTTGCGAAAGATCCCCGAAACCAGATATGGTAATTGCAATCGGCCCTCCTGTAATGATGAAATTCTGTTCCGAGACAACGAGACCTTATGGAGTCTTCACACAGGTTTCTCTTAACACAATTATGGTCGACGGAACAGGCATGTGCGGAGGATGCAGGGTTAATATAGGAAAGGAAGTAAAATTCGTTTGTGTTGACGGGCCGGAATTCGACGGGCATCAGGTTGATTTCGATAATATGATATCGAGATTGAATTCGTATAAAAATATTGAACAGGAAGCACACTCATGTTATCTGGACGAAGAGATAAGACAGAGGGAGGTAAAGTAATGGACCACAAGACTCCCGAACAATTATCAGAAGAAGCAAAAAAACTTATTGTAGAATATCTTGACCGTGTAGACGATTTGAAACCGAAAGAGCGGACTAAGATTCCCGTTCAGGAGATGCCCGCGCAGGATCCGTTTGAGCGACGTTCAAACCTTGAGGAAGTAGCGCTCGGATATACAATCGAACAGGCGCGTATTGAAGCGATGCGGTGCCTTCAGTGCGTAAAAAAATCGTGTGTGGAAGATTGTCCGGTAAAGATCGATATACCGAGATTCATAGATCATATTGCACATGCACAATTTGAAAGCGCTGCCGCTGTTGTAAAAGAGGCAAGTCTCCTCCCCGCTATTTGCGGAAGAGTCTGCCCCCAGGAAACTCAATGCCAGCAGAATTGTGCTGTAGGCAAAGCTCTGAAAGATGTAGATAAATCGGTGGCTATCGGCAGACTTGAAAGATTTATAGCAGATTGGGAGAGATCTACGGGGAAAATTGCAATACCAGATATAAAACCTGAAACAGGCAAAAAGGTCGCGGTTGTTGGAAGCGGTCCTGCGGGTCTCGTAGTTGCAGCCGACTGCAGGCGCGAAGGCCATCATGTCACAATCTTCGAAGCATTCCACAAACTCGGCGGTGTATTAAGATATGGTATTCCTGAATTCAGGTTGCCGAACGAAATAATAGATAAGGAAATTGAAGTTCTGCGCGAAATGGGCGTAGAGTTTAAAACAAACTTTGTTGTTGGAAGAACAAGAAAACTGACCGACCTTATAGACAAGGACGGATACAACGCAATATTCGTCGGTACTGGTGCGGGACTTCCGATGTTTATGGGAATTGACGGTGAAAGTCTCGTGGGTGTCTTTTCCGCTAACGAATACCTTACACGCGCTAACTTAATGCGCGCGTTCGATAAGGATCATTCGGACACGCCGATATACGAATCCAAAAATGTCGCAGTTCTCGGCGGAGGCAATGTTGCGATGGACGCTGCAAGAATGGCTAAGAGATTAGGCGCTAAGAATGTTTATGTGGTATACCGCCGGACTGAAGTTGAGATGCCTGCACGTAAGGAGGAAGTTGCGCACGCTAAAGAAGAAGGAATTGAGTTCTACTTCCTTCAGAATGCGAAACGTATCATCGGAGATGAAAAAGGGCGCGTTAAAGCGATGGAGTGCCTTAGATACGAACTCGGCGAGCCTGACCAATCCGGAAGAAGAAGGCCGGTCGTTATACCTGACAGCGAATTCATTCTGGATGTAGATACGGTAATAGTGGCTATCGGGAACGGAAGCAACCCGCTTATCAGTCAGACTACTCCGCAGATGAATGTTAACAAATGGGGAAACATTATTGTTGACGATACTCAGAAAACATCTGTCGAT
>CAZHHG010000014.1:42472-45287 GCA_964532065.1 uncultured Melioribacter sp.
CGATAGGATTTTTGCAGGCGGGGATATTGTTCTTGGCGCAGCTACTGTAATACTTGCAATGGGTGAAGGCAGAAGAGCCGCAGCGTCAATAAATAAACTGCTCGCTGAAGATATTGAAAGGGAAAAAGCCGGGATCAGCTGAAAGACACCTTAAGTTAATAATCTAATCCGGCTGTTTTATACTTAAGAGCAAACGATCGAGCTGGTAACCGGATTGCTCTGACAATTGCAGAATTCCCGTGAAATTACGGAATGATTTCTCAAGCATCTCTTTATTTTCCGGTCCATCACTTTCAACAGGATCGTTATCCGCAGCAGATGAATAACCGTAATTGATAAGATGAAGTGTAAAGAGCCACTTCAGCAATTCTTCAAATCTTTCCTTATTGTAATAAAGTTCGCCTTCGTACTCATTAACACTGATGTACAACTTCACTTTTTCCTCATCAAGCAATTCACGCAAGCCTTTAATATTAATCCGGTTCTTATCGAGTGGCAGGTATTCTGACTCGAGTTTCAGATTCTCATTACCGGCATTTGTGAAATCGATCAAACCGTTATATTGAATAAGAAGATCCAGGAGAAGAACTTCCCATTGTAATTCCTCTTCACCTCTTCCGGAATGTCGGAGTACTTTCATAACCGGTACATCGAGAAGAAGTCTTTCGAAGAAATTGGAATTATTTATCTCACCTCTGGCATCAAACAATTCCCTAATCGAATTAATTAAGAAGAACATCAGAAGCAGAAGTGAATTCTCATTATAGTTAAGGTCACGGCTAACGGTAACAATATGATGCAGGCCGTTATTCATATAATTGTTTTCGGATGGGAATTCCTTCTCGATTATTTGATTAAGCAATCCTACCCTTTCCAGATCCCTGTCGAATTTTTCAAGAACCGGTTTGATATCCTTTGCAATATTAAAATGTACTGATACTGCTTTTAATAGTTTTTTCAATTTTTTATCTGAATACTCCACCCGGTCATCATCCTTTTCAAACTGATCATTCAGTACAAATGACTTCACGAAATGATTTAATGATTCATCATCAAAAAAGTTTTCGATTGCCGAGTGAACGGGTTCGAGACGCATTTCATTCAAAGACCTCTCAACAGATACTACTCCTCTTCCTTTTAATCTCCCCGCTAATTTTTCATACTCTCCGGTGGAATCATAGACCTCCCTGAAATCAAGAAATACCTGATACTTAAATCCGCCCAGTTCAATATAGAAACCTTCAAAAGCAAGTTCATGGCCGGATTTAAGAAATTCTAGGTTAGAAACATGTTCGCGGAAGATATAATAATGCTGAAGAGTTGGATTAACACCCAATGCTTCTCCGATAGTTTTTATTTGCTGTTCCTTACTCCCGTTTAACAGCGATACAAGTTTTGGTGATGAACGGAAAATCCTGCCGGAGGTACTCTGATACCTGTTGTTATAAAAAATTATTCCTCTCTCGCCGTACTCGCTGTTGGAATAGGCAAAAACATTTTCATTAAGATGACCATGACCGTCATAAAAATCGAATAGCCAGAAATTTGTTACCTGACTGAAAATGTAACGGCGTTTCATCAGCGGAAAGATTTCGCGTATATGCCTGTCAATAAGCCATTGATTGGGCGTTTCATTATAATAAGCACGCTGGTATTCCATTCCATATTTTTCCGTAAATCCTTCCACCTGTCCGTGCGCGAACATAGGCAGGCCGGGCAGAGTAACCATCAATGTACAGATACCGAAATACTTATCGTCAGTTCCGAACTGTTTAATCGCAGTTTCTTCATCGGGATTGCTCATAAAATTGACGTACCGTTTGAGTATTTCAGGTTCGAATTCGAGTGTATTGGAAATCAGATCTCTGTATTTCGAATTTTCCTCTTTCATAAGCATATGCATGAAAGCGGAATTATAAACCCGGTGCATTCCGAGAGTTCTTACAAAGTATCCTTCCATCAGCCAGAATGCTTCAGCGAGAAGAAGAGTTTCGGGCATTTCGGAATTGATACGGTCAACCACTTCGCGCCAGAATTCCTGAGGAAAGAGCCGGTCGAATTCATCCTGGGACATAGAATAGTCGGACCTCGAAGGTATATCACCTCCTCTTCCGGGGGCAGGATACCAGAGGCGGGAAAAATGTTTCTTAGCGAGTGTCATAGCGGCATCGAAACGGATGATGGAGAATTTTCGCGCGACCTCGAATATCTTCTGAATCACGGCTTCCCTGACATCGGCGCGTATCATGTTAAGCTGTGCTGTGTCGTTCCAGGGCATGTTTGTTCCGTCGTTACCGTGATAGATGTATCGGATTTCACCTGTCCTGTTGTCAATTCTCTGGAAAACAACAGCGGCATCGCTTCGGCTCCAGTAACCGTCTTCAATTCTTATCGAAACGGACTGATCATCGGAGAGGTCCGGACCGCTGAAGCGGTAATTAGGAAAAGGAGGATACGGCGACTGTATAAAGTAACCGGGATTTTCGATCACCCATTTAGAAAAAATTCCGGTATGATTAGGGACCATATCGCTCGCGAGGCGGATTCCCCTTTTCATTGCTCGTTCATTCAGATTTCGGTAAGCTCCTTCGCCGCCGAGGTCCCAAGCTATCTGGTAGTCGTAAAGCGAATAAGCCGATGCGACAGCGTCAATATTTCCGAGTATATGTTTAATCTTTTTGGAGGCGCTGCTTCTTTCCCAGATACCGATAAGCCACAATCCGTTGAATCCCCACCATGCTAGCTGATCGAGTTCCTCATCAGGAATCTGATCGAGAGTTTTTATATGCCGGTTGTATTTCTTAGAGAGTTGATC
>CAZHHG010000015.1:0-276 GCA_964532065.1 uncultured Melioribacter sp.
TAGGGATGCCCACAGGGAACCTCCAAATCCGCTCGAGAGAAAAAGAATTACTACTCCAATCCAGACCGGGGTAAGAGCGATCGACGGACTTCTTACGATTGGAAGAGGGCAGAGGATTGGAATCTTCGCCGGCAGCGGCGTCGGTAAGAGTGTTACTCTTGGAATGATCGCCAGAAACTCAAGTTCGGATGTGAATGTCATTATACTCATCGGTGAACGCGGAAGAGAAGTAAGGGAGTTTATTGAACGTGACCTTGGCGAGGAAGGAATGAAACG
>CAZHHG010000015.1:286-40554 GCA_964532065.1 uncultured Melioribacter sp.
GTTCGGTTGTTGTTGTTGCTACAAGCGATAAATCTCCTCTCCTTAGAATGAAAGCTGCCTATGTAGGAACAACTATAGCTGAGTACTACAGAGACCTCGGGTTGAATGTTGTATTGATGATGGATTCTGTTACCAGATTCGCAATGGCTCAACGTGAAATAGGTCTTACGATCGGAGAGCCTCCCACTTCTAAAGGTTATACTCCATCTGTCTTTGCGCTGCTTCCCAAGCTTCTTGAAAGAACAGGCAATTCCGATAAAGGTTCTATTACCGGAATCTATACTGTCCTTGTTGACGGCGACGATATGATTGAACCGATTGCCGATGCGGTAAGATCGATTCTCGACGGGCATATTGTACTCTCCAGAAAACTGGCCAATAAAGGTCACTACCCGGCTATCGATACGCTTCAGAGTGTTAGCAGGGTTATGCCCGATATAGTAGACCAGGAACACTATTCGAGGGTGATGAACTTTAATGAAATATTGGCGAACTACAGGGAGGCTGAAGACTTAATTAATATCGGTGCTTATGTAAAAGGGAGTAATCCGCATATCGATAAAGCGATCTCTAAAATTGGTCATCTAAAATCTTTTTTAAAACAGGAAATACTTGAAAAGGCCGCCTATAACGATACTGTGGAGAGATTATCTCATATAATTGAATTAAAAAATCATTGATCAGCCGTGTCGAAATTTATTTTTAAATTCGATCAGATAATAAGAATAAAGGAAGTTCTTGAAAAAAAAATATTAAAAGAGATTTCACTCATTGATAGAGAGATTAAAAATTCAATTAATAAAAGAAATTCTTTAATTGATAAAAAGAAAAATCTTTATGAAAGCATTACCAGCGGGCAGATCAGGATTTATGAATTTAAATCCGCAAGTGCTCACATTAAAACAATTGAAAATGATATTTCGAACATCGACAAAAAAATAATGGAACTTGAACACAGAAAGGCACAGAAACAATCCGAACTGATTCAGAAAAAGAAAGAACTTAAGACGTTCGAAACTCTGAAAGAAAATAAAATGGAAGAGTTTTTATTCGATAGTAACAGGGAAGAATTAAAACAAATGAATGAAATAGCAATGAGCAATTTTATAAGGAAATGATGATGAAAGACAAATTGATTTATGTGCTGATTTTACTGATTGCCTTTTTTATGGTAACGGGTGCAATGTATTACGGTGCTTCGACTTATAAAAATATTTTTGCACTCGATTTTACACCGGTCGCTTCCGGCCCTGAGCCGGCTGCAAAAGATTCTTCTGTTACAGATCTAGCCCGGAAATCAGAAACACCCGCAAAACCGGATCTTCCCGATTCTTCAATTGTAATGAACCAGACCGGAACCGTACCCGTGGATACGGCCGATCTCAAAATTAGTGCTTCAACTATTTCTGATAATTCAAATGTACTTGCTGAGCAGATTAATAAATTGAAGGAACAGGTTAATCTATTAAGTGAAAAATCTGTTCCCGTGAATAATCCTGAAAATATATCTCTACCTATTAAAAGTGTTAACGACAGTGTCTATAATAACTGGGTAAAAAACTCTGTAAAGCTATATGAGGCAATGGATTCGAAAAAAGCCGCTAAAATAATTCAGGGTTATAACGATAATATAGCAAGAGACATTATTTACTCGATGAAGAAAAAGAAAGCAGCTGAAATAATAGCAGAATTTAAACCGGAACTGGCAAATAGAATTATTAATCTAAAATGAATTTGAATCCTTTATTTTTCGATAAACTTACTAATGATGCTGGATTACTTAATGCATTTAAAAGCTCAAATCCAGAGACAACCCATCTCTTCGCGGATATTATTAATGTATTTGCTGAAGAAAATTCTCCGGAAATTATTAATTCAAGCAAGGTTTCACTCGATCAATTACTGGCCAGTATTAACGATTTAGAAATTACTATTCCCGTAAATCAAGAACTTCTTGAAGAACTGGCAGGCATTATTCACAAATCCTGTTCAGGTGAAAATCTTCTTTCGCGGGATCTTTATCATCTGCAGGATATCAATATAACTACCACCAAACAGTCCTTGAATGAAGAGGAACTGGTCGCTTTTATAGAAGGTTTGCAGAATATTTTGAATAACAGGGTTGATATAACCGGTCCCGGTTTCGAATCCATAAATTTTCCGGACAATTCAGAAAATTCAGCTGAGGATATTGATGGGGATTCAATTGAGCAGACAATTTCATTAGAAACAATAAAATCCGCGTTAATTAATCATGACGCGGTAAAATTCGTATTGAAATCCGGCGGCGATAAAATTTCATTACAGGTATCCGGCATAGAAAATAACCTGATCACTGTTCCTAACGATAAATTGAATACGCCGATACACTTAACTGAACCGCCAACAAGTCAGGATAGCTTTTCTATTGAAAATAATAACGCGGCTTTGCAAAATCAGTCAGTTACACCTGACGACAGTATTCAGCCGGAGAATTCAGCATCAGACAATGAAGTACTGAAAAATCATGAAAGCACCGGTGTAAGTGGAAACCGGTACGATGATTTAACCAGTACTGAAAATGAAAAAGGCGATAAATTAAGATTATACCGGATCGAAGTGATCCACGCCGAGACCAATAATAAAACTGAAAAAACGACTCCCCAATTTAAAGGCCCGTTTATACTGGATATCAAAACATCCAAAGAGATCAGCAGTTTCTTAAGTAAATACAATTACGACGAAGTGGAATCTAAAGTCCAGGTGAGCCCCGCTGAAAATTCAACGGAAGAAATAAATCATGTTAAATCATCCGGCTTCAATTCTGAAACAATGAACGATGTTGATGAGAATTCATTAAAAGAAAGCCGGCTCGTTTTTGTTGATGGGAAAAAACTCAATAAAGAAAATGATCAGGCCAAAGCAGAAAGAATTAATGGTGCCGAATACCTCAGGGCAATAAAAATTGAGTCTACAGGAAAGATTACTGAACTGAATACGTCCGAACCCCGGTTACCTGAAATTAAAACCGCTGCTATTGAAAAGGATAATTCCGGACAGGTAAAAAGATCAGCGGATAATAGCTTAATATTTACAAGCAAAGATTTTGTTGAAAATAGCGAGAATGTTTTTTCGGGTATTCGGGAATTCAGTTCCGGTAAAAATAATTTAAAGTACGAATCGACTGATAATTCTGTAAAAACAGAATCAAGTATAGCCGCACAATCGGAAAATGTTGAACCTGATCAATATTCCAACCCTACTCATGAAAGTAAAACATTCATAGAAAAAGATCATTTTATTCCGAATGAAAATCAAAAACAAGAATCATCCGGGCCGGAAATGGAGTCGGGTAATAGAGAGTTCTCCAAACCTGAAGATAATAATTCTAATCCCTCGGATAATGATTCAAATAACAGGGAATTGAATAAGCATGAAGGTAAGCAGAACACCGGGCAAATAATTAAAAATGATTCCGGTGCTGCAAATAATCAGGAACCTGTGAAATCACATGAGAATTTAGGCACGGCCACATTCAATAAAGATCTACATAAGATTGAAAATCCCATAGGCGAAAAGATTATTTCGGAAGCCGGATTATTCTCGGAATCAGTAAAAAAAATAAAATCGAACGAAATCATTACAGAGATAAATAAATATCTTAATACAAACGAAAAACAGAGCATCACATTTCATCTTACGCCGAAGAATCTAGGAACGGTGAAACTGGTAGTCGATTTTGTAGAGAGTAATTTACAGGCAAGTATAGAAGTTGAAAACGAACAGGTTAAACAGGCTATTCAGACCAACCTCGACCAGCTTAAAAACAATCTTCAAAGTAACGGTATAACCGTAAGTAATATCAATATCAGTTTAGGCGGTGGTGAATCAAGAGCTCAGAAAAACTTTACCGGTAAACGGAAAAACTATTCCGGCCAATCCGGTTCCGGAATTGAAAGAGGCGATGACCTTTCGGGAACTAAAAAGATGGGTTATAACACATACGAGTATTTAGCATAAGGAATTAGCAATGGTCAATTCAATTACAAATACATCTGCAACAGGAACAGTCAAGGAAAACAAAGGGACGCTAGGGAAGGATGATTTTTTAAAACTGATGATTCAGCAATTGAAAAATCAGGACCCGCTTAATCCGCTTGATGGAACCGAATATGCATCGCAGCTGGCACAGTTCAGTTCGCTTGAACAACTTGCAAACCTTAATTCGTCTATTACTAAAAGTATGGACGTTAATTATCTGCTTACACAATCGATAAATAATACAATGGTTGCAAACCTTATCGGAAAGGAAGTTAAAATTAGTGGAAACAATATCAGCGCGGTTGGACAGGAGAGTGTTGATATCGGTTATAATCTACCGGTTCAGGCAAAATCGGTTGTGATCAAAATTTCGGATAAAAACGGGAATATTGTCAGGTTGATTGACGGAACCGTTGAAGCCGGCACCTGTAAAGTTTCCTGGGATCTTTCCGATAATAATGGTAACAAAGTTAATAATGGTGATTATACATTTGAAGTTGAAGCATATAATATCGGCGGTGAAAAGATGACTCTCTCAACTTACAAACTCGGACTTATAGATGGAGTCAGGTTTACCGAAAACGGTTCGATGCTTTTAGTAGGCGGAGCCGAATACTCAATTTCAGATATTCTGGAAATCTTAAATAGATCAAACAACGGAGGTAATGAATGACAGAGATCAATGGGGTATCTGTTCCTTTTATCCCGATTGTTGGTAATCAGGAGGTTGTAAGAAAACAATTCGATCCGGTCTCCTCTTCATTCGATTCTATTTTCAAACAGGAACTGGAAAAGGTCAAATTTTCCAATCATGCTATTAAGAGACTTGAATCAAGGAATATTCAGCTAAGCGATACAGATATAGAAAAAATTCAATCCGCTGTAGAAAAAGCCGAGTTGAAAGGATCCAAGGATTCGCTGGTAATGATGGATAATACCGCCTTTATCGTAAATATTCCTAACAAAACTGTAGTTACTGCTATGGAAGTAAGCGGTTCGAATGAAAACGTTTTTACCAACATCGACAGTGTAGTATTTGCTTATTAATTAAACAACAATAAACATAACGGAGCGGGACCTTCCAAGGACGCTCCCGATCCGGCCGACCGACAGAAGCCGGATCAATCCAAGGAGGAAAAAATGGCACTCTTAACTTCACTTTTCGCAGGTGTATCCGGTTTACGTAATCATCAGTCGATGATGGATGTAATCGGCAACAATATTTCCAACGTTAATACAATCGGTTTCAAAGGCTCGCGTGTAACATTCAGCGATACTTTTAATCAGTTTGTTAAAGCAGGTACCAATCCGACCGAAACAACAGGCGGTACAAACTCATTCCAGGTAGGCCTCGGTATGAAGATCAATTCAATCGATCGCAACTGGAACCAGGGCACATTCGAAAGAACCGGAATTACAACCGATCTAGGTCTACAGGGTTCCGGTATGTTCGTTCTTAAAAGCAACGGCCAGAGCTTCTTTTCAAGAGCTGGCGCTTTTATTTTCGACGCGGACGGAAAACTTGTCAGCCCGCAGAACGGCGCTGTTGTTCAGGGTAAAGTTGCAAGTGCAGAAGGTGTTATACCTCCGGGCAACAATCTTGAGGATATTGTTATCGATACTAACCTTAAATTACCCGCAGTTTCAACTACCAATATCAAATGGGGCGGTAACCTTAAAAGTAATTCCGAATTAACACGTACTCAGAGAGTTATTCAGAGAGGAAATATCAACTCTTCAGCTCTTGATGTCGGCGATTCAACTGCTCCTATCCTTGCTACGGTTTATAACGAATACGGTAATCCGTTCACTTTCGAAATTACTTATGAAAAAACTGCTGCAAATACTTACGACCTTAACTGGTCTTTAAAGGATGAAGAGGGAACAGAGCTCGACAACGGTTCAATTCCGGATCTGGTTTACGCTGACGACGGCGCAGGCGTATTTACTCTTAATGCCGCTTCTCTTGCTGAATTCGACGGAACAAACAACAGAGTAAACATTCCGACTTCAAATATCGACTTTGTATTCGATGCAACTACAGTAACCCAGAATTCGAGTACACAAACACTCAGCGTTTCAGCAGATAATAATAGAATTCCTAATGTTGTAAGCGGTTCTGTTACTATGTTCGATTCTCTGGGTACTTCTCACCAGGTCACTTTGAAATTTACTAAGATCGACGATAATTTATGGACATGGACAGCAGGCGTACCCGGTCAAAGCACAATAGACGGAAAACCCCTATCAACTTCAGGAACTATACTCTTTAACGCAGACGGTACCATCGATCCGGCAAATATTTCTCCAAATAATCCGCAGTTAACATTTGTACCTAAAGGTGGTGCAAATACTGCAGTAATCGATCTCGATTTCGGCTCAGGTTTCGGCGGAGTTACTCAGACTTCCTCTAGCTCGGTTGTAAGCGCATTATCGCAGAATGGTTCTCCCTCGGCATCTCTTTCGAATATTAACATCGATCAGTATGGAAACATCGTGGGTATTTTCTCTAACGGTAGTTCCAGAAATTTAGCACAGGTAATGGTTGCAACTTTCAACAACCTGAACGGTTTGATAAGTGTTGGTGATAATATGTACTCCGCTTACGCAAACAGCGGCGAACCGAGAATTACCAGTCTCGGCGAAGAGAGCGGCACTACTGTTCAGTCGGGTGCGCTTGAACAATCGAACGTTGATCTCTCCGAGGAATTCACTCGTATGATCGTATCCCAGAGAGGATTCCAGGCAAATGCGAGGGTTATTACGACGGCCGATAATCTTCTTCAGGAAATCACAAATCTGATCAGATAATTCTAAATGATCCCTTAGCCCCTCTTCCGTTTGAAACCGGGAGGGGGGCTTCCTTATAAACCACTCGATATTCAATCAATTGTCCAATATTAGCCAGATTTTACTTCCTATTTCGGTTTTTTCGAGGATTTTAAGGGTTTTCCGGTGGCATTATAATTGAAAAATTATGACCGCTATGGAAAATACAAAAGAAGAAAAAATCGTAGAAAATCCGGAAGAGAAGAAGGTTGAAGAAGCCCCGGTAAAAAAAGGATTCAGCATTAAATTCCTTGCAATAGGGCTTCCTTTATTCATCATACAGCTTGTTGGTGTTTATTTTATTACAGCCAACATTTTGGTGCCGAAAATTCAATCCCATTCAGCTCCGGTAAAAACCGACTCCGTTGCGACTAATACTCCGGCGGAAGATACAATTTCAAATCCCGATCTGGGAAAATATATCTATGTTGTAGACGATCTTATCATTAATCCCGCGGGTACAGACGGAAAAAGACTGCTCCTTTCTTCACTCGGTTTTGACCTTCCAACCGAGAAATCTCATACGGAAATGAAAGAAAAGGAAATTCTTGTTAAAGATGCAATCATTTCCGTACTGAGCAGTAAAGATATGATTCAACTTGGCAATTCAGGATACCGTGATACCTTAAGAATGCAGATAACTCAAAAACTGAACCGGTTGATGCCACAAATCAAAATAAACAACGTTTATTTCAGTAAATATATTCTACAATAATTATGGCAGAGATTTTATCACAGCAGGAAATTGATGCGCTGCTTAATAATATTAAAAGCGGCACAGATCAGAAAACGGAAGTACCTTCTGAAAAGGAAGTTGTTCTGTTCGATTTCCGGCTTCCAAACAGAATTTCGAAAAATCAGCTCCGTATAATCAGAAATATCTGCGAAAACTTTGCAGAAAGTTTCTCCCAGTTTCTTGTTACTAAACTTCAGAATGCAGTAAGTATAAATGTTGCTTCGGTAGACCAGATCTATTATTCGGAATATATGCTTTCTGTTTCCAACCCAGCCTGCCTCTTCACGTTTGATATTAAAGATACCGATGTTAAAGGAATTCTGGAGATTAATACCGACCTGGGATTTCTGCTTGTAGATAAACTGCTCGGCGGAAGCGGAATCGGTTCCAAACAGTTAAAGGTGATCACTCCGATTGAACAAAAAGTGCTGAGAGTAGTTGTTGACCGTGTAATGTTCGATCTCAAAAAGGCATGGCAGACTGTTGATAACCTTGAATTTGTATTCGACCGGTTTGAACAGGATATCGATTTTGCACAGATTACTTCTCAGAGCGAATCCGTTCTCCTTATCTCATTCGAAATAATGATTGGCGAACAATCCTATCTTATGAATGTATGCTTCGCAACCTTCGCGTTCGATAACATTCTGGCTAAAATCAATACCCAGAAGCTCTCAACAATCCGTGCCACCAAATATTACAGGGTTACTTCAAAAGAGGTGATTACAAATCATCTTACAAAAACGCTGATTCCGATTCAGGTTGAATTCGGTACGGCAAGACTTTCAATAAAAGAATTGATGAGTCTGGAAAAAGGCGATGTAATACGACTTGATACAAAGATTGACGACGAACATAAAGTCAGAACGGAAGATCGAATTCTGTTCACCGGCAGATCCGGAGTTGTAAATAACCATAAGGCAATTAAAATAATTCGAAAAATTTTAGAAGAAAAAAAATCATACTGAGGAAGTTATGAACGAAATCAATAACGAAAATCAATTAATGGAAGAGAACAACGAGGAAAAAGGAAAATTGAACGGATCCCTCGCAGAATTTGAGGAATTCGATTCTTCAACCCGTTCCATTTCCGGCGCAGACGAGAAACTCGGATTTCTGAAAGACCTTCAGATGAATATCTATATAGAACTGGGTAGAACCCAGATGCAGATTAAAGATATACTCGAACTCGAACGCGGATATGTGATTGAACTTGAAAAACTGGCCAGCGAACCTGTTGATGTATTCGTTAATAATAAAAAAATTGCCGAAGGGGAAGTCGTCGTTATCGATAAACACTTCGGTATTCGTATAACCAGCCTGGTAGACCCGGCTCAAAGACTAAAGGATATCTATTAATGTCATTTATGGATATTGTAAATACAATTCTCCCGCTTCTGTTAATTCTGGGACTCCTTTTTTTCGCTCTTATTATGATTCGAAAGTACTCGTTCTCTATTAACCGTAACAAGTCGAATCTTCTTAAGATCGAGGTGATGAATAATCATCTTATCCTCCCAAAGAAATACCTGTCAGTTGTAAGAGTTGAAGATAAACTACTGCTCCTTGGTATTAGCGAGGGAAATATCTCACTGATTAAAGAATTTGACTATGATTCATCTGATGAAATAAAAGTCCCTCAGAGTGAATTAAAACAGACATTCAAAGAGATACTAAAACAGAATCTGGGAATGCGATGAATAAGAAACTGATTCTGTTTTTACTAGTTTGTCTTATATCATTTCTTTCGCAGGATATAGCTGCTCAGCAGAGCACATCAATTCCGTTTCCTAAGATTGATCTCCAGGTTGGTACCGCGCAGGATGGGAATGATGTCTCCACAACTCTTCAGATACTGCTCTTAATGACAATTCTCTCGCTGGCACCGTCGATTGTAATTATGACAACGGCTTACCTGAGAATAATAATAGTATTTCATTTTCTAAAAAATGCGCTCGGTACTCAGCAGATGCCGCCATCTCAGCTCCTTGCTGGTATTGCACTCTTTGTTACATTTTTTATTATGGCTCCAACCTGGAATAAAGTGAATGATGAAGCTCTTCAACCCCTTATGGATAATAAAATAAAAGTAAGCGAAGCCTACGACAAAGGAATAGAGCCGATTCGCGAGTTTATGTTTAAGAATGTCCGGGAGGAAGATCTTGAATTGTTTGTAGGTCTTGCGAATATCGATAGACCTCAGAACCGTGATGAGCTGCCGACTTATATACTTATACCGGCTTTCGTTTTAAGCGAACTCCGGACCGGTTTTATAATAGGGTTCTTCATGTTTATTCCCTTTATTATGGTCGATATGATTGTCTCGAGCATTCTTATGTCGATGGGTATGATGATGATGCCGCCGATGATGATATCGCTTCCGTTCAAGATTCTTCTTTTTATTCTTGTCGATGGATGGAATTTAATTATCGGTTCACTAGTTCGGAGTTTTCAGTAATGACAGAAGAATTGATCGTAGAAGTTCTGAAGGACGCGTTTTACACTGTATTCATAATTCTGCTGCCGGTACTCGGTGTTTCCCTTATAGTGGGTATCTTTGTTTCAATTTTTCAGGCGGCCACTTCAATACAGGAAATGACTCTTACATTTGTACCAAAATTAATTGCTACGGCGGCCGTTATTATTCTTCTTCTTCCGTGGATTATCGATAAGCTCGTTTCATTAACTACCAGAATGTTCACACTATTTCTTACGATTCTAAAATGACCGAAATACTGGTATATGATTTTGTGATATTTCTTCTCGTGTTTTTGCGAATTTCGTCAATGCTATTCGCAGCACCGATATTCGGTCACAAAACCATTCCGCCTCTTGTTAAAATCGGCTTATCCCTTGTAATCGCTTACATTGTATTTTTTACTATTGATAAAAGTTATGTCCGGTTCGATATAAATATGGCTACGATTGCAATCTACTCTATTAAAGAAATTATCACCGGTTTGATTATGGGATTCATTCTGAATTTCGTTTTCTGGGGGATCTCTTTCGCGGGTCACCTTATCGGTTTCGATATGGGACTAATGTTTTCAGAAGTACTAAATCCTTTTGAAGATAGCCAGAATAATGTTATTGGAGAGGTTCTTTTTTTTGCAACGGTTCTTTTATTCATTCTGATTAACGGCCATCACTATATAATCACCGGGCTGGTTGCCTCGTTTTCAGTAATTCCGATTGCCAAGTATACCATAAACGAACCGGTATTCGGACTTATAATAAAATATTCGGTTGCAGTTTTTACTATTGCAATAAAGATCGCATCACCCGTTCTTGTGGCATTCTTTCTGGTTCATCTGGCATAGGGAATTATTGCACGAGTGATACCTAATATCCAGATATTTTTTATCTCCCAGCCACTTAAAATTGGGCTTGGTTTTACGATGCTAGTTACTCTTGTCCCATTTTATGTTTATGCAATTAAAAATCTTTTGCACGGATACGAGAGTAAATTAATGGAAATGATAAAAGGAATGAGCATATAATATGGCAGAGTTCGACGGACAGGAAAAAACCGAAGACCCGACCTCTAAGAAACTGAATGATGCCCGTAATAAAGGTCAGGTTGCTAAAAGCACCGAGATAAATTCTCTCGCCGTGTTCGGATTCGGACTGATTCTCATTTTCCTTACAAAGAATTTTACCGGGGAACTCCTCGGGGATTTTACGAAAGGTATTTTCAGTTCTCTCAATTCGCTCGAATTATCCAAAACAATTCTACAAACTTATGCTCTTAAGTGGGCTCTCTTCTTTTTCACCTTTATGCTGCCGATCCTTGCTGGAATTGTAATAATATCATTGATCAGTAATATTTCGCAGATCGGATTTAAGTTTGCACCAAAAGCCTTTAAGCTGGACCTCTCCAGATTTAATCCGTTCAGCGGAATTAAGAGAATCTTTTTCTCGGCTCATTCCTATGTTGAAATCACGAAATCGGTTCTTAAACTTGTAATCATTTCTCTCTTTACTTATTTCATTATCGCACAAATGATTGAAGATACAACCTATCTTATCGATTTAAGCATAGAAGATACGGTTGAGTTCATGTTCGATTCGGCCTTTACTCTTGTCTGGAAAATTATTCTCTTCTTTGCGGTTATTGCATCACTCGACTTTTTATTCCAGAAGTATAAGTTCAAAAAACAGATGATGATGACAAAGACGGAGGTAAAAGAGGAGTTCAAACAGCTTGAAGGTGATCCGCAGATCAAATCGAGGATCCGGAAGCAGATGGTTCTGGCGGCAAGAAGCAGGATGATGAAGGATGTTCCTACCGCGGACGTGATTATTACCAACCCGACCCACGTAGCTGTTGCTTTAAAATACGATATGAATAAAGACGCGGCTCCAAAAGTGGTGGCTAAAGGCCTTGATGAACTTGCCCAGCGGATTAAGAAAATTGCCACAGAAAATAATGTGCCTCTGCATGAAGATGTGGAACTTGCCCGCGCTTTATATAAAACATGTGATGTAGGGGACTTTATACCCGCAAAATTATTCAAAGCTGTTGCGCAGATTCTTGCATACCTGTTTCAAGTTAAAAAAATGAAGAAAAAATCGAGTATAGTTTAATATGCAGTTAGTTGGTAAAAATAGTGATATCATTCTTGCATTAGGACTTATCCTGATGCTCGGCCTTATGCTTATTCCGCTCCCTCCGGGACTTCTCGATTTTCTGCTTTCGATAAACATTACGCTTGCGATTTTAATTCTGATAGTATCATTATACATTCAGTCCCCGCTGGATATTTCAGTATTTCCGGGTTTGCTGCTCGTTACTACACTTTTCCGGCTTGGCCTTAATATCAGCTCAACAAGGTTGATTCTAATTGACGGTTATGCAGGTCAGGTAATCGAATCATTCGGCTCTTTCGTAGTTGGAGGCGATTACGTCGTCGGATTTATCATCTTTATTATTCTGCTTGTTATTCAATTCATTGTTATTATCAAAGGATCAGGAAGAATATCGGAAGTAGCAGCAAGATTTACTCTCGATGCCATGCCCGGCAAACAGATGGCAATTGATGCCGACCTTAACACCGGATTAATATCCGAATCGGATGCCCGTAAACGGCGCGACCTTATATCACGAGAAGCCGAATTTTACGGCGCGATGGATGGTGCAAGTAAGTTTGTAAAAGGTGACGCTATTGCCGGTCTTATAATTAACGGTATCAATATCGTCGGCGGATTTATAATTGGCATTGCCCAGAGGGGAATGGATTTTACCGAAGCGATTCAGACGTATACCATTTTAACGATAGGTGACGGACTTGTTTCTCAGATACCTGCATTGATAATTGCAACTGCGGCAGGCCTGGTTGTTACAAGAAGTGCATCGGGTTCAGCACTCGATTTTCAGATTAAAACGCAGCTCTTCTCTAATCCTCGTGTGCTTGGAACAGTTTCCGGGGCAATATTCCTGTTCGCATTTATCCCGGGTATGCCTACGGTTCCATTCATGGTACTTGCGGGTGTTCTGGGAGCTTCGACATTTGCTGTTAAGAAAAGTAAATCTGTCGCTGAAGGTTCCGCCTCTATTACTGAACAGAAATCCTCTTCTCCGGAACCGGTTGAGGAAAAAGTTGAACAGTATCTTCAAGTTGATCCGATCGAGGTCGAAATAGGATACGGGCTGGTTAGTCTTGTTGATGAACAGCAGGGTGGAAATCTTTTCCAGAAAATCTCATCTACAAGAAAAATGATAGCCCTTGAATATGGTGTATTAATTCCTCCTGTTCGTGTGCGTGATAATCTGCAGCTTTCTCCGAATGAATATATAATCAAAATTAAAGGTAATGTTGTCAGCGGTTTCGAAATTTATCCGGACCGTTATCTCGCTATGAATCCGGGTTCGGTTGAAGAGAAGGTTACAGGAATACCTACTACAGACCCTGCTTTCGGAATGCAGAGTTACTGGATAATTTATGAAGAAAAGGAAAAAGCCGAGTTGCTCGGGTATACAGTAGTGGATTGCATTTCGGTTCTGGCAACTCATCTTCAGGAATCCTTAAAGAAGAATTTTGATAAAATACTCTCACGCCAGGAAGTAAAGCAACTTCTGGAGAATATTAAGAAAGAATATCCGGCTGTTGTGGAAGATGTAAATCCGGATATCCTTAATCTGGGAATAATCCAGAAAGTATTACAGAATCTTTTGAAGGAGAATATTCCTATTAAGGATTTTGTAAGAATTCTCGAAGCACTGATCGATTATTCCAAAACAACCAAGAATATAGATGTTCTCACTGAATACGTGCGCCATACTATTGGCGATACAATCTCTAATATTTACAAGGATGTAAACGGTATAATTCATGCTGTTACACTCAGCGAACATCTTGAAACCCTGGTTACAAATTCGTTACAGGCCCAGAAGGATAGTGTTGTGACACTCGGATTGAGTACCAAAGTTCTGAGGGAGCTTAATACAAGCATTCAAATAGCAGTTGAGAAATTCAATAAACTCGGTTATCCGCCGGTGTTAATTACTTCGGCTGCAATCAGGCCGTATATTTACCGGCTTGTAAATTCAAGTTTCCCTGAACTTTCCTTATTATCTTTCAGTGAACTTCCGGCAAATGTCGAAATTGAATTCCTTGGTAAACTAGAGGTGGAAAATGCAGATTAAAAAATTTCTGGCTCCTACTTTAAAAGAAGCTACTGAACAGATGAAATCGGAATTGGGAAACGATGCCGTAATACTGGGAACACGTGTTATTGAAGGGGACAGAAGATTTAACGTTAAGAAAATGTTTGAGATAACTGCAGGACTCGACAAAAAAACTGTCAGCAAACCCAGCCCGGCTTTAAGAGAAAAACTTCAGGCAAAACCGAGTCTTGAAATCGAACTTGATAAACTTCAGAAAAAAATATTTCAGGATAATGAGCCGGTTAAAAAAATAATTGAGAAAACATCGACCCGGGAATCTCAAGCAAATTCGGATATTAAATTTGAAATTAAAGAACTCGGCGAAGTGCTTACCCAGCATGAGGTTCAGAAAAATATTGTAAAGGAGTTGACCTCACAGCTCGAAAATTACGACGGGATCGTTGATCCTGCAAAGCTGGAAGGATACCTTATTTCCGGTATGGCTTCTCTGATCACTACAAAAGAATTTAATGTAAAAAAGAATAAACTGACCAAGGTTGCTCTAGTAGGCCCGACAGGTGTCGGAAAGACAACCTGCATAGCGAAGCTGTCAATTATTTCAAAGATAATTCATAAACTGAAAGTTGGTTTGATATCGATTGATACTTACAGGCTTGGAGCTATAGACCAGCTCAGGATCTTCTCTGAAATAAGCGACATTGAGATGGCAGTTGCCTATGAACCTGAAGAAATGCCCCGGCTACTTAAAAAATTTAAAGATAAGGATCTTGTATTTATCGATACGATCGGCAGAAGTCAGAGAAATGCCGATAATCTCTCCGGCATTAAAGCCTATCTGGATGCGGCTGAACCTGACGAGACAGTACTTGTTGCAAGCTCAACAACCTCATCCAGGACTTTGATCGACATATCCCAAAAATTCAAGCCGCTCGATTATTCATCGGTTATCTTCACAAAAGTTGATGAGGCGGTCTCTTACGGGAATATTCTCAATTTTGTTTATAACAGCGGTGTACCGGTTATGTTTTTAACAAACGGGCAGGTAATTCCGGATGATATAATTTCAGTTAATCCGGAATTGTTAGCTAACCTTGTTTTCTCGGGGAAACTTTACTGATGAATGAACAGATTTCCAGACTGATAGAACTAAGAAGACTGGAAGAGAAAAGCAGGAGTAATCATCTATCCAGAATAGTTTCGGTTGTTTCCGGAAAGGGGGGAACCGGAAAAAGCTTCTTTGCTATAAATTTTGCCTACCAGCTTTCACGTCTCGGAAAAAACGTTCTTATTGTTGATCTCGACTACAACTTCGCTAATATTCATCTTTTGATAAACCACGCTTCCGAGTACACATTAACCGATTTCTTCCTTCAAAGAAAAGTATTGAGAGAACTTGTTTTTAAGTATTCGGAAAACCTTAGTATAATCTTTGGAGATTCCGGCAGTTCGGATTCACCTAAATTCAGCAGAGATCTTCTTGAATATTTTTTCATTCACCTGAATAAAATTTCACCTCAGTACGACTACATAATTCTGGATAGCTCTGCAGGGGCAGACGAATTAACAATTGAACAATTAAAAAAATCAGATTACAATCTTATTATTTCTACTCCGGAACCCACGTCAGTAATGGATGCTTATGTTGTTTTTAAAATTATAACCGAGTATACCGAATCAAGCAAGAATTATATTGTGTTCAACAAATCAGAAAGCAAAGAGGATAGCGATTCCGCCTTTCAAAACCTTAGTACCGCCGTCCGTCATTTCCTTAAATCCGATATAAATCTGCTCGGGGTTATCGGTCTGGACAGGTCGGTAAACCGTTCTGTAATGGAACAGGAATTACTTATAAAATCCTATCCCAATTCTATGGCGGCGCTCGAGATAAGCGAACTTGTTAACCGTTTCATTAAAATTGCCCAGGTGGCTAATAATAACCAATCCCTCTTCAAAACCCGAATTTAAAACCTTCAAAACAGTAAATTTTCCAAATTTTTCACCCCGATTGGTCAAATCCCTTCTGGTATAGTGTTTGCAATTGTACCTGTAAAAAGGAGAAAGGATGAACAAAATAATATTTCTGACCGGTCTGTTAGTCTTCTTTTTCTCAATTATTTATTTCACTCAGAAAGGCGCCGGACTCGAAGTAGTACTTCTCAATTCTTTCGTCATTTTTATTATGCTGACTGTATTATTAAGTCTTATAGCACTCGGATTGATTAAATCAATAAATAAGAATTCATTCGAAAAAATAAACAGCTATTCAAACGATTTAGCGGGAACCAATAAAAATGAATAATGATAATATCTGGGCTTCGTTCAAAAACAATCCCACAACAGAACTGAAAAAACAGATCATAATGAATTACGTTAATCTTGTTCATTACGTTATCCACAAATCGAATTTCACTCAGCACGATCTGTTCGATCGCCGCGATTATTTTCAGTTCGGCATCGAAGGATTGAGCGAAGCTATCGATCGGTTTGATCCGGATTACGGAACAAAGTTCGAAACATATGCTATCCAGAGAATCCGCGGAAAAATCTATGATGAACTCAGAAAATATTCTCCTAAGTATGAAACTGTCTGTGATTCCGAAGGTGTAATGGTTCCTGTCTCCTCATCGGTTTCACTTAACAGCCCGGTGGTTGAAGACGAAGGAATTCAACTTTACGAAATGGTCTCGGGTAATTATGATGAGCCGGACGATCTTCTCGAAAAAAATGAATTGAAAGAGAAACTGGTCGAGCTTATTAAAGTACTGAACGAAAGAGATAGAAATATTTTGAGTCTATATTACTATGAAGAACTGAATTACCAGGAAATAGCAAAACTCCTTAATATAACCGTATCAAGAGTATCTCAACTCCACTCCAAAATAATTAAATCGTTAAAACAGAAACTGGTATTATATAATGCTGGATAATGCTTCGATAGAGATTAAACAGAAGATAAAAAAACAGTTATCTGTTGTCGGGAATCTTCCATCAATTCCTCATATCATCTCGGAAGTATCTGAAATGCTGGATGATGAGAAGACAAGCGCTTCCGACCTTTGCAAAGTGATTTCACAGGACCAGTCGATTGCCACCAAGATTCTTTCCGTTGCAAATTCTCCTATGTACGGATTACCGCGCAGGGTAGCGACAATCGAATTTGCCATTGTTATAATCGGTCTGGAACATATCAGAAGCCTGTTACTTGCCCTATCGATGATGGAAGTTTTTAAAGCCAAAAACACGGCCGACTGGAATCATAACAGTTACTGGAAGCATTCTTTGATGGTTGGAACTTCAGCCAAGAGAATTGCTGACGACCTGCACTATCCGAAGTCAGGTGAGGTTTTTACAGCCGGATTGTTGCATGATCTCGGAATTGTAGTAATGCAGAAATACATGAAGCCGGAATTCAAAAAGATTATTGAAATCGTTAAAAACGAGAATGTAACACACCTGGCCGCGGAAAAAATGATTCTCGGTTATACTCATGAAGATATAGTGGAGTTCATGTTTGAGAAATGGAATTTTCCTTCTTCAATCAATGAAGCTGTCCTTTATCATCATCGTCCCTCATTTTCAGAAAAGAATCCGGTTCTCGCGTCTCTGGTTCATCTGGTTGATTTTATGACTCAAAAATCAGAAGCCGGATTATTCCAGTGGGATTCTAATTATCAGCTCGATTATAATATAATCAACATCCTCGGTTTCGGAAGTATAGAAAATTTTGAGCAGTTCATTTTCAGGTACGACAATCTTTTAAAAACACATTTTGAATCACTAAATTAAAACGAACTATGTACATAATGTCATTCGACCAGACCCAAAAGAAAGAGAGAACAGAACTCATAATGAAAAGAGTTACAAATCTCTCACCGGCACCCAGAATTCTTACAGAGGTTCTTGATCTGCTTAAAGATATCAATACCAGTCCTCAAAACCTGGCTAAAGCTATATCAAAAGACCAGAGCCTGGTTGTAAAGATTCTCGCAATTTCAAACTCGCCTTTCTACGGATTATCTAAAAGAGTTGCTTCCATTGAGTATGCAATTATGATTCTCGGATTCAATGAAATTAGAAATATTGTTACTGCTCTCTCGCTTATGGAATCTTTGAAAAACAAGAGCGATCAGTATTTGAATCAGAAGGATTTCTGGATTCATGCTTACATTACGGCTACTATCAGCAAAAAGATCGCAGACGATATGGGTCTGCGTCAGAGCGGCGATGCTTTCATAGGGGGATTGCTCCACGACCTCGGCATCTCGGTTATTCACCGTTATCTCCACTCGGATTTCGTTTCTATCTGTGAATCCGTAAAGACAGGAATGAAATATCATGAGGCTGAGCTTACAACTCTCGGAATGGATCACCAATCGATAGGTTACCTGCTTCTTAAAAACTGGAATTTTCCGGATCATTTCTGCGACCTTGTAAAATACCATCATACCCCGCATCTCAACGGTAACTTGAAAGTAATCGGGTCGATAATTCACTTTGCAGATTATATGACTCAGCGACTCAAACTCGGATCATTCACCTGGGATGATGACTTGGAACTCGATTATGAAGCAGCTTCAACACTTCAGTTCAAAGACCAGGAAGGCGTAGATAAGTTTATCGATCTGTATCGTGAACCGCTCGAAGCTCAATTAGAATCTGTGAGGAACTTGACTTGAGACTGCTAAAAGAAAATAATGTTGCTTACGAATCCTTTACAAATTCAGTTCAATATCTTACAAAAGGATCGTCTCCTTCCGGAGAGCTGAAACTGATTAGTTTCGAAACCCACAACAACAGATTCAATCAGCTCGAAAAATATAATTTCCTGATCAATAATCTGTCGGGTTTTCAAAAAAGCATCGGTGAGTTGAAAGACAATGAAGAGATCCACAATTTACTCTCGGCTTATGTTAGGAAAATAATTGTTGCTAAGGAAGTGGACCTGTTTTTATTTGATGAATCGAAAAACAATCTGATAGCTGTCAATCCGAAAGTATCTGTAGCACAAAATAATCTTGTTACTAAGGCGAAAAGGGACGGAATTGTTGACTGGTTATTCGAATCTAAAAAACCTACTCTAATTCCCGAACTGAATTCTCATGCCGGTAATGGAATTAAGCTTTGTCAGACTTTATTCCCGGTCATCTATAATAACACGGAATTCGGTATCCTTTCTCTGCTTGGTCCTGCGAATAAAGTGCCTGAGGATTCTCTTGAGAATCATGCAGTTCAGGTACTACTTGGAATTGTTATTCCTAAAATGATCCTTAATAAACAGAAGAAAGAGATCGGGAAACTTCTAAACGAAGTCCAGGTCTATCAATCAAAATTAAATAGTCAGTTGCGTGTTTATGCCGTAGGTGAATATGCGGAAGGAATACTTCAGGATATTCAGAATGCACTTCAGATGATATTAAGCAGCGTCGATTTTATGGCCGGCGACAATAACTACGCAGATCCTCTTATAATTGAAAAGATAAAGGAAAGAATCCACCATATTAAACAGCTTTCGCTTAGGTTGATGAAATTTAACGAAGTAAAATCGACCGGTGAAACACAGAATATTCCATGCAATCTGAATTCAGCATTAAAAGAAACTTATGTAATTGCAGAACCGACATTAAAAGGAATTCAACTCGAATGCGAGCTTGACCTTGAACAGGAATTACCTCAGGTGGTTAGCAGTCAGAAGCATCTTAAGCAGATTACAACAAATATTTTTTCACTAATAAAAAGAAAAGCCAGGCGGGGCAGCGGATTGTTTATTCAGTCCAGATCCGTAAACGATACCGTAGTACTTTCGTTTTTCCTTACCGATTACTGGAAAGATATAAATACAAGTTCGGATCCGATAGTTAACCTTACCGTCCGGATTGTTAAGGAATTGATGAAGAAAAATGACGGTGCGGCCGAATTCGATTCGCTCCCGATGAAAGGGACTACAATACACCTTCTATTCCCAATAAAAAGGAATATCAAAGGATGAATAAGATTCTAATTATAGTTTTTCTTTTCCTTACCGGAGTAACTTCTGCTCAGGTGAATATTGATAGTGTCCTCAGCTCTATTAATTATATGGAACCGGATTCCGTGAACATAAGCGAAATTGTTCAGGCCCAGATTGAATCCGCTAAATTGAAAGCTATGCAGGATCAACTTCAGACTGTTGAAAATAAAGATTCTGAAAAAACGGGCCGGATTTCCATTCCCGTTACGAACATCAAAAAAACTGAAGAACCCGGCTTGACAGAATATTTCAACTCTCTTAAACCTGAGGTGATCCTATTTATAATTATTTCAGCTGCACTCATTGTTGCAGTGATATCGAGAAGAATTGTAATCGGAGCAAAGAAAAAAGTTAAAAATAGTATCAAACAAAAGATTGCAATGATTAGGGAGGAAAACGTAATTCTGAAACCTGACAGGAAAAGGCGAAAGGTCCGTTTATTATTACGAAAAAACAAATTTATTGAAAAACTATCCGGAAGTAATATTAGTTCACAAGCGAGAGAACTCGAAATATCCAAAGGAGAAATTCTTCTCGCCTCAAGAATTAAAATACTGGAATACGGCAAATAGTTGAAAGGACAATTATGATTAAGGGAATCTTTACGGTAGCAAGAAGTCTGGAACAGCGTACTAAAAACATCGATATAATCGCAAACAACCTCGCGAATATCAATACCACCGCTTACAAGAGAGAAATTCCGTTCGCTGAGTATATCGACGAGTTTGGCAACGGGGAGATAAAAAAAGTTACAAGTCAGCAACAGGGCGAAACAATTTTAACATCCAATCCTCTTGATGTAGCTATTTACGGGGAAGGATTCTTCGTCCTTAAAGGTAACGATGGTTCAATAGAACTTACCAGGGACGGAAGATTTAAACTCTCTGATGAAGGTTTCCTTGTAGATACTAACGGGAAGAAAGTAATGGGTCAGCATGGGTCCATTAACCTTGAAGATACTCTTCTTGAAAAAGGTGCGGTTATAAATATCTCCAGCTCAGGCGAAATAAAAATTGGTGATCAGATAATCGACTCGATGCTTCTTATTAAAGTCGATTCGCCCGAAACACTTGTAAGAAGCGGCGGTTCTAATTTCATTTTACCCGAAGAAAATTACGTTTATGCTAATGAAAACGACTTCAAAATTTCGCAGGGATATCTCGAACAATCGAATACTAATCCGATTCTTGAAATGGAATCGATGATTCAGATGAATAAAGCTTATGAAACTTCTCAGAAAGTAATTGCAGCACTGGACCAGTCACTCGACATGGCCAATCAAATTGGAAAAATTTAACCAGAGGTAAAAGATGCCAACAAGAGCATTAAGAACAGCGGCTTCCGGAATGTATGCCCAACAGATTAACATAGAAGTAATCTCTAATAATATTGCGAATATCAGTACAACCGGATTCAAGAAAAACAAGGCGGAGTTTCAGGACCTCATGTACCAGGAAGTGAACATAAATCCGCTTTCAACTTCAACACCGGGCATTTATGAGAACTCGACTAATAAAATCCAGGTAGGCAATGGTGTTAAACCTGCTTCCACACAAAAGATTTTTCAACAGGGTGATATTACACCTACAAACAATCAGTTCGATATTGCTATCCAGGGAGAAGGATTTTTCCAGGTTAGGAAAAGCGACGGAACTTACGCTTACACGCGCGACGGATCTTTTAAAGTAAACGCGGAAGGAAAAATGGTTACTGCAAGCGGCTATATCCTGGAACCGGATTTCACGTTAAACTCTGATGTAGTAGGGATCTCAATCGGAAAGGACGGAAATGTTGAGGCATTGAATTCGGATCAGAGTACAATATCCCTCGGTACAATTGAATTAGCACGCTTTATGAATAACGGTGGACTCATTGCATTAGGGGATAATCTTTACGCAGAGACCCCCTCCTCCGGTCAGCCGATTCTCGGAACCCCGGGAAGCCAGGGCTTTGGTGAATTGCATCAGGGTTTTCTGGAATCCTCTAACGTGGATATAGTTGAAGAAATGATCTCTATGATTGCATCCCAGAGAGCATATGAAATAAATTCTAAAACAGTTAAAACTGTGGAAGAAATGATGACAATGGCAAATAATCTGAAACGCGGATAATTAAAGTGATTGCTACTCTTCTCATACTGCTTAATATTTTCCCGGCTTCTTTGCAGTCCGGTAAAGAGATCCGGAATTATCTGGAAAAAATCTTTCCTGATTGCGAAAGAATTGATTACGTAATTGATGATAAGACCGCCGGTTCGCAAAAATATTTTATCGACGAAGAGAGAGAGGCACGACTAAACAGAAACTTACTTCTTGTACCTGTAAAGATTGTTGATCGAAAGCGGAACGCAAGTAATTCCTTTATCACACTTAGAGTTAAACTCTATAAAACGGTGCTCGTTGCAGATCAGGATATTAACAGGGACGAGATGCTCTCTTCGTTTCAATTCAGAAAGGAATTAAAAGATGTAGCGCTGCTGAGCGGTACCCCGGTTTCAGAAACGGATCAGCTTACAGGGTCGCGCAGCAGGACCAGATTGAAATACGGAACTGTACTTGTAAAAGAAATGATGGAAACTATACCGGATATACTTCCTGAAGACCGGCTTCTGCTTCATGCCGGCAGAAACGGAGTTGATATCACAACCGAAGTTACATCCCGTGAAAAAGGAAATATTGGCGATGTAATCCGGGTTATCTCTGAACAGAAAAAGATTTTTACAGCAAGAATAATCGATAAGTATAATGTATTATTAATAGAGTAGACCATGAAAAAACTTTTTTTAATAATAGTGTTTTCGGCAGTATTAATTAACGCTCAGGATATGAGAAGAAATGCAGCATTTTCTCTTTTCTCCGACAATAAAGCAAATCAGAAAGGTGATGCGGTTACTATAATAGTTATGGAATCCTCACAGGCAACGAATAATGCGGAAACATCCGCTGGAAGAAGCAGCGACCTCGGTTTCGGACTTTCCGGCGGGATCGACAAAACATCTCTTCCCAACGTTGATCTTAACATTAACAGCGGAAATTCATTCAGCGGATCGGGTTCTACCAAAACTACCGGTGTTGTTAGAACAAAAATAAGTGCAACTGTCGATTCTGTTCTTGCTAACGGAAATATGCTGATTAAGGGGAGTCGTAAAATTGTTATCAACGGCGAAGAACAACTCGTTAATATAAAAGGAATAGTAAGACCCAGCGATATCGGCGCAGATAATTCGGTCCTCTCGTACAATATTTCGGATGCAGAAATTACCTTCGAAGGAAGCGGTATTATTGATGATTCGCAGAAACCAGGATGGTTAACAAAATTTTTCCATTGGATTTTTTAGGGACAGATATGAAAAGAAATATTTTTTTCCCGATTCTTTTATTTATTCTAATTCATAATTCAATTTCCGCGCAGAGAATAAAGGATATTGCTTACCTTAACGGAACCGGGTCAGAGCAGATCATCGGGTATGGACTGGTTGTAGGACTGGCAGGAACAGGGGATAGTTACAGATCCTCTTTTACAATTCAATCGGTTTCAAGCATGCTTAAAAGATTCGGAATCACTGTTCCTCAAACAGATCTTAAAACCAAAAATGTTGCTGCGGTTATTGTAACGGCAACACTTAATTCAAGTCTGAAAGCAGGTGCTGAATTTGATATTGTTGTTTCATCGATGGGAGATGCAACCAGTCTGCAGGGAGGTACACTGCTTATGACCCCCCTGTCTGGAATTTCCGGAAGGGTTTATGGATTCGCACAGGGTCCTATTTCAGTTGGCGGGTATGATGTAAATACGATTACAGGAAACCGGATCTCAAAAAATCATTCGCTTGCCGGCAGAATCCCGCGCGGCGGCTCACTTAAAGAATCAATTAATCTTGAACCGGCTGCCTTCAACGAAATCTCCATCTTCCTCAAAGATCCGGATCTAACCACGTCAAACAATATTATGCAGGCATTGAATACTAAATTCGGCGAAAATTCTGCTAGAGCGGTTGATGCCGCCGAAATTTTAATAGTTGTCCCGGCCGACCGCCAGAATAATCTGATCGGTTTTCTTGCGGAAGTTGAAAATCTTGAAATTCAGGTTGATGATGTTGCCAAAGTTGTTCTGAATGAAAGAACCGGAACAGTAGTTGCCGGAAGCACCGTAAGAATCATGCCCGTAAGTATAACGCATGGAAGCCTGAATATTCAGATCCGTTCCTACCCGGTTATATCGCAACCAGGTGCCTTCTCAAGAGGAAATACGGTTCTCTTTAACAATCTGGTTCCGACCGCTTACCAGGATTCAACAAACACGGTTGCTATCCAGGGTGCAACCAACGTTCAGGAAGTCGCGGCGGCTCTTAATTCTCTCAAAGTTTCTCCGAGAGATATTATTTCAATATTCCAGGCGCTCAAGGAAGCAGGGGCGCTAATTGCAGAACTGGTGATTATGTAATATGAAAGAGATCTCACTTAAAGTCAGTAATAACGAAAAGCATCTTTCGCAGATTGCTCAAACCAAATCGCGCTTCGATGATAAACAGAAAGCAAAAATTGCAAATGCCGCGAACGAATTTGAAAGTCTGCTTACTTCTATGATGCTTCGCTCCATGAATTCGACTACCGGGGGTATTCTGGGGGATTCGGGTTACGGCAATGATATGTTCGATACGATATTTGAACAGCAGATCGCATCACAGATTTCAAAAAGCAAAAATCTTGGCATAGCAGAAGCGATCTATAGAAAAGTTACAGGCGAGGAACTGTCTCCGCTTTTAAATTCTATTCCATCCCGTTCAGCGGAAAGCATTAAAATTGACAAAGTTGATTCGGACAATAAAATTAAACCGAGCAGCGAAGCTTTAAAAAGATTGAATAATTTCGATACTATGATTGATGAGGCCTCTAATGAATTCGGGTTGGATAAAAACCTTATAAAGTCCGTAATTCTCACAGAATCGGCCGCTAATCCTAAAGCCGTTTCTTCGGCTAAAGCCAAAGGATTAATGCAGTTAATCGATTCTACGGCTTCGGATATGGGCGTCAGAAATTCCTTTGATCCGCGTCAAAATATCTACGGCGGTACTAAATATTTATCCAGAATGCTTCGACAATATAACGGGGATTTGAAGCTTGCTCTGGCTGCTTATAATGCAGGGCCGCAAAATGTAGAAAAATTCAATGGTGTTCCTCCATTTGATGAAACGAAAAATTATATCGAAAAAGTAATCGGCTATTTGAATCATTTCAGCGAGAGTGAAATATGACAGTCAGAGATTTGATATCATCCATTGAAAACCAGCAGAAGAATTTCGACCTTCTTCTAAATACTCTTGTACTTAAAAAAGAAGCCATTGTTGCCGATAACTATAATCTTCTTGAAGATGCAATAAGAACCGAACAGAAAGTACTGATTGTCATTGATGAAGAAGAAAAACGGAGAAAGGAATTAATTGAGGAATTTGCAAAAGTAAATTCGGTTACTTTAAAGAATTTTACTTTTGATGAATTGCTCAGTACGGCAAACTCTCTTTTCGAAAAAGAGAAAAAAAATCTCGATAAAGTTCGGGCCGAGTTGAAGGAAAAAGCTTTGCGAATTGCCCACGTCAATTCACAGCTTTCCGTCTTAATTGAGGTATCAAGGAATATTATTAAGGAACGGATGATGTCCCTGTTAGGTAATGGAAAACGAAAATTAGTTAATAAGAGAGTTTAATATGGGTATCGGCAGATTACTCGACATATCGGTCAGGTCGATGGCTGCTTATCAGCGAGCTATCGATGTTACTTCCCAGAATATTTCGAATGCAGGCAATCCTGAATATTCGAGGCAGAAGACAATTTTTTCGACCGAGGAGACACAGGCGGGAATCGGACTTGGAGTTAAAATTCAGGATGTACTCAGAATTAAGAACGACCTTCTCGATAGTCAGCTTAGAAAATACCAATCCTCACTTTCCGATGCGGAAAAAAGATCTGAACTTTTGCAACAGCTCGAATCGATAATTGCCGAACCTTCCGATTCCGGATTGAGTGCCTATATAGGAGAATTCTTCAATGCGTGGTCGGAACTGGCTGCAAATCCTAATTCAACACAGCTCAGATCACAGGTGATCCAGAAAGCAGAAAGGTTCAGCGAACGTTTTACCGAGATATTTGACGGATTCGCAAATGTTCAATCGGTTCTCCAGAGAGAAGCTGTAGTAAAAACCAACCAGATGAACGGGTATCTGAAGGAAATAGCAGAGTTGAATCATAAAATCTATGAATCCGAAGCCCGCGGTATTAAAGCAAGTGAGTTGAAGGATAAAAGAGATCTTCTTATAGATAATCTAAGTAAACTGGTTAATGTGTCGGTTCAGATGAATGATTTCGGGGCTGCTATTGTTACAGTTGGAGGTGTTCAGGGTGCCGATCAGAATATCCATAATGAGTTCGAAGTTGCGTTCGTTAATAATAAGATGAGAATTGTCGCAAAGAACGATAAGAATGCTGTCGCACTTTTAAATGGTGGCGAACTCTATTCTATAACCGATCTTTATTCCAATAAAATACCCGATTACAAACAGAGTCTGGAAAATCTTGCTTCAACTTTTGTTGATAAAGTAAACCAGTATCATATGCAGGGATATACGCTGACTCAGAACGGTGTTTCTTCAACCGGAATTCCTTTCTTTGGAAATCTGGATGTAAACGGTAATGTTGAAAACGCGTTCGTAAACGGCGTAATTAAAATCAATCAGAATGTTATCGATAATCCTAAAAATATAGCAGTGTCGGACCAGTCTGGGAACGACGGCAACGGTTCCGTAGCAAATTTAATAGCATCCTTAAACGATCTTAGATTGCCGGAACTCGGCGATCAATCGATACTCGAAAACTATTCCGGTATCCTTAATAATTTCGGCACGGACAAAGTTGTAAGCGATAACAAGATGGAATCGAGCGGGCTTGTTCTTCAGCAGCTGATGAATCAGAAATCATCCTATTCGGGTGTATCCATCGATGAGGAAATGACTAATGTTATTAAATATCAGAGATCTTATGAAGCTTCGGCAAAACTGATCAAAGTAGTAAATGAAATGATGGAAACAATTATCCAATTGGTGTAATTATGAGAATAACCGAAAATTTATTATCAGAACGGTATCTTTATAATCAGAACCGGATTAACGAAAAGAAACTCAAAATCCAGAGCCAGATTACAAATAATACCAAGCTGGAAACTTTGTCGGATAATGTGGGGGACTCGTTAGAGGCGATTAAGCTTCATTCCTCTATCAAAAAAATAGAAACGTATCAGAAAAATATTATTAACGCCAGGGACTATCTGAATACAACAATTGCATCGATTGAAGATATTGCCGGTCAGACACAAAAAATAATCTCACAGGTGATGAATCTTGAAAATGCACTTAATACAACAAACCTCGGTACCGTTAAAGAATCAATTAAAAGCTCTATAAGCGCTGTGGTGGATAGTCTTAATGAAAAAAGAAATGGAATGTACATTTTTGGCGGAACCGACTTCAGCGATTCACCATGGGAAATTGATGCTGACGGCAAAGCAGTTAGAAATGCCACTTCAATGACCGGAGAAATCAAAGTTCAGCTTACACAAAATATTAAAGACACAATCAATGTAACGGGTGATAAAATTGAAGATACTGATCTTATTGACACTTTGAATGATCTACTCGATTCGCTCGACGCAGGTACTGTTCCCGATAATACTTTGAAGGAACGTCTCAGCAATGCTTATAATGCTCTTATCGGACTGCAGTCTTTAAATGGTGATAAACTCAACCGGATCGAAGATATCAGCGGATTACTCGAAAAACAATTACTTAACACACAGGATCTCCTCTCTAAGAAGCAGGATATCGATCCGGCTAAACTGATTGTCGATCTTCAGTATCAGGATTACGTTCTTCAGATGTCCTACAAATTAGCAGCTACTATTCTGCCAAAATCGTTATTAGATTACTTATGATAAGAAAGTACGGAACAATATCGGGCCTTATTCTTGGTGTCTTTTCGATTTTCGGGGCATTCTTCCTCGAAGGCGGATCTATTAAAGCACTCTTCATTGTTTCGTCGCTCATTATTGTTTTCGGCGGAACATTTGCAGCGGTAATAATCGGGTTCGGGCTCGATAAATTCAAAGATATTTTCAGATTGATGTATATGGCATATTTCCCAAGGAATTTTGAACCGCTTAGAATTGTTGACGTGTTTATTGAACTTGCGATCAAATCAAGAAACGAAGGCTTGCTTTCTATAGAGAAGGACCTCAATAAGTTCGGGCATTATTTCCCCAGGAAAATGGTGAAGTTTGCGATGGACGGAACAGATCCGGATTCACTCTATAATCTTGCTCAGCTCGAAATGAAAGCAATGCAGGAACGTCACTACTCGAACATTTTTATATTTACAAAAATGGGGGGCTACGCTCCCACTATGGGAATTATCGGAACGGTAATGGGTTTAATAATGACCCTTGCAAATGCAGGCGCCGATCCGAATTCGCTTATTAAAAACATAGCTACTGCGTTTATCGCAACGTTGTGGGGAGTATTCAGCGCTAATATTATTTGGTTACCTGTTGGAGACAGATTAAAAAAATGTCATTTAGAGGAAAAGAATTTAATGGAGATCTCTTTGGAGGGAGTTCTAACTCTTCAGAGCGGGGAAATTCCGTCGGTAATGAAAGCCCGCTTGCTCGGAATGCTTCCGCAAAAGGTTCAGCAAAAAAGGCTAAACCAGTAGAGACTGAAGATTCAGCCTTCCATGAAGACGGGGATAAGGACCGATATCTTATAACATATGCGGATCTTATAACGCTCCTGCTCGGTCTGTTTATCATTCTTTATACCATGTCGAATATCGATGTGAATAAATATAAAGGTGTTGTATCGGCTATGGGAAGTATATTCGGAAGCGAATCGGGTGTGTCTTCTCTTAAGAATTCATCGCCTGTCATTCCGAAACCGAGCGATAAACTGGCGGAGGATCTTTACAGACTTGTTGAACAGTATAATTACGGTAATTCGATCCGACTGGAACAGAATGAAAGGGGAGTTACTATTCATATACTGGATGATATTCTCTTTGCACCGGGTAGAGCTGTTCTTAATGAAAATTCAAAAACCGTTTTAAGCAGAATTGCCGAGGTAATTAAATCTTTACCTAACGATATCCGTATTGAGGGGCATACAGATAATGTTCCTATTAATACTGCTCAATATCCTTCCAATTGGCATCTTTCTGTAGATAGAGCACTAAGTACGGGATATTATCTTATTCAAGAGGAAGGGATTACGGCCGATAAAGTTTCTGTTGTCGGTTATGCGGAATACAGACCGATTGCGTCGAATGATGACCCGCAATCGAGAGCATCAAATAGAAGAGTAGACATTGTAATACTAAAGAAGTGAGTAATATGAAAATCAAAACACAAAAATTCGGTGAAATTGAATTTCCAGAAAATCTGATAATCAGTTTTAAAGAAGGCCCTTTCGGATTTGAGGATTTGAAGAGATTCGTTTTTATAAAACCTGAAGAGAGCGTTTTCTTCTGGCTTAATTCGATCGACCGGCCGGAAATAGCATTCCCTCTGTTCGGCCTCCGGGTGATTGATGAAAACTATCCCCAGGAGGAGAATCTGGAGGCATTCGGAATTGTTACTCTAAACCCCGATCCTCTTAAGATTACTATCAATATGAAAGCTCCGGTTTTCATCAATCAATTTGAAAAGAGTGCCTATCAGACAATTCTGGATAAGGATAGCTACTCCCTTTACTATAACTTATTTACAGAGTAGAATATGTTAATACTGACAAGAAAAATTGAAGAAGAAGTAAAAATCGGTAGCGACATAACTATAAAAATCCTGTCGATTTCCGATAATCAAATAAAGATAGGAATCGATGCGCCGAATAGCGTGCAGATTTTCCGGGGCGAAGTCTATAATAAGGTTAAGCAGAATACTCTGGATGCTTCTAAATCGGTTTCAAGTTCAATGGTCGATCTGTCGAAATACAAAATCAAAAAGGTTGAGTAATGTCGGATCTTTACACTGATAAAATCACGATTCTTGTAATTGACGATTCGGATATAATCAGAACATCATTGAGAAACTTCCTTAGCGAATACGACCTGGAAGTGATTACATGCAACGACGGCCTTGAAGGAATTCAGAAAGCAATTGAGTTCAGACCGAAGCTGATATTCCTCGATCTAATGATGCCTAATCTGGACGGACTTAGAATGCTTAAGGTGATCAGGATTCTTGAGGGTGTTAAAAGTATACCCGTAATTGTTATCAGCGGGCATACGGATAAAAATAATGTAATTGCCGCTATGCAGGCAGGTGCTGCTAAAGTAATCTCTAAACCCCTTAGTAAGGAAGTCCTTATTAAAGGAATTAATGAAGTTCTGGGAAAAGACTTTCTTCATAATGCTAAAAGAGCCCGTTATTTAACTGATGTAGAAAAAGAGGAGATTACCAATCAGTTGAAAAAGTATTTCTTCAACTCTCTTCCTCAGAAGAAAGGAACTATAAAAGAAGCTCTTATTTACCATAATGTTGATCTGCTGATCACTATTATGCATGAACTGAAAGGATCAAGCGGCATGATCGGTTATCCTAAAATCTCCGATTTGTGCAGGGAGATCGAATTAAAACTCTCCGTTATAGATATCGACTGGAGAGATATAGAAAGTAAATGTGATTTATTAATTAATGAATTTGATGTGCTGGAAATTCTTAATTCGAAATAGGTAAAAAAAATGTTTGCCATTGTAGGCCTTATAGTAGTTATTGTTTCGGTTGTCGTTGGATTTACGATGGCGGGCGGAAATCTGGTTCTTCTCATTCAGATCTCCGAATTTGTAACTATCGGCGGTGCGGCAATCGGAAGCCTTCTAATTTCATCACCGGCATCCCTGATTAAAAAAATTGCCTCGCAGATTGGACAGATATTTAAAAGTCACAAAAACTCAAAGGAAGATTACATAGAACTTTTAAGAGCAATTAATACACTCTTCCTTACGGCTCAAAGAGAGGGTCTGCTTACAATCGAAAAGCATATTGAAAAACCCGAAGAGAGCGATATACTTTCAAAAAGCAAATTGATTATACACGATGAAATGAAGAAAAACTTTTTCTGCGATACTATGAAGGTTATGCTGGCCGGCTCTATGCCTCCGCATGACCTCGAAAGTCTAATGGATACAGAGATTGAAACTTTTCAGATCGAAAACAAACCGGTTTCGGAAACTATCGGCAAAGTCGGCGACGCGCTTCCCGGACTCGGAATCGTTGCAGCTGTTCTCGGAATTATTGTAACAATGGGTTCAATAAATCAGGGTGCTGAAGCGGTAGGACACCATGTTGCTGCGGCTCTTGTAGGTACTTTTCTAGGTGTACTTTTGAGTTACGGATTTGTAAATCCGATGGCAAGCAATCTTCATCATATAATTGAGGAGAAAGTTCAGGATCTGCAAATAATCAAGACTTTCATTCTTGGATTTGCAAAAGGGAATCCCCCGCTTGTGGCTGCCGAGATGGCACGCCGGGTTATTTTCTCTGATGAAAGGCCTACTTTCCAGGAACTCGAATCGGCTTTAAGAGGGAAAAAATAATTGGCTGGTGAAAATTCAAATAACGGGAATAATTCTTCACCTCCTGATATTCAATTTGATCAGTCGCCGATTATTAAAAAAATAAAAAAAGTTCATGGCGGTCACCACGGCGGTGCCTGGAAAGTTGCTTATGCAGATTTTGTTACGGCCATGATGGCCCTCTTTATCGTGCTCTGGGTACTCGGTCAGGATGATGAAGTAAAAGAGGCGGTTGCGGGATATTTCAAAGATCCGGTCGGATTCTCCTCCAAAGGGCAAAACCTGCTTGAGGGAAAGAGTTCTCAGCTTATCGATCTGAATATTGAGGAAGAGATCCGTAAGCAGGAAACTGAAAAAGCGGAACTTGAAAAAATGGGGGATAAACTGAAAGAGGAAATTACCAGCGATACCGAGTTGATGAATATTTCCGACCAGGTAAGGATTGAAATTGTTAAAGAAGGTCTTAGAATTGAGCTTGTTGATTCCGAAAGGGATGTGTTCTTTGAAGTGGGTACTTCCGATCTTAAACTGGACGCAAAAAAATTAATTCAGAAACTTGGTCTGGAACTCTCAAAACTTCCGAATAAAATAATTGTTGAAGGCCATACAGATTCCCGTCAGTATAAAAACGACGGCAGCGGTTATTCGAATTTCGAGTTGAGTACAGATAGAGCTAATTCCGCCAAACGGGCGCTGGTTTCAGGCGGCGTTTCAGAAAAACAAATTGATGAAGTACGTGGATTTGCAGATACAAGGCTCAGGGATATTGAAGACCCTTTCAGTTTTATGAATAGAAGAATAAGTATAACTGTAAAGTACACTACTAAATGAATTCGGAAAAAAATATATTGATTGTGGAAGATGATTCGATGCTTCAGGAGTTCTATAAAGTTCTTTTTAAAAGGCTCGGTTATAAATGCAGTATCTCCGAAAACGGTGATGAAATTATTGAACATGTTGTTAACCGGAAGGTGGATCTGCTTATTGTGGATTTAAATCTTAAGAATACTTTTTTAAATTCAAAAGCAATTGATGGTGTCTCCCTGGCACGGTATATTAAACAAAATTTTTATACATTAAGAATACCAATACTGGTTATAACAGCATATTCAGCAACTTACTTTGCCGATGACCTGTTAAAAGAAGGATTTGCGGACGATTATATGTTAAAACCGATCGTCAATTTCGATTTATTAATTCAGAAAGTGGATAATCTATTATGTCAGAATTAAAAGACCAGGTTCTGGTCGTAGAAGATGAAAAGGATACAAGGTTTATTCTCGAAAAACTACTAACGAGAAATAATTACCAGGTGGCTATGGCCGTTAACGGAGAGGAAGCCCTTGAAATATTAAAAACATTTACACCGAAAGTAATATTAGCAGACTGGACAATGCCTGTTCTCGATGGTATAGCCCTCTGCAATATTCTGAAAAGCGATGAACGTTATAAAACTATTTTTTATATAATTCTTACTGCCAGGTCTTCTCTTAAAGACCGGGTTATGGGTCTTGATATCGGTGCAGACGATTTTCTGGTTAAACCAATTGAGAATCAGGAATTACTTGCGCGAATAAGATCGGGTATTAGAATATATAATCTTCAGAGTGAATTGCGGAATATTGAGCATAATAAAGCTGTAGTTGAAATGGCATGTACCATCGGACACAAAATAAATAATCCTCTTAGCAGCCTTACACTTTCCATTCAGGGGATTGAAAATGAAATAAGTTCTGCCGAATTTGCCAAAATTTCGGAGGATATCAAGATTATGAAGGAATCTACTGAACGGATAAGCAAATTTGTTCAGGAATTGATTCATCTTCAAAATCCTCAACTCGTCGACTATGTCGATAATAAGAGAATGTTAAAGACAGAATAGGGTAAAGAACTTTTCCTTTCCTTCGATAATATAGATAGGAGAAGGAATGTTAGAAAAGGTCTTAAATATAAATCCCGGCTCGGATTACAAGAAATCTACGGGTAATCCGAAGTATTACAAAAAAGTCAGCAGCTATAGTTTTTCATTAAATGCGGCTAACGACTCTCTCTATATCTCACCGGCAACATCTCTTCTGGCACGACTCGGGTGGAAAATTAATAAACTGAATTCCGATAATGAAAAAATTCAGATCTTTTTTGAATTGGACGGATTCGATTTTGAAGCGATCATATATATCAATGAATTAAACCACAATCCTAGAATCGATTACAGAACAAAGAAGACTATCGACAGGTACTCAACAGAAATTATGGTAACCGTTTCACTATCCGCCCCAATTATTAATGCTAAGGCCGGAATTAAAACCGATATTAAACTTGCCGGGCTTCATAAATTTTTTAGCCAGTTTGATTCCACCCGTTTCAAAAAACCAAGTATTATTAACGAGTCCTCAACTATTGAACTGCTTATTTATGATTTACGACGGGAAATAAATACTGAATTCAATCTGATCAACTCATGCTTTGTTAATTTTTTAGAAAAATATATTTCAATTAAACCGGTGTTTCAACAAAATACGGGTGACGAGGGTGTAGTTATTAAAAGTATCCATATTCAATAGAAAGCTAGATGAGTAATTGGTTCGATTATACACAGAATATCGCTAATACTTCAACAGAGTTCGGCGCTTATAAAGAATTGCCCAATAAACGGGCGGTGGCTATTGTTAATCCCGAAATGGATATTGCATACTGCAATGATACATTCAGCCGGTATTTTTTCCTATTCACAAATGATAATCTTAACAGACTCAATCCAAACTCCGAACTGTTCTACCTGATTAAGGGATTTATAGACAAAAAATACCTGAACCTTATTTCGGATATAAACATCTCCCTGCCGGGAAATGAAGAGATACAGATTTATCAGGTGGTAATGGAAAGAGTTCTTATTTCATCAAAAGAATTTCTTGTTATTTCTATTGAATCCCAGGAACACAGAAAATCAGTCGAAAGAAAAATTAATGCCCTTCATAATGCTCTCGATCACGGAAAGGTTCCTATCCTTATTACCAATACGGAAAAGCAGATTATTTATGTTACCCGTTCATTCGAGGAGATCTTTTCTAAAGAGCTCGATTCTCTTTACAACCTTACAATAACTGAACTCTTTTATGAACACCTGAACTTCGACGAATTTGAGGAGTTCAAATCATCTGTAATTAATAACCGGAGCTGGAAAAAATTAATACCTGTTAAAAGGAACGGTCAGCTTGAATACTGGGAATTTACTCTAAACCCTTTTGTTCTTGATGATAGCTATAAAGTATTCCTGATATTAAGCGCGTCGAATCTGACAGAGCATATTCATCAGACAAAAATCATTGAGAGCTCCGATAAAAGACAAAAACTGATAATCGAAAACATATCGGACCTACTCCTGATTCTGAAACAGTCCCGAACAGATCTTCTATTTGAGAATGCTAACGATAATTTCTGCAGATTTTTTAATACTGATAAGCGGGAGGTCCATTTAAAGCCGCTAGGAAGTGTACTTCCTGAGACTTTAAGCGGAGAAATCATCAATTCAATAAAGGAATTCTGCGGTACTCAGAAAACTTATTCAGAATTCAATTATTTATTTAATGAGGATCAGCAATTCCTATGCAAGATAACTTCCACTTCAGGTTATGATGCTGAGAGTATCATTTATATAATTACGATGAAAGACATTACCGAGGAAACCCGGTATCGTGTTCAGCTCGAAAAAAACTATCTGAAGGAACAGCAGCTCAATAAAATGAAGTCAGATTTCCTTGCGAATATTTCACATGAAATTCGTACTCCATTCAACGGAATTATAGGGTATTCGGAAATTATTGACGACTGTCTCGCTACAGGCGATTATGATGCAATACAGGAATTGATCGTGGCAATGAAGGAAGTGATGGGGCGTGCACTGAACCTGTTTACCAATCTGGTTGAAGTCTCTCAAATTGAATCGGGTGAAGTGGAAATTGAAAAGGTGGAACTGAACTGTAACCAGGTTATTAATAAAATTTACCATAAGAGACTTAATGAAGCCCAGAAGAAAAATCTTGAATTCAGACTCGAACTCTGCAAGGACGAATCTTTAATTGAAGTCGACTGGGTCAAACTTGAAAAGATTATTGACGCACTGATCGATAATTCAATTAAATATACTTTGAGCGGATTCATTTCCGTTTCAACCTCAGTAAATGATGGTCGTGTTTTGATTTCAATAAGTGACTCCGGTATCGGTATCGATAAATCCCAGACCGAGCGTCTTCTTACTCCTTTTACTCAGGAAGTTGAAGGTTATTCAAGACCATACGAAGGTGTAGGATTAGGTTTAACAGTCGCTTACAAATTAACGAAATTATTAGGCGGCGAATTCTTTATCTCCAGTGAAAAAAATAAGGGCACTGAAATAAAGATTTCATTTCCTCAATACATCTCATCGAGTAATCTTTCGGGAGCTGATCTGCAATGATTGAAGTAACCGAAAAATATAATCACGAGGAATTTCAAATTGAAGCCGACTCTTCAAGATTTTTCAGCCTTGGCCGGCATCATTTCGATATTAACTTTAAAAATGAATTCGACTATCTGAATATTGTAAAGGACTATTTGAGACTATCCTCCTTTAATATTCCAGAAGAGTTCAAAGAAATCTTTATACCGAGATCGAACGCGCCTGTTTACTGGATAAATGACACCTGGCTTTCAAACCAGATTGAAGAATATATGAAATTCAATTTCCTTAGAGCCAAAAATGTCGACCTTTTCAGAGGAATAAAAGAGAATTACAGCAAATGGGTAACCACTAAACTTAGAAATGAAAAAGAGTATTATGCTAATAATGTTCTCACACTGATTGAGCGCGACGTTTACAAACAGAATTTTTTCAAATACATAATTCATGGTATAATCCTATTATCCCAGCCGGGACTTTATAATTTCCCGAGAATTATTACTTCGTTTACTACTGCCCGGGAATCGGCCGCGTCTTCACGACTTCCAGATAATGCAAGGCAGGAATTGCTCTATATTCTTTCACTTTATATCGGTTTCGCATATCTGAAGGAAAATGACAATCTATCTGCGAATACCGCCTTCAGAGAGGCTCTGCAAATTAAAAACTCCGGTGTTACTGCTAAGATTTACTGCGGTCTTACTGAATTACGCAACGGTAATATTGAAAGTGCTTCATCATTGCTAAATGATGTACTGATGCTTGATTTCAGCCGCTTTACTCTTGCCTTAAATATGAATAGTGCAGAAATGCTCAACATTTTTATCAAATCAGCATACTTCCCAAATATCTTTTTTGAAAATGAATTTGCAAGAATGACGGATGAAATTGACAGGATAATTAACAGGTATTTTTCTCCTTCGGGAAACCAACTGAAAGTCATTCAGAAAAACCTTGGTGAACTGAATAAGAAGAATTTAGGGGATCAACTTACTCCCGAGATATCACAGAGTATCCGGATGCTTGAAAGAGTATCGCAGGCCTATTCGGAATCGGAAAATATATTTATTGTTGGTTTATCAGCTGAGCTTAATTCAAAGTTCAATGGAGTATTATCACAGCTGACCTGCAGGTTGAGAGAAAAACTTTATGATGAGATTAACCAGAAGTTGAGCAGCCTTGATAAAGCAATTCATGACAATCAGAGTGCCGAGAAACAGGTGCTGAGTGAGATAGATAACTTCAAAATAAAATCAAAAGATAACCTTGAAAAGACTCTGCAGAGTATAAATGAAAATTATGATTCGCAGATAAGGATGCTGGAAGAAAAAATTGAGAATATACCCTTCATGGAAAAGTATAATCCGCAGAGATCTTTCTCAGTTAATATGAATATTAATCTTATCGTTGCTTTTATTGTTTTAATTATCGGCTCACTTGCGGATAATTCCGGCGCAGAATCTTCCGGCATTAATTCATTCTTTTCCGGTCTGGTTGCAACAGGTATTAAATGGGGATTAATCAGTTTATTCATGGGTACTATAGTTTCCTTGATTATTTCAGGAATGGTATTGATCGAAAAATCCGATGAGAAGCAGAAACTTGTCCGCAAGATTAAAGGATTCAGAACCCAACAATCGAATGCTCTAAATGATGCCAGGGACTATTCTGCCCACAGGGAAAAAGTAACTCTCGAAAACTATAATAATAATCTTCTCCAGTATCGGAAGAACATTAAAGACGTTAAGGATCAAATGGACTCCGAGAAGTCGAAACTTGTTAACGAGGCCGAGCAGAAGATCAGAGAATTCGAGAGCACTATTGCACCCCTGCAGAACACACTACCTGCATAATATTAGCCAACCTTTTAACTATATACACTTATTATTCTAATTTCCCCGAAAAACACAACTTTCAGCTGGTATAAATATTGTCCTTTAGCTGAAAAATATTGGTGTTTATGAGAATAGTTACGATTACGGGAATCCGCCCCGATTTTATAAGGATGAGCAAAGTCTTTGAAAAGCTCGACCGGAATTTTGACCATGTAATGATTCACACAGGTCAGCATTACGATGACGAGTTGAGCCGGATCTTTTTCAACGAGCTTAAAATACGTAAACCCGATTTTACACTTGAAACCGGATTGAACAGTTCGAATCACTACGAACAGCTCTCCTATTTATCTAAAGAAGTGATCTATCTTCTAAAAAGAAAAAAAATAAATCCGGATATAATTTTATTTCTCGGCGACTCAAACTCTGCTCTTGTTAGCGCTCCTCTTTTTAAGGAAGGATATAAGATCGGTCACATTGAAGGGGGAATGCGTTCGTATGACAGGAGAATGCCCGAAGAGGTAAACAGAGTTATTTGCGATTATGTATCCGACCTCGTCTTTGTTTATACTCCTCTTTATAAGGAACGTTTAATTAAAGAGAATAAAAGTCCCGATCAGATTTTTGTAGTCGGTAATACGATTGTTGAAATAGTTGAACAGTATATGCCTTCAGGTTTACGCAGCAGGGATTTTATTCTTGCCGATATTCATCGCAGCGAAAATCTTAAGAGTGCCGGGCAGCTGAATCATATTCTTAAATACCTTAACCGGCTTGGCAAAAAGACAGGTCTGGAAGTAAGACTCGTTAAATTTAACCGTGCCGTAAGGATGATTGAAGAGAACAATCTGCTGGATGATAAAAAAAATATAAAACTTATAGGGCCTTACGGATTCCTTGATTATCTAAACCTTCAGTATAACGCATACGGCATTGTCTCCGATTCAGGTACAAGTCAGGAGGAATGCCCTCTTCTCGGAGTTCCGGTTGCAGTTCCAAGACTGAAAACAGAGAGGCCGGAATCGGTTGAAAACGGTAATAGTATACTTGTAGGCGAAACAGAACCGGTTAAGAAAATGGTTGACAGGACGATTTCGTTTTTTGAGAACTATTCTATTTCAAGAAAACAAACCCGATGGCTGGGAGATGGAAAAACTTCCGATAAAATTATTAACATACTAAAGAGGAAACTATAAATGAAAAATGTATTGATAGTTGGTGGAGCCGGCTATGTCGGCGGTGCAATTACGGATTTGATTCTTCAATCTAATTATAACGTTCGTGTATACGATGCCCTGTTGTACGAAGATTCATTCCGCAAACCGGTCGATTTTATCTACGGTGATGTGCGCGATCATGAAAAATTACTGCCTCAGCTTAAATGGGCCGATGCGGTTGTATGGCTCGCTGCTATAGTTGGGGATGGGGCTTGCCAGCTCAATCCTGAATTAACTAGAACAATTAATCAGGACTCTGTTGCATGGCTTGCCGATAATTATGACGGCAGAATTATCTTTATGTCCACCTGTTCTGTATACGGTGCGCAGGATAAGGAATTGAATGAAACGTCATCTACAAATCCTTTATCGGTTTATGCAGAAACTAAACTTAACGCAGAAAAATTTCTTAAACATAAAAATGCGATAATCTTCAGACTCGGGACCTTATTCGGTGTAGGCGATCTCTATTCAAGAATCCGTCTCGATCTTGTAGTGAATATTCTTACTGTTCGTGCATATCTCGAAGGTCAGATCAGCGTATTCGGCGGAGATCAATTCCGTCCCCTCCTTCATGTAAAAGATGTTGCCAGGGCAGTTGTTATGAATTTAGAATCAGAGCACAAGGGAATTTTCAATCTAGCGCGGCAGAATGTCCGCATAAGTGATTTGGCTTATCAGGTTAGAATGCACTTCCCGGATCTTATGATTGAAACAACGGATATGCCATTTCAGGATACGCGGAATTACAGAGTCTCCGCTAAGAAAGCCGAGGATCAATTCGGATTTAAGTCGGTTCATTCTGTTGATGAAGGAATTGAAGAACTGAAATATCTGGTGGAAACTAAAAGGATTAAAGACCTCAAGAGTCCCCGCTATTCAAATCAGGCATATTTGAAGGAACACTATGAGGAATTAATGCTTAAAGTTTTTGAAGAAGTAGAGG
>CAZHHG010000015.1:40564-45061 GCA_964532065.1 uncultured Melioribacter sp.
GAGGCTGCCTGATGACTGAACCTACTTTAATTAAAGGCGGATTGGCAGTTGATGACCGTGGTACGGTAGGATTTGTTAACGAATTTAATTTTACCGGAGTTAAACGATTTTATATGGTAGAAAATCACCGGCAGGGATTCGTACGCGCCTGGCACGCTCATAGAAAAGAAGGCAAGTATGTTATGGTTGTTAAAGGTTCGGCACTTATTGGCGCTGTTGAGATCGATAACTGGGAGAATCCTTCAAAGTCGTTAAAAGTTCACCGTTATGTGTTGAGTGAAAAAAATCCTTCCGTCCTTTTCATTCCGCCCGGTTATGCGAACGGATTTATGTCCCTTACAGAAGATTCAAAAATAATTTTCTTTTCAACATCGGAATTAAAAGATTCCCTTAATGATGATATCCGATATGATGCTCATTACTGGGAAGCATGGAAAGTAGAGGAGAGATAGTAATGGAAAAATTAATGGTAATCGGTTCAACCGGAATGCTCGGATATGCAGTCAGTTCATATTTCAAAACAAACGATTATGATGTTGTTGAGATATCGCGCGATCAGTTCGATATAGCCAACGACCCGATCGAGAAATTGAAATCGTTTATGAGCGGTGTGGGTGTAGTTATTAATTGTGCGGGAGTAATTAAACCGACAATAGCTAAAAATTCAATCGAAAATGTTCTGAAGATTAATTCATTATTCCCGAGGAACCTCGCGAAATTATGCGATAAACTAGGAATTAGGTGCTTTCATATTACAACCGATTGTGTCTATACAGGCAGGAAGGGGAATTATTCGGAAGAGGATTTCTTCGACGCTGAAGATCTCTACGGACTGAGTAAAAATGCAGGAGAGAATAAGGACTGCATGACACTCAGAACCTCTATTATCGGCGAGGAGAATAATCAGAGCCGCTCACTGCTCGAATGGGCAAAGAGCCAGGCCGGCAAGGAAGTAAACGGATTTACAAATCACCTCTGGAACGGTGTGACAACACTTTATCTCGCAGAAATTATTGAGACTATTTTAACGCAGGGACTTTTTGAAAAGGGATTATTTCACATCCATTCACCTAATACTGTCGATAAGTATCAGCTGCTGCAGATATTCAACCGTGCTTACAACCTGAGCCTTAAAATAAATCCGGCGGAGGCTAAAGAACCGGTCGATAGAAGCCTTGCAAGTATATATGATCTTACCAAAAACGTAGCGGTTAAAACAATTGAGCAGCAGGTCAACGAGATGCAGGAGTTTTTTTATATCTTCAACAGCACAGCGGCTGTCGATGAACAATTAGTTGTCGGATTCTGATGATGATATCTGACGCGAATCATAACACAGCTTCCGGCAGTTCTTCTGATGTCAGATCTAATTTCGCCGGTAGAAAATTATGTTCAGTAGTGGATCTTCCGTTTATAAACAATATGTCAGGGAAAATCCTACTGAAAGAATTACCCACCAGTTCTATTTATGAAGTTACTGTTTCCAACCGGAAGTATATCTATAAAGTAATCCGGAAAAACCCGGATATGGATTTCAGCATCGTTTCCCGTTCGTACCGTAATTACAATAGAATGAAGAACAAGGATAAGCTTGTTGAAGTTTATGATTACAGGGTTTCAGATGATGCTGAAAACTTTGAAGTATTAATGGAATACCTCGAAGAATACTATGACGTCGAATCAATCAAGGAAGAGAACAGACTTCAATATGCCGAACAAGTTTTTGAAATAATTGAAAATGTTGTTGCAGAGGATTTGATTCCCGTCGACTGCGGTCTTGCCAACTTTGTGACTAATGGAAATACTGTCAAAATGCTTGACCTGGATTTTATTCTCAGTTGGGATCAGGTATCATACTTCAACACAAGATGGTTCGAATCACGACTGGAGGAGATAAAAAACTGGTGTCCTTCCATATCGGAAAAGATCGACAATTTTATTTCTGAATTTGTTTCAAAGAAGAAACACTATTTCCTCTCAATTCCGTATAATCCGCTTACTCAAAAGATAATTGAAGATGGGGAGCAATTACTAGTTGATGGCAATAACGGAAAAGCTATTGAATACTTTCAAAAGGCTTTACGGCTCACGCCTGATTCAGCCTCTTCATACAACAATTTAGCGGTTGCTTATTGGAATTTGGATGAGACAGAAAGGGCTCTCCCGCTCCTAAAGATAGCAGTGGAACTGGAACCCCGGAATAAGAACATTACGGCTAACTATATTGATGTGCTTAACTCCCAAAAAATGTATGATGAGATTGAAAAAGTATCTGCACACCTAACAAAAATTTCCGGGTCGGAGGATTTGAACTATCCACAGTTAATAAAACTTAAAAATATACAATCCGAAATTGACAGCTATTCTTATCCTTCTAATTACGCATATGACATTGTAAACTTAAAACCAAAAGGAAGCCTTGAAACAAGGATCGAATATTTTGTTAAGTATTGTCCTGAAATATTCGAACCGTGTAATAATTTTCTGTCTGTAGGAAGCTCATTGGGCTATATGCTTCTTTTTCATTCCCATAAAGCGCGCAAGTGTGTCGGTATTGAACCTGACCGGAAAGCCAATGAAATAGTAAAAAAAGTCTGCGATTACAGGAATGTGAATAATATAGAGTTATTCACGGGAACATTTAAAGATTTTAAGAAAAAAGAGAAGTATGACCTCATCTGGATGGGAAATGTATTTCAGTATATGTATGTCGATTACGGCTGGGAAGTTGCCCGTGAACTGGCGGAAATTTCGGATGGAAGATGCATCATCGAAGCGCCGTTTGAAGGAGAATTCCTAAAACAGCAGGCACACTTGAATGCCAACTGGAAGAACGAAATACTTATGAACAATTATACGTTTGCCCGTTTCGAATCCGAAATGAATAAATATTTCAATCTGGTCTCTATTAATCCTTCAGGAACCGATCCTGTTAACAGATTAATTGTTGTTTTATCAAGAAAAAACTAATAAATAAAAGCAGGACTATGACATCACACAAAGTAAAAAGAGAAGAACTCTTTGAGATCGTAAAGGATAATATTCTACCCGCAAAAATTGTTGGTGATATAGGCTGCGGCATTCGCCCTCAGGACTTTATTGAACCCCAATTCCATTTATGTATCGATCCTCATAATCAATATCTTGAACACGTAAAAGACAAATTAAAATCCGGTGTTAATTACTCCTTTGTAAACGTCGATTGGGCACGTGCGGTTCAGATCTTTCCGAAAGATTCGATCGAAACGATTTTCCTGCTGGACGTGATTGAACATCTCGAAAAGGATACGGCACTTAAATTATTAAAAGAAACCGAGCAGATTGTAACAAAGCAGATAGTTCTATTTACTCCGCTCGGATTTATTGAGCAGAATCATGAAACAGATAAAGATGCATGGGGACTTGATGGAGGTAAATGGCAGGAACATAAATCCGGATGGCTGCCCGAAGATTTTGGAGAAGGGTGGGAGTTTTTTACTTGCGAGGATTTTCATACGCATGATAATGAAGGTGTTCAATACGATATACCGAAAGGTGCTTTTTTTGCAATCTACAACTCGCCAAAGAAATCTGAATTTACAAAACCGGTTTTTACTGTTGTGGTACCGACATATAACCAGGCTCAGTATTTAGGTCCGGCGCTCGATAGTCTTCTCAATCAAACCTTTCCGCTCTGGGAAGCTGTTGTGGTTAACGATGGAAGTACAGATTCTACACATGAAGTTATGGAAGAGTATTCACGCAGGGATAGCAGGATCAGATGTTTCCACAAAGAGAACGGCGGTGTTGCTACCGCTCTTAATACGGGAATTATAAACGCCAGGGGAAACTGGATCTGCTGGCTTTCATCAGACGATCTCTTCGAACCTGATAAACTCGAAACGCACTTTAGAGCAATCAGCGATTATCCTGAAATAAAATTCTTTCACAGTCACTGGTATCTTCTTCTCGAAGAATCAAAACAAAAAATTGCTCCGCCGTTATGGCTGCAGATTCCTCCGACAGAATTTCAGGTTACAAGATTTTTTTGGGCTAACTACATTCACGGAAATGCTATTGCGGTTCACCGTACCGTATTCGATCAGGTCGGATTGTTTAACGAATCGCTCAGACAGGGACAGGATTTTGATATGTGGCTCAGGATCTCAGCGCGTTTTGTCTCCTTCTATATCGATAAGCGGACCTGTGTAACCAGAATCCATAAAGGTCAGACGACAAACTCATTTGTTGAAGGCGGTGTACTCGATTCCACACGTTCGCTAATTCAATTCTTAAATCAGAATCCTTTTGAGGCACTCTTCCCCTTTACTGATTTCCGTAATCCGGCAAACACGGTTAAGATTTTAAATGAAGTAATCTATATATCTACGAAGCAGGATGCTTTTCTATACCGCTGCGGTTATACAACAGCGCTTGTAGAAAGAACAATGGAATGGTTCTCCCGGAAATACTCCCCTGAGATACGCGAGAAAATATTCCCGTTTATTAAGAAAATTG
>CAZHHG010000016.1:0-13319 GCA_964532065.1 uncultured Melioribacter sp.
ATGCTGTCGCAAATGCTCTCGAATTGATTCATCTTCTGAACGAGAGAATAAAAGTGAATATTCCTGAAACAACGCTAAAGGCATATCCCCGCCTTTCAAAGATAAGCCTGAACTAACTTCTCCCTGTCGAGAGAATTAACAAGGTAAATCTCATCGAAGTCGAGAGGCTTTTCAACATCGCCGAAGAAATCGGTTGAAGTACGGTCTTTCTGTGTTATCGACCGCGCCTTCTCGGCCGCCAGTACGGAAAGGTTTTCTACAATTATGTTATTGCCGTTCAAAGCATCTACGCGTCCTTCTACAAGATAAGGGCCCATAGAAAGTGTAAGCTCGGCATACTTCTGATATGCTTTAGGAAAGATCACGGCTTCAAACGTGCCCGACAGGTCCTCGAGCGAAAGGAACTTCATTATCTCCCCTTTACTTGTTTTGATTCTTTTAGAAGTCATATACCATCCGATCATTTTGACTGTGCGGTTATGATGCTTCGTCATTCCGGATGCTTTGACTATTGCGGGGGAGCCGATCTCTTCGGCAAAGAATTGGAGCGGGTGTTTGGTTACCATATATCCGAACGCTTCGTATTCATGAAGGCACATTTCATCGGAAGTGAACTGGCGCCGGGTAACAACTTCCTTTTCGAGCTTAACGGTTTCATTCTCGAACAGATCCGATCCGTTACCAAGAATCAGTTTTCTGTGGCTGAAATAGAGATCTATAAGACGAAGCAGGGTCGGGCGTGTCTGTTCGAAGCAATCCATTGCACCGCACTTAACAAGAATCTCAGTCTGCTCGTAAGTAAGCAGGGTCCGTCTCAAAAAATCCGCAAGCGACAAATAGATTCCTTTCCGTTCCCTCTCCTGAATAATTTTATCGATCGTACTCTTCTCAAGATTTTTAACGGCCATCAGACCGATTCTCATCTCATTTCCGTTTCCCGCATATTCATAAACGCTCTTATTAACAGAAGGGAGTAAAACTTTTATTCCAAGCCGTTGTGCTTCGGATATATAAACCGCTGCCGAATAATATCCCCCCTGGTTACTCAGTACAGCAGCCATAAATTCCGCGGGGTAATGGGCTTTAAGATAGGCAACCTGGAACGAGAGAAGCGCAAATGAAGCGCTGTGAGCTTTACAGAACGCATAACCGGCAAACGATTCGATCTGCTTCCACAATTTCTGCGATACCTCTTCGGAATACCCTTTCTCTCTGCAGCAGGAGAAGAATTTATCTACTATCATGTTCATTGCTTTATGCGAGCGCATCTTTCCGCTCATAGCTCTGCGGAGCAGATCGGATTCCTCCAGAGTTAAACCGACAATATGGTGGGCGACTTTTATAACATCCTCCTGATAGACCATCACACCATATGTTTCCCCGAGGTATTTTTCCATTTCGGGCACAAGATATTTTCTACGCCCGGGGTCCTTATGCCTCTCTACGAATTCCTTCATCATGCCCGATTCGGCAACACCGGGGCGAATCACAGATGAAACAGCCGTAAGCATTTCGAAAGTATCGCAGCCGGTTCTGCGCAGCAGGGAACGCATTCCGGGGCTCTCGATATAGAAGCACCCGATTGTTTCCCCTTCTCTTATTATCCGTTTGGTCTCTTCATCCTCAAATACTTTATAGTAATCGAATATATTGAAGCCGGTTTCCTTTACAATCCGCGGAACGGCATCAAATATTCGAGCCTGTTCTCTTAAATCCGGCAGCTGGTAAGCCGACATATCCAAAAGAACCGTATTGCTTGTTAACAGGGAATTTTTCATATTAATAGTGAACATTTGTGCACTATATTATGATTTGGCAAAATGAAAGTCAATAGCCAAATAAGTATGAGGCAGGATTTATATGAAGACTATTTTTCACCTCGACATGGACGCATTCTTCGTCTCCGTCGAAAGGATACTAGACCCCTCCCTGGAAGGCAAACCGGTTATTGTAGGAGGTGACCCGCACGGACGGGGTGTTGTAGCCGCCTGCAGCTACGAGGCACGCCGGTTCGGACTTCATTCGGCCATGCCGATTAGAACAGCTTTCAGATTATGTCCGCAAGGTGTTTATTTACACGGACATGGCAGGGAATACGGAAGATTTTCCAGAGCAGTAAAACGTCTGCTCGAAAGCTACTTCCCCGTTGTTCAGCAGGCTTCCATTGATGAATTCTACCTCGATTTCACAGGATGCGGGAAAATATACGGCCAGCCGGTTCAATTTGCCGAAAGACTTCAGAAAGAGATATGGGATAAATTCCACCTGCCAAGCTCTATAGGCATAGCATCCAATAAAACAATCGCCAAGATCGCCTCGGACTTCAAGAAGCCGAGAGGAATTACATACGTACCTCCGGGCGGTGAGAAAAATTTTTTAGCCCCACTGCCTATTGAAAAGATACCCGGAATAGGAAAAGCTACCTTCCCGATACTCCGATCCAGAGGGTTCAAAGTTACCGGCGACATTGCTAACGGATCCCCCGATTATCTATCGGCCCTTCTGGGAAAGTTCGGGACAGAACTCTGGGAGAAAGCTAACGGCAGAGGAAACGATATTCTCGTTACGGAACACGAACGGAAAAGTATTTCCAAAGAAACCACTTTCGATAAAGATCTGGTAAGCAGAACTAAAATTGAAGAGATCCTTTTTGAACTTGTAAGCAAAGCATGTCAGCTCCTCCGTAATGAAAACTGGCAGACTTCCACTGTATCCATAAAACTCCGGTACACGGATTTTGTTACTCTTACACGCGCAAAAACGACCGAGCCGACCGACGACGATAAAGTAGTTTTTGAAATAGCAAAGGATCTGTTCGAAAAGTCTTTTACGCGCAGGGTCGGGATACGGCTGATCGGGATTCATCTGAGTAAATTGAACCACTATACAGAGCAATGTATTTTATTTGAAGATAATGAAACAATCCGGAAGAGAATGCTGAGAGCTGTAATGAAAATAAGAGATAAATACGGATTCGATGCAATACGGATCGGCAAAACAGAAAACGGTTAAATCATGTTTACACTCCGCGCACACTCGAACTATTCACTGCTGGAAGGAACAATCCCGGTTGATGAACTTATCACATTCGCTAAAAAATCCGGGAGTCAGTTTGTTGCGCTTACCGATACAAATGCGATGTACGGACTTATCCAGTTTTATAAAATCGCAAAGGAGAGCAACATCAAGCCGTTACTCGGCGCATTTATAGACGACCCGCGTAATAAAAACCTTAGTGCGGTTTTCATCGCAAAGAACAACGAAGGGTACTCGCAGCTATGCAAGTTCATAACCACACGGAAACTGAAAGAGAATTTTGCACTTACGGATTTATTCCTTCAACCGATTCATAATTTATTTATAATCACCTCTTCAATTGATCTGTTAAGGCAAATCAATATTGATTTAGCACTCCGGCAGAATCTGTTTCTTGAACTTACGATAACCGAAAAGAGTAAGAAAAGGACACGCGAGCTTTACGAATTTTCGAAAACTAACAATCTAAAAATTGCCGCTGTTCATCCCGCATATTTTATCAAACCGGACGATTATCTTCTTCACAAAGTAGTAACGGCAATAAAACTCAATTCAACACTTGAGAACCTAACCGGCGGAATGACGGCTGATGAGGAATATCATTTAAAGACCCGAGACGATTTAATCAAGGAATGGCGTTCGCTTCCGGAGGCGGTCTGGAACGCCGAGAGGATTGCCCAGGCGTGCAATGTTGATCTCGATATCGGCCGTTACAAATTTCCTCTCTTTCCCCTTCCTCCTGAAGAATCGGCTTTCTCATTTCTCTGGAAAATTTCATTCAGCGGGTTACAGGAACGTTACAAGCCGATAACCGATACGGCTGTAAAACGCCTTCAATACGAACTGGAGGTAATTGACGAGATGGGCTTCTGCGATTACTTCCTGATAGTCTGGGATATAATCCGTGAAGCCAGGAGCCGAGGTATGATGCATATAGGAAGGGGCTCGGCCGCTAACAGCCTTGTCTCCTATTGCCTCGGATTCACAGAAGTTGATCCGCTTAAATACAACCTCTACTTCGAAAGATTTCTCAATCGGGGCCGCCTATCGCCTCCCGATGTGGACCTCGATTTCTCCTGGAAGGAACGCGATGAGATCATCAGGTATGTCTATGAAAAATACGGCTACGATAAAGTTGCAATGATCTCTACAACGGTTACATTCAGAGCCCGTTCGGCTTTCCGCGAAGTGGCAAAGGTATTCGGTATCTCTGAAGGAGAAATCTCGAAGTACAGCAAGTTCATTCCATGGACGAGCGCAAAAAACCTGGTAAATATAGCCGAGAAATTTCCAGAGACCCGGTCTCTCAATTTCCAGAACGAGCCATGGAAAACTATTATCGGGATCGCTTCGAGACTATCGGGATTCCCGCGGCACCTGAGTATTCATCCCTCAGGCATTGTAATTACACGGCAACCGATTACAAATTATGTTGCACTCGAATACGCCAGGAATAAAGGATTGGGACTCATAATCACGCAGCCGGATATGTACCCGATTGAAGATCTTGGACTTATAAAGATTGATCTGTTAAGCCAGCGTTCGCTCGGCGTTCTAAAAGAGACCATGCGGAAAATCAACAGCAAAAATGCAACGGACGACTCCCGGAATAAAATATTCCGCATATCAGAATGAACTGAAACTGGAATAAATCCGGAAAGAGTTGTAAAGCATCCGGGTATGATCGCAGAGGGGTTAGCAACCATACCCTTTTGCCCGGAAGGTGTGACTACTACACCTTCACAAAAGTATTATACCATCAATAGATTAAAAAATATCGCTACAATGCCCTCGAAAGAAATGATTTTAGATATCAACTAAAAATCAAAAAACACATTCCTAACGGGAAAAACAGAAACATTACTACATGTGAATGTATGAAACGATAAATGCAGAAAGTGTGATATGAAACATTGGAACCAGAAGTTGTCTTACAAAATCATGGCTGGAAAACCGTAAAAGAACAGCTTAAGTAACGGATATTTCAGAATCAAAAACTAGATGGCCGGATTTTAAGATTAGTCTCCTTAATCCGTGATACCTGAGATCCAATATCCTGATGAACATCAAAAAACCCGACAATAAAAGTCGGGTTTTTGTGGGAGCTAATGGATTCGAACCAATGACCCTCTGCTTGTAAGGCAGATGCTCTGAACCAGCTGAGCTAAGCTCCCATTATAAAAAGATCAAAATTTTGCGACACAATTATAGAACAATTACGCAAAATTTACAAACCGAAAATCAAATTATTTGGAGCGGGCGACGGGATTCGGACCCGCGACCCTTAGCTTGGGAAGCTAATGCTCTACCAGCTGAGCTACGCCCGCATATCAAAATTTGAATAATAAAAAACTGACTTAAATAACAATCACCGGTAAAATTATCAATGCTTCCGCTCGAATTCAACTTTTTTCTTTATCTTGTCCTGTAAATATTTCTCGTCCTTCATGAATTTCAAAAGAAAAAAAAATCGAATTCTTGAATTAATAATCTTAATTGCAATCTCATTAGCGGCAATTCTACTATGGGATACAATCGTAGTATATCCCGTTAAACTTCTTGTTGTGCTTTTACATGAAATAAGTCATGGATTAGCCGCAATACTCTCCGGCGGCGAAGCAATTTCGCTCGAGATAGGGGCTGATTTAGGCGGAGAATGCATAATTTCTGAAGGCAATCCGTTTTTAATTGCATCATCCGGTTACCTCGGCAGTTTTTTTGCAGGTGCTGTTCTTTTCTATTCGGCTTATAACATTCGTTTCAGGAATTTTGCACTCCCGATTCTTGCCGCAATACTGATCCTTTTTACTATTAATAAAGCAACCGAACAGATATTGCCCGTCTTAACAGCTCTACTTGTTGTGATTCTGTTTTTGATAATTAAATTCTCACCGGAGAGCTTTTCAAATTATTTATTGAAATCCGTGGGCCTGATAAGCTGCTTATATGTTGTGATTGATATTAAGGAGGATATACTCTCAACAAGTTCTTTCCTATCCGACGCAGCGATAATTGCCGGATTGACTGGAATAGATTCAACTGTCTGGGGTATTATCTGGACAGCAATTTGTTTAGGCGGGATTTACTTGCTTTTTGTTTATGCATATAAAAAGGGCTGACAGAATAATTAGGACTCCCTTTCCGGCTCTTTTACAAAACTGAGTATTGCAAGCCCAATAATGAAAAAGATACAGATAGTAAGTATTGCGATTCTCTGCTCACCTGTTAAATAACTGACTGTCCCGAAAACAAGCGGCCCCGCAATAGCAGAACTTTTACCAAAGAAGGAATAGAAACCAAAAAATTCAGTCTTCTTGTCAAACGGAGTGAGCCGGGACATAAGGCTTCTGCTTGTAGATTGAGTAGCTCCCATAACTCCCCCGGCCAAAAGTCCTACAAAATAAAAACTATACCTTGTAAGTTCTTCAGTTCCAACTGAAAAACTGCCGGACAATGTTTCTATGAGCAATCCCTCCGGATCACTTGTAACATAGGCGATTATTATTGTAAAAATCCAGATTGCGAGAGAGAGTATTAAGGCCTTCTTCTGACCATATTCATCTGCAATTACTCCAAAAATCAACGACCCGATTATCGCTGTAGTCTGAACTATTATAAAGAATATTATCAGTTCCTCCATTGAGAACTTCAATGTCGTACTGGCGTAATTACCTGAAAAATAAATGACTGTATTTACGCCTTCGATAAAGAAGAAATATGACAGGAGAAAAATTGCAAGATTTTTATAATTCTTAAGATGCGAAATTGTATTAAACACCCGATCGAAACCGATCCGTAAGTAAGATTGTGTTTTCGTTACTTCCTTTCGAGTGTCTTTGAGGAATATAAAAATCGGAATAGCAAAGATCAGAAATATTAATGCAGCAATAGGGAATGTTTCTTTTATAAGATTATTTTTTATAAACGGGAATACTACGGCAAGAGTTATTAGCGAACCGAGATAACCCATGGCAAATCCGTATCCGCTTACTCTCCCGTAATTTTTAGGAGACGTTATCTCAGGAAGGAATGAGTCGTAAAAAACCAAACCTGCCTCAAATCCGATATTTGCTGTTATAAATAAAAGAAGAGCGGTAAAGACTCTCCCTTCTTCCATAAAAAAAAGAAGTGCCGTGCTTATAATGCAGAGAAGTGTAAAAAATAGTAGAAACCTTTTTTTACCTGCCGAATAATCGGCGATTGCACCAAGGATCGGGGAAACAATTGCAGTTACAAGCATTGAGACACTGGTTCCGATGCTCCAGTAAAAATCTCCGATAGGATTGCCGGCAACGACAGTCTGTTTGAAATAAACGGCAAAAAGAAATGTAACAACAACTATTGAATATGATGTGTTTGCAAAATCGAAAAGAGTCCAGATAAAAATTCTGAATTTTTCTTTTGCTCTCGGATCAATTGCTCTTTTTTGTGAGGGATTGATCAATAAGTCCTCTTCCGGTCTTATTAAGTTTTCCGTTTTGTTTCAGGTCCGATAGAACCGCATCCAGAATACCATTGATAAATTTGTTGCTGTTGGATGTAGAGTAATCCTTAGCAATTTCAATTACTTCATTTATAGTTACCTTGGGAGGGATATCCGGGAAATTCATAAGCTCTGAAATACCGATTCTAAGAAGGATTCGGTCGATCAATGCTATCCTGTCCATTTCCCAGTTGGAGACTTTTTCCTGAATAATAGAATCGAGTTGTTTTGTGTTGGCAACTACCGTATCAATTAAATTCTTTGCGAATTCTATATCTGCCTGAACAAAAAGGTCGGATAGAATACCATTAGTAAGGTTGGTTAATCCTTCACCATTCAATTCATAAGCATAAAGAACCTGAAGTGCTTTTTCTCGGAGTAAACGTCTATTTGACTTCTTTATCATTTTCTTTAAGAACCCTGTAAAACTTGCGGCACAAATCTAAACCGTTGATAATTAAAAACAAACTGGGATTGTAAAAAAATTGAAATAAAACGGGGTCCGGACGACCCCGCTATTAAAAACTTCTTATTGTTTCATTAAATCGCCGATTCTGCCATAAGTACCGGAATGGGACGAAAATATTTTCCGGATACCGCCGATTTTTTTCAGCCTCTCTTCTGCAAGGTGATTAGAAGCTGCATGCGAAGGAATCTTCTGTTCGCCGGCAATTTTTAAAACAGTTTTAACAATATCATAAATTCCTTCTGCCTGTTTCATAGCCCTATCCTGTCTGTAGCCATCAAGTTCATTAGCAACATTTATCAAACCGCCGGCATTAATCACATAATCGGGCGCGTAGAGAATACCTTTCTCAACCAGCATTTTACCGTGTCTATCTTCATCTTCAAGCTGATTATTGGCGCCGCCGGCAATTATTTCTGCTTTAATCCTGGAAATAGTCTTATCATTTATTATGGCGCCAAGAGCATTCGGAGAAAAGATATCGGCGTTAATATCATAGATTTCATCGGGTTTAACTACATGAGCTTTAATTGTTTCCAGAACCCGCTTTACTTTTTCATCTACAATATCGGTGATATAAATTTCAGCACCTTCACTGTAGAGATGCTCACATAGAAATCTGGCAACCTGCCCGGCACCCTGAACCGCAATTTTTCTGCCTCGCAGGGAATCATTTCCCCACCTTTCATGTGCACATGCTTTTATGCCAACATAGACACCGTAAGCAGTAACCGGAGAGGGATCACCGGAACCACCCAGAGCTTTGGAGATACCGGTTACATATCTGGTTTCCATTCTTACATATTCCATATCTTTTACATTAGTACCTACGTCCTCTGCTGTAATATACCTTCCGCCTAAACCGTCAATAAATTTTCCGAACGTTCTAAAAAGTAGTTCATTTTTCTGAGTAGCCGAATCACCAATAATCACCGCTTTCCCGCCACCAAGATTGAGTCCCGCAACCGCTGCTTTATAAGTCATACCTCTCGATAATCTTAAAACATCATTCAAAGCTTCGTCAAAAGATTTGTAATTCCACATTCTTGTACCGCCCAGAGCCGGACCTAGAGTGGTATCGTGAACAGCAATTATCGCACGTAGTCCTGATTCCTTATTAGTACAAAAGACGACCTGTTCGTGTCCGTACTTTTCCATATCCTCAAATTTTTGCATTATTTCTCCTGATTAATTGGAAATTAACAGATGCTATATAGCAAAAAACCAAAATAAAAGTAAAGCAATGCTCTCTCTTGTTCTGTAAAAAAGAGTTTTTTCAAAAGTTAATTTATAATCGGTGGATATTCCGTCTGCTTCAACATTGAAAAATCTGCATATCTGTAATGTCCTCGCTAAATGAAAATCGTCAGTTACTATTAATACTTTAGTGTTGCTTATATTCAGCGATTGATCGGATTTTAAAAACTTGATCTGTTCGTTAGTGGTTGACGTAGATTGTTCAACTATCAGATCCTTAAAATCGGCCCCGAGATTTGTAAGATACTTATAAGCCACCTCGGCTTCGCTTAATTCACCCGGCGCATTGCCACCGGTTAAAATTAATTTATCAACTAACTTATCACGGTAGAGATTCAATCCTTTTCTTATTCTTCCTTCAAAAATAGGGCTCGGTTTATATTTCTGCCATACAGCCGCACCCGGAATCAGTGCATACTTATATTTTTCTTTCGAATCGGGATCGATCGAGTATCCGTTTATATTCCAGACATAAAACATCGAGAATAATAATAAAAGAAGTATTGCTAAAATGGATCTAATCATTGTTCTGATTTCAAAATAATTTTCTATACCGAGGAATAAGAAGCCCCAAACATAAATCAATGAATAGATCTGGAAGAATAGAGTGACAATCATTAAAAATCCCGTATAAACCTTTTTAACCGGGAAATTGAATATAAATTCGTTCGTAGCCAGCTTAATGAAATCAAAAAGTACAAACGATACGAAGAGCGATATGAATGAAAGAATCTGGATTACAAGAAGGAGATTAATCCTTTTTTTATCAATCTGCCGTTTAGTAAAAATTATTGCGATTAATCCTGCAAACAGTAAAAAAGTGACTAAAAGATTTAGGATATTTCCGATATAATCTAATCTGTATTCACTTATCGAAAGACCGTTCAGTTTATACTTAATAAATGAAAGAGCCAGAAACGTAACGATACTCATCAGGGATACAAATAGAATAATACCGGTATATTGAAATTTTCTTTTCAATTTGATTTCTGATTTAGGGGATTGATCAAAATATTGGCACGGTCGCTCTCTTCAGAATAAATGACTGAAGACTCAACATTAAAAAATCTCCTGATGTTCGATTCCGACAGGACCTCTCTTCTAGATCCATAAAGCGAGATATTGCCTTCTTCCATGAATGCGACCTTATCCGAATAAATTCCAACTAAATTAAGATCGTGTGTAACCGAGATTGCCGTCAGATTCAATTCGCTTCTAAGCCGGATGATTAATTCAAAAATAGAAATCTGGTGCTCAATATCGAGATGGGCATTCGGTTCATCCAGAAGAAGCAGTCTGGGTTTCTGAGCCAACGCCCTTGCTATAAATACTCTTTGAGCTTCACCTCCGGAAATTTCGTTAATCCCCTTCCACTTAAGGCCGGAGATTTCCATCATTTCAAGAGAATCGTTCACAATCTCTCTGCCCTTCTCCGATTCAAAACCGAGTGCACCCAGGTAGGGGGTTCGCCCCATCATAACGATTTCATAAACTGAAAACGGAAAGAGGGTAAATGTTGTCTGCGGAACATAAGCCACGAGTTTAGCATATTCGTTGCGCGGAATTTCGCCAATATCGATACCTGAGAATTGAATACGGCCATTGGCAGGTTTGATAAGTCTTGCAATAAGTTTAAGAAGCGTCGACTTTCCGCAGCCATTTGGACCAATAAGACTTACAAACTCCCCCTCATTCACAATCCAGTTATTTACATCAAGATTGAAAGAAAGATCTTTGCTGAGGTTATCGTATGAGTATTTCAGGTTTTTTAATTCTAAGAGTGACAAATCCGATATTTTTTTTGGTAAAGATATTAATAATTAGTCGAATGAAAAACTTCCAAAAAAATACCTTAAGAGGGTAAATAACAAAAAAGCGCCTTTCGGCGCTTTTTATTATTGAAGTTTGAATACCACAGGTATAGAGACCTGGACACGAACAGATTTACCGCGCTGTTTACCAGGTTTAAATTTTGTTTGCATAACGGCTTGAACCGCAGCTTCATCGCAGCCTGCACCAATTCCTTTTATAATTTCAGCTTTTACTACGTCACCAACTTCATTTACGAAAGCTTTAATAAAAACACGTCCCTGAACACCGGCACGTTTAGCAATTTCAGGATAAACAATTTTCTTCTGAATTGCTTCAATACCACCGATAGGTTCAGGCTGTTCTTCAACAGCTACGAAAAACACAGCTTCATCTTCCTCTTCCTTAACTTCCTGTTTAGGTGGCGGAGGAGGAGCAGATACCTGTTCGTTAATATCAATTTCCGTACTGCCGATTGCAATATCTTCAAGAACGTCATCAGAAGGTGCTTCAATCGGAATTGGAGGTTTAGGGGGAGGCGGAGGAGCGCTCTCCTGCTTTGTTTTAACGACATCTTCAACATTTACCAATTCCTGAGGGCCTTCGAGTTTGACGGTCTCTTTTTCAAACTGCGGAAAGAACTTAAAAGCACTAATAATCAGTACTAAAGAGATTATAATGCTTATCTCAAAAATCCTCTGATATTTCCTTTTTAAATCTGCTTTTGGGTTTTTCTTAAGTGCCACTTTTATCCTCCTTTTATCACCTAAAGGCGATGGCTAACTTAAAAAATGATAGGTGAAATGTCAATCACTACAAAAAATTTTACATTCTTTTTTGAATAAAGTTTCCTCTGAAATGTGGTAGATTTTTATGCACTACCTTCAAACTTCTTTAACAAAAATGAAGCAAGCAGCAGGCCGGCGAAACCACCGCTAATATCAAACAGCCAATCGTATAAATCACAATATCTTCCGGGTATAAAAAGCTGATGCAATTCATCAAAAGCAGCATAAAAAACGACAATTATAGAAGTTATTAATTGAACAGATCCCTGTTTAAAACGAAATCTCTTTTGAAAATGAAAACTGACTCTTAATAAAAATGCCAGAATGAAATATGCTGCAAAATGCTCAAACTTATCCTGAGCATTAAACAACCTGGGGCGGATTGCAATTGGAATTGATGTAACCGTTAAAAGAAATAACCAGTAAACAAATAAAGGAAGATGAATAAAGTAAAACGGATTACTTTTAATTTTACTGTATAAATGAATCAATAACGAATTTAATTGCATAAGGAATTTTTTCCATTAGATCAGAGGCAGTATAGCCGAATTCACTTTTTTCGTCAAGCAGGAGATCGGCAGCCAGACTGTGCAAATAAAGAGCGGAGATTAAAGATTCCTCAATTTCATTAGTCTGGGAAATGAATCCCGCAATAAAACCGGTAAGTACATCACCGGTTCCAAACTTTGCCATACCGGGATTTCCTGCTGAATTAATCAATGCCTCGCCGGAAGGATTAAAGATAATTGAAGGTGCCCCTTTCAGCAATAGGAAGCAGTTATTCTCTACAGCAAAATTTCTCCCGATATTAAGCAGGTCTTTTCTTAAATCGGCTAAGTCAACCGAGATAAGATCCGCAAACTCTTTATGATGAGGTGTTAATATTTTCCCTTTCAGGTTAATTTTCTTATAGTTCTCACCTGCAAGTGCAATTATCGCATCGGCATCAATGACGAATTTTTTATTTTTATATGATTTCAACAATTCAAGAATGGCATCTTTTGTATCGGGATTCCTACCCAACCCGGGTCCGATAGCAATGACGTCAGCCCAGTTTAATTTTTCCTCGAGTTCCTGCAGATTATTTAATGTAAAATACCCGTTATTATCGTCGTTGTAATCAATTACAATAGAAGCATCAAGTTTCTGCTGTGCCAGTTGTTTTATTGAGCGCGGAACGGCAAGGAAGGAAGAACCAGCACCAGTTTTAAGAACTGTATTCGAAGTAAAAAAAGAGGCTCCGGGCATTCCGGAGGAACCGGCAATAACCAGCACCTTTCCGGCGGAATACTTATTAATATCAAGTTCCTTAGTGGGGATTCCATAAAAGGCATCTTCAGGTTCAATCAGATATTCGGTAACCGGCAGGTTTCTATAATACTCCTCACCTATCCCGATATCTCCCTTAATTATGTTTCCGCAGGATGAGTATCCCTTGCCGTAGAATAATCCGGATTTGTATTCGGACAGTGTTACGGTT
>CAZHHG010000016.1:13329-28425 GCA_964532065.1 uncultured Melioribacter sp.
AGGTCGAGTCCCGTAGGCAGATCAACAGCAACCTTGAATGCATTAAGCTGGTTAAGTTTCGAAACAATTTCTCTATACGGTTCAGTCAGTTCTCCCCGCGAACCGGTACCAAGCATCGCATCGATAATAATATGTGAATCATCAAGAAGTGATAGGTCTTTAATATTCTCGAAGACAATCAATTTTGATTGAGGATAAAGATTCAAAAGGTTTTTCGTGATCCGGAAATTAATAAGGGCGTCCCCTTTCAATTCCTCTTCGGCCCCGAGCGAGATTAATTTAACTGTGAAATCATTATTAAGGAAATGTCTTGCGAGAGCAAATCCATCTCCGCCGTTATTCCCTTTTCCGCAAACAATTCCGACGTTACGCAAACCGGAATCTGTGTTTGTATTCCCGAGGATGGATTCAAAAATACTTCGCGCAGCATTCTCCATTAAAATTATACTCGGGATTGCAAGTGTGTTGATAGCATAGCTATCAGCATCTCTTACCTGTTGTGCAGAATATAATGGTATCATATTCTTCTTGCAGTTTGTTATCCTGAAAGGAAAATAATAAAGAAATCGGTCAATTAAAATTAGAGACTGATTACCGAATTAATGACATTTAGAAGGAGATCCGGGAATATTCCGAATATTAAAACAAGTGCTCCTGATATCACGACAGCCGATAAACCGGTTGAAGTTATTTCAGGTTGAAAATCCTCGACAGAATCCCTGAAATAGATATATACGACTACTCGTAAATAGAAATAGACACTTATCATACTTGAGACAACTCCTGCAATTGCAAGCCATGTTAAGCCGCCTTCGATTGCGCCTAGGAACAGATAATATTTTCCGAAGAAACCTGCCAAAGGCGGAATACCTGCAAGTGCAAACATAAAGAGGGACATTAATGCGGCAAGTACAGGACTCTTAGAATTCAATCCTGCGAATGAATTGATTTCATTTCTGGAATCGTTTTCACCTTCAATAATCGAAAGGACAGTAAAAGCACCGATATTCATAAAGACATAAGCGGCCAGATAAAATATTATTCCGGCAATACTCTCCTTATTAGCTGCGGCTAATCCGATGGCCATATAGCCCGCATGAGAGATTGATGAGTATGCAAGCATCCTCTTTAGATTATTCTGGGAAATTGCGACGATGCTTCCAAATAACATCGATAACACCGCTATTGCCGAGAAATAGGGACGGAATAGATTCGGTGCGTTCATAGTGAAGACCGCTGCCAAGGAAATGATAAGAACACTAAAAGCCGCCGTTTTACCGGTTGTGGACATAAGTCCAGTTACTGTGGTAGCGGAACCCTGGTAAACATCAGGCACCCACATATGAAACGGAAAAGCTGCTATCTTAAAACTGAAGCCGATTAGAAATAAAATAAAACCGGTTATAAATAATAAGTCGGATGATAAGGCTGAAAAATTCTGAGTTATGTAAGAAATGCTCAGATTACCCGCGCTTCCGTAAATAAGAGCTATTCCATAAACAATAAATCCGGTTGCAAATGACCCAAGCAGAAAATATTTCATCGATGCTTCGTTAGCGGATAATTTTCTGCGGTTGAATCCCGCCAGTACATAAAAACAGATCGACATCAGTTCCAGTCCCAGAAAAACCATCAGAATATTCTTTGAGCCGGCCATAATCATCATTCCAAGAACGGACGATTGAAGCAGAAGATAATATTCACCGAAATTACTTCCGTATTTCTTCAAATATCCGACTGAACTCATTACAATAAGCATAGCGCCGATATTAAAAATAAAATTAAAAATCGCCGGTTTCCCGCCTACCTCTATCATCTCGCCGAAAAGGATAGCATGATTATAGATCCCCGATATTGAAATTATTCCCACAGAAAAAAATAGTATAACGGAGAACCAGGGCAGAATCTCTCTCCCCTTCTTCGAAGAAATTTCCAGAATAACAGAAAGGACTATTCCGGTTCCTATAATTAGAAAGGGCAGTAACTGGTAATATTCTATATTGGATGCTGGCATATTTACTCTATGAACAATGTATCTTCGTTAAGTTCGGAAATAATTAGTTTATGTTTTTCTTCAATCTGCAGGGCAATTTTTCTGTGATTGGCAAAATTGAAAATATCGTTCCCTTTTTCAACTACGACCAGTTTAATCTTTTCAAATTCAGAAACCACTTCGGATAAAATTTTATAATCATGAAAATAGATTTCGGTAATGCCGTCGTGGATTTTATAACAAGCTCCCCTATCAGAAGAACTGAAATCCATAATAATTTCATTTTCGATGACGGCTTTTAAAATCTCGGCTTCGAACGGCAAAAGAATACGGTTACCGTAATGGAGTCCGCTGATTTTATTATTGATCACATCATTCAATGTTTTCATTTTACACCTTTCCATAATAAACAACAAACCAGAGAATTATGAAGAGCGGGAGAAGAATCGGGATAGAATACTTTATCAGATAACCGAAGAAGCTCGGCATTTTAATTCCGGCACGTTCACAAATTGATTTTACCATAAAATTAGGTCCGTTACCGATATAAGTCATCGCACCGAAGAAAACAGCCGCAACTGAAATTGCTTGTAAATAGAACGGATAGAGTTGAGAGAAATCATAAACCTGCGATTTCATATTAACATCATAGGCATACTTACCTAATGAAGCACTCAGGAAATTCAGGAACGTAGGAGCATTGTCAAGAAATGCCGATAGAATTCCCGTTGCCCAGTAAAAAATTCCCGGTGTAAGCTGCTGGCCGTATAATTTTGCTTCATAAGCTATCAACTGAAGTGCTGGAATCATCGTTGCAAATATCCCGATAAAAAGAAACGCAACTTCCCTTATCGGCTCAAAATTAAATTCATTCGACTCAAGGATTTTCCGATCGGCCGTTTTATATGAAAAATAAACTACCGAGAACATAATAATTTCTCTGATTCCGAACGGAAGAGGTGCAAAACTAGGAACCCAGCTTATAATACCGGGATCCAGAAAAACAGAGATCAGAATTATTAAAAGATAGATCAGATTTTTTCCGCCTCTGAATTCAATTTTACCGGTATAACTGGCCGCATCACCTGCTCCCTCTTTATTGAAAGAATCAATTACATAGAAAATTGCGAGAACTGCAATAAGCGTTGGGAGCCATATATACCAGATATGACCGAAGAACCAGAAAAAATCTATACCCCTTAAGAATCCGAGGAACAAGGGCGGATCTCCTATCGGGGTTAATGAACCACCGATATTACTGACGGAGAAAATAAAAAATATTACATGATAAGGTTTTATCCTGTCCTTATTAATCTTAATAAAAGGCCGGATCAGCAGCATCGAAGCGCCTGTAGTTCCGATTATATTTGCTATTAGCGAACCGAATAAAAGAATCACGACATTAAGCAGCGGAGTTGCTTTCTTATCAACTTTAATAAGAATTCCCCCTGTTGCGACAAACAGAGAAGCGAGAAGCGCAATAAAAGAAATATATTCGTGCGCTGTATGGATCAGAGTATGAGAATCATTAAGAATGAGGAGGTAATAAAGTACAGTTATTGACCCTAAGAAAATTGAGACCTTTGGGTAGTTCCTTTCCCAGAAATGATGATAGAATAGCGGACCGGTTGCAATCATCAAAAGAAGAATTACAAAGGGAATTACCATCAACGGCTCGGGAAGCGAATGTTCTCCGACTTCAGGACCGGCAGCAATAATATTACCGGAATAAAAAAAGAAGAGAATGCCAAACAATATTTTAGTTAATAGTCTTTTCATATTATCCCATTCTATTTTAATAAATCAAACGTAAAAGTACTTACATGTTGTAAAATTGATTTGGACGATTCCTCAGTAAGACTTAAAAATGTACCCGGATAGATTCCGATCCATACTATAAAAAAGAAAATTGGAATAAGAACAATATACTCCCTTGTATTTAAATCCGTTAATTGATTTTTCAAATCCGGATTTTTTACCTGGCCAAAGACAACACGCTGGTACATCCATAATAAATAAACCGCTGCAAAAATAACACCTGTAGCTGCAAAAACTGTATACCACCAGCTATTCAACACAGGTGATTTAAAAGAACCGAGTAATATTAAAAATTCACCGATGAACCCATTTAATCCGGGCAATCCGACAGATGATAGAGAAGCAATCATAAGTGCAACAGAATAAACAGGAACGATTCTGGCTATTCCCCCGTAATATGCAATATCTCTACGGTGAGTCCTTTCATAAAGCATTCCCACTAAAAGGAAGAGTGCCCCGGTAGATAAGCCGTGATTGACCATCTGTATTACAGCACCCTGAACTGATTCAACCGTCATTGCAAAAGTACCGAGCACAACAAATCCGAGGTGGGATACAGAAGAATAAGCGACAAGTTTTTTTATATCTGTTTGAACCATCGAAACGAGCGCGCCGTAAATAATTCCGATTATAGCCAGCACAGAGATCAAAGGAGCGAATTCAATTGCCGATTGCGGAAACAAAGGAAGACAGAATCTCAATATTCCGTATGTACCCATTTTAAGAAGTACCCCGGCAAGAATAACCGAACCTGCCGTAGGTGCTTCAACGTGAGCATCAGGCAGCCAGGTATGCAGAGGAAATAGTGGAACTTTTATAGCAAAGCTTAAAAAGAATGCTCCGAACATCCATCCCTGTACCTGTTGAGGAATTGTGGGACCAGCTTTGTAGAGTTCCAGAAGATTGGTAGTAAAGTAGCCGGTAAGTTCCGATGCATAAACAGCAAGCCAGATTATTGCAACTAGCATTAACAAACTTCCGACCATCGTATAGATAAAGAATTTTATTGAAGCATAAATGCGTCTCTCCCCGCCCCAGATTCCGATAATAAAATACATCGGGATCAGCATTGCTTCCCAGAAAATGTAGAACAGAAAGAGATCAAGCGAAATAAATACTCCGAGCATACCCGCTTCAAGGAAAAGCAGGGAGAATGTAAACATCTTCACATTTTTTTCAATTGATTTCCATGTTGATAGAAATGTGAGTGGAGTTAAGAAGGTAGTGAGTAGAATCAACAGAAGCGAGATTCCATCAGCACCGATATGATAACTTATGTTGAGACTGCTTATCCATAACACCCGGTGAACAAACTGGAATTCCGGATTTGTCTTATCGAAATTGAAGTATAAAATCAGAGATATTATGAAAGCTATAAGTGAAATAATTACCCCGGACCACCTGATAAGACCAGCCTGTTCCCTTTTTAAGAACAGGACGAGGATGCTGCCTAGTACCGGAGTAAGGAGAAGATATGTTAATAGTAAATTATGTTCCATAAAAACTTTTTCCCTTTTGCGACTGTCAGATAATTAACAGATCGTATCTGACAATAGACGCGTAGAAAAAATCACAGACCCAATATCACCCAGAACAATACGATCGCGATACCGAGCATCATAACAATTGCATAAAACTGGGCTATTCCATTCTGAATTTTCCTTATAAATCCCGAACCAGAATCGACCAGTTTCGCAATTCCGTTAACCGCTCCGTCTATAACAAAATTATCTGTGAATTTCCACAATATCTTTTCGGATCCTTTCTGAATCGGTTTGATTACAGCGGCTTCGTAAATTTCATCTACAAAATATTTATTGAACAAAACATTATAGAAAGATTTGAACCGTACAGAAATATTTTCTGCAATAAACGGCTTCTTCGTATAAATCTGAATTGCCAGATAAACTGCTGTAAGAGCGGCAACAACAGATATAACCATCAAAAGAATTTCTTCAAAATGAGTATGCGATCCGAACTGATTTAATTTCTCCATTGCAGGTGAATAAACCGGCTCCAGCCAGCTGTGGAAAAGATTTCCGTGTTCTCCCGAAAATACTTCAGGTATTCCAATATATCCTCCCACAACAGAAAGGAATGCCAGGATAATTAATGGCACTGTCATTACTGAAGGCGATTCATGCGGATGGACATGGTGATGATCGAACCTCTCCTTTCCGTAAAAAGTAAGTGATAAAAGCCGGAACATGTAGAAAGCCGTCATCATTGCCGTTAAAACACCGATCAGCCAGAAAAGAAATCCGCCGTTGGAGTATGAATACCATAGAATTTCATCTTTGCTGAAGAAACCGGATAATCCGGGAATTCCGGCTATTGCAAGTGTCGCAATAAAGAATGTTGCGTAGGTTCGGGGCATATATTTTTTAAGTCCGCCGTACTTCTGGATATTCTGTTCTTCGTGCATGCCGTGTATTACAGAACCGGCGCCGAGGAATAATAGAGCCTTGAAAAATGCGTGAGTCATTACGTGAAATATGGACGCGCTGAAAGCCCCTACTCCGGCCGCAAGAAACATATAGCCGAGCTGGCTAACGGTAGAATATGCAAGAACCTTTTTGATATCGTTTTGAACCAATCCGATTGTTGCCGCCATAAGAGAGGATAATAAACCGATTGCTGCAACAATCATCATAACAGTAGGAGCCGAAACAAAAATTATTGAGGCTCTGGAAACCATATAAACACCGGCAGTAACCATCGTAGCAGCATGAATAAGAGCGGAAACGGGTGTCGGGCCGGCCATCGCATCCGGAAGCCAAACGAAGAGTGGTATCTGTGCCGATTTACCGGTAGCTCCGATAAAAAGAAAGATTGCAATCAATCCGAAAGTAGATTCCGGAACAGAAAAGGAAGCGGCTTTCTTAAAAACCTCCGTAAAATTGAGGGAGTCGAATGTAAAGTAGATAAGAAACATCCCGAGAAGAAATCCGAAGTCGCCGATCCTGTTTACAATAAAAGCTTTTTTAGCTGCTTCCGGTACAGTCCCTTTTTCAAATTTCCGATCGTACCAGAATCCGATAAGAAGATAGGAGCAAAGTCCTACCCCCTCCCAGCCCAAAAACAGAACAACAAAATTATCACCGAGAATAAGATTCATCATAGCAAAAATGAAAAGATTCAGATAAGAAAAGAATCTCCAGAATCCCTTATCACCATGCATATATCCGATCGAATAGATATGGATAAGAAAACCGACTCCTGTAACAACAAGAGACATTGTGAGTGAGAGCTGATCAACCAGATAGGCAAATTTTATGTTTAATCCGGCAACATTAATCCATGTAAAAAGTTCTACCGTATTACTTCTATTTTCAACCGGCAGGTTCAGTGTTTCCAGGAAAGCAAGTAGTGTTATTATAAATGCTATTCCTACTGTTGAGCTTCCGATAATACCGATTAACTTTTCATTTTTAATTTTTGAACCGAACAGCCCGTTGAATAGGAATCCGATTAAAGGCAGCAGCACAGTTAAATATATTAGATCGATCATCCGGCAGTTACCATTTTAAAATATTTATTTCATCAATGTTGACGGACTTTTTATTCCTGAATACGGCTATGATAATCGCAAGGCCTACCGCAGCTTCCGCTGCCGCAACCGTCATTACAAAGAATACAAAAATCTGTCCGATGGGATTTCCTAAAAAAGAGGAAAATGTGACCAATGTAAGGTTAGCAGAATTCAGCATCAGTTCGATCGACATAAATACTACAATCGCGTTGCGGCGGATTAGAACTCCCGTAACACCGACAATAAACATAAAGGCGCTTAGAATTAAATAGTATTCAATTGGTACTGAAGACATTTTTTCTCCGGTCTCTCACTCTGGATCTTATTACTGAATTAAGTATCATTCAAATTTCTTTTTTGCTAATACCATTGCCCCGATCGTTGCAGACAGCAATAAAAAACCGGCAACTTCGAAAGGGATTATATAATTCGTATAAAGTTCACGTCCTATTGTCTCAATTGTACCGGCTTCAATACTCTTCAGTTGATCGGGAGTAAGGTTATCCGAAGGTGAACCGGCCAGGATTAAATATGCTATCTGAATAAATACAAAAACCGAGATTAAAAGCGCAAATAGTTTAATAGGCCGTTTATCTAAAAATATTTTTGGTTCGTTTTCAGTTCTCAGAAGCATAAGAACAAACAGGAACAATACCATAATTGCGCCTGCATAAACAATAATCTGTACAACAGAAATAAATTGGGCGTTTAAAAGGAGATATAAACCAGCAAGGGCGAAAAAATTGAGAACAAGAAATACAGCACTTATAACCGGATTGGACCTCGTAATCATCATTACTGATGATACTGCAGCAATTATAGCCAAAACGGCAAAAAGAATTATTTCAACATTCATTTACGGTGTATTCCTGTATATCATTCTTGGGAACGGGATCGCTTCGCGCAAATGCTCGAGACCGCAAATCCAGCTGACTGTTCTTTCCAGCCCCAATCCGAATCCTGAATGAGGTACAGTTCCGAACCTTCTGAGATCAAGGTACCATTCGAAAAACTGCTGAGGCAGATCATGCTCTTTAATTCTTTCAAGAAGGTAATCGAGATTATCCTCCCTCTGGCTGCCGCCGATAATTTCCCCGTATCCTTCAGGTGCAATTACATCAACCGCCAGGGCCACCTTGGGATTTTCAGGATCGCGTTTCATATAAAAAGCTTTTACTTCTGAAGGATACCTATGGATCATAACCGGACGGTCAAAGTCCTCGCCAATCAAAGTTTCATCGGTTCCGCCGAGATCGTTGCCCCACTGGAAATCCACTCCTTTCCTTTTCAGAATTTCAACCGCTTCATCATATGAAATTCTTGGGAATGGCCGTAGAACTTTTTCAAGTTTCGATGTATCGCGTTCAAGTTCTTTTAATTCTTCGGCTCTATCCTTGAGGACTGATTGAACAATGTATTCAATAAACTCTTCAGCAAGATCCATATTGTCATTGAGGTCATAAAAAGCCATTTCAGGCTCAACCATCCAGAATTCTGTAAGATGTCTGCGGGTTTTAGATTTTTCTGCCCTGAAAGTAGGACCGAATGTATAGACCTTACCGAGAGCCATTGCGCCGCTTTCGGCATAGAGCTGTCCGCTCTGCGTTAAATAAGCTTTTCCTAGGTCGAAATATTCCATCTCGAAAAGTGTTGAAGTCCCTTCACATGCGCTCGGAGTAATAATCGGAGGATCGAAAAGTGTGAATCCCCTTTCATCAAAAAAGTCGCGGATCGCCTTTACTACCCGTGCACGGATTTTCAGTATCGCAACCTGACGTTTGGAACGGACCCATAGATGACGGTTATCGATCAGGAATTCGATTCCATGTTCTTTAGGGGTGATCGGGTATTCATGAGCTAGTCCGATTATTTTAAGATCAACAGCATCGAGTTCGAATCCGCCGACGGCACGCTTTTCTTCGCGGATTTTTCCGGTAACCTCGAAGCTCGACTCCTGCGTGATTTTATCGGCTGAATCGAAAATTTCGTCGCTTACATTCCCCTTAAAAACAACGCATTGGACATAACCGGTACCGTCGCGAAGAATTAAAAATTTAATTTTTCCGCTCGATCTTTTATTATAAAGCCATCCTTTTAAAGTTACTTCTTCCCCAACATGTTTGGAGAGGTCTTTGATATAAACTGTAGGTTTCATGGTCTGAGTTTTTTATGAAAAATGTAGGGCAAATATAGTTATCAGCAGGTTAAAAATGCAAAGAAGTAGATCGGATCACCTTTAAATCTATGTCGGATGGATTCAATTAATATTTGAGAGCAAAACAGTTTAATAAGTTCTCATCGGATTTTTTTTCAAACAGTTGGATCCGACTGACAGATAAAGTACTACCATCCTGAAGTATTAACCGAAAGTCGTTTCCCGAAAACTTCTTCAAAAAGTCCTTTTCTTCTTTCGAGACTCCACAATTCAATTTCAGGATTTTTATTCTTTTCGATTTTCAGATTAATTTCCACTCTAGTGCCTTTTACGGTACATGTAATATCCCGAACGATTCTTTTATGGGTCCGGTCGAATGAATCGGCAACTCTGAGGATTGCCGAGAGTTTCCTGATTATTGTTTGAGTCCGCTCCGGAAGAGAAACAAATTCATCGTGACTCTTTTTCGGATGGCTTTTACGATGATATCTGGAAGTATGAGCTATAATACTTATTTCGTTATCATTGAAACCGAGGAGTTCGCTGTTGCGAATAATATAATAACTGTGATGATGATGATTAGTATGTGCAATATGATAACCGATATCGTGCAGAATTGAGGCGGCTTCGAGATACTCGCGGCAGTTATTTTCAAGTCCATGTACCGATTTCGTAGCGTCGAAAATTTTTAAAGCAAATTTTGAGATATATCTGCAATGGTCTACATCATACCGGCATGATTCAGCAATCTGTTTAACACTCTCTCTCCGGATATCCACCAGATTTGGTTTTGTAGTTCCGTTAATATGTTTTTTTTGAAGCGAATCGATAATTATTCCTTCGCGTAGTGCATAACCGGAAACAGTCATTTTCTTGATTTCAAATAGATCGAAGATAGTAGAGAGAATAATAATTCCAGCGGGGATTATATCTGCCCGTTTTTCATCAAGACCTGGAATTTTCTTTCTGCTTTCAACCGATTTGCGCGAAAGAATTTCCTTCTCTATCTCTTTTAATTCATCAACGCTGAATTCAAAATTGTTCAGTATTACCTGTGACGAAACCGAAACTTTTCTCATTGCCTGAATCATCAGTCCTGCCGACATTATAGTTCCAGAAGATCCCGCACAAAAATTGAATCCTTCCTTCTTAATAAGTTCGGAAACCTGGTAAATCTCCCCTTCAACCCACTTTCTGCAATTCTTGATCTCTTTATTCGTAAGATTATAGCCGGGAAAGAATTTCTGAGCCAGTCTTACCGCACCTATTTTAAGACTGACAGTTTCAATTGTTTTGCCTTTGTAACCGACAACAAATTCTGTACTGCCGCCACCGATATCGAAGACCATTGCTTTCTTGTTAAATATCGGAACAGCTTTCAGGATACCAAGATAGATGAGCCGCGCCTCTTCGTATCCGCTAATTACTTCTATCTCAATATTTGTTTCTTTATATATTCTGCTGAGAAACTCATTTTTATTATGGGACTCCCGAACGGCACTTGTTGCGACAGCGCGCACAGGTGCATTGTGCGAATCGGCGATTCCTTTAAATCGTTTAAGTGTAGTGACTGCCCTTTCAAACGCTTCCGGTTTAATCAGCTTGATATCCCCGGTACTTCCTTCACCTAAACGGATCATCTCCTTTTCACGATCAATTATCTCGAAATTTCCATCGTCCTTTACTTTTACAACAATCAGATGGAAGGAATTCGTACCAACATCTATCGCAGCCATGTTAGGATAAGTCTTCATCGAAGGCATTTATTTCCCGATTATATTTTTTGTCATCTGAATCACTTCTTCAACTGAAATATCATTCATTAGTTCTGACTTTCTGATAAAGAATTTATTATCCCCGAAAGGAGCCCAGTTAAATGGATTCGTCGGGCCGAAAAGAGAGATTTGAGGAGTAGCTGTTGCGCCGGCTACATGCATAATACCCGTATCGTTAGTAATGAACAATGAACTCGAGGAAATGAGTGCGGCAAGTTGAGATATCGGCCTGTCTACAAAAAAATTTATTCCGGGGAGATTAATTCTGAAGTATTCAAGAATTTCTTTATCAGCCCTACTACCAGTAATATAAAATACAGAATTCAATTCTTTTGTTATACTATTTATCAATTTTATAAAATTTTCTGCAGGCCACCTGTTCTGCGGTTTACCTGCACCCGGATGAATTCCGATCAGAATTTTTCCTTCACCACCGATTTTCTGTATGAAATCCTGCGCGAGAGATTTATCCTTTTCATCAAAAGAGATTTGAGAATGATAATTCCTGGTCTTTATACCGGCAGGACGGATTATATCCAGGATAAAATCAGATACATGAGCATCGGGATTTTTTTTCCAGTTAAGGTCGATTCTGTAATTGAAGACATAACTCATCTGGTTGAAAGCTCCGTCGAGCGACCGGGGTCCAACTTTTATTTTTGATCTGGAGAGTCCAGCAAGCAGACAACTTGTTGTAGAAATTGCAACTGTAGCTGGAACAATAGCCAGGTCGTAACTGCTCCGTAATTTTTTATAGAGACGGTAAAGGTAAAACGGATTGTAGAGTTTACTTTTATTGTAAACAAAGAGGTCATCAATTAAAGGATTTTTTGTAAGAGCAAAATAGTTTTCAGGACTGGCTATAAGTGTGATTGTACTAGAAGGATATGTCTCTTTTATGGCTCTGAATAGCGAGACACTGGCAAGCATATCACCGAACTGATTATGCTGTCTTACAACAAGAAATTTACCGGGTGGATCCGGATGCCAAAAATGAAGTTCTTCGGCTGATAATAATTTCTCTAGGAATGAACTGATTCTGTTTTTGATTTTCTTTTGAAATGACATCAGGGTCTGTTCTTAAAATTATCCGCCTCGGAATTTGTGATGTCCTCGTACTCGGCATCAATTACATCTTCTTTTTTAATATTATACTTCGACTTGTAAGCTTTAAATGTAGAACGCGGCTTCTCATTTGTTTTACTTCCCGTCACCAGACTCAGAATGTTCTTTGCTGTACGGATTACAAGATAAAATAGAAGTCCCCACAATATTATCCTGAGCAATCCCATCTAAACTTTCACCTCCGGATTGAAATACTCAATAAATCCCCTGTCCTCCCTGAAAATCTGCATATACAATTCCTCGAAATCCTCCTCGCGGTTTACAAAATCGATCTCAGTTGTATTTACAATAAGAAGCGGAGTGTTATTGTACTTAAAGAAGAAATTATTATACGACTCCGAAAGCTCTGCAAGGTAGGCCCGGGTCAGATTCTTTTCTATTTTCCTGCCTCTACTCTTAACGTTAGAAACAAGTCTGTCGATACTTGATTGAAGAAAAATTACAAGATCGGGTTTGGGAATATCGCGTTCGAGAAGAGGGAAAATGCTTTCATAAAGTTTTATTTCCTCGCCGGAAAGGTTAAGGTATGCGAAGATTTTATCTTTTTCAAAAATATAATCGGAAACAATATACTTTGAGAAGAGCTCCTGCTGATTAAGCTGCTGCTGTTGTTTATATCTGTTGATGAGGAAGAACATCTGAGTTTGGAATGCAAAGCGCTTCCTGTCGTCGTAAAATTTTTCGAGGAACGGATTCTCTTCAAACTCTTCCAGAATAAGGTTTGAGCCGAGTTTATCCGAAAGTTTCTGGGCAAGTGTGGTTTTACCAGCCCCTATAACCCCTTCAATTGCTATGTATCTTATTTCCGGCATGTTTCTATTAAATTAATTTATAATCGGATTTTGCTAAAATGTGTTTCTCAATTTTTTCCAGATTAATTTCCATCAACCTCTTATTTATAACCGGGTGAATAAAACCGGGTGCTATCTCAATTAAAGGAAGAATAACAAAATCTCTTTTTAATATTTCAGTATGCGGAATAACCAGATTCTTTTCGTTATAAATTAACTGATTATAGAAAAGAATATCAATATCAATCTCACGAGGTCCCCATTTTTTATCGGCATCTGTCCGGCCAATTTTGGTCTCAATCATCTTAATAAATCCGATTAATTCCTCCGGGCTGTACTCGGTACTTATCTCAATTACCGCATTAAGAAAATCCGGCTGCTCAACATTTCCAAACGGTCGGGATTCATATACTGCCGACACTTTATTAACGTCACAATTCGGTGAATCGTTAATTTTTTCGACAGCCTTAATAAGAAAACCGAGACGATCACCCTTGTTGGACCCAAGACCGAGATAAATTCTATTTTCCATTTTCTTTTACAACTTCAGCTTCAACATAATCCAACACACCGCCAACAGGGACATGATGTTTTCTTACTCTGACAGCAATTTTTAATATTGATTTATACTTACCAAGCAATCCGTCTGCTATTACGGTAGCGAGCGTTTCAATCAGATAATATTTTTTTTCGTGAACTATTTTATTTATGTACTTATACACATCATCATAGTTGATCGTCAGTTTGAGGTCGTCCTTTTCAGCAGCTTTAGAGAAGTCTGTATAAATATCCAAATCGGCTTCGAAAACGCCGCCGATAGTCTGTTCCTCTTCGAGAGCACCGTGATACGCATAGAAAGTCGCATTTTTAATTCTTATGATGTTTGTCATGACTTAAACATTCTCTTTCCTGATTTAAAAAAATTAATAAGCCCGTGTAAATTAGCAAATAAAATTCCGATAAGCACCATTGTGCTTCCGGCAAGTGTCTGCATCGTGAATTTCTCATTGAGTACGAGCCAGCCAAGAATTACCGCTACAATCGGAGTTATGAAAGTTGATAATGACAGAATTACCAGGTTCATTCTTTTCAGGAGCCAGTAATAAGTTGTAAATGTAAGCAGGGTTCCGAAAAAAGCGAGATAGAGAACTGAACCGATCGCCATCCGGTCGAATTTCCAAGTGGAGCTATCCTCAAACAGAAAAGCCGTTAAGATCATAATAATTCCTGCAATCAGGAGGGGTACAAAATTCATCGATAGGGGATTTAAGTGGCTCCCCCATTTTTTTATTGTAACAGCTATACCGGCCTGCATAGTTGCACTTATCAGTACTGCAAGCATTCCAAGAAAATTATTTGAAAGATCGATTTTCAATCCTTCCGAGAAGATTACAATAATCCCTCCGAAACCAAGAAGAACTCCGGCTAACTGGTTGAAAGTTATTTTTGTTTCGGGAATAGCAATTCTGGAAAAGATCAGTACACCAAATGGCATAACCGCAAATATTATTGAAGCCAATCCCGACGGGATAAACTGTTCAGCCCAGTATACAAGTCCGAATGGAATAATAAACGAAAAGAAACCCAATACGAAGTAAAGAGTAACCGAAATTTTATCCTTCTGCAATTCCACATTTCTGAATTTCATAAAAGCTAATACTAAAAAGGAAGCAACAAGAAATCGTATCCCCGCTGAAATTACCGGTGTAAGTGATTCCAATCCTATCCGAATGGCTAACCATGTAGATCCCCAGAGCAGACATATAAGAAAAAAACCTGAGGCAATTTTAAATTTTTCGGACAAAATCATTTCTCCTTTAATGCAAAAACGCCAAGCATTCTTCCGGAACTATTTCCATCCCTTCTGTAGGAATGCAAAAGATCTTTTTCTTTAAAAGTACAAAGTC
>CAZHHG010000016.1:28435-45019 GCA_964532065.1 uncultured Melioribacter sp.
GACATTTCAATATTTTCAGGAGGTATGCCATGAGTCAATAACATATCAAAGTTTGCCTGCGGGACATCCAGATAAATTCTTCCATTTTTAAACAGAAGATATTTCTGATCGAAGAGAAGTGCCACATCTTTGCCAACTTCATAATTCTCCTGAGAAATGGAAGGACCAATAAAAACAAAGAGGTTTTCCGGCCTGCTTTTAAAGTGAAAGCTGAGATTACTCAAGACTTTTTTTAAGATTCTTTTTTGAGTTCCCTTCCATCCTGAATGGACTCCGGCAATTATTTTATTCGCCTTATCATAAATAAAAACTGGAGTACAATCGGCGGCAGAGACGGCAAGGCCGATTCCGTTATGCTGTGTTATAAGCGCATCGCTTTCACCGAGCAGTCCGGGCTTTTCAACAAATTTTATTATATCGCTGTGAATCTGACGCTGGAATGCTATACGGGAGGTTGAAAGACCGATCCGGTTGAAAAAGTATTCACGATTTTTTTTGACCTTTTCAGGATCATCACCTACAGTAAGAGAAAGGTTGAAGTAATATGGCGGAATTGAATCGGGTCCAATCTTCGTGGAGAAACCAAAAATAATTTCTTCGAATTGTGTAAATAAATTACTGAGAATTATTTCCATTAGATTACTTTCTAAAGAAATCCCTCCCGGAAAGGGAGGGATTTGAGTATAAATCAGATTTTTTTCAGTGATTCATCTAAATCGAACAGAATATCATCAGGATTCTCGAGACCGATAGCAAGCCTTATTCCTCCGGGATCGATTCCTCGAATCTCAAGTTCTTCCGGCGGTACAACAGAGTGTGTCATTGACGCAGGGTGTTCTATTAGCGTTCTCGTATGTCCGAGAGAAACTGCGAGAGTCATTGTGTATGCTTTATCTGCCACATGATTCATAAACCGTTTTCCAATCTCTCGGGTTTCAATCGCGTTACTTCCCTTAAGAACAAAATAGATCATACTTCCGGGTGCAAAATTTCCGTTGAAATTGATCATCTGCTTCTTTGCAATCTCATAATATTTGAATCCGGGCAGCCCGGGATAATTAACAAAATCAACTTTAGGATGAGAGTTTAAGAACTCAGCAATCCGGGTTGCACTGCTGATCTGATGACGTTGTCTTACTGCAAGGCTCGGCAATCCGTAAGTCAAGATAGACCAGGCATTTTTTGCACTTAGAACCGCACCAAAATCCTTTCTGTAAAGCTGAATCATATCCTGAAATTTTTTCTTTCCGATTACTATTCCGCCCATATCCGTTCCGAAACCGCCGATCCCTTTTGTAAGAGAGTGAACAACAAAGTCAGCTCCGAATTCAATCGGCCTCTGGCAGAAAGGTGTGGCAAAAGTATTGTCGATTACAATATAGATCTGATCTTTTTCTTTTCTGTCTTTATTGAATTGATCAACAACCGTTCGAATAGCTTTAATATCGATTATTCCCATGTTAGGATTAGCCGGTGTTTCGAAATAAATGACTTTAGTTTTTTCCGAAATTGAATTCCGGACTAAGTTGATATCTGTTAAATCAATCGGACTCCACTTGATATTATATCTAGGATACCAGTTTTTAAGAAGAGAGAATGTGCAGCCGTAAAGTGTTTTATGTGTAATAATTTCATCACCCGAGATAGCGAGAACACCAAGCACAGCTGAGATAGCTCCCATACCGCTGGCAAAACTGACCGCCATCTCGCCTTTTTCTATGTACGCAAGATTTTCTTCCAGCATATCCTTATTTGGTTCTCCGAGCCGGTCGTAAATAAAAATAGGTGCAGCATCTCCGAACTTTTCGACGTTGGCAAATTGAATAAATCCCTGCGCTCCTCTGTCAACAGAATCGAGTCTGAAAGTTGTTGAAGAAGAGATTGGAGCCGTAACGTGGTGCGAATAATCCCATTTGTCACTCACATTCTTTCCATAGATCAGATGTGTATCCATTGAATATCTGGTATCATCAACCATATTTACCGGTGATTTTTCATTCTTTTTTTCTGACATAGTTAACTCCCGAATTTTACAGATCAAAATTACAGATTAATTGGAACGTAGAAAATGGAAAACTTCGTACGAAGTATAAAAATTGAAGCTGATGGAACGACAGAACAGTAAAAAGACTAAATGAATTATTTGAGAGCCTGTTCAATATCGGCTATTAAATCCTCAACATCTTCAATTCCGATGGAAAACCTAACAAGGCTATCGGTTAATCCGAACTTTTCCCTCTCCTCTTTTGGAACTGCAGCATGAGTCATAGTAGCAGGATGACAGATCAGACTTTCAACACCACCCAGACTTTCGGCAAGAGCAAAGATTTTAACATTGTTAAGAACTTTTTCAGCAACTCGGAAATCGCCGAAATCGACCGATACCATTCCACCGAAACCTCTTGCCTGCTTTAGAGCAAGCATATGCTGCGGATGATCCGGAAGACCGGGATAGATTACTTTTTTTGCGTATGGTTTATTTGAAAGATACCGGGCAACCGTCATCGCATTAGAGTTGTGCTGTTCCATCCGGAGTGCAAGAGTCTTTGTAGAACGTAATGTAAGCCAGCAATCGAATGGAGATGGTATTGCGCCGAGAGAATTCTGCAGATAACGGAAACGGTCGTGAAGTTTATCGCTGCTGGTAATAAGAATTCCGCCTACAACATCGCAGTGACCGTTAAGATATTTCGTTGTACTGTGCAATACAACATCGGCTCCCATCGAAAGAGGATTCTGGAAGTATGGAGTCATGAATGTATTATCTACAACAAGAATCAGATTGTTCGACCTGCAAATTTTTGAAGTCGCCTCAATATCGGTCAGATTCAGCATAGGATTGGTAGGAGTTTCTATATAAACAATTTTTGTATTCTGTTTAATCGCTTTTGCGATATTTGCCGCATCGGCAGTATCAACCCATGAAAATTCGAGTCCGAAATCTTTCATGATCAATTCCATCATTCTGTAAACGCCGCCGTAAACATTGTGCGACACTATCAGATGATCTCCCGATTTTACGAGTCCGAGAATCGCCTGAACAGAAGCTAATCCTGATGAATAAGCAATCCCATGTTTCCCTTTCTCCAATGCCGCAATATTCTTCTCGAGTGCCTGGCGGGTAAAGTTATGTGTCCTGCCGTAAGTAAATCCTTTGTTCTGGCCCAATGCTTCCTGAGCATAAGTTGAAGTCTGATAAATAGGAGTTGAGATAGCTCCAGTTGTCGGATCAGGAATCTGTCCGGCGTGAATAGCATCAGTTCTAAAGCCCATATATCATCCTATAATTATTTAAAATATTGTTTGGGGAAATTCGTATACCGTTTTATAAGAGATTATTTTTCATAATCCATTCATCATTATAAATGGTCGAAAAGTATTTATAACCCGAATCGCAGATTATGGTTACAATGTTTGCTTCTCTGTCAATTTCTTTAGCAATCTTTCTTGAAGCCCAGATATTAGCCCCGCTAGATCCGCCAGCTAAAATACCCTCTTCGAATGCGAGTTTCTTTGCCCAACCAACAGCTTTTTTATCTGTCACTTTAAGCATATCATCCATAAGATCGAGCTGTGCGGTTTTAATCAGGAATTCATCACCGATCCCTTCAATCAGATACCGGGAAGCTTTAACCATTTTCTTATGTTTGAACCAGTCGTAAAAAACTGAACCAACCGGATCAACACCAATCAGTTTTATTTTAGGATCTTTCTCTTTCAAATATTTACCGGCGCCGAAAAGGGTTCCGCCGGTTCCAACACCAACAACAAAATAATCGATTCTTCCATCCATCTGTTCCCAGATTTCCGGCCCTGTAGTCATGTAATGCGATTCGTTGTTGTCCAGATTATTGTGCTGATCGATATAGTAGAGTTTTGAATCGTTCCTGGCAAGATTCTCCGCATAATTATTATAAGATTCCGGATGTTCAGGCGGAAGTGTTGAATCAACTTTAATTACATCAACACCGAGGACCTCCAGCATTTTAATTTTTTCCCTGCTGGTAGAATCTCTAATGACAATTTTTAATTTGTATCCTTTCTGACGGCAGACAATCGCGAGGCCCATGGCCGTATTACCGGAGGAATTTTCAAGAATTGTATCACCGGGTTTCAGTTTCCCCTCACGTTCTCCTTTTTCGATCATATACCTTGCGATACGGTCCTTTATACTGCCGCCGGGATTCATAAATTCCATTTTGGCCCAGATAGTTGCTTTAAGACCTTTGGAAATATTTCCCAGTTTTACAAGAGGTGTTTGGCCGATCGCATCAATAATACTATCGTAACGGGTCTTTCTCATTTTATTTCCTTATGTTTTTGCGGGCAGCGGGAATCGGTATCCTCTCAGGAATTCTTCTGCGGTCATCCGTTTACGCCCTTCCTGCTGAAGTTCGAGTACTTGAAGAATTCCGCTGCCAGTTTTAAAATAAATTTCATCTTTTGTCTGATAAACCGAGATCTCCGACTGATCACCATTGAGGCTGCTGACATTTATAGAGATCGGATTTTCTTTAAAGATTGCGGAAGAATCGGCAGCCAGTCCGGTTTTATAAATTTTAATGATGAAACCGTTATGAATAAAAAACGCACCGGGAAAAGGTGATAACCCTCTGACAAGATTATGAATTTCAATTCCGTTTTTATTCCATTGGATTTCGCAAGTCTCCTTTACAATTTTAGGCGCAGGAGTCGCAATCCGGTTTTCCTGTTTTCTGGTAACAGCTTCTCCCGTTTCAATCATATTAACTGTCTTAAGCAGCAGGTCGGCACCGGTAATCATCATCTTATCGTGGAGAGTTCCGAAATTATCATCGTCTTCAATCGATATCGATTTCTGAAGAAGAATATTTCCGGTATCAACTTTATCCTCAAGAAAAAAAGTAGTAAGTCCGGTCTCCTTTTCACCCTTAATAATAGACCATTGGATAGGAGCAGCGCCGCGGTACTTCGGCAGTAACGAACCATGAAGATTTATAGAACCGAATTTCGGAATTGTATATAGTTCTTTCGGAAGAATTCTAAAAGCAACCACCGCAAAGAGGTCGGGTTTAAGATTTCTCATTTCGGTCAGGAAATCCTCATCCTTAATATCAGCAGGTGTATACACTTTAAGATTCTTGGACAAAGCAAATTTTTTCAGCGGAGTTGAAGAGACATCTCTTCCTCTTCCGCGTTCTTTATCAGGAGCAGAGACGACAGCAAGGACTGAATGATTGCTTTCTAACAATATCTGAAGTGAGGGAATAGCAAAATCCGGTGTACCCATAAAAATAATTTTCACAATTACTCCGGATTTTTTAAAAATGTAATGACGGGATTATTAAAGTCGGGTGATCGGGTAATCAATTTCCACTTCCCTGCTCTTTATAAGTTTCAGCTCATCCTGAAGTCGGGATTTTATTTCTTCTGAAACACGGTCGGGTATCATTTTGCCAATAAGGTGATCATATTCGTGAAGTATAACACGGGCAAAAAAATCATCGGCCTCAAGTTCAACTTCCTCCTCATCAGTATTCAGATAACGGAGTTTAATCTTTTCCGGCCTTTCAACCTCGGCTCTCAGGTTAGGCAGACTCAGGCATCCCTCTTCAATTACAACTTTTTCATCCGAGTAAAGAAGAATTTCAGGATTTATAAAAACGACCGGTTTGAATTTTTCATAACCTTCAACACCTTTAAGATCGACGATGAAAACAGAATTGTTAATTCCAACCTGATTGGCCGCGAGTCCGACACCCCTCGCATTCTTCATCGTTTCCAGCATATTTTTTATCTGAACAATTAAGTTATCATTAACTGCCTGAACCGGCAGTGTTTTCTTCCTTAATATTTTATCACCATATACTGTAATAGGTAGTATTGCCATTAATTAAATCCTTAATGAGTTTCAGCGTCAATTATATCTGCACTAAGATCTTTAAAAAGATAAACTTCCGTTGCAGAGAAGAGCATTCTAACAAGCAACCGAAAAATAATCAACATTTGCTGAAGAAGAAAGGAAAGCAGGAGCATATAATACGGGGTTCTCGGTATTGCCTTACCCAGAATATTATAAACAGCAACACCTACGGCACCGATAACAGAAACAATTAGAAACGATATAAAAACTACTGTAAAATTCTTTTTTATGAATTTAATTGCGTTATACATTTCCATCAGGATTTTTGTCCTGTCGTTAACCGCCAGAGCAACTTTTGAATAATCCGAGATAATAGCGACCACTCCGATAAAAAATACGAGAAGAACATATCTCAATCCAAAGAAAACGAATTCAAGACGAACATTCTCCGAATCCCTGAAAACAAGATGAATCAATTGTCCGAGGTAGTCGATTGCAACAAATGCCAGGATATAGAATACTAATGAAACTAGTGTGACTTTTAGAAATCTAAAAAAGTACTTAACACCGCCGTAGAAGAAATCGACGATATGATTTTTTTCGGGGATATGGAATATGGAGATCATTCCGCCGAGGAAGAAAGTCTGAAGCATAGTATAGATCCCGACAACCGTATAAATACTTAAAGGGAGCTGGTCAAAATTGATTCTGTAAATATTCTGAAACTGAATGAACCACATATAATCGAATTGTAAAGCGAGCTTATCGCTAAGAAGCGACCTGCCGAGATTATCCATCAGAATATTCAAAATAGGTACAGTAAGCACAATAGCGGACAAAGCATTGAAGACCCAGATAAGCAGCACCAGAACCGAATTATGGAATACAGACCTGGAACCGAGAATAATAATATTTTTTATATAACCGATCATCCGATACTTCCGAGAATCATTAAAGCATTCTGCACCCAGAAAAAGACTCTTAAAGCAAGCGACCATGAAGCCCATACACGGGAATCAACCGTATATGAATTATTCGCAAAATTTATGTCGAGCAGGTTTTTCCTTTGCGGATCGATTTCGGCGGCAATAACATCAAAATCTGTTTTAAACCTGAATACCTTCCAGCGTTCGCGGCCGTCCCACTTAGCTTTAAGAGTTTCTTTGTCGGTATAGAGATAGATATCGTTTTTAAATACACCGTCGCACAATCTCTCTACAAGCACATCATATTCGTTAGCCGATTTTTTTTCTACCGATGTTACACGGTAATCAAATACTTTCGACGAATTGAAAAACTCATTAAAAAACCAATCGATCTCTTCACCGGAAAACTCACGCACCGAGTTGAAAAAATCATTTGTAGTAGGATGGCGGAACTTAAAACCTTCGTAATAATGTCTGACAATTTTCATCATCGTATCGTAACCGAGATATCTTTCGAGAGTATGAAGAACCAGTTCCGGTTTGCTGTAGGAATTAACTGCATATGAAAGCCGCGAAGGCTGTTTGTACGAAGTATCGGTTATCGCACCGAGAGTAAGATTTCTATAGTAGGAGATAAGACTTTGAGTTCCTTCTGGTACCGGGATTTCAGCGAGAGTATAAATAATCGGAATTTCTTTGTATGAGAAGAATTCAATTCCATAAACGGGAATGTAAGAGGCAAATTTAAAAGTATTCAGGATTTCCGGATAAAATTTAAATATGATTTTGGTTGCAAAGTAAGAAGCGAATCCTTCATCCAGCCAGGCTTCATAGACTTCGTTATTAGCTAAAATGCCTTGAAAGTACTGATGAGAGAATTCATGAGCTACCAGGTATTCAGGCCAGCCGGTTGCACGCGGGGAGAATAATTCGGCACTTACGGTAAAGAGAGTCGGATACTCCATTCCGCCTGAGTTTCCAGTTCGTGGGACATCAACAAGAGTTATGTTCTGATAAGGATAAGGCCCGATATTTTCCTCAAAGAAGGCGAGGCAGTTCTTAACGGCATCAATATATCGCTCAAAATATTTTTCCCTCTCCGGTTGAACAAACGCCTGAACAAGTATTACCGATCCGTCTTTTCTGACATAGATTGAATTCCGCTGAAGTATGTTGTCTGTTGCCAGCCATACAAAGTCGTGAACTCCATGCTGAACAAATTGATATTCCAACCTGCCGTTCTTTTCTACCTTTCCGGTTTCAACTCCCGTGGATGCAACTTTATATGAAACAGGTACATTAATTCTGGCTTTATAATTTCCGAAATCAGAATAGAAATTAAGGTAGGGATAATAAGGACTGCAGACCCATTTCCCATTCTCGAATACTCCGACTTTAGGGAACCATTGAGAGACAAAAGAGAAATTTCTTCTGCGGGCATATCCGAATCTTTTAACCGAATGCGGAATCCTAAGGGAATATTCGAAATAGATGAGGCATGAATCCCCCGGTTCTACAGGATCTTTAAGAATTGTTCGGGCAACAGTGCTGTCATTTTTATTTTCAATTTCCGGATGAATGAATTCCAGATCGGCTTTCGTATTGTTAATTGTAAAAAGATCAATTACAATTTCGGTTCTGGAATCCGGTGAACTTAGATTGTATCCTCCAGCAAAATGAGTCCGTTCACTCTTGTAAGCGTTCGGATAGAGATGGAACTGAATTTCCCCGGCAGGAGTTTGAGTTTTATTCCTCCAGATTATTTTTTCTTTAACATGTATCTCTTTCTGATTCTCGTCAAAAATAATATCAAAATCGTAATCGACAACTGAATTAATAAAGGAGGCTTCTGAATTTAATAATCCGTTTTTATAATACTTTTCCTGGTGGGTTAATGATGTAGATACGAGAGCACTTTCACCCTGCGAGATGTAAATTAAAAGCGACAGTAGAATAAGCAGAGAAACGATTAAGAGCTTTTTCATGATTTTAAGTTATGAAATATGAAAGCATATCGCAATTTTGCGAATCGAACTGATTACTGTCCCATTTTATTTATATAATACTCAATAGTTTTTACTAATCCGTCTGAAAGATCAGTTTGCGGAGAGAAGCCTAATTCTATTTTAGTTTCATCAATAGAAGCAAGACTGTGTTTAATATCTCCGGCTCTTTCATCCCGGAATTCAATTTTACTTTTACTTCCGGTTATTCCAATAATGGTTTCCGCAATTTGAAGAATTGAAACCGCACTACCGGATGCAACGTTGAAAACGCCATTCACACTTTTATTAGTTGCGGCAATTACATTAGCTTTAACAACATCCTTCACATATATAAAATCCCGGGTCTGGGATCCGTCGCCGTAAATAATTATCGGTTCATTATTTAAAGCCCGGTTTATAAAAATCGGGACCGCGGCCGCATACTGACTTTTAGGATCCTGCCTCGGACCGAATACGTTAAAATACCTGAGTGAAACAGTACCAAGTCCGTGAATGTTACAGAAACTATTAAGATGCTCTTCCCCTTCCAGCTTTGTAGAACCGTACGGAGATTTAGGACCGGTTTTAGTTGAGATCTTTTTAGGAGATTCCGGATTATCACCGTATACGGCAGCTGAACTGCTGAAAACAATTTTTTTAATACCTAATTCTTTGCAACCATCAAGTACATTTAGAAGGCCGTTAATATTTATGTCGTAACATTCCTCCGGCCTTTCAATCGACTCCGGTACCGAAACGAAAGCAGCCAGGTGATGAACATAATCCGCATTCCTCAATACGCTAAAGACTAATTCACGGTCAGTAATACTCCCTTTATGAAAAAGAGCATCAGGGAATAATTTAACATTCGAAAGGAATCCGGTTCTCAAATTATCTATGATATTAACCTCGGCGCCTTCACCGAGCCAGTATTCGACAATATGACTTCCTATAAATCCCGCGCCACCGGTAACAACAACTTTAGTATCAGCCATCAATAAGATTCCGTTTGTAATTATTGATCTCGGTAAGTTTCTTAAGTTCTATCGATTTTGTATAAAACTCGTTTAGAGGGAGCTCGAGAAGATAGATCATACCGTGCGCGGCCCGAACTCTTGGAACCGGATGATTCATAAAGAAATCCTTTCCCAGACAGAGCCGGACGGTCTGATACTGTTCCGACTGGATTTTTTGGACGAGCCGGCTGAATGGTCCGTCGTATTCAAAACTCGGAAAGCTTGCATCGCGCTGCGAGCCGTAACTGTTCATAAAAATATTTTCAAGAATAGCGAAAGAATTGAGACTAACTGGTATAAACATATTTGCTTCGGCAGGATGGAAACGGTTCCATACATTTCTGTAGCACCAGATTTTAAGTTTTGATATATCGGCCTCCTCACCATAAACCTTTAACGCTTCAGTAATTGTCTGAAGCACTTTGTAATGAGTATCGGGGCCGCTTCCTTCGGGATCGAGGGCAACTGTTAATATTGTCGGTTTTAGTTTTCTTAAAAGATTTACGAAAGGCATAATATCCCGTTCTAATTCAGGATTCTCGGTAAATATTTCACCCTGATAAAATCCGAGACGCAGATGAGAAACGCTCTCGCTGCTGAAACCGAAATAAGCCCATACAATTTCCTCTTCAAACTCGCGCAGCATTCCTTTTAATTTCTGAACTGCTGGAATATCTTTTTTACCCGGGTATTGTGTTTTAAAATATTCGGTCAATTCAATAATTCTTGCTTTAATAACATTCAGATTAGCCTGTCCGTAAACTTCAATAATATTTCTAAGCAATCTTCTGCTGGATGCCTCAGTTTTCATAGTTCTGCTGTGAGCTGCAAGCCCGTCGAGAAAGAGATTAACATCCTTGTCCGAGCCGTACCTGTTTGCGGGATCGAAATAATCCCGATTAAATAATTCCTCAACACTCTCACTGTCGATGTAATCGTTCAGGGCTTCAACCATTCTAAGCATATAAGAATTTGTAACCGCAGTAAAACCGCTTGTAAGAGTTGTAAAGTGATGCCGGTTCGATGCGTTTCTTACAAGATGAATTATATATGGTAAATATCCGAGCATTATATCGTCGTGATGGGGTGCCGTATGAAGAATTGTTTCATTTTCAATACTCGAGATTCCCTTATTAAATTTCCCGAGGGAATTCTCAAATATAATTCTGTTAGTTTCGTCCGCATTTTTATATCTGTTCTTCAGAATCGAAGCGCCGAATTTATCGTTCTTGTAATCTTCATCCGAAAGGTCCTTCACTTCTTTCTGTTTTTCTACTGCGAGATTTATAACCGCTCTTTCAATCGAACGGTTTGTAAGAGGTGATTCTTTAGCAAAATCAGCAAACCGTCTTTCACGCAGACGCAGGGCAGCTCCGTTTGTCAGGTAAAAACGGGCATTCTTAAGTTTCTGAAGAACTGTTGCCGGATATTTGTTTGAAAACGAATTTTCAATAGAGTCTCTAACAATATTGGATTTGGCCTCACCGGCAGCTATTATGATTGCTGTAGCTTCTTCATTATAAGTGATTGTATCGAGACCGATTGTAATAGTATGAATTGAACGGGCAATCTCCATTCCGCCGAGATCGACTGAGGATGCTGCCTGAGTCTCGTAATTGGTTTGTGTAAATCGCGTAGTCGAGAAATGATCGCTCCCCTGAATATTAAAACCGATGTGACCGTCGGGGCCGATACCTCCCAGGAAGAATCCAATTCCTCCAAGTTCTCTTATCTTGCGCTCATAATCCGTGCAGAATTCGTCCACTATCTCAATTGTTCTTTTTTGAAGTCTCTCCTGTCGTGAGCTTGCCCATCTTGTACGAAGTCCAAGGTCTACTTTTTTATCTGGGAATATTTTATCGAGGGGAAGATTTTCAGCGGTTCCTATCTCATTCACATTAATCAGTAGTGCTTTAGATTGATCGAGTCCGAGATTTTCGAAATAAAATTTCTGAAGAAAAAAATAGAAGCTGTTATGCTGATGGGAATCGATCGGGTAGAATTCATCTATCTGAACGAAATGAAGACTCTGCATATCGGGTCTGGCGGAAGGATCGATTCCGGATTTTTTCAATTCCGTTTTTACATCAGTGTTATTCCAGTTCTTCAGATAATAACCGACCATCGAAATAAAATGCTCGGGTGTTTTACCCGTTGGAAGCGAAATTACTCCGCCGGGATTTGCCTGAACCCATTCAATAAAACGTAATGCCGTCAATCTACCGAGTTCGTAAAAATTCTGAGTCTGGATCACCGGGATTTTTTCGGTCGGTTCGTAGATAAACTCTTTACCGGAAAGCTGAAGAAAATATTTTTCTACGGGAGAGATGGAATCGATATTAAGATTATGATACATAGTGAAACCGGAGGAATTTGTTTTTATTTAGTTAAATTTTTTCCCGAATTCATTTTCTAAAAATTTCTTGACAACCGGAATATCATTCTTGCTTGAGAGATCAGGCACATACTCCTTTCTCCGATAAGCATAAAATGATTTGGGGAATTTGTCTATAAGCATTTTTACAGTTGTCGGGATCTCTTTTTCATTTCTTTCAGGGTTGACCGGCGTATCAATTAAAAACGGAAGAATCATATCATAGTCGAACCGGAAGATATTCATGCTTACACCAACAAATCCGTCCTTTCTGTAGACCGATTCGAATAATTCTTCCGATGGTTTTTCAATTATTCCTGTAAGGAAATTATCATCGTCCTTAATTGTAATTGCAAACCTACCTATTCTTTCAGTATCAAATCCAAGTCCATCACTTTCATAATCGATCAATGAATTGGGATGTGGAGAATTTAAAAGTATTTTGAACGACTCAACAGAATAAAGATTATCGCTGTTGCACATTGTAAATTTTTTCCCTTTCCAATCGGGTCTTGACATACATGCATGATAAAGAGCGTCGGCCGTACCCATGGGCTTTTTTCTCCCCGGAGGAATCGGCTGATAAGCAAAGCTGATATTGATTCCCGGAAATTGATTACGAGTCTCCGAATCCTTGTAATAATTAATGATTGATGTATCCTTCTCATTAACAACAATAACAATATCATTGTAGCCGGCTCCGGAGATATTGCTAAGTAAAAAATCGAGAAACGGTTTATCACCGGAACCCAACCGGATCATCGATTTCGATTTATTATCGGAATCACTAAGAAGGTTCTTATCAATATCCAATACACCGGAGGGAGGATTTTTCATCCGGGAGGAAATTCCGCCGGCAAGTATCACAATTCTGGGCATTTATCAATTTCCAATAAAATTTTCTGAACGTGTCCCTTCATCAACATAAACAATATAAGAATCAGGCGCTATTTTTTTTACTGCTTCGAGAACCTTTTCAGGATTGAAAGGAGCATAAGCAAACATACATCCGCCGCCGCCCGAACCGTTTATTTTACATCCTAAAGCTCCTGCGTCGAGAGCTGCGTTAATCATAGCGTCAATTTTCGGAGTGGAAATTTTTAAATCGTTTCGTAACACTGCCTGATGCCCGTTTAACAATTTACCGAGAAGTATATGGTCAATATTATCTGAATTAAGCACCTTTAATGCCTGTTCTGTAAAAACTCTGTTCGTAACAGTTCCTTTGAGCAAATTCATTTCATCGTTGTTGAGATCTTTTTCGTATGGAATTAAATTCTCGGGGCTGATTGACCGCAGGTCAAATTCAGGATACTTCTCTCTAAGCCTCGTAGTAATTCTAAGGACACCATGTTTAACCCGGGCAAGAATTCCTGTTGTGTCTTTAGGTTCCTCAGAATTTCCTAGTATGAAAGCTCCTTCAAGAGGTTTAATCTTTTCAATCTTTATAACAGGATCCGAACTCAAATGGATTATTCCGCCGATAGCCGTTGAGAAGTGATCCATCATTCCGCCCGGTTCAGAGAATTCGAGCACTTCGGATTTGTATGCCAGCTCAGCAATTTTTTCGGCTGAAAGAATCAGATTCTGATCGCTAATTCTCGAAAGAAAATTTATCCAGGATACAATCAGAGCCGAGGAACTTGATGTACCGGTGTTAATCGGGATTTCTCCTTTAACCGTGCATCTAAATCCGCGGGAGAAAGTAAAACCTTCACGTTGCAGAATATTCAGAGCACTACGCAGGTAGTCCCTTTCTTTTAAATAGGGAATCTCCGGAAGGATTCGAAACCGGTCTTCGTCATTAATATCCGGTAGTTTGATATGGACGAGGTCTCCATCTATGCGATATCCTTCAACGGATACCCGTTTTGAGATGGCAGCAGCAATTACAGGCAGTTTAAGATAATCCTGGTGTTCGCCAAACAGGCAGATCCTGCCAGGAGTAGATATTTTAAGTATGCTGTCGGATCCTTCCAAAATTATCGAAGCCTCATGAAATATTTTTTACCTTGCAATACCATTCGCTCGAATCTTCGAGCAGATGGTTCATCCTCCGGATAAGTTCATGAGGATCATCCAGATTCCCTTCCTGAAGAAGAGATGATTCATAAAGATGTTCTGTTACCTTGCTGAGATATTCATCATCGGCACTTGTTTTATAAACCTTGAGAAGATTCCGCACAAGTTTATGATCGGGATTTACCTCCAAAATCTTTTTCTGAGCGCCAATATTCTGATTAGCCATTTTCATTATTTTATGCATTGCAGCTGATATATCGTCCTCACCCGATATCAAACATGCTGCACTATCTACGAGCCGTTTGGATTCTCTTACTTCAACCACCTTATCGCCGAGAATCAACTTCATTTTGGAGAGGAGGCTGCTGAAATGTTTTTCGTCATCGCCGGAAAGTTTTTCAATTTTTTCAGAATCCCCCGCCTTATTTTCAAACTGCTCGAGATTTTTAAGATCGGCATTAGCGACTGATTTAAAATCATATTCTTTGTATTTCCTTATCGATGAGACAACAAACTCGTCGATAGGATCGAACATAAAAAGAACCTCCAGGCCTTTCTTCTTAAATATTTCGAAGTGTGGATCTATCATGATAGCATCGCGGTTAGATCCGCTGATGTAATAAATTTCCTTCTGATCCTGTTTCATCCTTGAGACATATTCTTCAAGCGATGTCAATTCCTCTTTGTCTGAGCAGGAAGACGAATTGAAACGGATAAGCTCATTATACTTTTCATGGTTTGCAAAGTCCGAGTAGCCGAGTTTAAATATCCTGCCATGTTCTTTCCAGAACTTGATGTATCCTTCCCTGTCATTCTTAGCTTTGTCTATCAGGAAACCCAATACGGTTGATGTAACGCTCGAAGAGATTTTTGAGAAGACAATATTTTCCTGTAAAGTTTCCCTCGAAATATTCAGCGGAAGATCTTCGGAATCTACAACACCTTTGATAAAACTTAAATACTCAGGAAGAAGGTCCTTATTCTTATGCTGAATTAGAACACGCCGGACATAGAGATCGAGTCCGTAATTCTCCCTGTCCATCCAGAAGAATTCAAAGCTTTTTGAAGGAATGAAAAGGAGGGCGTTGAATTGGATTGGCGCATCAACCGATTTGTGAATTGTATCCATCGGTTCTTCGTTGTCATAAGTAAGGAATTTATAGAATTCCTTGTATTGATCTTTAGTAACAGAGGACTTCGGTTCACGCCAGAGTGCAGAAATCGTATTTACTTTTTCACCGCCGAGAAATACAGGGAAAGAAATAAAACTGGAATGTTTTTTAATTATCTGTTCGAGTTTCCATTTACTAGCAAATTCGGCTGCATCCTCTTTTAGTTCAATCTCAATTTGTGTCCCCCTCTTAACTGTTTCATCAGTCCCGGAGATTTCATAATCGCCGAGACCATCCGACTTCCATATAACAGCGGGTTCGTCGCTCTTAAAAGATTTTGATTTAAGAACAACCACTTTAGCAACCATAAATACGGAATAGAAACCGACTCCGAATTTTCCGATAATATTATTCGCATCAGTTTTGGTTTCTGCAACGAGACGGATAAACTCCTCGGTTCCGGATTTAGCAATCGTTCCGATGTTTGCAATTACTTCGTCTCTTGTCATCCCGATACCCGTATCGGTTAGAATGATCTTTTTCTTCTTCTCATCGAATTCGATTCTGATTTCCATAGGAAGGTCGCTATCGCTAATCTGAGTACCCCTATTAGATTCGAACCTGAGTTTATCGAGTGCGTCTGATCCGTTCGAGATTAATTCGCGCAGAAAAATTTCCCGGCTGGTATACAGGGAATGGACAAGTATATCTAAAAGTTTTTTTACTTCCGCTTTGAATTCATATTTTGTTGAGTGAATGTTATCCGGCATATTACCTCCATTGATCGTTTATGATATTCATCAAAGAATTGAAAAATTAGAAAATATTATTTGACAACTTCATAAAGTTTCCGGATTGTCTCACCGACACTTCCGGCGCCCATTTTATCTACTTTACGGTCGTAAGTAAGAAGTCCGTTCACTTCAATCTCTACGTCGGTAGTCTGAGTATAAATTGCTGCAGATAATCCTTTTCTAATTAATTCAGGCAACCGGTCGATTAGAGAAATGAACGATTTTCTTAAATCATCGGCATTATTAAAACTTCTGTAACCCCAATTATCCTTCTCCTTCCATGTATGATTTTCTACCGGAAGTCCAAGTCCGCCGAATTCACCCAGGGCAAGAGCTCTATTATCTTTTTTATCCTCAGGCATTGATGGTCCGGGATAATCGTGCTTATCATTTATATCGCCCGCACCGTAGAAATCGCTCCACCCGCTCGGTCCGTCAACTAACCGGGAAGTGTCGTAGTGTTTTATCCAGTTGATGACCGAGATTGTATTGAATTGTCCCCATCCTTCATTG
>CAZHHG010000017.1:0-42063 GCA_964532065.1 uncultured Melioribacter sp.
CTACCTGATTTCCTGTTAATCCAAATTTTTCGGCAAGAGTCTTATAAGGGCCAGAAGCGCCGAAACTCTCCATTCCAATTGTAAGCAGTCTTTGTCTGAATGTATCGCCCCAGCCGGTCATAGTAGCCACTTCAATTACAACAACAGGAACATCAGCCGGGAATAATTTTCCCTTATACTCTTCATTTTGTTTATTAAATACTTCACGAGATGGAATAGATACAATCCTAATAGAAAGTTCTGCAAGAAGTTTCTTTGCTTCAGATGCAACAGGTACTTCGGATCCGCTTGCGGCAATAATAAGGTCGGGCTTTCCGGATTTTTCTTTCGAAACAATATAAGCTCCATTTAAGACTTGATCAGGATTGAAATCCGGGTCTCTTTCGAAGGCTTCTATTTTCTGACGTGAGAGTATTAAGGAAACCGGTCCGTCTTTATGCTTAAGTGCGAAAGACCATGCCACAGCAGTTTCGATTCCATCAGCGGGTCTGAATACTGTTGAATTAGGAATGGACCTTAGCGCTGCAAGTTGTTCAACCGGCTGGTGAGTAGGGCCGTCCTCTCCGACAAAGATACTGTCATGTGTAAAGACATAAATTACCGGTATATTCATAATTGCAGCAAGACGGATAGTGGGGCGCATATAATCGCTGAATACAAAGAAGGTAGCCCCGAACGGTCTGAACCCCCCGTATAAAGTTATTCCGTTGAGGATTGCGCCCATTCCATGTTCACGGATTCCGAAATGAAAATTGCGTCCTTCAAATTTCCCGGGAGCCACTGCATCGTATTTGGTCATTAATGTATTAGTTGAAGGCGCCAGGTCCGCAGAGCCGCCGATAAAATTCGGCACTAGTTCGGCAATTTTTTGAATTACCTTGCTCGATAAAGATCGAGTAGCATTCGGTTCTTTTGGAACTGCTGCAATCAATTCATCCTGAAGATTCGGCGGTAAATAATTGTTCAGATATTTTTCAAGCAATTCCGCTTTACCGGAATCTGATTTTTTCCAATGTTCAAAATTATTACTCCAATCAGAATAGATTTTTTTCAATTGATCTTTTCTGGAATTGAAGAGATCCGTAACGGAACCGGGTACATAAAATTCTTTATCGAGAGGCCAGTTAAGATTTTTTTTAGTCGCAATAAGCTCATCATTTCCAAGAGGAGCGCCGTGGACATCATGTGTATTTACTTTATTGGGGCTTCCGAAACCAATCTTCGATTTAGTAATAATTAGTGACGGCCGGTTCTTTTCTTTTTGAGCGGAAAGGATTGCATTTCTAATCTGATCATGGTCGTATGCATCCGACCTCAGAACCTGCCAGGCGTAACTTTCAAAGCGTTTACCTACATCCTCGCTGAACGTTAGATCTGTATGCCCTTCGATTGTAATTCCGTTATCGTCGTAGAAATAAATTATATTACCGAGTTTCAGGTGTCCGGCAATTGATGCCGCTTCGGAGCTAACACCTTCCATCAAATCACCATCGCCGCAAATTGCATAGATATAATTATCACCGAAGAGATTTTCACCGAATCGTGCGGAAAGCATTTTAGATGCTATTGCCATTCCTACTCCGTTTCCGAATCCTTGTCCAAGAGGTCCTGTAGTTGTTTCAACTCCCGGAAGATGGCCGTATTCGGGATGGCCTGCTGTCCTGCTTCCCCACTGACGGAACGATTTTAAATCCTCCAAAGTACAATCGTAACCGCTGAGATGGAGAAGAGAGTAGATAAGCATTGAACCGTGGCCCGCCGATAATACGAAACGGTCCCGGTTAATCCACCCGGGATCATCGGGATTATGCTTTAAAAATTCAGTCCAGAGTACAACAGCAACATCGGCCATTCCCATCGGCATTCCCGGGTGACCGCTGTTGGCTTTTTGAACACCTTCGGCAGCTAAAATCCTTATTGCGTTGGCAGCAAGTTTAAGAAGTTCACTATTAGGCATTATTCGTCCGTAAAATTGTTATCCAAAGTTAAACATTATAAGTTGAGGATGCAGTAGTACCTCCTCTTCCGGTCCAGTTAGTATGGAAGAATTGGCCGCGCGGTTTATCGATTCTTTCATATGTATGCGCGCCGAAATAGTCGCGCTGGGCCTGAAGTAAGTTTGCCGGAAGCCGTCCGTTTCTGAATCCGTCGAAATAATTAAGAGCGGTTGAAAATGCCGGAATCCAGATACCGTTTGTAACCGCAGCGGCAACAACTCTTCGCCAGGATGCCTGTGACGTTTCTATCTTCTCTTTGAAGAACGGATCGAGAAGAAGATTTGTAAGGTCCGGATTTTTATCGAAGGCTTCTTTTATCTTTCCAAGGAAAACGGAACGGATAATACAGCCGCCTCTCCACATCAACGCAATGCCGCCATTATTCAGATTCCATCCAAATTCTTTTGCCGCATATCTCATCAAGACATAGCCCTGCGCATACGAGACAATTTTGGATGCGTAAAGAGCTTTCTTAAGATCCTCAATAAATTCCTTCTTATTTCCATCGAATTTAGGCAGAGGGCCGATTAAAACTTTTGAGGCTTCAACTCTCTCATCTTTCATAGAAGAAAGAGTTCTTCCATAGACAGCTTCGCCAATCAAGGTTAGAGGAGCACCGACATCAAGCGAAGCCAGCACAGTCCATTTTCCTGTTCCTTTCTGTCCCGCAGTATCGAGAATTTTTTCAACGAGCGGAGACCCGTCTTCATCTTTATATGCGAGTATATCACGTGTAATCTCAATCAGGTAACTATCCAGTTCACCTGAGTTCCATTCTTTAAAGACGTTATACATTTCATCATGCGTTAATCCGAGAAGGTCTTTCATGATCTGATATGCTTCGCAGATAAGCTGCATATCACCGTATTCAATTCCGTTATGAACCATTTTAACGAAGTGACCGGCTCCGTTTTCACCGACCCAATCGCAGCATGGAGATCCGTCTTCAACTTTTGCGGAGATCGATTGAAAGATCGGTTTAACGAAAGGCCATGCAGCAGTTGATCCGCCGGGCATAATAGATGGACCTTTAAGAGCGCCTTCCTCGCCGCCGGAAACCCCGGTGCCGATATAGAGCAAGCCTTTATCCTCAACATATTTAGTTCTTCTAACTGTATCCGGGAAGTGTGAATTACCGCCGTCGATTATAATATCCCCTTTTTCGAGATGAGGCAGGAGAAGTTCGATAAAATCATCGACGGGTTTGCCTGCTTTAACCATCAGCATAATTTTTCTCGGGGATTTAAGTGAAGCAACTAATTCCTCAATTGAACCAGTTCCGATTATTTTTTTTCCTTTTCCTCTTCCATTAACAAAACTATTTACCTTATCGACTGTCCGGTTATAAACAGCAACAGTAAATCCGTGATTTTCCATATTGAGAACAAGATTCTCACCCATAACAGCAAGGCCAACAAGGCCGATGTCAGCTTTTGATTCTACATTCTGCATTTAGATACTCCTAATTTATTCAGTTATTAAATCGATCCTTGTAAGCCCATAGACCGAGGGCAGGATTAGAGATGTAGAATATCTCCTCGCCTGTGGATAATATATTAACACCGTCTTCTAATTTTTGCGGATCATATTTTTGAAGCATAGTCTTCAATTCAGCATAATTAAAATTGACGCTTTCGATTTCCTCCTTAGATAAATTTCCGGGGCAATAAGTAATCGAGAAGCGGTTTTCCGATGAACCGTGAATCAGATGCGCCGCGGCGCTCAGGTTGTTTTTAAGTTCATCATTTTCTTCGACGAACTTAAGAATCTCGGGAGTTGTCCTGTATCCGTACTTCCTTATCAATCGATCAATCTCTTTATCCTCACCGAATTCTTTAAGGCCCGGAGCTAAGACAATTAATTCACCTTTATCTTCAATTGCCATTCTGGTCCGGTAGATACTTTTATTCCCGAGCCATGTGCTTTTAAATTCATGCGGGTCGAGATAGACTACAACTTTTTTCAGCGGTTTTTCCAGCATTACGAAATTTACTTTAAGGGAAAGATCGGACGCCTGTTTGAAACATTCGTAATCGTCTCCAATAAATAAGCCTTTAATAACAAGCTTACCTTTTTCATTTTTATCGACCACAGTAAGTATATAAATAATCGGAAGATGCTTTGCGAAGTTATCCGAAGCATAATTAAGTACTTTACGTACGGGATTATCAGCCCGGCCCATAATTCTTTCCATACCGTAAACTGCGCCTAGGAAATGACTTTTATTAATTCCTTCCCGGCCTCCGGTTCCGACAAAAATATTTTTGTTATAATTGGCCATTCCGATTACTTCGTGAGGAACTACCTGTCCCACCGAAATTATAAGGTCGTGATCTCCCTCTACGAGCAGTTTATTAACCTGGGCGGGCCATGAATAATTTAACATGCCTTCAGAAATTTCATTTACAAAACCTGCAGGTACTTCACCAAGTGTATGAAGATCTTCACGCCAGTTATGGTATCTGAAAAGCGACAATGGAAGGTCGCCGTACATTTTGATGATTTCCTGATCGGTCATCTTAGCGTGAGTACCGAGAGCCGGGAGGATGTCAGTCAGACTATCTTTGTAATAGTCATAAATATGTCTAGTAATTATTCCGGCCTGGGAGTGAAAGCGTGTAAAATCAGGTGGAACAGCAAGTACTCTGTTTTTTATTCCAAGTTTCGAAAGAGAAGAATAAACCGCTTCCCGGATTTCGGATTCAGTTAAAGAAATTTTTTCGTGACCTTTTGCAAACAGTAACATATCGATCTTCTAATTTATCTTTGAATTCTTGCCGAACCGCCTTTTGCAAATGCTTTAACTTCTTCTACCGTGGCCATAGTCGTATCACCGGGATAAGTTGTAAGCAATGCGCCATGCGCCCAACCCAGTTTAACAGATTCTTCAGGCGATTCATTGTTGAGCAGGCCATAAATAAATCCCGCTGCGAAACCGTCGCCGCCGCCAACACGATCATAAACATCAAGTTCCGCGGTAGGTGCTGAATAGGTTTTACCATTAACCCACGCAACTGCGCTCCAGCTATGACGGTTGGTAGAGTGAACTTCACGCAAAGTTGTAGCAACGATTTTAACCTGAGGATATTTTTTTACGACGTTTTCGATCATTCCGAAGAAAGTGGACGGATCAAGTTTCGATTTAGCTGCAACTTCTGGTCCCGGTATTCCAAGTCCTTTCTGAAGGTCCTCTTCGTTTCCGACAAGGACATCAACATGCTGAACGATCTGATCAATTACTTCAGCGGCTTTATGTTCACCGCCCCATATATTCCAGAGTTTAGCTCGGAAGTTTAGATCGAAGCTGGTAACTGCTCCTGCCTCTTTAGCAGCTTTCATTCCTTCAATTATTACCTGACCGGTGGTTTCCGATAACGAAGAAAAAATTCCGCCGCTATGAAACCACTTGACACCGCCGGAAAAAATCTCTTTCCAGTTGAAGTCCCCCGGTTTAAGAAGAGCGGCGGCTTCATTAGATCTATTATAGAACACAACCGGGGCACGAACACCGAGCCCTCTGTCGCTGAAAACGGTAGCCATATTAGGACCGTTAACACCGTTGTGTTTGAATTTCTTATAGAAAGGTTTTACGCCCATAGCTTTAACACGTTCGGCAATCAGATCGCCGATTGGATACTCGACCATTGCAGTGGCTATACCGGTATTCAGTTTAAAGCAATCAGCCAGATTCGCAGAAACGTTAAACTCACCGCCGCTAACATGTATTTTACATTCGGTAGCTTTTCTAAACGGAACAATTCCCGTATCGAGGCGATGAACAAGAGCCCCTAAAGAAATAAAATCCATTGATGCTTTGTTGTTGATTTTTAATCCATCGATCGACGACATAATTAATTCCTCTTTTTAATTAAAATTTTAAAACGGTTAGGATTTATACACCCGAATAAGCACTGAACCCGCCATCTACCGGAAGAACAATACCGGTCACGAATTTAGATATTTCAGAAGCCAGGAATAGAAGCGCGCCCGATACTTCTTCAGGTTCTCCGAATCTATCCATCGGAGTATTTGAAATAATTTTATTCCCGCGGGGAGTCAACTTACCGGTCTTCTCGTCGGTAAGAAGGAACCGGTTCTGATTAGTAAGAAAGAAACCCGGGGCAATAGCATTAACTCTTACATTAACTTTTGCAAAGTGGACTGCAAGCCACTGAGTTAAATTGTTAATAGATGCTTTTGCAGCTGAATACGCCGGAATTTTTGTAAGGGGTCTGTATGAGTTCATTGAAGAAATGTTAATTACAGATCCTCCTCTTATCAGCATATCCTCGGCAAAGACCATTGTGGGCAGGACTGTTCCTAAAAAGTTGAGATCGAAGACGCTTCTAAATCCTTCGAGGTCCAATCCAAAAAAAGATTTAGAGAGATCCTGAATATTTTCCTCAGTAATAAATTCATTTGCCGTAGTTGCGCCCGGAGCATTTCCGCCCGCACCATTGATAAGAATATCAATTTTGCCAAGGACCTGATTTACTTCGGCTTTAGCTTTAATCAAACTTTCCTTTTCCAGAACATTTGCAACAACGCAAAGAACAGGAGCTCCGCTTTTTTTCGCGAGTCCCTGAGCGCAATCGTCACATCTTCCCTGTTTATAATCCATAATTGCAACCTTAGCGCCTGCAGCAAGCATCGTCTGTGCGAAGATATTACCGAATACCCCGCATCCCCCGGTTACAACACATACTTTTCCTTTTATATCATCAAATGAAACTTTCATCTCGATATCCTTATTTTTTTATCACTTTATGAATAGATTCCATAATTATTCTGGCATTTTCAGTAAGCTTATTATAATTCTCTTTCTCAATAGCCTCCTTATCAAGAAGAGCGGAGCCAATACCTACAGCGCATGCGCCTGCTTTCAGCCAGTCACCGGCATTAGTTAATGTTACACCACCGGTAGGCATCAATCTGAGGTGAGGCATCGGAGCCAGAATTCCTTTAAAGAAATCGATACCCAGTACATCAGCCGGAAAAACTTTGATAATATCTGCACCTGCTTCATAAGCAGTCTGAATTTCTGTCGGTGTAAAACAACCCGGCATTGCAGGAATATCGTACTTATGAGCCATCCCGATAATTTCTTTTTTGAAGATTGGACTTACGACGTATCTGGCTCCCGCTTTAATAGCATCTTCCGCTATTGAGGAGTTTAATACTGATCCGACGCCTACAATTATATTTTTGTCAAGTTCGTTGGTCATCTGTTCAATCAGTTTAATCGCATTCGGCACAGTTAAAGTAATTTCAGCAACCGATATACCTCCTTCATTGAGAGACTCGATTACTTTTTTCAGTTTAGCCGGTTCTTTAATTCTAAGGACCGCAACAGCTTTCCTTCGGACTATTTCATCAACTATTTGTTCTTTTTTCATATTAATTGAACGGGTCTAAATGTTTGCGGAAATGTTTTACTAAAAAATGATAATGAGTATCTTCATTTTCAACAAGGCAGCTTAGTATTTTATCTTTAAAGAGATAATTACCCGATTGATCTTTATCAGTAAGAACCCTGCCGAAAGTAACATGAAGCACCTGGCGCGCATCGTTTGAATCGAACAGTTCGATCAATTGATTATCGTTCATCATATTGCCTGCCGGGACTTTTTGGATATCCGCAGATACATGATAAGTTTTTTTTTCATTTTCATAAAGACCTCTGGAAAAATCGAGTATCATCCTGAACAGAGCCGGATTTTCAGCGGCTACGACTTTTAACGCTTCGAGGTAACTGGTGCCGGCTGTCTTAACGTGAGTGTATGCCTCTTTGAGGGAACCGATCACTTTGTAAACAGAAAATTTATCGCTTCCTGAATGAAGACTTATTTTATAGCTTCCGAAATATTTTGTAATTGCGAGATGCTTCCTGTACTCAGACTTAAAAATGTTAAGGTCGCCCTTGTAATCAATTCCCTTCTCAAAATCCCCTATAAACCTTGGTGCAAGACTAATAAAACTTACGCCGAGCCGGTTCAATTCATTAACAAAGAAGAAATGCTCGAAAGGACTTGTAACAGATTCAGTTTCATCGACAGAGACTTCAACTTCAAATTTATCACGACTTGTTTTGGAGTCGATATAGTCGAACATTTTTTTGATATGGGCAATAGCTTTACCGTACTTTGAATAAGCCCGGAGGAAATCGATCGGTGAAACTTCTATACTGAAATCATCCGAGATTTTAAAGACTTTGCCTGAGTATCTTTTTTCTGCTGAAGGGAATGAATCCTTAAGTTCGTTCCACGGGAGGTTAGAAGCAGTTTTAAGTAATGTCTCTTCGTCATAATAATCGGATTTATTATCAACATGTTCGCTGGGGTCGAAAGTAAACATGGTAAATCCGGTATTCAACATAAGGTCGATATCGTCAGTGGTTTTAAGATGATCCGCATCGGAGCCGAAGCCATTAGAGTACCCTTCCTGAAATACAGCCCAGACAGCAGCGTCCATAACCATATCGGGTTTTCTGTTGGTTCTGGATAACTCGCGGATCGATTGCTGCGCAAGGACTGGCTGGAAATTGCTTCCTTCAAGCGAGCGGATATGTCCGGCATTTGCCAATCCTAACCGGTCTCCAAATCCGAAAGAATTGTTGAGTCCAAGAACTTTCGGAATTGTGAAGGGGAAAAGGGACTGAAGTGATTTCCTGTTTGAAGTATTCAGATACGACCGTTTAATTCTGAGAGCAGGATTATCCGCACTGATAACTTCTCCTTCAAAATGGTCTGCATAAGAACCGGTTTCCGAAACGACATATAGAAATTTACTATTCCCTTCTTTTCCGATGAAAAAAAGAGATCCGTTCAATTCAATAACAGATTTCGGATAAACAGCAGTTTGAACTGCAGATGATAAACTTATTTTCTTAATTGAATTCCCGTCACCATTTAACTGGTCGAGTATTTTTTTTAGTTCGTTGTATGTCATCTAATTCTCTATTTATAATTTGTAAGTTTTTTTAACGAGATTATAAGTAAGGTCTTTTGCAATTTTAAACGCGTCCTCAATGGAAATTATATGACGGGCTACAAGTCCTGCCAGGAAGTTCGAATCGATTCTGCGTGCAACGTCATGCCTTGCCGGAATTGAAACGAAGGCGCGTGTATCGTCATTAAAGCCGACCGTATTATAGAATCCGGCTGTTTCTGTTACCATCTGTCTGTATCGGGTTATTCCTTCAATACTGTCATGGAACCACCATGCTGGTCCGAGCTTCATAGCCGGGTAATGCCCGGCAAGAGGAGCAAGTTCGCGTGAATATGTGCTTTCATCGAGAGTAAAGACAATTACAGTAAAATCCGGATTGTTTCCGTATTTATTAAGCAGCTCCATCAGGTTAAATGTGAATTCCTCGTGCATTGGAATATCGGCGCCTTTATCCGGTCCGTAATTCCGGTAAATAATAGGATTATGGTTTCTGAAGGATCCGGGGTGAATCTGCATTACGAGCCCGTCCTCAACACTCATCCGTGCCATTTCCATAAGCATGTGAGCTGAAAAGAGGTTTTCGTCTTCGAGAGTCGATTTCCCTTTTAATGCGCGCTGGAAAATTTTTTCGGATTCCGATGGAGACAATTCATGAGTAAAAGGTGAAAAGACTCCGTGATCAGTGGAAGTACACCCCATCGATTTAAAGAATGTTCTTCTCTCCTCCAGCGCCTGAATAAATTTAGGAAATGAATTGATCTCATAACCGCAAATCTTACCTAATAGATCGACGTTCGATTTCCATGCGGGATTAGAAATGTCTGTAACTCCATCCGGCCTGAAGCAAGGAATTACTTTTCCATTCCATCCCGATTCTTTTATTTTTTTATGATGGCTGAGGGTGTCAGTAGAAGCATCGGTTGTAGATAATACTTCAATATTGAATCTATCGAATAATTTGCGCGGACGGAATTCGGGAGAATTAATTTTTTCATTCAATTCATCATAAATTTTTTCGGCATTAGAACCATTCAATTTTTCCTTAATACCAAAGACCTCGCTGAATTCATGATCGAGCCAGACACCGGATGGAGTACCGAGGAAGAGGTAATAATTCTCTGCAAAGAGCTTCCAGATTTTCCGGGGATCTGTTTCAACTTTAGTTCCGTTTACGGCCGGAATTCCGAGGGCTTCCATAGGGATTCCCTGTGAATAGAGCATTCTGAAAAGATAATGGTCGGGTGTAATAAATAATTTTGTAGGATTTTCAAATGGTTTATCGTCTACAAAAATCTGAGGATCGACGTGACCATGAGGACTGATAATAGGCATCGATTTAATTAAATCAAAGATTGTACGCGCGTAATTACGTATTACGGGATCCGGATCGAAAAATCTGTCGGGGTGTAACTCAAAATTTGACATAGGTATTTCCTGATATTAAAATTCGATAGTAAGTGGATTGCTCAACATAAGAGCCATATTATTCAGGTAATCAACAAATTCTTTTTCATTCTTAATTCCCCCCGGTTCCTGAACCCAGGCAGCACAAAAGTAATATGTAACCTTAGAACTTTTAGGAACCAGCTTTATAATATGACTGATATTATCTTCGGTTATTTCACTAAGGTTCTTTTTATTATAGAAGAGAGCTATACCGAGATCGTCATCTGCCAGAGTCTGTTTTCCATAAAGGGCAATGTACTGCCAATTACCTTTAAGATTGCTCTTTATAAAATTTGTCCCTTCGTATTTCGCCAGTCCGGTAACGATATTTTCAGCATTATCGATAGTCAGGTCGCAGCGCGTCATTCTGCTTCTTGCAGGTATTGAAATTCGGGAAAGTAGATCATACTTATTTGAACCAACCTGCCAGCCGTAATATGAGGTAGTAAATTCGGATTTAAGCGGTCCGTTCTTAATTAATTTCCAAACAACGCTGTCGGTTTTCGAAACCATATTTACCTTACCATCATTCCACATTCCGATTGAACCGATACCGAGAGTACTGCCGACTTTGAAAATATCCATACCCCAATCCTGCATTTTGTGGTATGAATCGTCGTTGGCAACGGTATCATGAATACCGACTTCACTAAGAACAAGCTTTTTTATTTTTTTCCCGAAGATATCAGTTGCATTACGCCAGTCGAGATAGAACCGGTATCCAACAATTTCTGATTCCCAGCCGGGACCTTCGTATTTGAATAAAGCATCGTGGTCTTTGTGAATAGAAGGTACTTTATAATTTTTAACAGGTTCAAATTCGGTTCCTCTGAATTTTCCATCCTGATAAATATTTCCCTTTTTAGGAGCGAGTTCGGCGTATGTTTCATTCCTGTACTCGGATTTTTTAACACCTTTTCCGTATTTAATCTGAATTGTTCTCTTCTCATTCGGTTTAAGCGAAACAAGAAAACTGATCTTACCGGTTTCCTTTTTCCCTTCCACCTGATATGGTATTTCAATCCCCTTATCGAGAAGGATAAAAGACCGTGCATCGAAGTCGCCGAATTTCCTGACCAGATCCGGAATTTTAATGCTTACCATTTCATCAACCCTAAGAATTTCCACAGGGTTTAAGACAGTAATTTCTGCTGTTTTAGTTTTCTGAGAATAAACGACTGTAGAGAGAGCAATTAATAATAACGGTAAAAATCTTTTTAATGACATGACATCACTCAAATTATTTAATTAAAAGTTCAGGAAGGCAGCTCGATTATTTACCGGGCTGTCTTCCTTTTTTCATGGGAGGCACCATGAATTTTAATATTTTCAAAAAGAACAAGCATTAAAATAATTTAATCAATAACCAAAAAAGTCAGGAATTAACATGCTGAGTTCGGGTATATATGTAACAAGAAGCAGAGTAATCATCATAGCAATAAACATCGGTATAAGTGGTTTAATAACTTTAGTTATTGGAAGCTCTGCCACTGAACATCCAACAAAAAGAACGCTTCCAACCGGGGGAGTACATAATCCAATACTCAGATTCATAGTCATAATTATTCCAAAATGGATCGGATCAATTCCAAGATGCGTAACTACCGGTAGGAAAATCGGGGTAAAGATCAGAACCGCCGGAGTCATATCCATAAAAGTACCGACGATAAGCAGAATTACATTTATAATTACAAGAATAACAAATTTGTTGTTGGACAATGATATAAGAGCTTCGGCAACATTCTGAGGAATATTTTCATATGCCATAACCCAGGACATAGCCATTGAAGTACCGACCAGAAGCATAACCACAGCCGTAGTAGACGCGCTGTTCAGCAGAATTGCCGGGAGATCTTTAAACTTAATTTCGCGGTAGATGAAAACAGAGAGAATGAAAGAATACAGAACAGCGATGGCAGAAGCTTCTGTAGCGGTAAAATAGCCTGCAACAATACCCCCTATTACAATGATAATGAGCAGAAGACTTGGAATAGCTTCCAGGAATTTTTTTACAGCTTCACCGAATGTAAATGTAATTGATACTTTGTATTTATTTTTTTTCGCAAACACAAAGGAGGGAACCATCAGCGAAATACCGAGGAGAATACCCGGTATATAACCCGCGAGAAAGAGAGCGGCGATAGAGACTCCTCCGCTTGCAAGTGAATAAACAATTAAGATGTTGCTCGGCGGAATAATCATTCCGGTAGTGGCGGATGTGATATTTACAGCTGCCGCGAAACCTCTATCGTAGCCTTCCTTTTTCATAACGGGTGTCATAAAACCACCTATAGCCGAAGCGGCAGCCACAGCAGAACCGGAAATTGCGCCGAAGAGCATTGCTGCCATAATATTTACGAAGGCCAGACCGCCGGGAAGTTTTCCGACCAGAATTTTTGCGAAGTCGATTAACCGTCTCGCAATTCCACCGCTGTTCATTAACTGTCCAGCGAGAATAAAAAACGGAATAGCAAGGAGTGCAAAGCTGTCAATTCCAGTAGACATTCTTTGGGCAATAGTTGTTAGCGACGGCAGAGTATGGATGCTCATAAGCATTGTAAACAGACTTGATATACCAATGCTGAATGAGATTGGAACGCCTGCTGAAAGCAGAATTGCAAATGTAATAACCAGTACAAATATTTCTAAGGATTCCATAATCAATCTTTTTTGTTATTGGAATTGAACCACGATTATTTTTCTTCTTTTATTTTCTTAACAGCCTCTAATATGTAATAGACCGAATAAAAAACTATCAGAATACCGCTTACCGGAACCACCAGATATACATAACCAAGGGGTATCTGGAGAGCCGCAGAGATCTGATTTAATCCAAGTGTTATATAAACCAGTCTTATTCCGCCAATCACCATCACAACCAGCGCAAAGAAGAGAATGGCTGACTGGATAAAAATATCAAGGTACTGTTTCGGCTTTCCCGAAAGCTTAAGGGAGAGCAGGTCGATAGCGAGGTGCGACTTCTGCCCTGCTACATAACTGGCGCCGAGAATACCGAGCCATACGAGGGTATAACGCGCCAGCTCTTCTGTGAATGAACTTGGATTATTGATAACAAACCGGGAGAAGACCTGCCACAGTACATTGATTGTCATCAATGAAATGATAAAAACCAAGAACCATTTTAATACTACGTCGATAAATTTTTTAATCCTGGTCATAATTATTTAACCAATTTAATTTTCTTAATAAGGTTATAGACAGAAGGTTCCGTTTGATATTCTTCGATCAATGGCTGCACTTTCTGTTCGAAAGGAAGTTTATCGGGATAATAGATTTTTACTCCTGCTTTCTGAACTTCTCTAAGAGCTTCTTCAGTAGCTTCCTTCCACAATTTTTTCTGATACTGATACGATTCATCAGCGGCTTCCTGAATCCAATTCTGCTCCTCCGGAGACAGATCGTTCCAGATGACAGTACTGATTAACAAAACATCCGGGACGGAAGTATGTTCATTGAGAGAATAATGTTTGCAGACTTCATAATGTCTTGAGAGATAAAAACTGGGAGGATTGTTTTCGGCGCCATCGACCACACCCTGCTGAAGAGCCGTATATAGTTCACCCCAGGCAATAGGAGTTGCAGACCCACCCAGCGCTTTAACCATTTTAACGGAAGTGGGGCTCTCCTGGGTTCTAATTTTCAATCCTTTAAGGTCATCAGGCGTAAGAACAGGTTTAGCTTTTGTATAAAAGCTTCTGTTCCCGGCATCATAAAAGCATAATCCTTTAAGCCAGAATTTTTGTGTGCTATTCAATAATTCCCTGCCGACGTTACTTTCAAAAAATCGGAATTTCTGCTCCTCACTTGTAAAAATGAAGGGGAGTGAAAAAACTTTGAAATCGGGAACGAATCCTTCAAGGACTGAAGCAGAAACTTTAGTCATACCGAGACTTCCAATCTGCAGGAGTTCGAGGCATTCCCGTTCAGTTCCGAGCTGCTGACTCGGATAGACAGTGATCTGTATTTTCCCGTTAGATTTTTCAGCGGCTCTTTCAGCAAGAAATAGCATTGCCTGATGGACAGGATGAGTCTGATCCAATCCATGACCTATTTTAATTCGTGTAACTTTAGAGTCTTTACTGCACCCGGGAATAAAAATCAGAGAAGTTAGAAGAAGGGCTCCAAGTAGTTTTACTCGTTTCATAATTTTCACTTTAGTTGAAGAATCTAATTGTTTCAAATTCAGAGAAAAGCTAAAAAACAAAAATCATATCGTTTACTTAATCGTTTAACTAAAAATCTTAAAAAAATTAGATTATGTCAATTTTCCGCGTAACTTTTTACTTAAGTCACAAAAAAAACTGACATTTTAAGTCAATTTCTTGAAAAATCTATTTCAATAAGACTAACCGTTTGGTAACCGAATAATTTTCCGAACTCAATCTATAGAAATAAACACCCGAAGAAATTCCTGTTCCATTAAATGTCACCGAATAAGATCCTTTTCTTTGAAAATCATTAACCAGAAGATCAACCAATTTACCTAATAGATCAAAAATCTCGAGACGAACTTTCATATCCGCCGGGATGGAATAAGAAATATTTGTAAGGGGGTTGAATGGATTAGGATAATTCTGATGCAGAATAAAATCAGTTTCGATGGCTGAGAGCTGCCGGAGAGATGTTGCAGGATCGTATTCAAAAGCTCCGAGATCCGGTGCGTTCCCTTTGAAAGACAAGCCGACATCAACGCCTGCATCAATAAGATCACTGCCGGAAGCCAGATGCATAAAGGAAATATCCGGAAGACTACCATCCGCTTTCCGTGGTGATGAAGCTGCTGAAGGATCAAGACTTAGAAAGTCAGTTTCATTTACGACAAATGGGGTTCTCCAGCTGTTTTTTTCCTCTAAAACAAAATTTCCAAGTTCTACCAATCCCAGATAAGCAACTGAATTTTTTATGGTAACCGTCTGACCCGCATTTACGGCCCGCGTGATTCTATAATCTGCCGTTTTATTATTAAAGGCAGTTGAGTTTAGAATTGTCATAGAACCGTCATTATTATTCTGATCAAATCCTTTCGACTTATTATTAAAAGCAAAACAATTTTTTAGAATCATGTGGTGCATAAGCCGGGCGCTGTTAGAATTATCACCGCCACCCATTTTAAATCCATTTCCATTTGCTTTTTCTCCAGCATCAGTACCGTCTTTTAAATAGCCATTGTTAAATGTCCAGCAATTTTCCAATGTAGTTGTAATGTTATTTGCAACAGTTAAATAACCATCCCAACCGTCATCGCAATTATACCAGGCACGGCAACCGTAAAAGTAATTATTTGTACCGACAGTCAATTTTGGTGCAAATCCATCTGCATCACCATAGTCATCCGGATCGGCATTATAATACGAGTCGCAATTAATTATCCGGTTATTCGAAGCACCATTACTCAGTTGTAATCCGGTATCCCGGTTTTCATAAAAGCTGCAGAATTCAATTATGTTGTTGGAGCCGCCGCTTATCTCCATTCCATTATCTCCGGCGCCCTTAATATCAAGTCCTTTTATATACCAGTAGCTTCCGGTAAGCCGCATTCCGCGATTACTGGAACCAACGCCCTGGGAGGAAAAATCGAGCACCGGCCTTTCATTTCCGTAAGCAAAGATGTAGAAGCATGTATCAGCAGTTCCGCTCTTTGAGATGCTTATAGTCGAATTGTAAGCGAATGTACCGCCCCGGACAAATATAGTATCTCCCGCCCTGGCTTTTGTAATAGCGGAGGCAAGATTATAGAGGGGTTGAATTATCGTACCGGGATTTATATCGTTACCATCGGGTGCCACATAAATATTTTGCGCCTTCAAATTATTTCCGCTTAGAAAACTCAAAAGAATTAATAAGAAAACCAGAACAAATTTTTTACTCATGACAGACCTGATTTACATTAATAAATGCTATTTAAGAACCGGAGAATTTTCTGGTAGCAGATAATTCTTAAGATCCAGATTTAATGATCGAATACCACCCACTACAAGCGACGCGATTAATTTTGCTCCATACTCATTGAAGTGAGTATTATCCTCTTTCCCCTCGGGGAATTTTGAATATAAACCCGGTTGCACGTGCAAGAAGATTTTTTTTGTTTCCTCCGACCCTAATCCGGAAAAGAGTTTTAAACTCTTCTCATGAAGATCAATGAGAGGAACATCATATTCCTCTGCAACCGCCCTTATAACCAAAGGATAGTCACCATGCTGATCTACGAAATTCCCCGACTGATCGAACTTTCTTCTATTTACAGGAGTTAATAAAACAGGGATTCCGTTTTTAGCGCGGATTTCAGTTACATACCTAATTAAATTTGTTTTAAAAGTTGAATTTGCTTCAGCGTACCTGCTTGTATCACTAATCTTGGAATCATTGTGACCGAACTGAATCAACACATAATCGCCGGATTTAACTCTGGTTAATACATTATTCCACAATCCCTGATCTATAAAGCTTTTAGTGCTTCTTCCATTCTTCGCATGATTTTCAATTTTAATATTACTGTTAAAGAAAAGCGGAAGCATCTGGCCCCAGCCTTTTTCCGGTTCATCTTCTGGAAGTTTATCGGACATGGTTGAATCCCCGACAAGAAAAAGAGTCGGATTCTGACTCAAAGTAAAGTTGAGCAGAAACAGGAGAAGAATCGGGATTAATAGTTTAAAAGCTGAAAGTTGCTTCATAGAATAATTGGATGTTGTAATAAAAGTAACTATTGAACCTTCTCCAATTCAATCTCATTGTACCGGTAGCCTGCTTTGTCAAGTTCGAGAGCAGCAAGTATAAACGGTCCGTATCCTTTAATATCGTTCATTCGTGTCGGTTCACTGATATAATATTCGAAGCTTCCGTCGCGATACGGATTGCCGCCTAATCCGGCACTTCTGCAGATGTTATAGAGATTAATAAAACCGGTATCTTCAATCTTAGTAAGATGTTTAAGCAATCCCTCAAAGACATCGTTTGCAATTTTAAGGTAATCTTTTTTCAGATGTCCATCGTTGGCACCTTTGGCAAGAGCATATGCAAACATACTTGTGGCAGAAGCTTCGAGATAGTTGCCTTCTCTTGTTCCCTGGTCAACAATCTGATACCAGATATTAAATTCAGGGTCTTTAAACTTTACTATAGCTTCGGCCAGCCGGTTAAGAATATTTACCAGTTCAATTTTCTCAGGATATGTTCCGGGCAGAATATCGAGGACATCAACGAGAGCCATCGAGTACCAGCCCATAGCTCTACCCCAGAAATGGGGTGAACGACCTGTAACCGGATCTGCCCACTTCATCTTTCTGCTCTCATCCCATGCGTGGTAAAGGAGTCCGGTTTTCTCATCCCTTGTTTTCTTTTCTATCAGGACAAATTGCTTTACAATATCGTCGTAACGTTCCGGTTGATTATAGGTTTTTGAATAGAGAGCATAAAACGGCTGCCCCATATAGAGGCCATCGAGCCACATCTGATCCGGGTAGATCAGTTTATGCCAGAAACCGCCGCTCGGAGTTCTCGGCTGCAACTCGAGCTGTTTTCTGAGAGTGTCTGCGGCAATCTTAAATTTTTTGTCGCCGGTTTCATTGTATGCATAGAGGAGAGCTCTGCCTGGATTAACGAGATCGATATTGAAATTTTCGAACTTATAAGTTTTTATTTTTCCGTTCTCATCGATGTATTGATTAAGATTTTCAAGAATAAAATCGAGGTACTTTTTTTCACCAGTATACTTATGCACCCGGTATAATGCTTCAAGAATGAGACCCTGTTCGTAATTCCATTTAGTTTCGGTGAAAATGGAATCGTATGTAACACCACCGGGATGCCTGAGCAGGAAAGAATCAGCCAGTCTTTTATACATCGGAAGGTTTTTATCAACAAGGAGATCCGGTTGTTTCTGGCAGCTGATAATTGAAGTAATTGACAAAAAAATTATAAAAGCACGCAAGTGAATATTTTTTTTCATTTTCATTTCCGTTTTGTTTTTCACTTAACTTCTTCGAGCAACTGGTTGTTCAAGTAAACATTGTTAAGAGAAATATTTTTTACATTCTGAATATAATTTCCTTTTTGGACATTGTTGAATCTGCAATCCTTTAATTTAATTCCGTCAATAGGCAGATCATCGAGGCCGATCAATTGAAGCGCATATTCACTATTCCTGCTTTCAACGTTTTCAACTTGTATATTTCTAACGGTCGGCGGAAAATTCCCCTTCTCCCCTTCCTTCATTTCATAAAGCAATTCGATAAGAAATACTGCATTGCTGACCGTGCCGACTTCAATATTTCTAACAAAAATATTTTCAATCACACCGCCTCTAAGCGAATTTGATTTAATACGGAGCATCCGGTCAAGATGGGGACTATCCATTTTACAATTTTCCGCAAACACATTACGGCATCCGCCGGAAACTTCGCTTCCTATAACCACGCCGCCATGGCCGTCTTTCATAGTTGAGTTACGGATAATAATATTTTCGCTCGGAACATTAATCCGTCTTCCGTCAAAATTCCGTCCTGATTTAATAGCAATGCAATCATCGCCGTTATCAAAATAACAGTCCTCGATCAACACAAACCTGGACGATTCAGGATTGCAGCCGTCCGAATTAGGTCCGTGACTGATTGATTTAACATTTTTAACAGTAACATTTTCGCATAGGACAGGATGAATAACCCACATAGGAGAATTAATCACCTTAATATCGCGAAGCATAACATTGCTGCATTTGTAAAACTGAATGAAATTCGGTCTCAGGTAAAAACCTTTTCCGAATATTCTCTCGGATACCGGGATTTGATCCTCGTCCAGTTTCAATAATCGGGGACGCGCATTCTGATCCAATTGACTCGGCATACCTTTCGTAAATCCGTATTCGGTTTTACCTTTCCAGGGCCACCAGTTGGTATTATCAGCCTGCCCGTCCAGAGTACCATTTCCCGTAATAGCAATATTTGTCTGTTCATAAGCATAAATCAGGGGAGAATAATTGTAGCATTCCACACCTTCCCATCTTGTGAAAACAACCGGGAGATAATCATCGGGATCAGTACTGAATTTAATTACGGCCCCATCCTCAAGATGAAGATTAATATTGCTCTTCAAATGAATTGGACCTTTCGAAAAGTATTCACCTTCAGGGATAATAATTTTCCCTCCCCCCATGGAATTGCATTCCGATATTGCTTTATCGAGAAAGGGCTTTATATTTTTCTTTACCTCTTCTACATTACCAAAGTCTGTTATGATGTAGGAAAGATCATTGAATTGCGGCGGTTTAATTTTAGTTAAAATACTATCAATACTGTGCCAGCCGACAGTTTGAAATTCATTACGGTCGATACAGCTAATAAAAAACAGAGCTGTTATTATTGAAAAGGATAAAATGATTTTTTTCATTCGATTCCGGATGGTTGTTTTAGAACACTCTTAGATAAAAAATGCGATAGCCGTATTTCAGGCTACCGCATTCAAAAACGTAAAAAATGAATAAGCAGACATTACTTTAAGAGCATCATTTTCTTTGTTACTGAGAAATCGCTGGTTTTCAACTGATAGAAATAGATTCCGGATGCCATACTATTTCCGCTCATATCTTTTCCGTTCCAGGTAAAGTTGTAATTACCGGCAGATTGTTCCTGACCGTCAATTAATGTAGCAACTTTTTGTCCCAAAGTGTTATAGATTATCAGAGAAACTGAAGCTGATTTAGGAAGACTGAAACGGATATTTGTAGTCGGGTTAAACGGATTCGGGTAATTCTGCTCAAGAGTGAATTCCGTGGGAATACCCTCCAACTGTTTAACACTTGTTCCACCTGCATTTTCCCAATCGGCTTTCTGTGTCGGGAACCAGTTCAAGTCGCCAACCGGAAAACCATTCTGGCCACCGGTGAAAGCAGGAGACTGAATTGCAAAAGTACAGTTGAGTGTATCCGTATAATACTTATAGGTTTTTCTATCCATATCATGTATCAGGTAATTATAACCAGGTTTATCTTTAGTATAATTACCTCCGGTAGGACTGATATAATAGTTCATCAGGTTAGTCATAAGTCTTGGAGTCCTAACCAGATTAAAGTTATTTAGTTTTGTAAAAGCGGTGGCCGCTCCTGATCCGAGCTTAGACTTGATGTGATTAGATAGAGGCGAGCCTATATAATGGCGGGGATTAGCATTAAACCAGTTTTGCCCGTCATTGGATATTGCAAAGAAATTATTACTAACTCTCCATACCGTAGTATCATTAGGAGCAGTAAAAATCCAGGGCATTGTGTTATTACCGTTGGAATATTTTTCTCCGGTATTATTAAATTCAACTGAACGTGTTATATCGAGTGAATCTGCACCCAGAGCATAGGCATCAACAAAAAGATTATTTGTGATTTGAACTCTTTTGCCAACATTACCCAAAGAAAGAACACCATGGAAGCCCATACCGTTAACAAACGTATTATGATCAATTATGCAATAATTCAGTATTCCGGTAACGGTATTACCTGCAGCAAGATTAAGGTGTCTTACAGGACGATCCTGATAATTAACAAATGTATTGTTAACAAGAATTAAGGAATCGCAGGAAACTTCACGAAGGTCGATTGCCTTACCGGCTCCAAAATTAGAAGTAGTAAGAGAGCCCATATTAGCAAATATAGAATTAGTAATCTTGATTAGATTTGAACCGCTGCCTGTTCGGATATGATTACCATTGGTATTTGTTAAAAGACAGTCATCGACTTTCATTCTCGAACCAACTCCGGTAGTATTGATCAATCCGCCCTGCATATCATTGATTGTAGTTGGAGTGGGTTCAAAAATACCAGCGATTGCAATATTAGTAAACTCAATATGTCCGCCGTTAAGGACAACAAAGTTTCCGGGAGGACGGGTTGGATTAGCGCCAGTACCGGTTGGATATAAATAAATGATCGGTTTTTCACCCTGCGGTGCACGGATCCTGAGGGTTTTGTTTTTTACTAAAGTCAAAATTTCAGTACTAAGATAAATTCCACCGTTAACCAATTCGTAAACACGAGTAGCGAGGATACCGGGATTAGCTGTGGTATCGGCTCTTATTATTGCTATTATCGACCTGGGATCCTGATCATAAGGTAAAATTCTAAGAACCTGGCCGAATGACAAAGAGGAGACCAAAAACATGAGGACAACTACTAAAGTAAGTTTCTTTTTGTTCATATTACTTCCTCCTGATTATTGATTGTTAGTTCACTACTAACTAAAGAAATTAATTATAATGTTCCTTTCTATATTTATTAAAAATGAAATTCATTAAAATCACATATATTACAGAGTTAACCTTACTCCAAAATCAGCAGTTATGCCGTACAATTCCGAAGTATTCAAAATCTTATAACCATTAACGCGATTATTAACGAGACGATCCTCTTTAATATTGGATAGATTACTTACATTAAGCATCAACGAGAGGTAACTGAACAGATCCTGTTTAAGCGCAAGGTCAAGGCGGGTATATCCGCTAACCATTCCGTCGCTACGGCCGCTGGGGCTGAATGTTCTATTGTATTCCGACTGATGGTACAATGAAATCCTCGCTGAAAATCCGCCGATATCATATCCGAGCGCAATATTGCCATAGAACCTCGGTTGATTTTCCATTTGCTGTTTTCTTGTTATTGGAACCTCCACATACTTAGGAAGTGGGAACGGGAACGGAGGTTGAATTACCATCACAGTATCAATTCTGGATCCAATTAAAACCGTTTCGGATTTAACAAACGAAGCGTTATAACTAAGCACTATATTTTTAAGTAATCCGGGTAGAAATGTAAAGTTGATCTGATGTTCGAACTCAAATCCCCAGACCTTTGTAGGTTCCGGTGAATTATATGGAACTGTAAGTTGATAAGTACCTGAATGGAGAGATTTCCAGCCTAGTCCAAGAGTCTCAATCATCGTATTACCTGAAGTATTGAACTGGTTCAGCATATGGTACATATCTTTAATATCTTTATAGAAAGCCGAAACAGAAATCAGACCAATTTCATTACCGTAGAACGATGTGTTGATTTCAAAATTCCACGCTTTGGCTGTTTTTAGAATCGGATTACCGAGGATAAGCTGTTTATCGGATCCAACCAGGGAAGGCCTCCAGGCAAAATACGAATTGAGTCTCATGTTAAAATCTGGTCTGGCAAGCGATTTATAAGCAGCTAGGCGGATGTTAAGGAAGTCGGTTGCTTTAATATTAATGTGGAAGTTAGGAAGTACAACCGTTTCGGTATAAGTTGAACTTGTATCCCTTGTATCATCACGCGGCACCGGGAATCCTGTAAAATCAACCTTTGAATATTTATTCTTATAATCATTATTCTCCGATTCAACTCTAACTCCGGCAATAAAAGTAATCGACTGGCCAAGCTTCAAAGTATTCATTGCATAAAAAGATGTTACTGATTCATGAATATCATAAGAATATGCATTAACCGATGGATCGCTAAAATATTCCTTGCCAACACCGTTTTGATCAATACCGTTTTTATTAAGATCGTACCATTGTCTTAGTTTGTCTCTGTTAATCAGCGGATTTAATTTATATAAGTCGTACATTTCCCTGGATTCGGGAGTGTTATCCAGAAACTCACTAAGGGATAAAGTATTGATTAAAGGATTTGCAAGATATCTTTTATAAAATGCGTCGAAATAGGAACCCGAAAGACTTTTCGGTTTTATTGTACCGTCGGCGCTTCTTTCAAACGGACGCCAGTAGCCAAGGTAATACGGGGAATAGAGTTCTGAATTTGCATTTGTCCTGGCTTTAGCTTTATAGGCCGCACCAACTTTAAATTCGCCGGCAAGATCATTTCCGAAAGTGTAATCGTAAATTGCGTTTAAGAATGCGGCTTTATCTTTATCAAGATTGTTCTGGCCTCTATAATAGGCATTATACAAAGTAGAGCTGGGGAAATTATTCCATGCAAAAGGAATTATTTTTTCGGGATTTGTTTTAACCCTGGGCGGATTGTTCATACCGGAAGTATTGGTGGAGGCTTCGAGGAAATCGAGCTGATAATCGTAAGGTGATTCAGAGAGTGACTGAGCGAATGAGAGACCCCAGTTGATTCTTAAATCAAACAGATTATTATCGCCTGTTAAAGCACTGGTGAATGTACGAATCTCCTGCTCTCTGTCCCTGAAAGTATAAGTAACCGAACCGCCTGTACCGCCTCCGGCCGGATAATCTCTGGAATGAATTAAGTAATCCCTGTGAGTGCTGTTAAAAACAGTATTCAGTTTAATGGAACCGTTATCCGGAGTATTGTAGTCCAGCAATATACTGAAACCATTCCTGGTTCTAATTTCATCCGTAAATTCGAGCGTAAAATTATTAATCACATAATCGGTTTGATTATTAAGAGTCTGATCGTAATCGAGATCTATTCTCTCGTTGCTCCGGATTTTCTGTTCAAGATTTCCGGTTAGCTGAACTCCAATCAACTCATCAAAGAATCGTTCTCCATATTTAAATGAAAAATCATACTGGCCTAGTGATTGCATCAGATCGTTATAATTTCCTTTTGCTAAAACTGTTATTTCTCTTAAGCTTGGAGCTTTTTTTGTAACAAGATTTACGCTGCCTGCAATTGCATCCGCATCTTTATCGGATGTTAATGCTTTAAATAATTCAATGCCGGCTAATGAACTTTGAGAAATAGTTGAGAGATCAAGTCCACGGCTTGTAGCGTCTGTGGAGGCAATCTTAACTCCATCAATTGTAAAGTTTGTATACTTGTCTTCCAATCCTCTCAAAATTATTTTATTTGCCTCTCCGCCGGATCTGATAATGGAAACACCGGGAAGTCGTCCGATCGCTTCTGCGGCATTAACGTCGGGCAATTCTTTAATCTTCTCTTCAGAGACGACGTTTACAATTGTGTTGGAAGTTAACTGCTGGTTTATTGCCGCAGCCTGTCCCAAGGCCTGAGCAGTTACAACGATAGTTTCTCCCTCTACAACATCGGGAACCAGATAAACATCCAGTTCGATTGTTCTGTTATTCTGAATTGCAATTGGTATTTCTTTCGGAAGATAACCGATGTAGGAGATCCGCAAAGTATAATTTCCCTCGGGTATTTTCGAAATTTTATAAACTCCTTCTATATCAGTAGCGCTGCCCAGCGAGGTACCGAGTATAAAAACATTAGCACCGATCAGACCTTTAGATGTTGTTGAGTCAATTATTGAACCTCGAATAGAACCCTGAGCCAGGATGGAAGAACTGATAAGAAGAAATGATAAGATGAAAAATGAAGTATACTTCTTCATAAATAACTCCCTAAACAAATGTTCGGTTAGTCCGTGAAAAAATCAAAGAGAATTCTTTCAACAAAAAACAGTTAGTTAATGAGCTGAGCTTTATTGATTTTTTGGTCATTACAGAGTCGGGATAGAAATAGTTTACTTTATTGTTTACTTTATTGCTAACTAAATCTGCCTAATAAATTTCAAATTGTCAAGCGAAAAAAACGAGGGCGGGCTTTTTAATAGAAAAAATATTTTACAAAAAAAAATAATAGCCTTAATATCTTTTTCAAAGATTAGTCCAATGATGAGCAACAATAATCTATAATATGGTGTCGTCCGGGAGAAAAGTGCGGAGACTAATATCAATGGAAATACAGATCCAATGAATCGAGACGAATGAATAGAAAGGTTTTTGAATTCTGGAATAGAATTCAATCATTTTTTATTAAACGAGATACAGGTTCCTCTAAGAACAAGTTCGGTATCAATTATTATGTTCCTAGTATCGGAGGAATCAGGATCCTTGATACTTTTCATAATAATATCCATGGCACTTTCACTCAGCTGTTTAGTGGATTGATCGATACAGCTTAACGGCGGAGAGAGAAAATTCTGAACCTCAGCGTTTCCAAAACAGAGTACATCGATATCATCAGGGATTTTCAAACCGACTTCAGCAGCTGCGATGTAAACGCCAAGTGCAACCGGATAAGTAACGGTAAAGAAAAGATCGGGAAGGTTATTCTCTTTATATAATTTCATAAAAGCATCATAACCGTATTTCTCGCCAAATCCCCCTTCAATAATCCAGTCGGGATTAATCTCCACATTGTATTTATTCATCGCATCATAGAATCCCTGCATTCTGTTTTTACCGATATTTATATTAGTATAACCTGCAAGATGACCAATTTTCCTGTAACCCAGTTTAACGGCATGTTCAATAGCTTTATAGGCTCCCTGCCAGTCGTTTACAGCAACCGAATTAATGTTATCGATATTTGGAATTCGGTCCATGAAGACAATCGGTATCCCTCTTCGCCTTGCGAGTTCAAAGATTTCATAATTACGAGTTTCCTGAGTTATCGAGATTATAATACCATCGACCTTCATTGCCATAAGAGTATGGATATGTTTTTTTTCCCGTTCGGGATTTTCCTGTGATACAGTGAGAATAATTTCGTAGTTATGTTCAAAGGCAATATCATAAATATGTTCAATAATTGAACCGAAGAAGAAGTGTGCTATTTTAGGAATAACAACGCCAATAGTATTCGATTTTCTGGCCGATAAATTCCGCGCCATGATATTGGGAGTATAACCCAATTCTTCAGCAACTTTCTTAATCAATTTTGTTGTAGCAGGTGATATATCGGGGTGATTTCTAAGGGCTTTGGAGACTGTAACAGTTGAAACATTCAAGCGTGCGGCGATATCATTCAGTGTAATTGCTTTATCTTTCATAATCGACTCAACATTGAGAAATGAGCACTTTTTCAGTGTTTAATAATTTACTTTATGGTTTACTTTATTGATAACGCAACTTCACTAATATTAACCATTTTGTCAAGATTTTTTTTCTATCAGCATAGAAATCTGCTTTAATATCGTTTTGCTGAAAATATTAATTATCAGAAATTTAAAACAAAATTCCATTACTTAGTTCGAGCTGCTCATCAATTCAGTTTACTTCTCATCATCTCCTTTTCATTAACAATAAGTCCCAAACCCGGAATTGTCGGTATTGTTAAATAACCTTCCTTGAATTCAAAATAATTCTCGAACAATTTATCGAGACCCATCTCCGGCCGGGCACCTGCATATTCCTGAACTCTTGCCGCATTTGGGATGGAAGCAACCAACTGAAGACTAGCCGCTGTTGCAAGTGTGGGACGTGTATTATGAGTCATTATATACCTGTCGAATGCATGAGCCATAAAAGAGACTTTTCTGCATTCTGAAAAACCTCCGCATTTTATCAAGTCTGCATTAATGAAATCGGCCTTTCCAACGGTTATAAGGTCACGCATCTGCCATCTATTGAACTCATGCTCGCCGGCCATAACAGGAATATCAACTGACTCAACAACCTGGCGGAGTCCTTCGTAGTTATGATAGGATACAGGTTCCTCAACCGCGGCTATATTAAAATTCTCGTAGAGTTTTCTGGTAAGTGTTATTGCTTTTGCCGGTGTATAACCGTTGTTAAAATCGACAAAGATTTCAATCTGATCACCAACAGATTTACGAATTGCTTTAACAACTTCAAACGTTTCATCCGGATCAGGATCGACATTTAATTGTCTTATCTGCATTCTCGCTTTAATTGTTTTATAACCCTGCGAAACAAAGTCGAGAGCTGTTTTAGCCATTGCATCAGGACCTTTTCTTGTTTTCGGATTATCGCCCCGTCCAAAACTTCCGTAAACCCGTACTTTATCTATATTAAATCCTCCGGAAATTTTATGTACCGGTAAATTCAATAATTTCCCTTTCAAGTCCCAGAGAGCATTATCAATACCCGCAATTGCGCCCGGTAGCAATCCTGTAGTACCGGCATCTTCCCCTTTGAATATCATCTGATGCCATAAGAACTCAGTATCAAAAGGATCCTTACCAAGTATTATTGGTTTACAAATTTCTTCAATTAAACCGGCGGTCAACTTCGGATAATCATGGTCGGCCTCACCCCACCCCGCTACACCCTCGCTGCACTCAATTCTAACAAATGTTGCGTTTTTGAAGACGAAAGTATCAACCTTCGAAATTTTAATATCAGATTTAGTTTTATTCTGAAGTGATGATGAATCGTATTTCGTCAAAGAATAGAGGTTGTTGAAAGGTAAAAGAGCTGCTGCCGCACCTGCAGACACACTTTTAAAAAAATCTTTTCTTTTCATTTTATTCCCGGATTTATTTAATCATAATTTTATTTCAATAGAAGAGGATAGAAATTCCGGATCGATTTCAATTCCCAGACCGGGACCGGTTGGAACAGTCATTTTTCCATTGAACGCTTTAAGCGATGAGGTACTACATTCAAAAGGAACTTTGTCGTCATCACCCTTGAATTCCTGAAACCGTCCGGAGTTGGTTACAAAAGAAGCAAAATGTAGTACGTATAAATATCCAAGTCCATTACCGGACATATGCGGAGTACATTCAATTCCTGCCGCCTGCGCCATACGGGCAACTTTGACCGATCTAATTAACCCGCCGAAATAAAGTAAGTCAGGCTGAACAATCTGCACTACATCATTTTCAATCATCCATTTAAACATTCTTAGACTACTTTCCTCTTCGCCGCCCGCAATTTTTATTTCCAGCTCATCGGCAATTTCCTTCGTCTCTTCGTAATAATCGAAAGGAGCAGGTTCTTCGAAAAATCCATAACGCTGTTCCTCCATAATCCTTCCGATTTTCAAAGCCATAGCAACATCGTAAGATCCGTTAGCATCGGCATAGATCGTGAAATCATCTCCGAATGTTTTTCTAACAAGGGGGATGAGCTGAAGATCTCTTTTTGTAGAAGCGTCGTCGTATCTCATTCGGGCGCCAAGCCTGAATTTTAATGCGCGGGCTCCGATCGGTTCTACAATCCTTTTCAGGTATGCAATTTCTTCTTCAGGTTTATTGCCGCGTTTCTCACTGGCTCTATAGACTTCAATTTCGTTTCTGGTTATTCCTCCGAAAAATGATGCGATTGAAGTGCCGGCAATCTTTCCAAGCAGATCGAGAATTGCAAATTCAAGCGAAGCCACAGGAACCCAGAAGAGCAAACCCTGTTTTTTATAATTGCTGTCGAACAGGTAAACATCATTTAAAAGTTGCTCAATGTCCCTTGCATCTTTTCCGATAAATGGGGGAACAACATAATTCAGAAAAACCGGCCATAAAGCATCCATGAACTTAGGATGAGATACGGCATATCCTTCGGCACCGTCTTTTGATCTTACAATTACTATATAAACTTTACCATTCTTTACGAGCCGGATCGACTCAATTATTACAGGATCTTTTATCAATCCCGCATCAAATACTTTCCTGTAGACATTATCATCAATAGTAACTTTTTTTGCCTGATTATTTTCAGACTTACCTGAAACTATCCCGGGTAGAGCCGTAGCAGAAAGAATTAGTGCAGAATTATTTAAAAATTTTCTCCGATCCATTTTTTCCCTATTTGATATTTCCTGATTGAATAACTTTAATACCGCTTCTGTTATCAACTGTTTTACCAGCATTACTTAAAATATTATTTAACAGATAAATATTTTTATTTCTCTCTCCTTCAATTTTAAGAAAGCTGTTTACAGGTGAATAAAGAAAAGAAGATTGAATTATTCCTTCATTAACTCCGCAGAATATTATCGCATTCCGGGCAAGAACGCCGCTTCCGATTTTCAGTCCTGCTATATTCAGCTGCTTAACATCATCACAGAGAATTGCGGGCCGGTGATCATCACTCTTCAATCTCAATTCAATATTATTCAGACTTATATTCTGAGCATGCCTGATGAATAATCCGAACGACGGAAGCGCCCCCCACTTTGTACTTTCAGGATAATGGTCCTCTAGTTCAGGTACCGATTTAAGAGCATCTTCGGCTGTTCCTCCACCCGGGAATTCAAGAGTAATATTTTCAAGACTGATGTTTTGAATGTCATGACCCGGGATTCCCGTAATTGAAGCACCTATATTTGATTGAATGTCTGTTGCAATTACATTGCTGATTGAAACATCTTTAAAAATCCCGACTCCAGGCAGAGGCTGCCCTTCATAGAATTTTCTGGCTCTGTTTCCAAGACGCATATAGATCGGAACCTGTGTCCCCTCAATTCTGATATTTGAGATAGTGACACCCTCGAGTATTCCACCGTCTACCATACCTAACGTGATGCCGCTTATTCCTTTCGGCAGTCCGTAAATCGGTTCTGTATCGATGCTTGGTTTAACAACTATATTGGAAATGGAAATATTTCTGAAGCCGCCGTGTGATTCGGTACCGAGTTTTATAGCATTGCAGTGGCTGCTTACAACGCAATTTGTAATAACAACATTTTCAGTAATACTGAAGGATGTGCTTTTCAGTGTTATTGCATCGTCGTCAGTATCACCCATGCAATCCGAAATGACAACATTTCTGCATCCGTCGATATCCATCATATCGTTATTCTGATTAGCATGATTGTAAACCCGGATACCTCTAATAAAAAGATCCTCGCAGGCAAGATACTGCTGCATCCACATTGCCGAATTTCGCATAGTAATATTTTCGATCTTCACATTTTTACATTCGACAAATCTTATGATATACGGCCGGTTCTTATACCTCTCCGGTTTTTCTCTGGTAGTAACTTTAAATGCGCTTCCCTGTCCGTCGATCGTACCTTCCCCTCGTATCGAAATATTCTCAGCACCCTCCGCATAAAAAAGACTGTGTTTTAGAAACGAGTCGTTATAGGATTTCATCTTTGGAAAATATTCCCTGTAATCAGCAATATTTGTACTACCAAGTATTGTTGCCCCCGGAGAAATATAGATTTCAATATTGCTTTTCAGTTCTATAGAGCCGGTTAAATATTTACCCGGGGGAAAATAAACAACACCGCCTGATAGAGCAGATTTATCAATGGCTTTCTGGATTGCCGGAGTTTCTATAACAACACCATCTCCAACAGCGCCATATTCTTTTACATTAATGAAAGTGTATTGTGCTGATATGAAGGAAGCGGCACAAAAGAATATTATGAGAATACTACCCGTTAAGAATTTTACTGAATTTGTTTTCATTTTTTTTCATTCTGATTTTTGAAATAAAAATTCTTATTAGTTTGAAAACGACTCTGATTAAAATAAAAGTAATGTAAAGTACTACAGAAAGAATAAACACATAGTGAATTTCGGATAGAATTTCCCACCATGAAGCGTCGTAGATTATAATAGCGAGGATATTAAGTAAGAAAGAAAAAATAAATAGAACGAGCCATATATAAATTTCCCTTAGCTGGGTTTTCTTTTTTATAACAATCTTTTTCATATACGGTACTCTCCGGGTAAAGAAACAGACTTTCCGGTTTTGGCAGCTTCCTCGGCGAGTAGACACCAGACGGAAGAGTAATATCCGTGCTTGGTTAGCTGATTAGGAGATTTGCCATCACGAATATACTTTACAAAAGCCTCCAGCTGAAGCTTGGTTTCATCCATTCTATAGTTGTGGGAGATATATTCCCCTTTATTCTGCAATGCAGTTTCAGGAACCCAGCTCGCTCCGCCTATCGGGATCGTGTCGAAGATTCCTCTTTCAATATCATTAATCAGCCTTAGGATAGCCGGAGGATCGGGAGGATTTTCCGAATAAATTTTATTTACTTCGAATTCAATTGTTCCCTTATCTCCCAGAATTTGTTCTTCCAACCCGTAATGTTTATTGCTGATCATAGAATCGTAAACGAAATGAGTACCGTCGGGATAAGTAAATATGCAGGCAATATTATCATAAACCTCTCGCCCGTCTTTCCAGTAATTAATTGATCCGGTGCTCATAACCGATACAGGTTCTGTATTTTTTGCCCAGTTGGCTACCTGGATCTGGTGTGATGCAAGTTCGGTAAATAGACCCGCAGAAATATCATCGTACAATCTCCAGTTAATTCTTTTTTCAAGTTCGGGTCCTGGCAATGGCCGCCGCCAATTATTATTTCTGTGCCAGTATGCACGTATCTGTGTAACTTTTCCAATTTCGCCTTTATGGATTTTTGCGATTCCTTCTAGATAAACAGGATTGAACATACGTTGTAGCCCAATCTGAAGGATCCTGTTGCTTTGTATAGAAGTATCGTACATTAACTTTACATCTTCAATTCTCCGCGCCATTGCTTTTTCGCAAAAAACATGGCGGCCGCTATTGAGTGAATCAACAGTCATATAGACATGTTCATTAAGAGGTGTAGCTACTATAATCCCGTCGAGGTACTTCATCTGAAGCATCTTTCTATAATCAGAAAAGCCTTCGGCTTTTCCATCAGTAAGCATCAGACCTTTTTTTAAATTAGGTTCATAGTCATCGCAAACCGCAGCAATCTCAACATTTAATATTTCCATAAATTCTCTTACATTGAGAAGAAGAGCGCTACCTCTATCACCGATACCAATTATACCAAGCCTAACTCTATCCGAGGCGGCATTTATAGAGAACTGTGAATTACCGAGAATAGACAGCCATGGCATTGAAGCAGCCGCGACAGAAGAACCGGCAATCAGCGAAATTCTTTTGAGAAAATCCCTCCTGCTCTGAATAAAAAACTGTTTCAAATTCTAACTCCTTAATTTGTATAAATATATGATTCCGGAAGACCGGTATCATAAGAGACTTCCACAGCGGAAACAGAATTGGAGTTTATCAAAACATTTTTTATTTCATCTCTCCGCATTACCAAAAATGCTGTTGAGAAAACCTCGGCCTCCTCCGGTGAATCCGATTTAACGCTGAAACTTTTAATTGATGAGACAGGCCGCCGGCTACCGGGATCAATCACATTAATACTTTTATGTAATTCCCCTTCGTCTGTTATCGTATAACTGCCGGACGTTGAAACAGATCCATCGGTCAACTCAAAAGTGTAAACTGTTGAACCGGGTTCAATCAAGTTATTAATCCCGACCTTCCAGCAGTTTCCGTTGGGATGTGTGCCAAGTCCAAGTATTGAACTCTCACCAAAACTGATAAAGGCGCTGCCAACACTCTTATCAATCAGCATTGATTTCACTTTAGTAAGCGCATATCCTTTACCGAATCCCCCAAGATCGATTCTGGTACTATGATTTCCAAATGAAACTGTACGATTAGAATTGTTTAAATAAACCTTATCAAATCCGGTCATTTCTTTCAAATGTTCCGGGAGGTCTTCCATATTTTTTGGGGAGTTATGAGAATTCCAGAAATCTTTAACAGGTTTAACAGTTATATCGAAAGCTCCGGAAGTTAAGAGATAGTATTTTTTGCACCTTTCGAGTATTTCAAAAACCTCTTCATTCACGTTACTTACCTCATCAGAGTCGCGATTATTCAACCGGGTTATCTCACTCCCCTTCTCATAAAAACTAATCAGCGATTCAATTCTAACTACCTCATTCCTGACAAGATGAAATAATTTATCGCCATTTTCATAATCAATTGAGGGGAAGAGCAGATTAAATCTTGTCCCCATCGAAAAAAAACTGTTATAATAAATTTTACTCATTTTAATACTGAAAAATTTTTCCGTCGGCAAGAACTTCCCGGTTGACTTTATCAAATGTCACGAACTTTTTTGTCCTGAGAGCGGCAGTAACCATAATATTTGCGACAGAATGATCATACCCGGCTTCAACAGGCGCATTAGGTTCTTTTCTGGATCTTATGCATTCCATCCAGTTTTTCATATGAAGCGAAGTCATCTGATCCACGCCTGTATTAGCAGATGTTTCAGCTTTTACATCAGACACGGATAAATCTAATTCAGGTAAAAGATTAGGTTTCATACCCATTGATTTGGCAAAACCTTCTGTGAGTCCGCCATTCGGTGATACTTTATTTGTGTCAAGATTTATCTCGCCGCCGTTGGAATAGTAAATTTCTTTTACTCCTCCTGCTGAATTGAACATCCTGGATGAATAGAGAACCTGAAAACCAATTGAAGGATCTTCTTCAGGACCGTAATCAAAGACAGCGGTCATTGCGTCAAAATTTTTTCTGCCGTCATTCCACATATAGATTCCGCCGTTAGCTGAAACGGAACGCGGGTATTTGAGTCCGCTGAACCAGTGGACAGTGTCGATCTGGTGTGCCATCCACTGCCCGGGAATTCCCGATGAGTACGGCCAGAATAACCTGTACTCGATATATTTTCTCGGATCCCAGGATTCAAACGGCCGGTTCATTAAATAGCGCTTCCAGTCCGTATCGGATTCTTTAATTGAAGAGACAAGTTCGGGCCGGCGCCATCTTCCGGGTTGATTTACATTCCAAGTCATCTCAACCATTTTAATATCGCCGAACTTTCCCGACTTAATAAACTCGAAAGCTTTATGATAGTTGGGCCCGCTTCGCCGCTGTGAACCGATTTGACAAACTATTCCGGATTCTTTTACAGCATCGTAGGCAAGCCGGTTATCCTCCATAGTTTCGGCAAAAGGTTTTTCTACATAAACATCTTTGCGGTTTTTAGCAGCTTCGACCGTATGAAGCGCATGCTGAAAATCCGCGGTTGAGATTATTACCGCATCAATATCCTTATCAGAATAAAGTTCTTCATTATTAAGATATGTTTTAACATCCTGATCAAATTCTTTTTTAAAAAATTCCAATCCCTCTTTTCTTCTTCTGTTCCAGATATCGGAAATACCTTTGATCTCAAAATTTAGTTTACCTGCATGGTTCATAAACGCGGGTATGAGTGACTGACGGGCGCGGTCGGAGAAACCGACAATTCCAACTAACACCCTGTCGTTAGCTCCCGCTATTCTAGAATAACTCCTTGCATTCAATCTGACCGAACCGGCAACAACACCGGCAGCGGCCATCGCGGATTTTTTTATAAAATCTCTTCTTGAATTTCCCATTTGGTTTAACTCCTGCTAATTAAGTTCTCTTATTTTTATATTCATGAAAGAAACCGCATCCCCATGATCCTGAAGGAGAATATGTCCTTCCTTAAATTCACCAAAATTTTTCCAGACACTATATTTACTGTATGCAACGAGAGCCCGCCACATTTGTGTATTCCGTTCATATTCTACAACCTTGAATCCGTTGAGCCAGTGTTCAACCTGATTATCTTTAACAATAATTCTGGCACGGTTCCACATTCCAATGCCATTAAAACGTTTTCCTACAGGCGCAATCAGATCATAGAGCGAGCCGAGAGTTCTGTTTCCGGCAACTCCGAGTTTGGCATCGGGATGTTTGGCATCGTCGAGTATCTGGAACTCGCATCCGATAGCCGATCCTTCGCCTTTATTCAATTCCGGGTCAACAAAATATTTTATACCGGAGTTAGCACCATCAGTTATTTTGAAATCGGCTATCAGTTCAAAATTTTTATATTTTTTTGTTGTGACAATATCGCCGCCGTTTCTCGATTCCGCACCTCCCGACGAGAGGACGCTTAGAATTCCATCTTTAATTTCCCAGCCGTATTCAGGAAACTTATCGAGCTTAGCCCCGCGCCATCCATCAGTAGTTTTTCCATCCCATAATAATTTCCAGCCGGTCTTCTTTTCATAATCAGAGATTGTGTTACTTATATAGTTGTATTGGGGAATCCCCGATTCAGGAGATTTGAATTTTGAAGGATTCTCGGTGATGATTCTGATATTGCGCCACATCGCTTTGATACCATCTTTGGTAGGATCATTTTTAATATCATGAACCTGCAGCGCAATGAAACCGGACTTTGTTAGATCATCTAATATGTCTGCGCAGGGAATACCGTTAATCCAGGTTCTGATCGAGTTTCCGATTGCTTCAACACGGACTAAATTCCATTCATTGTTTTTAAAAGCTTTTCTTCCGTTCTGATTTTCATCGAGAGTATAGAGCCATCCGCGTCTTGCCTCGTCGTAAATTCCACCGCTCCATGCCCTATCCGACGGATCAATCTCTACCTGATAACCGTGCACTCTGCCGTCTTTAAATTCTTTCATACTTTCGCTTCTGAACTGGACGCCGGTATTCAGCTGCGGATCGGTTTTTATTTCAAACTCCAGAATAAAATCCGAGAATTTCTCTTTCGTGCAGAGGAATGAATTCGGTGAACCTACAATTGCCTCTCCGACTAGTATACCATCCTGCACATAGTATTTCGCAGATCCGTTCAACTGTTCCCAGCCTGATAAATCCTTACTGTTAAAAAGAGATTTCCAGTTCGATTGAGCGTTGACAGCAACAGATAAGAGAATTAGAATCATCTGAATTAATTTTAATTTAGTTTTCATATTAGTACCGTTTATTTTTTATCAAGTTCGATTTTTACAGTATAAACCTGTGGAGATCCGGATTTATCAGTTCCGAAGAGAACATACTTGCCATCCGGGCTGAAACGTGGATGGGGGTGACCCGGCTGCCCTTCCCAGGATGAATTATGACGGAAGAGTTTTACCTCTTTCAGAATTCTGCTCCGATCAAACTTCCAGAGCGTCAGAATCATTCCGTTATTCTGGTCTGCAACCCAATGTTTGTTATCAGAGAAAACCTGCGAATGAGCCGGGCCTACAGGTGCTTCGAACATGAAATTATCTGTCCCGTCAAACCTGCACGATCCCAGAAATTGTTTCCCTATATTGGGTCCGAACATATACCGTGCGGAATAACCGATGCGCGAACCGTCGTAGAACCAGAATTCATGAGTTCTGTGAATTCCGAATTCCTGTGGGCCTACAGGTCCGCCTTCCTCTCCATTTACATTAAGCCACCAGATTCTGATCGGAGTATTACCGACAGTCCCTGCACCTCCATCACGGTATTGATGCTGCCAGGCGTGGATTACAAGCGATGGATCGACAGGTGATGCCTGGAGATGATTGATAGTAAATCCGTAATCGGGTGAAATCTGTTTTATTTCTGATGTCTTAAGATCGAAACGGAGAATAGCAAACGGGCCGGTGCTGTGTTCTGCAGAATAACCGGGATTCTTATTTACAGAGTAAACCAGATACTTTCCGTCGCATGTTACTGTGAATGAGCGGATATCGCCCTTCTCATCTTTAAATACCAGTCTATTTTCCATCGTTTCGTAATTCAGTTCTCTAACCGAATTATCTATTTCGTACCAGATCCTTTTAAGATTTTGGATATGCCAGACCGATCCAACTCTACCCGGATGATTTGTAAGCTGAGTAATTGAACCATCTATCAAATTGAGCCGGAAAAGGTTAACGCCGCCAGCCCGGGTCGAGTAGATTATCGCGTTATCGGCATCAATGAAAGATTCAATATTAAAATAGAGATGCCAGTTTTCATATTTCTCTGATGTCCATTTTGTAATTTCAAATCCGAATTCATTATCAATCCATGATTCTTTTTCGGATGGCCATATTCTTCCCACGAAAGAATTTCCATTCTCAAGATTATCCAGACGAAACTTAATCTTTGTATCGATCCAGATCTCTTCATCATTACCGAGACTATGAATCGGGTAATACTTCAGTTTCTCAGCATGTTTAACTGCCGCCTCATCAAGCACTTCGAATCCCGATCCGGTTTTTATCTTTACATTACGGATCAGTCCTTCCCGGTTAACAAGAATCAATAATTCAACATCACCCTCCAGATATTTTTCAATTGCCTCCTTCGGGTAATTAAGTGCCGGCTCAAATTCTAATTGCGGAATAAAACGGGAACCGGTGCCGCAGGCGATCAATCCGGAAAATAAAATCAGCAGTATCCAAACTTTAAATGCAAGACTCTTCATTCTCTTAATGTTATCCCATTATTTAATTCTGACAAATTCAATAACCATAGTTATTCCCGGAGTGATTACAAGGTCTATTTTCTGTCCGACTTTATTAACTGCAAACCGGTTTTTTTTCAGGACTTCACCTTTACAATTCTTGTACATAAGATCATATTCACCATTCTGCAGCTGCCAGACTGCTGCGGTAACATTAATTTCCTCCCTGCCGAACAGATAGATTTCAATTCTGAGTTTATCCTTTTTTGAGTCTGTAACTAGTGCTGTGAAATTATTATTAGTATTTTCCCAAGTGACCGCATAATAAGGCGAGCTTCCTTCTGGAGTACCATCGCCTGTCAGCATTGCTTTCAGCAGATCCGCTCCGCCTGTTCTTACACGGTCGGTATGTAAAGCAAGAGTAGTACGTAACGGAGTATTATAGCGTATTTCCTCTACGGCTTCTGTGAGCCCTTTAATGAGGTATTTGTAATCTCGGCTAATTCTGAATTTAGTATAGTCATTACCGTACTTCAGCAGAATAGAATCATAGTTTTTATTTTCAGTTGCTAATCGCCACTTACTAACAACTTCCCAAAAATTCTTAATTCCTATCATAGTATTAGCAGCCCAGATTTCGCTGCCCGGCTCGGAGCTGTTCTTTCCGATCAGGTCAATATTGTTTTTAATTAAGTCCAGGCTGAGAACTATCGGTTTGAGAAGCTTTGAATTATTATTTAATGTATAAGTAAAAAACATCTGGTCGAGTATCATAGAACCGGCGGAATGCCTCCAATCGAAATAATCCCAGAGCATATCTGACTTGTACCATGTAAGGCCATCGCCGTTTATAGCTTCGTCATACCATCGGACCGATGAAGGCAGCAAACCCTCCGGTTTCTTCTTATCAGTACTGAGTGCTACATGAAGCCATGCTTCGGACCATTCATTAAGAAGGTTGATAAACTCCGGCTTGCGAGAAGACCAGGCAATATACCTGAGGGGTTTCAATGCGCGGGTATTATAATCAACGTCGCGGTCCCGCGGAGGCCTTTCATCTACTTCAGTTGAGCCAAACCATGCCGACTTAAAAAATCTCCTTCCGAATTTATTTTTAGCAGACCAGAGATTCTCAAAATACCCGGCCGTATAAAGAAGACGTTTGAAGTACGTAGAGTCTGAATCAACAAATAATAGTTCAGGTGTAGAGTCGGAAATAAATTCCGAGGCATGTTCAACATCGATCGGAAATTTGGAATAACCTTTATACACTTTAGGACTTCTCCAGACTTCATCGGCAAGCTTCTTCCATCCAGTAATAGCGTATTGATTACCTGAAAGCAGGAAGGGAGTCCACCATCTCAGCAATTCAACATCGTCGCCAAGTTTACCACCCAGTTCACCGTTGGGTGCCTGCCGTTCCGTAACCCACCATTTAATTTCACTGCTTAATCTGCAAATCAATTCTCTTTGAAGGAGTGACCATTCAGGTGCGTCCGGTTCGGAAGGAAGAAAATCGCAGTAATCGGGCTGATCTATTTTATTGCCGTTCAGCATTAAGAGGTTCTCGTCATTCGGATACAATTTCACTAATTCGGATAGATCACTTGCGGCCATTTCCTTTTCATGTTTGCCGCCTCTTTGAAGATTAAGGTCGTAGCCCAGTTTTCCTCTCATCCAGAGTGCACGTTCTCTGAAGGGATTACTTTTATCATGATCATGTTCAATCTGTGCATCAAGCAGGCAGATGGTTTGATGAAGCCGGTCGAATATTCCAAATCCGGTCATCTGCGAAGCCCATTCCCATCCCATCATATTGTTAAGCCTATCAGCTTCCGCAATTAGTGAAGTCAGATTACTGACATGCCGGATATAGAAATCATCAGGATAAAGAGCCGACTGCTCCGATAAATAACGATTAAGATCATTCAAAGAAATTTTCGATTTATATTTTCCGGCTTCATTAACAAGGCGTTCAATTTTAAAATGTAAATCCGTTTCAGGTTCCACGTATGGAATAAGCGAGAGAGCCAGAACGCGGATGGAATCTTTACCGCCTTTAAGGTTAAGCAGAAAATCATTTCCGTCGATTTCGATGAGTGAGTGATAGACTCTGTAAAGATTCAAATACTCGGATTCACCAAGTTCGCCAGCTTTAACACGGAACCAGTTTATCTCTCTATCCATATTGTTGATCTTAAGCCGCGCCGAATTAGTATAATCGTTCCCGGCTTCCATCCAGAAAGTAATCCACCATTTGCCGGATTGGATCTTAGTTTTAAACTCAATCTCTTTTCCTGTAACTCCATCTATTGTCAAATCATTTCTTAATGTTGTCCCTTTCATTTTTGTCTTTTCAAACGAATAAACAGGAGGAATAACCCAGCCGTAACCGTCTGCAGAATTGAATTTAAATTTCTCATCAATTGCTATTGCCAGATGACCTGGTTTTGAATTAACCGGTCCGAAATCGAACAACAACGCTTTGCTGTGTATATTAGACTCCTGTGCAAAAACCATAACTGAAGCAAAGAAAAGAATAATGGATTTAAGAATGATTAGTTCTATTTTTTTCATAATAATCCTGATGAATCTTGATCGAGATATAGAATTGCGTTTGGATGAGTCCGTAAAATTGACGCCGGGCATTTAGTTGATATTTCACCCGTCAAAGTATTTTTAATAGCCTCTGCTTTCCGGTAACCCGGAACGATAACTGAAAGATGGTTGCCCGATAATAGAGCCGGGACAGTAAGGGTTATTGCAATTTTAGGCACTTCATCAATTGCGCTGAAACAGCCGTCGTTAACCTGCTGCTGACGGCATTCGCTATCAAGTTCTACAACTTTAACAAATTTAGAATCATTGAAATCGGCAACTGGAGGATCATTAAATGCAATGTGGCCGTTCTCACCGATACCCATACAAACAATGTCTATTACATCCTCCCGCAAGAGTTTTTCATAACGATCGCACTCCTCACCGATATCCGTGGCGGCTGAATCGATAATGTTAACGTTTCTGAATTCAACCTTCGAGAAAATATTATTGGATAAATATCTGCTGAACAATTTATCTGAACCCTGTCCCAATCCTACATATTCATCCATATGAAACGCTGTTATTTTAGACCAGTCGATATTCCTGAAAGCAATCAGCTCTTTAAGAAATTCGTTTTGAGATGGAGCTGCAGCAAAGACAATTCTTATATTTTCTTTTACCATCAGTAAGGAGTTTATAAGTCCACTCAGGTTCTCCGCAGCCAGCGAACCGAGTTCATTACTGTCCTCGGTGATAATTACATTTAACCTGTCGACTAAATAATTTTTCATTAGAAATCCCGCAGTTATGATAGTATTATTTATTTAACGTATAGATCTCCATTTCAACCGCAGCGGTAATAACAGCTCCCAAACCTCTCGGGTCGTTATCGAATCGTTCTCTTTTATAGTAGAAGTCGAGGTCGTTGCCTATTCCCGTTCCTCTGGTAATATCCTTAACAACACCATCGTGGCTGATATTTTTTTTAAGTGCATTCCAGGCCAGCATGAGATTTTTTTCATAGGATTTGCTTACCCATCCGTTCTTAATTCCTCTGGCAAGGCCGATTATAAACATCGCGGTGCAGGAAGTCTCTTCAAATGAGTCCTTTCTATCAAGTACCTGGTGCCACATACCCGACTGATCCTGATGTTTTATGAGTCCGGAAATATGCTCTTTAAATATTTTTTTTATTTTGTTAAAATCCTTGTGGTTCCCGGGAATATTCATCAGCGCATCCGAGGTAGCCCATATAATCCAGCCGTTAGCCCGACCCCAGTAAGCAACTGATTTTTCATTTGCAAAATCGAACCAGGCATGTTTGTATAAATTTTTCTCTTTATCGAAAAGATATTTATTGAAATTAATAATCTGTCTTGCTGCATCATTAAGATAATCCTGAGTATTATATAATTTTGATGCACGGAGGAGATATGGTACTGACATGAAGAGGTCGTCTGCCCATACGGTCATTTCACGCGGTTCCGGCCGGCAGAGCGTTCCATCACTTAATCGTGACTGCCCTTTGGAGACATAATCAAGAACAGTTTTAATAACGGCTTTATGTTTAGGGTCGGGTTTATCGAGCATCTGCTGTATGTACGGGAGCGCGGGTGCCGATGCATCGTCCAGCATTCCCATTCTGAATAACCGGTGATTCGAAGAACGGAATCCGTCCATTTCAAAATATTGTTTTTGAAATAGATCAAAGTTTGCATATGTAAAGTCAGTAACCTTTTCAACATAATCGGAATATTTTTTTTCACCGGATATTTTCGCCAGATGCTGAAATCCGAATAGAACAGTGCCGGTCGGGTACATCCATTCAACAAAAGATTCACGTTTATATACCGCGTCATCTTTTATAACAAGTTCAAGGAGAAGATTCTGTTTTTCAATTTGCCAGGTTAAATAATCACTTCCCCATTTATAATATGGATGAATACCCTTCTCGGGTGGAAATACTTCCTCTAATGGATTAGATTCATTTCCCGCAAATCCTCCTATATAAAACCATTTTCCCTGCAGGTTATTAAACTGGGATGTGAATCCGGATTTTAACGGCGCTTCCGGATCAGAGATTTCTCTTAAATATATTTTATTATTTCCGGAAAGAGTTTTTACCAAGATTTTATTCAGCCCTGCAAATAATTCCACTTCAATTGTATCCTGGAAATCGAATATCCCGTATGCAATCTCTTTGAAACGGAATTCTGCACCGGATCCATTTTCAAATACGAGTTTATCATTTATCCAGATTTTGGCAGGAGAACTGAAACTCAGACCGTATTTTAATTTTACATTCTCTTTTACAACAATAGAGGATAAAGCATAGGCGACACCTTCGTTTATTTCACCGGGTATGCCGCGAAAATCGATCACCTCGATATCAAGCTGAGGTTTCTGAAGAACCGG
>CAZHHG010000017.1:42073-43698 GCA_964532065.1 uncultured Melioribacter sp.
AAAACAGTATCATTGATTACACGGCCGGCAATTGCACGGGCTATCTGAATCGGAGTACGCTTATCCTCTTCTGAACTGAATCCGGTAAGAAAAAGAAGGGATGTAAATAAAAGGGTTTTTAATTTCATAATTAATTATCCGTAACAATTCGATATCTGTTTTTACTGTTTCTTACTGATGATTCAGGAAGCCGGAATGTAAACCGCCAGCCGCCGGAAGTCTGGGAAATTTTAATCATCAGGTTATTCTTACCTTTCTTCAATGGAAGGACGAAAGGATTCTCTTTACCCGGTTCAGCCGGATCCTCCGCTCCTTTAAATACAGAGCTTCCGTTTATTATTACTTCAACCCCGTCATCACCACCAACGAGAGCATTGACTGACATGTCCTCTTCCGAGAAGATATTGGCAAAAGCATAGACCACCGAGTTTTGATTATTATCCGGAAAAATTTCAGCCAGATTGACCGTATCCGGATAGTCGGTTACCACTCTCCGCCATCTGTATTTGGATGAATCGAAATAGAATTCCTCGGCTACCTTCGGTTCTGCGTTTAATTCACCTCCCATTTCACTGAGATAATCCACCAGTGATATTTTCGAGTTATCCTTATTAATGATTGGATTTACCATCAGCCATTCGCGGAAATATTTACCCGGCAGTTTTGTAATGGCAAGCCGTGTTGATTCCGGTGAAGGGAGAGGAAGAGAGCTGTCAATATTTTTGAGTGCGGCTTTAAACCTGCTTTTTATATCGTTATAATCGTCGACCTTTTTCTGATATCGGCTTGAAATCCGGTCGAGCGCATAGGTATGATTCTCATGCAGCCAGAGCATTTCGAAATCCGCTTTAACTCCATTTATCTGCCGGATTAATCTTTCAATATTATTCAATGATTGAAGAATCAATTCTCGCGCGGCAGACCTGTTTTGATTCTGAATACTTATCGCCTCTTTATAAGATTCGGCCGATTGAACTAATATCATTCTTTCATTAACAAGAACACGGTAAAGATCGATAATAAACTGAATAAAATTCCGTTCTTCTTCATAAAATATAAACCGGGAATTAATCAGTTCCTTCTCCGCATCCGATAGAATTCCGCTTACTTCATCCCAATCGACGAGTGAAATTTTTGTACTTCTGCCGGGATCAGGGACTAATTTGCTGAAAAGTATTTTATCATTCATTCCATCGGTCGATTCGAGCGGAATCAGTTCGTTCAGTTTCCAGATCGAAGAAGTAAGAGAATTATTTGAAGCGGCATAGATCGATCTGTTAAACCGGGAATCAAAATCATGGTCATCAGAATTATGGTTCCAGCATTTTTCGGCACCATATGCAACACCGAGCCAATCGTTGCTGAAGAGAGCAGTACCGCCGTCATCCCAAACACAGACAAGAACACCGAATGCGCCGGCTTCTTTTCCTTCCGAGATGAATTTTTTAATATTTGCAAAAGCTTTATGAAAATCGGGAAAGATTTTATTCGAATTAAGGACGCCGGGAGAGATCATAAAATCGCGACCCGCATCTCTGAAAGGTTTCAGGAATCTTTCGAAGTTTTCATGATCGTCATAATTCCATGTACCTACAATCATATCCTCCGGTAATCTGGCGATGATG
>CAZHHG010000018.1:0-43212 GCA_964532065.1 uncultured Melioribacter sp.
GCCGGAGAAATCCAGGCCCTCGGCGGCTCCGGCGATATTACCGGCAGTACCGGCTCCATTAACAACCTTGAACATTGCATACCTGACAACATCAAATGACTTAGTACTAATCTTCAAGTCGAACACCCTGGGTTCTACGCCAGTATATTTACCTGTTTGAGTTTCTATATATCCTTTAAGAAAATGTGGTCTGGCCGACTTTCCGTAATTTGCAAAAAGGGCCGCATATTGAGCAAGTTGTAAAGGAGTAACACTAAGTTCCCCCTGACCGATACCAAGCGAGATCAGGATTCCTTTAGGCCATCTGTTGAGACCAAATGCCCTGTCGTAATATTTTCTTGTTGGGAGAATACCAGGACTTTCTTCGGGAATATCGATACCGGATTTTTTACCGAATCCGAATCTGCTCGAATAGTCCGACCATTTGTCGAGACCGATCTTAAGAATCAGCTGATAGAAAAAAGTATTGCACGATTTTTCGATGGCTGTAGTTACATTAACTGTCCCGTGAACATGTAGGCATTTGAAATAACGGTCTCCATATTGCATACCACCGCCGCAATGGACTCTATAATTGGTATCGATAATTCCTTCTTCAAGCGCGGTGAGTGCGGATAGCATTTTATACGTAGAGCCGGGAGAATAAATGGACATTGTCGCACGGTTGAACATCGGTTTATCGGCATCGGTATTTAATTTTGTCCAGATTTCATTAGAAGTAACGGATGCAAAATCCTGAAGATTGAATTCCGGGGCGCTGACAAAAGCCAGTATCTCACCTGTTGAAGGTTCTATTGCGACCAGAGCGCCTCTCCTATCCTTAAAAGCTGCTTCGGCAACCATCTGCGCATCTTTATCGATAGAAAGAACCAGGTCGTATCCTTTTACCGCCGTCCGGTCCTCTTCACCATCTTTATACTTTCCAATTGTTTTCTGGTGAGAGTCGACCAGCACATAATTAATACCTTTTTCGCCTTTTAAAATATCTTCATAAGTTTTTTCAATGCCGGTGAAACCGATCTCATCGCCCATCGAGTAATCTTCTTTTCTTCTTTGAAGTTGAGCTGAAGAAATTTCCTTACTGTAGCCGAAAAGATGTGATCCCATAACTCCGAAGGAATAATCGCGCTGAGTTTCGATAACATAATCGAGACCGGGCAGTTTAGATGAATTCTCTTCGTACCATGCAATTACCCTGAAGTCGACATCTTTCGCAATTCGTCTGGGAATAAAACGTGACAGTTGTTCATTCTGTTTAAGAATCTTATCAATATAACCTTCCGGGACGCCGAGAATTGCCTCAATGTATGGAGAAAGTTTACCATCATAGTCGGCCGGAGTGATACGCAAAGTAAAAGACGGTTTATTACCGACAAGGACCTGATTATTCCTGTCGAAGAAGAGGCCGCGCGGAGCAGTCTGATAAATCGGCTTAACGCTGTTTTCATCAGCTTTGGAAGAGTAAGCCGGTTGATTCAGGATCTGCATGCTGAAAAGCTGGAAAAAGATAACCGCAATAAAACCGATTATTACGGTTAGAAAAATTCTTCTTCTAATTACGGAGCCGAAATTTGTATCGTTCATTCGATCCCCTTTTTAGAGCTGAATATTACAACCGGCAGGCCCAGAATCGCAGTGTACAAACCGGGCAGGATTCCTGCTTCAAAAAACAATCTCAAAAAACCAAAATCGGGATTGTCATTTGCCACACTTGAATAAAGGAATGAATTAACTGTACCGCATAAGAACAGGATAATAATAAAAAGAAATGTAACTGTATTAATTTCAATTTTATTTTCGTTATAAAAGTATCCGGCCACAAATCCTGAAACGGTAAGAGCGAACATTGAAGCACCTAACAATCCCCCTGAGATAATGTCGAAGATAAATCCGGCAATAAAACCTAATAATGTTCCGTATATCTGACCGTTCAAAAGTGTAAAGTAAACAACAAGAATAACAATCAGATCCGGCGCTATATTAAAGACACTAATAAGAGGAACCAGAACAAACTGAATTGCTGCAAGAGGAATAAATATTATTAATGGTTTTATAAAATTGATAAACATTTATTTCATCAAGTTCATTTCTAATTGGTTTATCTGTTTACTCGGAATAATATCGACAACGAACAGGTTACTTACAGCAGAGATATCAGCATATGGTTCAACTGAAAGAGTGTGAAGTAATCCTAAAGCGATTGATTCTTTTTCCGAGATAATTCCAACCGGGATATCCGGAGGGAATAATGTACTGAAATCCGAAGTAGCTACGTTATCCCCCAATTCTATTTCATATGTAGTAGGGATGTTCTTAATTATTAATTCTTTCCCGTTCCAGTTCAGAACTCCGTCAACATTTATTTTCTGCAGGGTAACGGCAATATTCAGTGAACTGTTGAAGAGTGTTTTGACAACAGAGAATTGATCAGAAACATCCGCAATAATTCCTATCAGGCCCTGATGATTTAATACGGGCATACCGGTTCGTATACCATTCAACTTTCCTTTATTGATAATAAAGTTGCCTTGTACTTTGTTGACGAGTTTCGAAACTACATCGGCAGCAATAAGCTGATACCTGCTCGAATCCCTCAGAGACAGCATATCGCGGAGATTTTGATTTTCAATCCCCTGCTTTCTAAGTCGATTAAGCTCGAGAGAAAGTTTTGCGTTTTCTGTTCTGAGCTGATCGTAGGAAGGATCTTTTGCGAACAGATCCCCGAAAGAATCCAGTATACTGTTAAGAAGGGCAAAACTTCCAAAAGCGAAGGTCCTGATTTTTTTTACTTCCGGTTTTTCATTGCTGGCAAGAAGAGAGAGACTGATAATTACAAGCAGTACAAATATCAAATATTCCTTAAACTGATATGTAAACCGTCTTAAAAAATTTAGCATTAGTAAGTTCTTTTACGGATAAAGACCTTAGAGTATTTGTTTAAGTTTTCAATTGCCTTACCGGCTCCTCTTACAACCGCAGTCAGCGGATCATCCGCTACATGCACCGGAAGGTTAGTTTCCATTCTTATTCTTTCATCCAGACCTTTAAGCAGAGCACCGCCGCCAGTAACCATTACGCCGCGGTCCAGTATATCGGCACTTAATTCCGGGGGCGTTCTTTCAAGAGTCTGTTTAATTGCATCAACAATCTGCGCTACGTTTTCATTAAGCGCTTCGCGTATTTCAACAGAGCTGACTTCAGCTGTTTTGGGGATACCGCCTACAAGGTCGCGCCCTTTAACCTGAATTGTAACCTCCTCTTTAAGAGGCACGGCCGAGCCGACTTCGCATTTAATTGCTTCGGCAGTTCTTTCGCCGATAAGCAGGTTATAATTTTTCTTAAAGAACTGCATAATAGCATTATTCATCTCATCGCCTGCAATCCTGATAGATTCTTCATTCACAATTCCAGCGAGGGCGATAACAGCAATTTCTGTAGTTCCTCCTCCAATATCAATTATCATATTACCAACAGGAGCTTCAACATCCACACCGATACCAATAGCGGCGGCCATCGGTTCGGCAACAAGATGGACTTCTTTAGCGCCGGCATGTTCAGCAGCATCCCGCACAGCGCGTTTTTCAACTTCAGTTACTCCGCTGGGAACCGCGATAACAATCCTTTTACTTGCGAATGTATTGGGTGTAACGCGTTTGATGAACGCCCTTATCATTCCTTCGGCAATTTCAAAATCGGCAATAACGCCATCGCGCATGGGACGAGTAACGCGGATTTCCCGGTGTTCCCTACCCTGCATTTCCTTTGCTTTATTTCCGAGCTCAATAATTCTTTTTGTATTCCGGTCGAATGCTACTATCGACGGTTCGTTTAAGACAATTCCTTTTCCTTTAATGTAGATTAATGTATTGGCAGTGCCAAGATCAATTGCAACATCAGTTGAGAAGAGATCAAAAATTCCCATTGTTCCTCTTAGTGTTTAAAGTTTCTGATACCGGTAAATACCATTGAAATATTTTTTTCATTTGCTGCATTAATTACATCTTCATCTTTAACCGAACCGCCGGGCTGAATAACAGCAGTAACTCCATGCGAAGCAATCTCGAGAAGTCCGTCCGGGAACGGGAAAAAAGCATCACTGGCCGCCACGGCTCCTTTCAAATCATGTCCGAACTGTTTAGCTTTTTCTGCTGCAATTTTAGCTGAGTCGATGCGGGACATTTGTCCGGCTCCAACGCCAATGGCCTTTCTATTTTTAACATAAACAATCGCATTCGATTTAGTATGCTTACAAATTACCCAGGCAAATTTTAAGTCTGACAGTTCCGATGGATTAAGTTCTCTTTCAGTAACAAGTTTCAATTCAATTTCGTCAATTCTGGAATTATCTTTTGTCTGCGCAAGAATTCCGCCCGGTACATTCTTAAGTTCCAATTCGTTTGAAGAGGGATTTTTCTTAACTCTTACCAATCTCCGGTTTTTCTTCAGACTAAGTATTTGAAGAGCTTTTTCGGAATAGGACGGTGCAGAGATAATTTCAAGGAAAATTTCGTTCAGTTTTTCAGCGGTTTGCTGATCCACTTCCACATTGAAAGCTACAATTCCGCCGAAGGCTGAAACCGGATCGCATGACAGAGCGTTTTCGTAAGCATTATAAACATCGGTCCCTATTGCAGCCCCGCAGGGATTAGTATGCTTAACTATAACACATCCGTTAGTATCGAGATCGTTTACAAGATCGACAGCAGCCGTAAGGTCAACAATATTATTATAGGATAATTCCCTGCCGTGGAGAATTTCGAAGTAATCTGTAAAGTCGCCGTAGAGGTAAGCATTCTGATGAGGATTCTCTCCGTACCGCAGGTTGAATGATGATTTGAAATTAAGACGTAATTCTGTTTTCGGGTAACCGAAATTTTCTTCGAAGTAATTTGCAATCAGTGTATCGTAATATGAAGTATAGGAATAAGCTGAATAAGCAAGTCCTCTACGTGTTGAAAGATCCACCTTACCTACTTTTAATTTTTCCAGAAAACCGTCATACTGATCAGGATTGGTGAGGACAGACACAAATTCATAATTTTTAGCAGCGGCTCTAATAAGACTCGGGCCGCCGATATCGATATTTTCAACTTTCTCCTCATGCGATATATCAGACCGTTTAACAACTTCCGGGAATGGATAGAGGTTAACACAAACAATATCGATCGGCAGTATATTATTTTCTTCTGCTTCTTTAATATCAGACGGATTGTTGCGACGCATTAAAATTCCACCGAATATTTTCGGGTTAAGAGTTTTCACCCTACCGGAGAAGATTTCGGGGAATGATGTGAAATCACTTATTTCGATACATTCAATTTTGTTCTGTGTTAATATTCTGGCTGTGTTCCCGGTAGCAAGAATCTGATAATCGAGTTTATTTAATTCCTTAGCGAATTCAACGATATTTCTCTTATCCGAAACACTTATAATTGCAAACTTTTTCAAGACATCTCCGGTATTATTCAATAATACTCACTTTCTCATTTTCGATTTTTATTTTTCCATCGGCAAATTTTTCAACAACAAACGGGAGTAATTCATGTTCAATCTTAAGGACCCTTTCGGCAATTTCCTCCGGGTTTTTACAATCACTAATATCAACTTTTCTCTGGGATATTATTTTCCCGTTATCATAAATCTTATCGACAAAGTGGACTGTAGCGCCGGATGCGATTTCATTATTTTCGAAGACCGCTCTATGAACATTCAAACCGTACATACCTTTCCCGCCGTAGTTAGGGAGAAGCGCAGGATGAATATTTATGATCCTGTTTTCAAATGAATCAACAAAACTATCCGGAATTTTTTTTAAGAATCCGGCAAGAACAATCAAATCGATAGAGAATTTTTTAAATTCATTTAGAAGGAAATTGTAATCAACAAATCCTTCTTTAAATTTTTCACTGATCAGATAAACCGGGATTTTATTATCGACGGCAAAACCGAGAGCAGCAGAATCCTGTTTATCACTAACTACTGCACAAATCTGAAGTTTCTCTTTTGGAACTTTATTAAAAACAGATTTAAGGTTAGATCCTCTTCCCGAAACAAAAACCGCTATCTTCAACATATTTTTTCAAATTTGCGCAAAAAATTATCGAAATCGCAATCAATAATCAATCAAAACCTCTGGAAATATTGAGGAAAACGGAGATTTTCTTACAATCAGGAACGTTTTAATTTTCTTTTAAGGTTTTCTACGAGAGATTGAATATAGTCCTGTTTCTCGTACTTATTTTCGGATTCGGCTTTGGCAATCAACTCTCTGGCCGCATTTTTAGCGCCGACGACCCAATTAGCACGTGCCTGGATATAAAATGAATAAGGAATCATCCATTTTTCATTTACAAACTTTAATGCAAGGATCTTTTCGGCAGCATCAACCGACTCGGGATATTTTTTGATGTTGAAAGCTGACTCGCTTATGTAAGCAAGTGCAAGTCCCTTCTGATCATTATTGTCAACTAAAGGAATTAATACTTTTAAGGAATCGAATGCGGACTTGCTTCGTCCACTATCAATCATATTTTTATAACGAACCAGTTTCAGATCCGTTTCATCAATTTCCCGGTTTGAAAAGATTTCGCTTTTAAGCTGAGCATAGGAATCTTCGTAAAGATCGGGATTACCATCGGAAGCGAGATTAATGTATTTTTTATATTCTTCTTCATTACCGAGCATCTTATGACAAAGGGAAATGTTGAGAGCAGCGATACCTGTAAAATCGAGGTCTTTGGAGAGATCGAGAAATAATTCATATTCTTTAATAGCCGACTTGAACTGATTCTTCTTAAAATAGACTTCCCCTTTCCTGTAATGCGCCAGTGCAGTTACCTGAGAGAATCTTTTATTATTAAGACGGATAACCGTATTAAGGGGCTGAATTGCCTTATCGAGCTCTTTTCCTTTGATTAAAGAGACTGCATACTGGTAATGGAAAAGAGTATTCTTAGGGTATTTCGGAATTATCTGCTGGATATAGTAGTAGGCGCTATCGTAATCGGCAAGAAAATCTGTATAAATTTTTGAAAGATGAAATGCGGCTTCCGTAGTACCCGATGTCCCTTTGTTAAAAGCTAGTTTAATATAACGGAGTCCGCGTTCCTTATCCGAAGTTAATCCTGTTAGATTAACCGCCCACTTCAAAAATTCCGGGACGAAACTCATAGCATAATCGAATAGACCTAAACCGAGGTAAGCGTCATAGAATTTCGGGTTGAGTTCCAGTGCCTTTTCGAGAAAGCTGACAGCATTCTTGCTTTCCCAGAAAGCATCAACCGAAGACTCATGAGTAGCATTTGCCATAGCTTTAAAGGATGCAAGATTCCCCGCCATGTAAATAATCCGGATATTCTTCTCATCCTGATCGAGTATTCTGTTTATTTTCTCTTCGGCCAATTCGGCGAAACGCGAAAAGACCTGGTATTCTCCTTTATCCTTCGAGCCCAGATATGTCCAATAATAGATCTGGGAAATCAAATAATAACCATGCGGTTCTTCAGGGTATTGGTCGATAATCCTGTTATAGATTTTTTCCGCCGCTTCAAGCTCCATATTATATGCTTTAGCAAGACCCTGATTGATTAAGGATTGCAAACCCTGGGAAGCGACACGATTCTGAACAAGAATAAATAGAAGGAATGTGATTATGAAATACTTTTTCAATTTATTTCCTCTTTGAATACTCTAATGCGGCTTTTATAAATTCCCTGAAGAGCGGATGTGCGTTTGTAGCTCTCGATTTTAATTCGGGATGAAACTGGCATCCGACGAACCAAGGATGATCCGGAATTTCAATCATCTCAACTAATTGACCGTCCGGGGAGAGTCCGCTGAAAACCATTCCTTTGGCTTCCAGCTGATCCCTGAATTTATTATTAACCTCGAAGCGATGCCTGTGCCTTTCGGAGATTTTGGGCTTTCTGTAGGCATCATAAGCAAGAGTTTTCTTTTTGAGGATGCAAGGATAAGCGCCAAGTCTCATGGAGCCGCCTTTGATCTTAACTTTAATCTGCTCGGGCATAATATGAATAACATTGAACGAATTATTTTTTGTGAATTCGGCACTGTTTGCTTTTTTCAATCCGCAAACATTTCGGGCATATTCAATTACGGCACATTGAAGCCCCAGACAAATTCCGAAGAACGGGATTTTATTTTCCCTGGCAAATTTTATTGCGGAGATTTTTCCTTCAATTCCTCTCTCACCGAAACCTCCGGGTATAAGGAGTCCGTCATAATTTTTAAGAATAGAATCGGCACCTTTTTCTTCAATCTCCTCCGCGCTGATAAAATCAGCGGATACCTTTACGCCGTTCTCGGCACCGGCATGAACAAAAGCTTCGGAAATGCTCTTATAAGCATCCTTGTTTTCGATATACTTACCGCAAACAGCGATCTTAAGAATCCCTTCCGAATGTTTTATAAGATTAACGAACCTGCTCCAATCATCAAGATGAATATTTATATCCGGGAGTTTTAACCGGTCGAGTATAACACGGTCCATATTCTGATTAAATAGAACGAGAGGAACTTCGTAAATGGTAGAACAATCGTGAGCAGAGAAGACGGCTTCCGACTGAACGTTAGTAAAGAGGGCAATTTTTTCTCTGATCTCTTTAGCAAGAATGTTTTCGGATCTGCAAACAAGAATATTAGGCTGGATCCCGAGTTCAAGAAGATTTTTAACACTATGCTGGGTTGGTTTGGTTTTCATTTCGCCGGCGGAAGAGATATAAGGAACCAGAGTAACATGAACGCTGATCGCATTCTTACGTCCCATTTCGAGCATAATCTGTCGCATCGACTCAATGAACGGGAGCGATTCAATATCGCCCACAGTGCCGCCAATTTCAGTAATAATGATGTCGTACTTACCGGAATCGCCGAGAAGTTTCATTCTTCTCTTAATCTCGTCGGTGATATGAGGAATAACCTGCACAGTAGCCCCGAGAAAATCCCCTCTTCTTTCACGCGTTATTACTTCGTGGTAAACCTGTCCGGTTGTAGTATTGTTAGCTCTGGACATATCAACATCGAGGAATCTTTCGTAATGTCCTAGGTCAAGGTCTGTTTCCGCACCGTCGTCTGTGACATAAACTTCCCCGTGCTGAAAAGGATTCATAGTACCGGGATCAACGTTTATGTAAGGATCGAACTTCTGAATTGTTACACTGTAGCCGCGAAGTTTTAAAAGCAGTCCAATAGAAGCCGCGGTAATACCTTTACCAAGAGAGGAAACAACACCGCCGGTAATGAATATATACTTAACTTTCTTTTTGAAGGGCATGTCTGATCAATTTTTTTTGGATAGAAAAAGTTGGAATCAAAAATAAAAAAAAATCTGAATATCTCTATGATTCATTTAAAATTGTTTTAATATTTATTTATTCCTCAATTAACTCAATTTCACTCTCAAGAGGTATTAAAACTGCGTATGCTTTACCGGAACGATTGGGAAGATAATTATCCCGCAGCCAGGGATTGAAAATTTTAAGTATTTTATAATTAATACCCTGCGCGGAAGCAAAACCGGCCAGGTCTTTAATCTCTCTTTTTACAATCACTTCTTTTGTTGCAATCGGTTTATAAAGCTGATCCTCTTCAATAAAAAAGCCATATTTCCCGGGATTAGAGAGGATCTCCTTTATTGCAAGAAGTCTGAAAACAAACCTGTTTGTTTCTTCAACCAGATAGAGGTTATAATAATTACGCGACTTCTGACGACCAATCTGTTTGTCAATTCCGTTCATTCCGAAGTTGTAGGAGGCCGCAGCCATAGTCCAGCTTCCGTACTTATCAAAAGCTTTTTTAAGATAGCGGCATGCAGCAATAGTAGCTTTCTCAATATTAAATCTTTCATCAATTTTATCGTTCACTTCCAGACCGTATTCTTTTGCAACCGGTGCCATTAATTGCCAGAAACCAGCTGCACCTGCCGGTGAGACAACATTTGTAAGATTACTTTCAATGACAGCAAGGTATTTGAAGTCGTTTGGAATACCATAACGTTTTAGAACCGGTTCAATTACAGGGAACCATCTGTTTGCTCTTTTAATATTAAGTATTGTTGAAGAGGACCAATGAGCATTAACAAGCAGTTCTCTTTCCATTCTTTCGAATACATCAAAATCCTTAAACGGGACTTCTTCACCGCAGAAATCCATTTTATCCGGAAGAGCTGGAATTAATTCCCGATGATCTTTTTCCATGCGAACAATTACTTCTCTGGGTGTTTCCTTTTCCAAAGATGAAATCTTTTGAACAATTATTATTCCCCCGATTATTATGAAAACAACCAGGGAAGCAATAACATATATCAGTTTTCTTTCCATAATTTCTTTAATATAAAAAGAAAGGGTGAACCGGAAGTTCACCCTTGAATAATAAACGAATAAATTAAATTATTTCTTACCGAATGCAACATCTTCGAGCATTTTAGTTGTAAGAGATTTAGGCCTCTCGATCGGATAGCCAAGAGCTCTAGCCCAAATAATATTGGAACATACACCCAATGCTCTTCCAATACCGAAGAGAACCGTATAGAATTCATATTCCTTTACACCGTAATACCACTGAATAACGCCTGATTGAGCATCAACATTCGGCCACGGATTCTTTGCTTTTCCCTGCTCTAAAAGAATTGGAGGAACTACTTTGAAGAGTAGATCGACGTATTTAAACAGAGTATCATCGGGCAGATGTTTCAGGCAGAATTCTCTCTGTGCCATATACCGTGGATCTGTCTTCCGCAGAACTGCATGTCCGAATCCGGGGATAACACCCGTTTTCAAAGTTTCATAAACAAAGTTCTTCATTTCCTGTTCTGTAGGAACTTTACCGCCCATTGAATCCATAACACCGTGGAGCCAGCGGAGAACCTCTTCGTTTGCAAGACCATGCAGCGGACCGGCCAGGCCATTGAGCATCGCGCTGATAGCATAGTACATATCTGATAGAGCGCTTGCAACTAAATGACCAGTATGAGCGCTGACGTTACCGCTTTCATGATCACTGTGAAGTATAAAGTACATTCTTGCAACTTCGTCGTACGGTTTGGCTATACCCATCATGTGAGCAAAGTTTCCGCCGAAATCTAATTTAGGATCCGGAGGAATAATGTTACCGTTACGATATTTAAGTCTATATATAAATGCCGCAATTTCAGGAAGTTTGGCAAGAAGATTCATAGCATCTTCGTAATAATATTCCCAATAGACATTCTTCTTTACACCTTCATGATACTTCTTAACGAAGATTGAATCTTTATTCATTGAAAGAATTGCAGCAGAGAACATAGTCATTGGATGAGAATCAGCAGGCATTGCTTTCAAAATATTGAATACATAATCCGGAATTTTCTTCCTGGAATTAAATTCTTCGCTTACTTCCTCAACTTCTTTTTCTGTCGGCATATCACCGGTCAAAAGAAAATAAAAGAAACCTTCAACAGACGGCATTTCATTACCAGGAACTTTAGGCAGTTTCTCGAAAACCTCGGGGATAGTTAAACCGCGGAAACGAATACCTTCATGAGGGTCGAGATAGGAAATATCCGTAACAAGGCTTTTAATATCCCTCATTCCTCCGATAATCTGACCAATGTTAACTTCATCGACTTTAACATTTCCGAACTCTTTAACCAGTTTTTCGGTACGGGGTTTTTCAAGCTGGATTTTTTCTTGAAGCTTTTGTTTTAAACCGGACATAATCCCTCCGTGTTAAATTAGAATTAGATTTATTTATATATATAATCAGAAATAAGTAAATGTCCGTATAAATAATCAATCAACAGAATCGGCAGCAATACGGCCGCTTAAAACCGCGCTTTCTATTGTAGACGGCAATTCAGTATCAGTCCAATCACCTGCAAGAATCAGATTTTTAATTTCAGATTTAATATTACTTCTCGATTCAATTGATTTCATATCAGGGATGAAAGTTGCTCTTTTTTCTTTTATGATTTTAAATTCAGTAACTAAACTCGGTTTGAAAATAGTGAAAAATATCTCTAAATCCGAATATATTATTTCAAGAATTTTTTCTTCCGGCATATCATTGTAACGTCCGGCTCCGCTAATAGTCAAAGAGATATGACTGCCATGGTTGAAGAGCCAGTGAATTTCGCCGTCCAGAAATCCGTAAAACGATTCTGAAAAAGGATTTTCAGAAAGCCATAGATGGACATTAAGAATTGATGAGTATTCGAGATCAGGAATCCGGACATTTTCAATTGATGAGGATTCAAGGATCCGTTTTAAGGAAAACGACGGTACTGCTGATATGACGTAATCGAAATTTTCATAAGCCGACCGGTTTGTTATAACTTTCGTGATTTTTTCCTGTACGGTTTCAAATTTAATTACTCTTTCAGATAATTTAACTTCAGCACCTTTTACATGAAGATAATCGAGCGAGGGATTAACATATAATTCGCTCAATCCTGATTTGGCTAAAATTATTGCGGAAGATTCAGCACCGTCAAAAAAAATTCTTTTTAGTATTGAGGCAAAGATTGGAGCGGAAGCTCGTTCTATCTCCGTATTTAAAGCTCCTATCGCTATAATTCCCCAGAAATCTCTTATTGCTTCATCAGTCTGCCGTTTATCAAGAAGCCATTCTTTAACAGTTTTACCTTTCAGGTCGCACGAATAACAACAGACAAGGTCAAGAAACAGATCGATGATTTTAATCCTGGATCTAAATCGGAGTGCTCTAAAGTTTAATAGCGCTTTAATTAGATTAAACGGATAATGATGCGAAGAAGCGGAAAGTTTATAAATCCCCCCTCTTTTTTTTACAAAATTGATTGAGAGGGAATCGGGTTTTTCGAGCAGGTGAGAAGCATTTATAAGAGAGAGAAACGCGAGTGTTTCATGGTAACAGCCCATCATAATATGCTGACCGTTATCATAATGAGAACCGGTTTCAGGATTCAGGAGTGAGAAAGCGCGACCGCCAAGCTTTGGTGATGATTCTAAGAGAGTGACATTATGATTTTTTTCCGACAGATAAACCGCTGCAGACAATCCTGCAAATCCGCCGCCAATCACCAGAGATTTTTTCATTAGTATACTAGACTGTATTTAGCCCATACTCCAACTGATATTGCCGCTTTTTCAATTTTCCCGACTTTAATGCGTTTATTTAAAACGTCGTAATCAGATTTTTCGATTTTCTGAAGCAGGTTGGTATAGATATGCTGCATAGCTCTGGCCGGGAACATTGAAGGTTTGTCTTCAAAATCGAGAGATTGATTCGCTCTTGAGAAATAATGTCTGGCCCTTTCAGCTTCATAAATCATAAGTGAACGGAAATTGGAATTAAAATTCTTGGCCAGAAGTTCCTCCTCAGTATAAGAAAATCTTTTCAGATCCTGCTGCGGGATATAAATTCTACCTGTTTCAGAATCTTTGCCTACATCCCTGATAATATTTGTAAGCTGCATTGCCAGGCCAAGATTAACAGCATAATCTCTGGCCGATTTATTCTTATAGCCGAAGATTTCAATACACATTAATCCGACAGTTGAGGCAACCCGGTAACAGTATTCAACCAGGTCGTCAAAACTCAGGTAGCGTTTTCGCTTCAGGTCCATTTCCATACCGATGATGAGTTCGAAGAAATGCTCGAGAGGTATGTTGAACTGTTTTATAATTGCTGCAACTTTATTTAACAACGGATAATCGGATTTGCCGGATAGAGATTTTTCAAATTCTATTCTCCACTTACGGAGTCTTTCATATTTGAGATCATCTGGGCCGTAATCCTCGTCAACAATATCATCAGTTTTTCTGCAGAAAGCATAAACAGCATTCATAGCATCTCTTTTCTGAGGTGACAGAAGACTGAAAGCATAATAGAAACTGCTTTTACTTTCTTTCGCTATTTGTTTGGAATTATCTTCCAACATTTAAATAAGCCCTGATTAAAAGGTAGACCAGATCAAATTTATTAAGCTTCGGCCGAACTTGGAGCACATTAAAATCTATTTTTTCAATTTTTCTTAGTATCGCTTCACCGCCGAGAATCGTTAGCTGAATTTGCCTGAAAAGTTCAGCCGGAAGAAGCGGTAGCAGATTCCTGCCTTCATCAAATAACTTCTGCGCTCTATCAACCTGATATTTTAACAATGCTATAAAATTAGTATTATTTTTTTTCAACTCAAATAGATTTTCATTTACACCGAACTTCTCAAATTCTTCCAAAGGTATATAGATTCTTCCATTGGCAAAATCGACCGCCACATCCTGGTAAAAATTTGTAAGCTGCAGAGCAGTACAAATTGCGTCGGAATATTTATAAGCATCACCATTTTTTATTCCGAATAGTTGCAGGATAATTCGTCCAACCGGATTAGCGGAGCGTCTGCAGTAATCGAGAAGTTCGCTAAAATCCCGATATCTCTTTTTAACGACATCCTGTTCGAAAGCGCTTAGCAGATCATAAAAGCAGGAGGGATCGAGTTGATAAGTTAGAATTGTTTTGTGAAATGCTGCCCAGAAGTCCGACGAATACTCCCCCTTAAGAGCCGCATTAAGCTGATTTTTATATTGGCCAAGTTTTTCAATTCTGAATTTTTGCTCCGAGATATTATCAGCAATAGAAGCCAACGGTTCATCGGCAATATCATCAGCCTGACGGGCAAACTGGTAAACCACGGCCACATCTTTTCTGATTTTTTCAGGAATAAAAAGAGAGACGACAGGAAAATTTTCGTAATGGGATTTGGTAAAGCGGATTGCACTGGAATAAGCTTTCTGCAGATCTGAATCCGTTATGTTGTTTCTATCCATATATGGATTCTTTAATTAGGGAATTGAAAAGGAACTGATGAGAAGAACAAAGGCTAAGCGATTAAAAACTTAAAACTGCGTTGTGCCCGGAACAGGACTCGAACCTGCACTGCCTTGCGACAACTAGCTCCTGAAGCTAGCGCGTCTACCAATTCCGCCATCCGGGCATTTGAGCAGTGCAAAATTAAAAACAAAATTCAAGAGATACAAAAACTACCTTATTTCTCTAGCTTCATGTGATGTATCTTTAACGGTATAACGGTCGAATATTTTCATCGTCGTATCCCTGAAAGCATCGAAGGATGCCGGCATATCTCTTATATTCATGATATCAACCAATACCCCCGTCCGGCAATCATTCGAATAGAGTTTCGGATCCCCCAGTTCATAAATCGATTCCCTGCAGAATCTAACCGGTACTACATTGCCGTTTGCCGGGCTTGCAAAGTCTTCCATCGGCAGTTGAAGCTGTTCGTAGACATCATGCATAAAGATAGCCCAGACCGGCATCGCTGCTCTGGCACCCTGTCCGTAATCTCCAGTAAATGATATTCTCTGGTCGTCGAATCCGACCCAGGCGCCCGCAGCAATTTGAGGGGTGTAGCCGATAAACCAGGCATCCGCATAATCCTGTGTAGTACCGGTTTTTCCGGCCGCAGGCCTCTGGAAATTATAACGGTACCTTGCACCGGCTCCGCTTCCTTCGTCGATTGCTGACCTGAGCATATCTGTAACAATGTAAGAAGTTTCTTCAGGAATTGCTTCAAATGTCTGATTTGTAAAACGGTCGATCAGTACACCGTCTTTATCTTCAATTTTGAGTATTGAGATCGGTTCGTTATAAATACCATGATTGGCAAGAGTAGCAAAAGCTGAGGTCATCTCCAATGGAGTGATAAGAGATGTACCGAGAGCAATTGAAGGATATGGCTCCAGCTTACTTTTTATTCCCATCTTTTCAGCAAATCTTATAATCTTCCACATCGGCGCATAGTCTTCAATAATAAGTCTTGCAGCAACAACGTTAACTGAATGTTTGAGCGCATCTCTAAGAGTTGTAAAACCGCCGAACTTACCGTCGAAGTTTCTCGGGCTCCATCCGTTATAATCGAACGGCTGGTTCATTATCGGATAAGCTGGATAAAGTCCGTTATCAACTGCTACAGCGTATACAACCGGTTTGAATGATGATCCCGGCTGACGACGTATTTGAGTAACGTGATTGAGCCCGTAGAGGAATTTCTGATCCCTTCCGCCAACCATCGCTTTAATCTGGCCTGTCTTAACGTCGAGGGCAACGAAACCAACCTCAATTTTTTCGCCGACTTTTTTAATTGAATCTATAAACGCGGGATTATTTCTGAGGCGGTTATACACTAACCGTTTTTCATCCTGAGTAGAGGCCGATTTGTATTCAATTCTCTGTTTAATCGATTTATCAATCAGTTCTCCTAGAACGCCTTTATAATTATTCCAATTCCAGGATTTATCGAATTGTTTCTGGAATTCATTCAGATGAAGCTCGGCCGCTTTGTTAGCAATTCTCTGCATCCGGCTGTCGAGAGTTGTGTAGATATTCAATCCGTCCTGGTACAGATCGTATCCGTATTTCTCGGCGAGTTTTGTCATCTGCTGGCGGACATATTCAACAAAGTGGGGTGCAATTGTTCCTTTTATACCCTCTTCAATTTTCTTATATGACAGTTTTATCGGTTCAATTTTCAGTTTATCGTATTGTTCTTTCGAAAGGAAGCCATCTTCTATCATATTGAACAGAACAAGATTTCTTCTTCTGAACGCATTATCGTATTTATTGAAAGGGTCATAAATTACAGCTGACTTAAGGAGCGCAACAAGGACACCGGCATCGGAAACAGTAAGGTCCTTAACACTTTTATCGAAGTAGACTTTCGAAGCCATACTAATTCCATAAGCACTATGGCCGAACCACGAGATATTGAAATACATCTCGAGTATTTCTCTCTTAGTATAGGTTTTCTCGATCTGGATTGCTGTAATCCATTCCTGGATTTTTCTTACGACTGTGCCTGCGGAAGTTTCGTTACGCGATTTCAGTTTATAGAGATTTTTTGCAAGCTGCTGTGTGATTGTACTTGCACCTTCCCTTTTAAATAAGAAAACCGTTTTAAACATCGCCTTAATAAAACGTTCGACATCAACGCCCCAATGACTATAAAACTTTTTATCCTCCGTAGCTATCAACGCATTAATGACATGCTGGGGTATGCTATCGACGCTTACTTCAACCCTGTTTTCATTGAAGAACTGACCAATCAGTTCGCCGTCGATGCTATAAACGTTGCTGGCTAATTGCTGGCGCGGATTTTCAAGCTGTTCGAGAGAAGGAAGGCCGTCGAATATATATCGCATAAATAGTACAAATGCGGCAATGGAAATAAATCCGATAAAAAGGAAAATGTACCGCCAGGATTTCTTTTTCTTCTTTTTTGAAGAAGATTTAAGAGTATTAGCTTGATTATTCATATTATTTCCAGTCGATAATCTCGAAAGAATCTACAAATTTTCCATAACAAGGAAAATCGAGCCAGCTTCCGAGGTTAATATAAATTCCGTTATTAAATTTTTTATTAGCCCGAAGGTGCGAATGCCCGAAGATAACATAATCGTAACCCGATTCTAATCTGATTCTGGCGGTTTCCATCAATCCATCTCCTGTACCATAATCCTTTTGTGCGGTATAATCCCTGCTCTTTCTACTGGTTGAACTCGCAATACTTACACCGATATCAGGATGAACCGCCGAATAAATTTTTTGCAGAAACCGGTTTCTTAATATCTTCTTTAAAATTTTATATCCTGTATCATTCTTTACCAGTCCGTCTCCGTGGCCGATAAAAAAACGTTTACCGTTCAGAACCAGATCAACCGCGTCATGATACATCACTGCTCCGATCTCCCTTTCAAAGAAATCCCTGTGAAGGAAGTCGTGATTCCCGATGAAGTAATGAATTTTAACACCGGACTCAGCGAGTTCAGTTAAGGCTGCGAGAGTCTTGAAAAATCCTTTCTGAATTACGGTTTTATATTCAAACCAGTAATCGAACAGATCGCCGATAATAAAGAGCTGATCGCAGTTTTTTGCGGCATAATGAATGAAAGATACGAGGAGTTTCTCCTTCTCCTTTTCAATCTCCCGGTTATTCAATCCAAGATGAATATCCGATATAAAAAAATATGTTTGTTTCTCTTTCATAAATCCTATTTCAATAAATCAAATGTTGCCAGGAGCCATTTATCCGGATCGAAAATCACTTCTCGCGGTTCCGATTCAGTAAAGATTATAAATTCTTCTTCTTTCCGTTTTATGTTAAACTTTTCAATTTGTTCGCCATTATCGAAGACGAATTTAATATCAACCGGAAATTTATAAATATCATAACCATTTTGTAACTGTTTAATTGATATAATTGTTTTGAATTTTCCGTCGGATTTTTCCACCCTATAGCTGTACCCGGCCTCGATTATTCCCTCCCCCCTGAATACCCACTGGTCGAAAAATTGTTTTAGGTTTCTGCCTGAAATCTCCTCGGCAATTTTCTTAAAATCCTCTGTCGACGCATTTTTATACTTATACCGCTGATAATAGTTTCTAAGGATTCTAAAAAAAGTTGAATCACCCGTTTCTTTTCTGAGCATATGAAGAACCCATGCCCCTTTATCGTATACAAGTGAACTGAAAAGGTGGTTATCTGGATTGTGAAGATTTCCTCGCCTGAAGGTTCCGAATTTGGCGGCAAGTGTTGTCTTTAAAGCATCAGCGCCGCTTGCCTTTTCCCAGTAAAGGGCTTCGGAGTAAGTTGAGAAACCTTCGTTTAGCCAGATATCACGCCAGGTCGCAGGGCCAACAGCATTCCCCCACCATTGATGAGCCAGTTCATGAATAATCATATCCTGAAATAATTTCCTGCCGGAGATGAAATCTGTCCCGAGTCCGGTAATTGTCTGATGTTCCATAGCACCGTAGACCCAGTTGAACTGTGCAATAGAATATTTCTCCTTAGGAAAAGGGTAGTAACCGAATAGTTCCTCAAATACTTTAAGATATTTTTTATGATCTGAAAAATCGCGTACGGCTTCTTCAAACTTATCAGGGAGAGCATAACAGTAAAGATCAACCGTATCGCCGGCGGTGGAAATAAATTTATCCGAATAGGTTTTATAATTACCGGAATAGAGAGCAATTAGATAAGTTGAAATAGGATAGAATAGTTTCCAGTGATAAGTTCTTTTATCCTTATCAATTGATATACCTTTTAATCTGCCGTTCGAAAGAGATACAAAGGAAGTGTCGTTGGTTATATAGATATCCGCAAGAGCTTTATCGTCCGGCCGATCAATACAGGGAAACCATGTGGAAGCAAAAACAGGCTCATTAAGAGTGTAGATCAATTTGCTTCCGTTAATATCATCAAATTTGAACGAACCGAATCCGAGGCTCTTAGGTTTTCCTTCGTACTTAATCCGGACAAATGAAGTATCGGCTGCAAACTCTCCTTTTATAATCGATAAGTTAGTTTCGGATCTGGAATATTTTACGGGACGGTCATTCAGGTAAACGGAATTGATTTTGAGGTTGTCGTAAAAATTAAGTATAAGGTTCTGACTGTCATAAGGATTTAATTTAAGAGTAACAGTTACATCACCTTTAATGGTACCGGTTACGGGGAGCAGTTCAATTCTAATATTATAATGTAGAACATCCAGTTTATTTTGCGAACTATCATTATACTCTTCAATAAACTCAGAATCGATCTCTTTGAGATCCATTAGAATACCGATGTGCTTTTCATTTTCAGCAATAAAGCTGAATTGATCGGATAAGCGTAATACGAAGTAACCGGCAATAGAGAGTAGAATAATTACGGCGATTACTATAAAAAATGATTTTCTTTTGATACGCATAAGAAAAGAAGATGATTTGTCGAATAGTTAACTCAAAGTTAACAATTTCAACGATTGCCAATCAATTCCTAATTAGATATATTTTGAACAAAATAGTTGAGGTTCGAAATGGCTTATACTGGATCGACAATACTTCGTAAGACATTAATAATGGTTTTAGCAGGTGGTCAGGGGGAACGATTATTCCCTCTTACAAAATTCAGGACAAAACCATCTGTACCATTCGGAGGAAAATACAGAATTATAGATTTTACATTATCAAACTGTCTTAACTCTGGTTTCAGGAAAATTTTTGTACTTACTCAATACAAATCCGATTCACTTAACCGTCACCTTTACGAGGCCTGGAATATTTTCAATCCGGAATTAGGTGAATTTATTTATTCAATTCCTCCGCAATTCAAAACGAGTAATAACTGGTATCTCGGAACAGCCAATGCTATTCAACAGAATTTCAACCTGCTGGAGGATGAAAATTTTGAATGGATACTGATTCTTTCGGGAGACCATATCTACAAGATGGACTACCTTAAGATGATTCAGTATCATCTTGAAAAAGGTGCCGAGCTTACGATTTCCAGCATTGAGGTCCCAAAAAGTATTGCCAACCGGTTCGGGGTCATAGAAATTGACGATAACTACAAAGTAAATTCTTTCATTGAAAAGCCAAAGAATCCCCCATCAATTCCCGGCAGGGATCCTTTTTCATTTGTTAACATGGGGATTTATGTTTTTAATGTTAGCGCGTTGAAGGAAGTTTTTCAAAAAACAGATCAGGAAAAAATTCATAATCACGACTTTGGGAAGGATGTTATTCCCTATATGCTTAAAAATAATTACAAGGTTCAGGCATATCGTTTCGTTGATGAGAATAAGAAGGATGAACCCTACTGGGTGGATGTTGGCACTATCGATAGTTATTATGCTGCCAGTATGGACCTGATAAGTGTTGATCCTCATTTCAATCTCTATGATTTCGATTGGCCTTTAAGAACCCAGCAGAGGCAATTCCCGCCAACCAAGACTGTTTCGCATGAAGGTGAAAGAGTCGGTAGAGCGTTTAATTCCGCAATTTCCGACGGCACAATAATTTCCGGAGGCCTGGTTGAAAGATCAATAGTCGGCTTCAACGTAAGAGTGAACAGCTATTCGTACGTCACCGATTCCATCATTATGGATAATTGTAAGATCGGCCGGCATGCGAGAATAAGACGGGCGATAATTGACAAAAATGTTGTTATACCCGAAGCAACCGAGATCGGTTTTGATCCGGAAGCCGATAAGAAAAGGTTCACGGTTTCCGAAACCGGAATTGTGGTGATTCCTAAAAATTATGTTTTTAAATAAAGCTTTCTCAAACCCCTCTCCCGGAGGGGTTTTTAATTCCGATTTGATATAAATTTCAGGCACAAATTCATTAGTAAAGTTTTCTATGATTCAGGACAAATTAGAGAATCTTCCTGCTCTACCGGGCATTTATCAGTTTAAGAATGATAAAGGAAAAGTAATTTATATCGGTAAAGCGAAAAACCTCAGGAACAGGGTCCGGTCCTACTTCCAGAGCCGAATAGAAAATGCGAAGACAAATGCCCTTGTTTCAAAAATAGCTGATCTTGAACTGATTGTTACCGATAGCGAAATAGAAGCCCTTGTTCTCGAGAACAATCTGATTAAGGAATTAAAACCGCGATATAACATAAATCTGAAAGACGATAAATCATTCCCATATATTGTAGTTACAAACGAACCTTATCCGCAGATATATCCGACTAGAAACGTTGTAAAGGACGGCTCTAAGTATTTCGGACCCTACACTGATGTGAAGAATATGAAATCTTCGCTCAGACTTATGAATAAAATTTTCAAAATAAGAAGCTGCAAATACGATATAAATGACGAGACAATTGAGAAGAAGAAATTCAAGGTCTGTCTCGATTATCATATTAAAAAATGTGAAGGCCCTTGCGAGGGACTTGTCAGTCAGATCCATTACAACAAAATGGTAAGTCAGGTAATCAAAGTTCTGCGTGGACGTACAGACGAACTGATTTCAGATCTACAAGAAGAGATGAGCAGCGCTTCGGCCCGGCTTGAATTCGAGAAAGCGGCGGAGCTAAGAGACAGAATTGAGCAGTTAAGTGTTTACTCATCGAAACAGAAAGTGGTTTCAACTGATTCCGGCGACCGGGATGTAATAAGTGCGGCGTATGAAGGTAAAGATGTATCTGCAACAATATTAAACATCCGTTCCGGTAAACTGGTTGGAAAGAAACAGCTTACACTTTCAACCGAGGAGAATGAGATAGAGGCAAGGATCTATTCGGCAATAATTAAATTCTATTATGATGAATTTGTTGAAGTACCCAGGGAAATTGTAATAGAAGCCGAACCGGAAGATTCCGAATCGATACTGGACTGGCTGAACACCAGAGCAATTAAGAAATGCAGATTTATTATCCCGCAGAAGCAGAGCGAAATGAAATCTCTCTTAATGATGTGCAAACAAAACGCCGAATTGCATCTTAAAGAGATTCAGCTTCAAAAGATGAAAAAGGAAGGGAGTATTCCTTATGCCTTATCGGCACTTCAGAGGGATCTGCGTCTCAAAAACCTACCGCGTAAGATTGAGTGTTTCGACAATTCGAATCTTCAGGGAAGCGACGCTGTTGCCAGTTTGGTTGTCTTTGTGGACGGCAAACCTAAGAAGAGTCTCTACAGAAAATTTATAATAAAAACTGTTGAGGGCCCTGATGATTTTGCCAGTATGAGAGAAATAATCCACCGACGGTATTCACGATTGCTCGAAGAGAAGGAAAAGCTGCCTGATCTGATTATGGTAGACGGAGGGAAAGGACAGCTTTCGAGCGCGATTGAAACTCTGGACCAACTTGGTATACCGGATTATGAAATAATCGGATTGGCAAAGAGGCTGGAGGAAGTTTTTCTGCCGGGTAATCCGGATCCTCAGTCAATTCCTAAAACTTCGACAAGCTTAAAACTGCTTCAGAATATAAGGGACGAAGCTCACCGTTTCGCCATAACATTCCACCGAGAGAGGAGAAGTAAAAGGACTATTACTTCGGAGCTGCTGGAGATAAAAGGAATCGGGAGTAAAGCTGCGGAGAAATTGCTTTCTCATTTCAAAGGGATCGATAATATAAAGTCTGCATCAATCGAGGAGCTTTCCAGAGTCGCAGGAAAATCCAGGGCTGAATTGATATACAATCATTATAAACAAAAAAGCCAAGACACCTAATCACCCAAATTAAATACTGACCGTTGCTTCCTTCCGGACCTGGCGGGATTGGGTATCAACTTGCCGATTAGGGCTTGGCAAAACTGGTAGCAAATATAGAAATTTTAGATGAAGCAATGAAATCCTGATCCAGAATTCTCCGGCGTATAGATCAGTTAACCAATTATATCGTTAACAGAATTAAATACTCTTTCGATTTCTATACCTCCGACGCCTTCGAACTTACATTTCTTCGGATCACCGGGACATTTAGTATTGCAGTAATTTTCTGACGGAAGAATAATTTTACTCTTATTACCCACCGGTCCCCATAGTTGCGGAGAACAAGCGGTTAAAGGACAGAACATAGAAAGCGTTTTGATCTTAAGAGCGGCACAAATGTGCATCGGTCCGGTGCTCGCAGAGATAAGGAGATCCAGAGAAGCAAAATTTACGATTGATTCACGGAGCGATTGGCTGGCGGAATTAGGATAGACGAGATCAGGAATACCATTTAGTGAAACAGGTATGTTATTATCGGTAACCGCAATTCGGACATCATTGCGCTGACGCAGCAATTCAATCAGTTTCATGTAGTACTCTTCCCCCCAGTTTGGGGCTGAGTTACCACTTGTAGAATGAATACCGACAAGAAATTTTCTCCCACTCAAATATTGGTTTCTAAGTTCTGATGCCTTTTTCTTTTCATCATCCGTCAGATGGATCTCAGAATCCAGATTGTCCGTTACAACTCCGATCTTTCTTGCCAGGTCCATACAATAATCCGACTCGTGACGCAGCGGAATATATTTATTCCGGGATACATATCGTGTAAATGTAAGTGCCTGATATAATTTATGACCCACTCCCACCCGATATGGAATACCGGCAAAAAACAGGAGGTAATTTAACCGTTCGGTTGGAAGCAGCGTTAAGGAATGTGTGAACCGGTATTGTCTTACCTCATTGGTTTTTTTCCAGAATGATTCGAAAGAATTATCGGGTTTGTCGTCGAGGAGAATAATTTTATCCACATTAGGATTATTCTCATAAATATCCCGGGTATACTTCCTGAGGAGCACAGCAACGAATGAATCGGGAAAATGTTTTTTAATTTCTCGGGGCAAAGGTGTTGAAAGGACTACATCGCCAATCCTGTCCGGACGTACAATTAAAATCCTTTTCTGCTTTTCCATTCCTGATTAACCTAACAATTTATTCCGGACTCTGTTATATTCTTCCTGCCAATTCAATTCACGGGATGCAGTCAAACAGTTACTCTTATATTTTTTCATTATATCAGGATCAGATTTCAATTTCAGGACAGAATTTACAATACTCTGGGGATTGGAGATATTAATTGCTTCGCCGACCTGATATTTTTCAATTATCATTTTCATCTGGGGAAGATCGGATGCAAGCACTGGAATACCGGCCATTATATACTCAAACATTTTGTTCGGTAGAGCATGATAATAACTGACACTTATATTTTCAATTAAGGATAATCCTAAATCCCCGCCCGCGGTAAAATTTATAAGTTCCTTCTGGCCGGCAGTCCCGGCAAAAATGACTCTGTCCGAAATGTTAGCTTTCTCAGCCTGATTCCTGAAATTATTTTTTTGTTCACCATCACCCAGAATAATCAACACGGTGCCGGGTAAATTCTCCATTGCTTTAATAATAAGCGGAATGCCTCTACCCTCGAGCAGAACACCCTGATAAATCAATATGAACGTATCTTCACTCAGTCCGTATTTTGCCCTGAAGTCAATTACTTTTCCGGGTTGTTGAAGCAAGGGGATATTCCTTATCACCAGCGTATTATTTATTCCGTAGAATTGTTCGAGGAAACGGGAATCCATTTCACCGGTCGTTAATACCAGATCGACTTTTTTAATGAACAGATTTTCAATTGATTTGACAATTGACTGAAGGAACGGCCTGTTCCTTAATCCACCAAGGAATGCATAAAGCTCGCGGCTGTTATAAAATATTTTCGCTCTTTTTAATTTACCGACAATTGTAACAAACGGGAGTGTATAATAATCCTCCGCGAAAAAAAGATCCGCTCTACACTTTATCAATTCTCTTAAAAGTATAATTGCAAAGCGGAGATAAAAAAGAAGTGACAGGCTTCCCTTCTTCAGCTTATATACAGTATATGTATCGTCATTAAATGGACTATTGCTTATAAACCAGTCGAATGAAATAACTTTTACACTGCATCCGTCATTTTTCAGTGAATTAGTCAGGTTGACTATACGGGAATCGTGAAGAGCGTTGCCGAGAAATGCTATGCATACTTTTTTCTGCATAGTATACCGTATCAAAGTTTAATACTGAGAGTATTGCGCATAATGGTTTTAGCATCGAATTTTTCTTTAAATTCGATAAGATTCATACTCGGCGTCATAGGATTCTCGGCTTTAGTATCCTGCGAGACCCCTATATCAACGTATCTGTAACCGTTTTCTGTAGCATCTTTTACAACTTCATACATTACTCTCTGTATAGGTTTATACTTTTCGTATTCGTATAACAACATATTATAGAAGCAGAGAGCAACAACTTTATTTGGGTAGAACATCAGAGATCCGCCGATCGGCTTTCCGTCCATATAAACCATAAAAAGTTTCAGCCGGTCCGGTAATAATTCCTTTAATCGGAGTAGGTCTTCGTATGAATGAGTCGGCTTGACATTATGGCGAGATTTGTTCTCAATAAGTATCGGGTAGAACTGATCATAGCGTTCATTAATCTCAACAGTAAGATTAAATTCTTTTATGGTCTTCTTAACATTCCTTCTTATTGTCGGCGAGAATCTTTCAAGAATATCCGTATTCTTATCTAGTTTTATAGCCGATGATATATAATGGAGCTGATAATGGAAACCCAGCCAGAGCATTGCAAAATCGAGGTTCTGATTCATATTGTTTTCATAGATCATCGGCGCGGAGGTAAGAACAAACTCCTTAATCCTGTTCTGCTTTCCGTAATTGAGCAACGAAGAAACGATTTCCATCGCATCTGAAAACTTAACATCTTTTGTTACTATCGACCCGTAACTTGCACCGACGGGTGATTCGTAAACCCCGTTCTTTAAAGTACCTGGAAGAAGTGCAACAATGTTTCCTTTTTTAAAAAACATTAAATGATCGAAACGGAATTTACCGGGTGTATGATAATCTAAAAATTTCTGGAGGTGAAACATTGTGCCGTTGTTGGATTCAAGAACAAATTGATCCCACTTTTCTTTCCAGTCTTCAGAATACTTGATGATTTCCATATTAATTGTTCCGTAACTGCATTGATGGAGATTCCGGATTCAAAATTACAACTAAATCGACTTACATTTCACAAATTGTATAACTTTTCCCGGGATTGCCAGAACTGTTTGTTAAAATGTGTAAATAAAAGTAATGATATTATTATCACCCAGACCATACTTAACCGGGACGTATGCATAGTCAATATTCAGACCTTTCCATCTCAACCCGAAACCGGCGCTGATATTTTTTGAATCCGATCCGGTTAAATAACCGCCTCTTACAAAAAAAGTATCATCGTAACCCAATTCTGCTCCGAAGTGCAGGTGGAGTGATTCGTCATCCAGATACTTCTGAATACCGCCGATAGTATTCATTTTTATTTTTGACTGGCCGAAGTCGATTGCATAGGAAGCCCCGGCCCTGAAATCGATCGGCTGTTTAGTCGATTCATTCCTCAACATATTCATAGAGCCGATATTCCTCAAAGAAGCTCCTATCGAGAGATTATTTATCAGGCCTGAATAACTGACACCCAGATCGAAACCGTATCCCGATGCCTCATCGGAATAGAGATTTTCATATATATATTTGAATGTAACACCGGCATGAAGATTCTCTACCAAATTAAATGCTGTTGAGAGTCCGGCAGAGAAATAATTTGCGTTGAACTTTGAGATAGGATCACCGGGTATATTTCTTATTTCAATATCGGAAATCGATGTGGTATTGATATTGAGTGCAACCGGAATTCCGAATACTAGAATGCTGGCTGAAAAAATTTCCGAACTTAGATCCTGAAATAGTGAATTATGCGAGAATGACAACTGCGTTAATCTTAATACTGAAAGCTGGGCAGGATTGTACTGAATGGAATTAAGCTCACTTCCGCCGGCAACACCGAGATCACTCATAGCTATATTCCGTGCACCTGTGCCGAGTTTGAGGAAAGCAAGACCTGAATTCCCTGCAGACTGAGCCGAGATTAATGAAGTACATAATGCAAGACTTATGAATATTTTTTTAAGCATATGGTCAGAAGTTTATATTAACACCGATTATGTGATGATCCGACGAGGAATAGGGTTCTATTACAAATGCGTAGTCGATTCCAAGCCGTAGATTATTTAACGAGTAAAAATATGAAAAACCGAATGAGGGTCGAAGAGGAATTTCACTATTTACTAGATTAAAACGGTCAATCCCACCTCTTAAGAAAAGGTCAGTAATGATGTTATACTCAATTCCGGCACGAATATATTTTGAGCCGGCGTTACTGTTTTCAAATTCAATTGACGTAATTATTCCGCTTTCTTTAAAATAATATGATGCCCCGATTTTTGTAAGGAACGGGAATTTATTCTTCGTTATGCTTCCCGAAGTACCGTAAATCTTGCCGCTGTCCCACTCATACTTACTGTTAATATCGGTCATTACGAGTGAAAAAGTCAGAGCGTCGTTATACGAATAAAGAAGTCCGGCATCAAAGCCGACACCATTTGATGAAAAATCATCGTAGAGATTGAAGAGATAGAATTTGAAAGCAATCCCTACGGCAATTTTATCGGAAAACCGGTTTGAGACAGCAATAAAGAATTGATTTTCGGAAGTGGAAAGGTCGCCGGTTTTGACTCCCTGATTATCGCGGCCATCAATTCCGGAAACACCGGCATTGATCAATCCCGCACTAAATCCTGCGACAGATCTCGGTTTAGTTTTTCCGTCCGGAGTTTCAACGCTTCCGAATTCGAATTTGCGTGTGAAGCTTACAAAATTAAGTGTCCGGTCCAGCGATAAGAACGAATAAGCAGTCTGAAATAGATTCCCTTCCTGGAAAGACGCGAGTGCCGGATTATAATACGAAACCAGATTCCCGGTTTTAACAGAAGAGATAGAATTTCCCATAGCAATTCCCCTGGCACCGAAACCGATCCTGCTGAAAGCACCGGGCATACTGCTGATTCCCGAAAATTCCGGCTGGGCAATAAGAACCGACGTCAATAATAAAGAAATGCTTAAAATCTTTTTCAAGACCGAACCTGTTTTAAGTTACAATATGACAATTATTTTTCCGAATAGCGGTTTATCCGAACCGGCGTCAATCCTGTAAAAATAAACTCCATTTGGTACTACCTTACCGGATTCATCCTTCCCGTCCCATGATTCTATATGATTCTGACTTATACTACGCGGTGCATTCTGTATAAGAGTTCTAACCAGATTCATCCCGAAATCAAAAATCCTGATTGAGACATTTTCCTGTTTATCGAGAGCGTACTTAATGCTAATCTGATTTCTATTCGGATTAAACGGATTAGGGAAAGCAAACGATTCTGTAACAGATTTTATCTCATCGCTTGCGAGGAATACTTTCCAATTCCCCTGCCAGATTCCGGTAGATTCATTTAAACGGACAAGCCCGTTAACCGAACCGATCCAGATATTATGGAAATTACTATTAGCTTTTTCAATTTCAACTGCCCTGAAATGCCTTGTATTAATGGCAATTTTTGTCCCGTCATCAATAATATCGGGTGCGGCGATCCAGGAGATACCGTCATTAATCGACCGGTACAATCCATTCTGGGAGGCGACAAATATTTCGGAGGCAGTATAATTTCCGGTACTTCCCGAATATTTAAATCCGAAATCCATCACCCTCTCATCGGTAAGAAACTGATCCCAGGTTAATCCTCCGTCTTTGGAACGGCTGACTCCCCAGAATTCCGTCTGGCCTTCAGTTTTCCAGGTTCCTGCCCAGATTGAGTTGTCGTGCATATTTTTATCGAGTGCAAGAATAAAATTACCGGTGATTGGTTTCGATTGATTTGTATGATTAAACTTCTGCCAGCTGATACCGCCATCCTCACTTTTATTTAATCCCCCGGCAGTACCGACCCAGATTACGTTATCGTTCTCGGCCAATACAGAAAAAGCGGTGTGATTATAATTACCGAGAGTACCGGCTTTCGGTTTCCAGATAAAATTTAACTGGTTGGAAGGATTAATGGAATTTAGATTATCGGGAGGAAGAACAACTCTCTGCCAGGTTTTACCCATATCGGTCGATTTACGGAATCCTCCGCCGAATGAAGCGATCCAAATAGTTCCGGATGTTATTTCGATGTCGTAAATAAAATTCTGGAATTCTGTAGCTACCGGCTGAGCCCATAATTTATTTGACCCGTAAGTAATAGTTGAATCGCCAACATTATCCTTCGGCTGATCAATCTTATTCCAGGTATTACCGCCGTCGGAAGAGTAACGGATTCCTGTTCCGAAAGGATAAGTCTCTTTTATTCTGTCATCATATTGAAAATGCCAGGTAGCGGCGTAGATAATCCCGTTATTGTATGCGATTGCCGAAATGCTCTCTTCTCCGAAAGCTTCGGATTTGTAATAGTTAGTCCAGGTATTTCCTCCATCAGTCGATTTGCTCAGGCCTTTCGAAGTACCGAGCCAGATAGTGTTACCGCTTATCAGAATTCTTTCGATAGTATTGCTCGCCGGAGTGGAATCTTGAACTTTAGAAAGAGTGTTCCGTTCAAGATTATACTGAACCGGGATTTGCTGAGCAACTATCGCGACGCTGAATAGAATATAGATTACAAGAAATTTTTTCATATCGACTAATTAACATTCAAAAAATGTGTGATGATATTGCTTAGGTTGTTGCCTTTATCCTTTGCCTGAAATTCGAACTTCCAGTTTCCGGTTTGAGAAGTTGTCCCGAAAGAATTCTTAAATGAATAAACTCCATCTCCTGCGGTCTGATCGCCAAAGACGTCAAAATTCCCGTCATCCACCATCAGAAAATATCCGAGTCCATTCTGCGGATCGACAAGCGAGCCATCCGGCCGGAATAGTTTAAAGTAGACCTGGGATATATCGCCGGGTCCGTTCTGATCTACCGCTTTAATTGTAAATACGAAAGACTCGCCTCTATTTACGGCTGCAGGGATTGTAAGATTCGATATAACCGGAGTATAACTGATCTGATTGTTGTTGTAATCGAAGGAATGGACTGCAACCTTAGATAAATTTTCGGGACTTAATTTGACATTATCTTCAACGTAATACTCTATAAGATATTTTCCACTGGAATATTTCTTACTGATTCCAACCCGTGCAGAAAATATATTATCTTCTGCATTCAAATCACCGTTAACAGGTAAATTGCCGTTATCCTTCATCTCAGAAGATGAAATGACTGTGACAGTACCATCCAGAGACCTAATCTTAAGCCATGCTTTAGATATATATTTGGAATCCTCGAATTCAATACGTGTCAGAAGGCTCGAATCTGAAACAGAATAACTGAAACTCTGCGGGGCGGATATATTTTTTACTTTGTTGTATACTTTAGTCTGTTCAACAATTCCGTCGGGAATTTCCTCGCATGCTGAAAAAATCAAAATGAGAATCAAAATCAGAAGCCGTGGCGACAAATCAATCTTCCTTAAAAAATTCCGGTAAGATACTGAGGTATGCAAAAAAAAAGAAAAAATCATAGAAAATTTGCCTTATAAAAATGTTGACTAATAAAACTAAAGTAGCAAAGTATCTATAATTTTTCCCGATTGTGTGGGACAAAAGTAGAAATTGACACTTTTAATGTCAAGTCATCAAATTTAACTCACAATTCGAAAGTAAGAACGAAGGGCGACAATGAAAAGGAGAGGATAAAAATAAGAATTGCAAAAAAACCGATTATCATTCGTCCGGTACTCAGTTTTTCAAAAAACGGTACAGGAGGATGTTTAACCTTAATTACGAAATAGAGAATGAATGCCCAGAAGAGCCAACCGCTCCAGCCGAATCCGAGCTCTATTCCCAATGTACCGATAAATCCGGATACACCGATAAATGCGAGGAGAAGCATCGAGATCGATGCAATCGCCTCATGAATTTTACCTCCGAACATACTGTAAATAATATGACCGCCATCGAGCTGACCTACGGGTATAAGGTTCATAGCGGTTATGAAAAGACCGAACCAACCAACGCAAAGATAGGGATAGTGATAAATTTCGGACATTGGTGGAATAAAAGAATCCGGATTTGCAAAGAGATATTTAACTATCTCAAAAAGAAGTGTTGTCCCGAATTCTAAATGGACCGAGTCTTTTCCGTATTCAGCAGAAAAATAATCGGGATGGATCTGTAAAATGTAATCAACCGGAGGCAGATTAGAAAAACCGTAAACGAGCAAAGCAGTGCTGGCAATGAATCCTGCAATAGGTCCGGCAACACCGATATCGAACATTGCCCTGTTGTTCGGAATAACGGACTTAGTTTTGATGACAGCTCCCATAGTACCGAAATTGAAAAAACCTGGAATCGGAGGGAATGGGATGAAATAGGGCAAAGTAGCTTTTACTTTATGATAAAGAGCGGCAAAATAATGTCCGAACTCATGAACGGTTAAAACAAACAAGATCGAAAGTGCATACGGAAGTCCGCGCATCATTTCGTTTACTTCGTAAGGGCCCATCTTACCTGTTGTCCATTCCATACCGGCAATGATGGTTGTAAAAAATGTGATTACGAAAAGAGTGATATGAACTAAGACCGATTTCTTTTTCGATGTTAAAAAAGTAGAATAAGATTTGTTAGCGTAGGAATCAGACATGATCAGAGATCCAGATTAATACCAATAGCCGAATAGGATTTATGAAAATCGAAATATTCCCCGTGGATACTTTTACCGGTGTAATAATGGAAATAAAGACTAATACCGCGTGAATCAGGTTTGCCGAATTTAATTCCCGCCGAGAATGAATGATTGGCGGAATAAGAACCGATGTTAACCAGTTTAATGTCATATGATGCAAATGGTATAAAATTCTCCGTGAATAAACCTGAGGCAAAATACTCGAATCCAAATTGGTAATTTGTACGGCCGATGAAATCAGGTGTAACATTAATTAAATATGTAAAACCGGTATAAACTCTGAATGAGTTTATTTTATAAAACGGCATCAGTTCTATGAACTCCCGGCTGTAGACTCTCGGATTCAGCCCGTCTCTCCATTGCTGATTTGCTCCATCGTAATGACCATCAACAAAATGAGCGCTTATATGACTTATTCTAAAACGGGCTCCATATTCAATGTTACCTTCAGATTTTTTATAACCGGCATTAATACCGAAAAGGTAATCGACAGCATCAACCGGGAAATGAAAATCCTTCTCACCTCTCAGCAATGTATAAGTGAAAAGATCGGCTCCGAAAGAGAACTGCTCGTTATCATTTATCCTATAATGAAAAACATCGATTGAGTTGCCGATATCGAGCCGCAGTGTGCTTTTAGATAAATGAAACAAAAAACCTAATCTCGGTTCAAGCGTATTGGCCGTAAAGGGCTGGATGTTAAGGTTCCCCGGGAAGAGTTCGGTACTCTGCGAATTGATCACAGCTGTATTTAACAGTAATAGCAGAATACTTTTTTTCATAAAACGTTCTGCTGACCATTTGTTCAGTATTTTATTATCCATTCAAATTTTCTGTAGTAAAGTGTTTTAACATCATTAAAAAATTTTATTAAAAGTCTTTCAAAACAGGACTAATATTCCCTTCCTTTCCACTTTATTTTCCTGTCCGGCAGGACTATAAATGGAAGAAGGATCACATAAAGAATGAAATAGATCTCAAACACAAAAAAATGTATAATCTTTATTTTCAAGCCGAGTTTATTAAAGACCGGCAATATAAAAAAATAATCGATACATAATTTTAAGAGGCACAAATATAAAGCCGTAGTCGAGAAAAAGAAAGGTGTTAATAATAATCCGAGATTGGAAATATATCCCCATACCATAACCATGTAGCCTATTAAATCGCTTTCAATTCCGCCAACACCCCATCTCTTCTTTTGCCAGTAGAGTGATTTTAAATTCTTGCATGGTTTAGAAGTTACAAGTCCACCATTATCCAGCGGATAAATGATTTTGTATTTATTAAGATTGTGGATTGCCATGAGTAAATTAAAATCCTCCGTGACAGAAAATTTCAATTTTTCATAGCCGCCGACTTCAAGATAGGCAGACTTTCTATACGACATATTATTGCCGATACAACTGAGGGGTTTTTTCAGATTGATAGAGCCTGCCGCTACAGTAAGAAGGTAGATAAAATCGATTGCCTGCATACCGTAAAAAGCAGTATCATCCCTCTGAGTTGTATAACCGCCAACAAAACCGACGTCCGGTTTATAGTATGAAGCGAGCGTCAGAGCCCATCGAGGGTCCACAGTACAATCGGCATCGGTAGTCAGTATAACCTCACCGTTAGAAATTTTAACGGCATTGGCCAGAGCATTTGTTTTCCCTTTAAGATGTCCGATCGAATTTCCCGGAGTAAGAAGCCGGAAACGTGGTTTACCGGAAATAAACGATTTAATAATTTCTCCCGTTCCGTCCGTTGAATGATCATTTACAATTATTATTTCTATTTTTTCTTCAGGGTAGATCAGTTTTTCGAGTGAAGAGAGGCATTCGAGAATATTTTCCTCTTCATTCCTGGCGGCTACAATCACGGATATTGACGGAAGGTCTTTATCATCAATTTTCCCGAACCTGATCCCGGCACCTATAGTGAAGATAAGAATTTCGATAAAGTAGAATGAAAGGCCCGCTAAAAAGATCAACTCAAACATGATATAATTTTATTTCAATTGGCTGATGAAATATAAATAATATTAGAGAGGTAAACCTTATATTGCATTAAAGAAATCTCCAAACTGTAAAGCCATAAATATGCCGGGCAGATTAAAACCTCTTAAAAAATTCGGACAGAATTATTTAAACGATAATAATATTGTCCACAAAATCATTGATACTTTTAATCCTTCCCTTGAGGATAGTATAATCGAAATAGGACCCGGAACAGGTTCGCTAACAAAAATGATTTACGAAAAAGCCGGCCCTTTTACAGTCGTCGAAATCGATACCCGCGTAATTGAAGATCTTAAAACAGAATTCCCGGGATTGCAAATTATAAACGAAGATTTTCTTGATATTGATCTTAATAATCACAAGTCGTCGGACAAGAATCTCAGGATTATAGGGAATATCCCCTACAACATAACCTCATCAATATTATTCAAGCTGATTAGAAACCGCCGGATAATATCCGACGCGTTATTGATGGTTCAGCTGGAAGTGGCTCAAAGAATGACCTCCGGACGGGGTTCTAAAGATTACGGAATACTGAGTGTTCTGCTAGGTTACTTCACTGATACAAAAATCTGTTTTAAGATTTCACCCAATGTGTTCTATCCCAAACCTAAAGTCTGGTCGGCAATCGTTCAAATCAATTTTTCGAAAGGAACTGACGATTCAATTGATGACGAGGATTTCATTCAGGTCGTAAAGGCATCGTTCGGCAACAGAAGAAAAACGTTAAAAAATTCGTTAAGTAATAGTATATTTAAGGGCGTTAATATTGATAGCGGGCAATTCTCACTATCGCGCCGCGCTGAAGAATTATCAATCCAGGATTTTATAACACTTACAAGATTAATTAAGGAAACCGGATGGCAGAAGAATTAAAAAGTCTTCATGACCTTCTTGAGGAAGATCCTGAGATAATAGACAATATAAAAGTTCTAATCGAAGAAGAGGCGACACAGAGCCTGCTTTCTATATTTACCGATATCCATCCTGCCGATATTGCCGAAATAATAAATCACCTGGATAAAGAGAGAGCCCGTTACCTTTTCAATATTCTCGATACTGAAACCGCAAGCGAAGTAATTATAGAACTTGACGAAAACCTGCGCGAGAAAATTTTAGAAGAAGTAGACGCAGAAAAAATCGCGGATATAGTTGACGAACTCGATACGGATGATGCTACAGATATTGTCAGCGAATTACCCGAACAGATAGCAGAACAGGTTCTTGAATATATTGAGCCGGAATCTTCAGAAGACGTAAAAGAGCTTCTTAAATACCCCGAGGATTCTGCCGGCGGTATTATGACGAGCGATTTTGTTCACGTTCTTGAAGATGCCACAATCGCAGACGCTATTGAACAAGTACGGAAGAAGGCAGATATAATTGACCATATCTATTACATTTATGTAACAAAACAGAACGAGGAATTGACCGGGTTCATTCTGCTCAAATCCCTGCTACTTCACCCTCTCGATACAAAAGTCTCTGCAATTCTGGAAGAGGATCTTATTACGGTTCATCCTGATGACGACCAGGAGAAGGTAGCAAACCTGATGAAGAAGTACGACCTTGTATCCGTACCGGTTGTGGACGACAACGGAATTATACTTGGACGTATCACAATAGATGATATTGTTGACGTTATAGATGAGGAAGCCGAAGAGGATATTCAGAAATTTGCGGGTCTCTCCGAAGAGGAAGAGATAAGCGATAGCTCATTCACTATATCCCGCATCAGACTCCCATGGTTATTTGTAGCATTGTTTGGAGAGATGATAAGTGCTGTTGTCCTCTCGTCTTTTCAGGCATCTATTGAAAAGATTCTAATTGCCAGCTTTTTCATCCCTGTCGTTATGGCTATGGGAGGGAGTTCGGGCACACAGGCTGCAATCGTTATGGTGCGTAGATTAACAGAACACGATGTTTGGTTCAAGACCAGTTATAAAAAAATTGTTAAGGAATTTCTGGTCGGTTTATTCAATGGCCTTGTATGCGGAGTGATTCTAATAATCGCCACACATTTCCTTTTTAACGCCGAGTTCAAATTTTCGATTGTACTTTCGATTTCATTGCTCGTAATAATGGTTTTCGCTACGGTGATGGGAGCTACAATTCCACTTATGCTAAAAAGATTCGGTGCGGACCCTGCAGTAGCCACCGGTCCTTTTGTTGCAACTATGAACGACATATTCGGATTAACGATTTACCTCTCCATTATCACATTTGCATTTCTATAATAATGGAACGGATCAGATCTTTTTTTTTGAACCTGAACACCACTGATTTAATCGTAATCATATTTTCTGTTTTCCTTTCTGTTATTAATATAATTTTTATCGGGAGAATTGAATACTGGTATTTCAATCTTACGATGAACTTAATAATAATTACAACAGCACTTTATCTTTCATATAAAAGTAAAAAAGGAGGAATCTGGAAGCAGGTTCACTACTGGTACCTGATTCCCCTTATATTCATTTTTTTCAAAGAACTTTATTTTATGGTCGACCCGATACGCGGGGTTATTTACGATGACGCATTAATTAAAATTGACAGATTTTTATTCGGGACAGATCCAACAGTCGAGTTATATAAAATTGCAAATCCTCTTCTTACCGAACTACTTCAGATTGTTTACGGCACATTTTTCTTTTTACCCGTTATATTAGCTGCCGATATGATACTTCAGGGGAAATGGAAGGAACTCGACTACGGAGCATTCATAATAGTTTATGGATTTATCCTTTCATATATAGGATATCTCCTGGTTCCTGCAATTGGGCCGAGATTTACTTTGCATATTTTTGAAATGAATAATATTGAAATGCCGGGACTTCTTTTAACAGATTTTTTAAGGGAAGTTGTTAATGCCGGTGAGTCAATTCCTCACGGCACTATTAATCCCGCCGAGATAGTTCAGCGAGACGTCTTTCCGAGCGGGCATACTCAAATGACGCTCCTTGTAATGATACTCTCGGTGAAATTCGGAAGCCGCTTAAGATATTTTTTTCTTGTTAATGGAACGCTTTTAATATTTGCAACTGTTTATTTAAGGTACCATTATGTAATAGACCTGATTGCTGGTGCAATATTTATGTTCTTTACACTATGGAGCGGCCGGAAAATTCACAAATGGTGGAATCAGGTTAGTAATCCAGCGTCAACTTTCTGAATAGTTTCGACAATCAAATAGAAGTACCTATCGAGGGAACAATTTGCATCCTCGCGAAGGTAACATAGGCCCTCTTCGTTCTGGGCATTGCACTCGATGCAGACTGTTTCTCTAAGATTTTTATATATTTTTGTGAGTTCAGCATTATCATTATTGTGAACGAGATCAATAATTCTGGGCAGATATAATTCAACTGCACAGACTTCATTCCCGTTCAGTGTGCATCTTCCTTTTTCATTAGAATCGACACAGATTGCACAGACACTTTGTTTTATAGCTTTTAAATATTTATCCATTTTGATTTCCGTAAATTGACTTCAAAAAAGTAGTAATTATATGACAAATATGGAAGAAACAGAGAATAAAAAAGAGAAGGTGAAAAGAATTTTCGATTCCATTTCTCACAGATATGATTTTCTTAATCATTTCCTGAGTTTGGGGATCGATTTTTACTGGCGCAGAAGAGCTATCAGTTACTCCGGGATGAACTCAGATTCTATATTACTGGATATTGCTTGCGGCACAGGGGATTTTTCGATTGCTGCCCGGAAATCCGGAATCCGGAAAATTTTCGGTGCGGATTTATCTTTTAATATGCTCCGTTTGTTTGAAAAGAAAGCTGAATGGATTAAAGGGAGGAAAATACAATGCGTTGCAGAATATCTCCCTTTCAAACCGGAATCTTTTACTAATATAACTGTGGCCTTCGGAGTCAGAAATTTTTATGATATTCCTGAAGGTTTTAATTCATTCCACAGGGTTTTAAAATCCGGTGGTAAAGCGACAATTCTGGAATTCCGGCTCCCGTCCAACAGACTTATAAAAAAATTATATCTTTTTTATTTCAGCAGAATTCTCCCTTTTTTAGGAAGAATTATATCAAAAGACCGGGAAGCATACACTTACCTGCCGGAGTCGGTAGGTGAATTTGATAAGAAGATTGATCTGATTGAGATTCTGAAGCAGAGCGGATTTTCAAGGACTGAGAAGCATTCATTAACCTTCGGACTAGTTCAGGTAGTAATCGGTCAGAAATGATCAGAAGAATTTTTTTATAAGACTTTCCTTCAGCTTTTCAAAAGATCCGGCACGGTGACTAATTTTATTTTTCAGTTCGAAATCGAGCTGGCTGATTGTCTGGTCGTAACCATCAGGAATAAATATAGGGTCGTAACCAAATCCGCCCGAACCTCTCTGCTCCTTAATTACTATACCGTGCAGCTCGCCCACAGCATCCAGTCTAGTGGAACCGTCAAAAAAAACAGCGTGACTAATGAATTTAGCTTTATGCGGTTCCGGGAAGGAGCTTAATTCCTTTATCACTTTCAAATTATTATCGGCGAAGGTGCAGTTTTCACCCGCGTATCTGGCTGAAATGACACCAGGTCTTCCATCCAGCTGTTCTATCATCAATCCCGAATCGTCTGCGACAGTAGGTTCCTTATAAATATTATAGACTGCCTGTGCTTTCAGCCAGGCATTTTCTGCGAAGGTTTCACCCGTTTCCTCCACGTCAATATTATTTCCAAGTTCGTAAAGGGAGATTACTTCAAAGCGGGAATTATTAAAAATTGATTTAACTTCTTTTACTTTACCCTGATTCTGACTGGCAAAAATAATTTTCAATTGAGCACCGTAATTTATTATGCTTAAATTCTTGCAATAAGTTTTTGCAGTTCCTGTTTACCATCGCTAATTAATTTTTCTCTTTCATTATCGAGACATAATCCATCCCGAGCAACTAATTCTCCGTCTATAAACACAAACTTCACACAATCAGCATTTGATGAATAGACAATTCTGGAATAGACCGAATCGGGATCATGATTTAACGGTTGATCGGATTTATCGAGATCGAGCAATACAAGATCGGCTTTTTTACCGACTTCAATGCTTCCGATTTCATTTTCAAGATGGAGTGCACTGGCACCGTCTTTAGTAGCGAGTTTAAAGACCGTTTTCGCATCCATTGAGGTCGGTCCATGAATCGGTTTCTGAATTAAAGCTGCAAGATGCATCTCCTTAAAAATACTGAGGGAATTATTACACGGCGCACCATCGGCCCCGAGTGAAACGGATATGCCTTCTTTAAGCATTCGGGGGATATCCGCAATTCCTGAACCCAGTTTAAGATTTGAGGAAGGACAATGCGCAACCCTTACGCTATTCCTTTTCAGAGAGTTATATTCATCATTTTCAAGCTGGATACAGTGAGCCAGCACGGTTCTATCATCGAGTATGCCGATCGATTCGAAATAATCTACGTTTGCCCTGCCGTGCATTCTTTTTACAATCTCTAGTTCCTTTTTATTTTCTGAAGCGTGAGTATGAAAAAAGGAACCTTCAAAATCCTTCATCATCTCTCTTGTCTCTATCAATTGCTTCTCTGAGGATGACAAAACGAAGCGGGGCGCAAACGCATATTTAATCTTTCCATCCGAGGAATTGTGAAATTCTTTTGCGAGCTGATATGATGAATCGATTCCTTCCCGGGTCGATTCACAAAATTCCGGATAGAGTTGATTGAGATCAATCATACATTTACCGGCAAAAGCACGGATCCCGGATTTTATCAGTTCATCAAAAATTATCTCCTGATGCCTTAAAGTCCCCATGTCTACAATAGTTGTTGTGCCCCCGGAAATCAATTCATTAAGACCGAGCTTGACGGAAGTCCTGAGCGAATTTTTGTCGTGTGAATTTTCGAATGGGAAAATCTTTTTCTGAAGCCAGTCGAGTAATTCAAGGTCATCTGCAAGCCCCCTGAATAGGGTTTGACAGAGATGAATGTGAGTCTGAACAAAACCGGGGGTTAGAGTTAAATTGTCGAAACGAAACACTTCCCCGTCAAACTCCTCAGTATTAAACTCATTTACCGGCGCAATCTTTTTTATTATTCCATCGGATATTTCGACTGCATAGCCGGCAAGAACGTCATCACGACTGTTGACAGAAACAATAAGTCCTGGAATAATCAGTTTACTGGTTTTTCTTTTTTTCATTGAAAATCTCGTCCATTTTTTCGACTGCATAACGGAGATGCGGAATTACAATAGAACCGCCGACAATAAGAGCAATGTTAAAAGATTCATATAGTTCCTGTTCGGTAGCACCCTCCTGAATAGACCGGTCGATATGATAAAGGATGCAATCATTGCATCGAAGGACCATCGAAGCAACGAGTCCCAAAAGCTCCTTTGTTTTAGTTGAAAGAGCGCCATTAATATAAGCCTTATTATCAAGAGCAAAAAATTTATTGAAATCCCTGAATCCGGAATTTAGAATTCTGTCATTCATTTCACTCCGGTAGGTATGAAATTCATTTACTGTAGTTTTCATTTAGACTCCTTCAATTTACGAGATAATTCCTTTTTTAAGAATTGTCCGGTTAAACTTTCGGCAGATTCAGCAATCTGTTCCGGAGTACCGGATGCAATTATTCTTCCGCCATATTCGCCGCCGCCCGGACCGAGATCGACAACATGATCTGCGACTTTAATTACATCGAGGTTATGTTCAACAACAATAACCGTATTCCCCTTGTTAACAAGCTGGTTAAGGACATTAAGCAGGATTCTTACATCCTCAAAATGAAGTCCGGTTGTAGGTTCATCCAGTACATAAAGAGTTTTTCCGGTACTAACCTTGCTTAATTCGGTCGCAAGTTTTACACGCTGGGCTTCGCCGCCGGAAAGAGTTGTTGCCTGCTGACCCAGCCGAAGATAACCAAGGCCGACATCCTGGAGTGATTTTACTTTACGATGAATTGTAGGGAAATCCTGAAAGAATTCGACAGCACTTTCAATAGTCATATCGAGTACATCGGCAATTGATTTGGTTCTATAAAGGATCTCGAGGGTTTCCCTGTTATACCTTTTTCCATTGCAGACCTCACACATCACATATACATCCGGTAGAAAATTCATTTCAATTTTTTTTACGCCGTCTCCCTCGCATTCGTCGCACCGCCCGCCCGACACATTAAAACTGTATCTGCCGGGAGCATAACCTCTCATTTTCGATTCGGGCAATTGCGCGAACAGATCGCGGATATGTGTAAATAATCCGGTATATGTCGCAGGGTTCGATCTGGGAGTTCTTCCAATCGGAGTTTGATCTATTTCGATTATCTTATCGATATGTTCGAGTCCTTTAACCTCTTTAAACGGCAGAGGAACAACTTTCGAGTCATAAATCTTCTTAAATAAAATTCTAACAAGAGTTTCGTTAATCAGCGAAGATTTACCTGAACCGCTCACACCCGTAATAGCAGTGAATAAACCCAGAGGCAGTTTCAAATTAATTTTCTGGAGATTGTTGCCGGAAGCACCTTTCAACTCAATAAATCTTCCGTCACTTTTTCTTCTCTTTTCAGGAACTTCAATGCTTTTTTTATCTTTGAGATATTGAACAGTAAGAGAATTAATCCCGTTGCGGGACTTAACAATTTCTGATGTATTTCCTCTCACGCATACTTCACCGCCATGCTCACCGGCAAGGGGACCAAGATCAACAATATAATCTGAACTCTCTATTGTCTCCCTGTCGTGTTCCACCACAATAACTGTATTGCCGATATCTCTGAGATTTTTAAGTGACTTAATCAGTTTCACATTATCGGACTGATGAAGTCCGATACTCGGTTCGTCAAGGACATAAAGGACTCCAGCCAGCTGCGAACCGATTTGCGTAGCAAGCCGGATTCTTTGTGCCTCCCCTCCGGATAGAGTTCTTGCAGACCGGTCGAGTGTAAGATAATCGAGTCCAACGTTTATTAAAAAACGGAGTCGGGATGTAATCTCTTTAAGAATCTGGGTGGCAATCAGTTCATCTCTTCCGCTGAGCTTGAGAGTATCGAAAAAGTTAAGACACTTTTCTATGGAAAGAGAAGTGACACCCGAAATATTGAGATCGTTAATAATTACAGCAAGGGATTCCTTTTTTAATCTACCGCCATTACAAGTAGTACATGTAAGGGTATTCATAAAAGATTCGGCCCATTCGCGTATTTTATTCGAAGAAGTGCTATCGTAATAGTGTTTAATATAATTTATTACTCCACCGAACTTATGCATATAAGTAACAGTTTTACCACCGCCGTAAGTGTATTTAAAGGGAATCTTTTCCTTCGATCCTTTTAGAAGTATTTCCAGCTGTTCGTCGGAAAACTTATTAAGCGGAGTATCGTAGTCGAATCCGAATTTTTCCGAGATACTATCAAGCTGATTAAAGAACCAGATACTTCTAGGTTTTCCTAACGGGGCAAGAGCTTCCTCGTTTATTGTCTTTTCCCAATCAGGGATAATAAGATTGATATCAAGCTCTTTCTTTTCACCAAGTCCTTCACAGTCTGGACAGGATCCATACGGTGAATTGAAAGAGAAAGAATTAGGGGCAAGTTCCTGGAATCCGATACCGCAATGAGCGCAGGCAAAATTCCTGCTGAACCAATAATCTTCCGATTCATCATTAACAATAACGTTACCATTACCATAGTTCAAAGCAACTTCGATTGACTGACGGATCCGGTACCTTGAATTTGCAGATACTTTCATTCTATCGACAACTATTTCGATATCATGAGTTTTATACCGGTCGACTTTAAAGTCGTCTATAAGTTCTTTCACTTCGCCATCGATACGGACTCTCAGGAATCCATCTCTCATAATTTCCTGAAAGAGTTCTCGATAGTGGCCTTTACGGCCTCTTACAACCGGGGCATAAATCTGGATCTTCTTTTCATCAAAATCTTCAATTACAGTGTCTATTATCTGATCGGAGGATTGCTTGTCAACCGGCCTTCCGCAGTTGTAGCAATGGACTTTCCCTATTCGCGCATAGAGCAGCCTCAGGTAATCATAAATTTCAGTTACTGTTCCAACAGTAGATCTCGGATTTCCGGCGGTCGATTTCTGTTCGATGGAGATTGCCGGACTAAGACCTTCGATAAGGTCCACATCAGGTTTTTCAAGTATGTTAAGGAACTGCCGGGCATATGATGAAAGCGATTCTATGTACCTTCTCTGACCTTCGGCGTAAATTGTATCGAAAGCAAGAGAGGATTTACCGGAACCTGAAAGACCCGTAATAACAACGAATGAATCGCGGGGGATTTCC